>CAKZVD010000123.1 GCA_937922085.1 uncultured Tenacibaculum sp. | reverse complement strand
GAATAGACGATTTTTAGACAATCAATTAAGTCTAGAAACTTTGGCTAATGAACTAAAAATAAGTAGTAGTAAACTTTCTAAACTGATAAACGAACAAACTTCTAATAGTTTTAATTATTTAATTAATAGTTATAGAATAGAGTTTTCTAAAAAACTATTACTAGACACTTCTTATAATAATTATACCATTACCTCTATTGCTTTAGAATCTGGTTTTAATTCTAAATCTACTTTTTATAATGCTTTTAAAAAGTATACAGGCAGTACACCTACTCAATTTAAAGAAAATCATCTTTTATAAGCTGTCCTTAAATCAGCAAATTTGTCCTATTTTCAGCATTTTGCTATATTTTGGACATCTAACATGGGGACTGTTTCTAGTTTTGAGGAAAACTTTTAAAAATGACAAATTCCTTAAAAAAATCTTATTTTAAACTATTAATGCTTCTCTTTTTTTTAGTATGCCAGTCGCAACTTTTTTCACAAGAAAAAAACGATGATTTCAGTTCATTAAAAAAACATGAAATAAAAATCGATGCTTTTGATTTAGCTTTTCTATCTACTTTAGATGTAACCTACGAACGTGTAAGCGCTAATAGTATGAGTTATGGACTTTCTGTATTTTTTAACTTTAAAGAACAAGGAGGATATACAGAAAATTTTGCTGTTACTCCATTTTTTAGATTCTACTTTTTAAATAAAGAAGATTTTGGATCTAAAGGATTCTTTGTTGAAATTTTTTCAAAATTTGCTTCAGGGAACAACATTTTTTTAGACTCTTTATTTAATTTTGAAGTTGAAGATAAAAAATATTTTGATGCTGCTTTAGGTTTTAGTATTGGAAAAAAATGGGTTAACAAAAAGGGATTTACTTTTGAAATTTCTTTGGGAGGAGGAAGAAACTTAGGGCTTGACGAAAACTCTCCTGAATTTTTATTTAGAGGTGGTTTTTCTTTAGGTTATCAATTTTAGAAAAATAGTTCGTTGGGAGAATTGTAATAATGAAGAAAAAAATCAGTGTTCCTACACTTTTAAAATATTGTGTAGGATACTTTTTTTTAAAAACATTCATAATGTAAAATTTAGACTATACTCCATCTTACAATAGTAAAATAAAAACTTCTTTAAAAGATTAATTCTACAATTAAAACGTAGTAAATTACACTTCAATCAACTAAAAATTAATCCTAAAACATCTAAACAATAAAAACTCTCCACTTTTCAGCATTTTTTTAATAATTCTGGACATTAAAAAACATAATGTATTTAAGCTCTTAATTAAGAAAAGACACCTTATCAAATTACACTTATTTTCTCTTTAATACTAATTGCTAAAACAATAATAAACAACAAATTATTTACTTTTTTCAGAAAAAACCTATTTACAGACATTGATCAACACAAGTTATATAAAAAAATGTTCTAAAATCAGTAAACTTATCCTGTTTTAAGCATTTTGCTATATCATGGACACTTAATATTCGTACTGTTTCTAGTTTTGAAAAAAACTTAATCATGAAATTTAGAACATTCAAAACTATAAAACAGGAAAAAGAATTCTTTTTAACAGTACGAAAAAGAGTTCACAAAAAACTTAACAATCATAACTTTAAATATGGCGGACTTTCTTTTTGGGTTAAAGGTCTTTTTTGGTCTCTAATTACTTATAGTTCCTATTATATTTTATTTCAAACAAAAAGTTATTCTCTATTTTGGTTCTCTTTTCTTATTTTTCAAATTACGGGACTTTTAATTGGGTTTAGTTTTGGTCATGATGCATCACACAACACTGCTCTTAAAAATAAAAAAGCCAATCATGTTTTACATTTTTTTAGTTTTTTAACTATAGGAATTGATCCTTTGTTATGGGGATTAAGACATATTCGCTCGCATCATTTATATGCAAATATAGAAGGAAGTGATATTGATATTGATAAAAATCCATTCTTAAGGCTTGCTCCATCTCATCCTTGGACTAAAAAACATCAATATCAACATTTATATGCTCCGTTTGTATATATGCTTGCTTTATTACATTCTGTTTTTATGGGTGATTGGATTTATCTTTTTTCTAAAGAATATGAATGGATGCGAAATGGTGTTTCAAAAAAGCAACTTATGATTAGATACTTTTCATTTAAAATTGCTTATTTTTCTTTAGTTCTTATTTTGCCTATCCTACTTTCTCATTTTTCAATAGGTTTTGTAATAACAACCTACATAACTACTTCCGCTTTCACCTCTTTATTATTTGTGGTAATGTTGGTAGGCACTCATTTCTTTTACGAAGCAGAATATTATCAACCACAAAACAATGAATTAGAATCTTCTTGGGCGGTACATCAGTTAAAAACAAGTTGCGATTGGAATCCTAATAATAAATTTGCTCGCTTCTTAAGTGGTGGATCAAACTGTCATGCGGCACATCATCTATTTCCTAATATATGTCATACAAATTATGACAAAATAAATAGTATTATAGAAGAAACTACTACTGAATTCGGTTTTCCTTATCATAAAAAAACATTATTTGAAATGATGGTTTCCCATTTTAAACATTTGAAAAAAATGGGAGAAAACAAAACAAATCTAAAAAGCCTTTCGTAAAACCTATCATTAATTTTTTAAATTATGACAAAGCAAACAATTATTACCCTTTTACTTCTATCCATATTTTTTGTTGGTAAAATAAATAGTTATAGTCAAAATATATCTCAGATTACAAAAAAAATTATTGGAACATTTCAAACTACTGACACCCAAATTAATGGTTTCTCATTTGGATTATATTCAGGTGTAGGTGATTACAGAGACGTTACTACAAATGGCCTTAGATTAGAAGTACCTGGAATTGGTATGCTCTCTTTTATAGGAAATGGTTTTCCAAATAGAACAAAACCTTTTGATTTAACAAACCATGCATACAGTGAAACAATTAATGGATTAAATTTATCTTCTGGTTCCTGGTGTGACTGTAATTACAATGGAATTACTATTGGATTGGTTGGACAATATGGTACGTTAGGTAATGGAATTTCTTTAGCAGGAGGCTGGAATATAATTGATAAACAAAATGGTCTTCAAGCTTCTTTTTTTGCTAATAACTCATATTATTTTAAAGGGGTGCAAATTTCGTTTAGTAACTATGCACATAATGGAGTTGGGCTACAAATTGGAATTTTTAATACTTCTAAAAATTTTAAAGGCATACAATTAGGATTATGGAATGTAAATCAAAAAAGAAAATTGCCCCTAATTAACTGGAACTTTTAACTTATGTAAAAATTGTTCGCTTCTCACTTTAAATATTTGGAAAGAATGAAGGAAAAACATTAACCATATATTATGTTTCTTGTAAAGTTAGAAGTAATTACATAGCCTGTGTATTAAGTTTTTGGAATAATGATATTATAACACAAAATGGAATTTCTCCTTTATTAGAACAAGTAATGAAAATACAGACTATTCGTAAATAAAATTCTTGGTTTACAAAAAATTAATATACTTTTAAAGGCGTTATTTTAATAACGCCTTTATTTATAATAAGTACATTTTTTGAACAAGAAAAAACTTCATATTCTTTTTTTATGTAGCTGGTACCCTTCTAGAGTATTGCCTAACAATGGTGATTTTATTCAACGTCATGCCGAAGCTGTTAGTCTATTACATGATATTTCTATACTACACATTATTTCAGATGTTTCTTTAAAAAAGAATATTGAAATTGTAACTCAAAAGACGAATAAAATTCAAACACACATCGCTTATATAAAGCCGATTAAAAACCCAATTATAAAAATATATTGGTTCTTGAAAGCTTTTTTTATTTTAATAAATAAGATAGAAAAATTTGATATTGTTCACTTAAATAAATTATATCCATTTGGTATTCTTGCCTTGTTCTTAAAATGGTTTTATAAAAAATCATTTATTATTTCAGAACATTGGACTGGTTATCATCAACCACAAGCTAAAAACATTTCTAAAATTGAAATTTTCTTATCTAAACGTATTACGAAGAATGCTAGTTTCATTTGTCCAGTTTCCAAAGATTTACAAAAATCGATGACTCATTTAAATTTTTATGGTAATTATACTATTGTTCCAAATGTAGTAGATACTAACTTATTTCTTCCTTCAAAAAATGAGAATCAAAAATTTACAATACTACATATTTCTAATATGTTAGATTCTCATAAAAATGTATCAGGAATTATTAAAACTTTCTCGAAGCTTAAAAATCAAATACCTAATTCTGAATTAATTTTAATTGGTGAAGATTCAAAAAAACATAAGCCATTAGCAGATTCTTTACAAATCTCTAATTCAATACAATTTATAGACCACATACCACATTATAAAGTTATCGAATATTTACAAAAAGCAACTGTGTTTGTTCTATTTAGTAATTATGAAAACTTACCTTGTGTTATTTTAGAAAGTTTTTCTTGTGGTACACCTGTGATTAGCACTAATGTTGGTGGTGTTTCAGAGTTCTTCCCAAAAAATTTCGGATATTTAATTACACCAAATAATGAAAACGAATTCTTAGAAAAATTGTTGACTCTTTATAAAAACCCTATTCAAAGTAAAGCGCAAATGCATACCTATGCTAAAATAAATTTTAGTTATGACAAAATTGGAAATACTTTTTCTAACCTTTATCTAAAAACACTGAATTGAAAGGAGTAAAAAATTACTTGTCTGATTTTATAAATAGAGCTGGTGGATTTATTTTTTTTTCCACTATTCTCTCAAGATTACTATCTTTTTTCGCTTCTTGGGTTGCGTTACAATTAATACCTAATAAAGAACTGGGTATTGTTTTATTTTCTTGGAATATTATTACTTTTTTAACGCCCTTAGTAGGTTTGGGTTTACATCAAAGTTATATACGATATGGAGCTATGACTGTTTCTGAAAAAGAAAAAAAAGCACTTTTAAATTATGTTATTAAAAAAGGAAGTTTAGTTTCATTAGGTATTACTTTTGTTATAAGTATGTTTGGTTTCTTTTTCAATTTCAATATTGAAAAAACAGGATACTATTTAATTTATTTTTCTTTTATTTTTTTACCTCTTTTTTTGTTTGAAATTTTAAAAGTTAAATACCGCTTATTTCATCAAAATAAAAAGTACGCCTTTTTAGAGATTATTTATAATATCATTTTAGTACTACTCATAACTGTATTGAGCTATTTTTTACAAGAGATGGGATATATTACAGCTTTAATTACTGCTCCTACGCTATCTATATTATTATTTATAAAAGAGTTAAAAACAAATAATAAAACATATAAAAAACCTACTTTTATTAATCTCGAGTTTTGGAAATATGGAATTTTTGGAGGTTTATCTAATGTAGCTACTACACTCCTTTTTGCTATTGATATTTTATTAATAGGAAATTTATTAAAGGATACAGAGCAAATTACTGTGTATAAATATGTGTCTTTAATTCCTTTTAGCATGTTATTTTTACCTAGAGTTTTTATAACTACAGATTTTGTTTCTTTTACAGAAAAAATAACAGATCAAAAATTTATTAAAAATTATATAAAAAACTACCTTATACTGTTTTCTTTAATCAGCTTTTTATTTGTTGCTATATCTTATCTTTTTAGTAAACAATTACTTTCTTTTTTCGACATTTCTTTTATCCATTACACTGATAGTTTTATGATACTATCTATAGGTATTTGTGGAATTTTAATTCTTAGAGGTTTATTTGGCAATTTACTTTCTTCTATAGGAGCTGTTAAAGCCAACTTCTATATAACTGTAGTTGCTTTAATTATAAATTACATTACCAATTCAAAATTGATTCCTTTATATGGTATTACAGGAGCTGCCATTACATCTGCACTCTTAATGTGGTTTACTGGAGTATTGTCTATGATTTTATTCGTTTTAAAATACAGAAAACAACACTAAGCTACTTTAAAACAAGGTTTATTTACTAAAAATAAAAGTTAGGTTATTTTATTCCACTTCTTACTTCTTACTTCTTACTTCTATTAACGCTTAAACAAACGCATTAACCAAGGTAATTTATTATAATGTAATTCGATATAATGCTCATTTTCTGCTCCAAAACTTTGATAATATTTAGCTATATTTTTCATTGAAGATCCACCAAAATTAAAAACATCAAAATTTCGTTCGTATTTAAAAATAGCCCTATCATTCATAAAAGTATTTCCCCCATTATCTCTATTTTTAAAGTTAGAAGAGCAAACCAATTCTGTAACTTTATTAGTGTCTTTTAGAAAAAATGCTCCAGAAATCAATTTATTCTCTTTATCATATATCGTTAATAATTCTCCTTTTTTCTTTTCTAAACAAACATTCATTAACTTATAAAGTCTTAAATAATCTTCATCTTTTAATTTTCGAACTCTTTTCCCTACATTTTCTTTAAATAAATCGATCAACTTTTTAGGGTTATCATTCCATTTTTCTGTTAAATCTAATTTATTTGCTTTCTTTAATTCTCTTTTTCTATTTCTATTATAAACAGTAGTTAAACTTTCATAATTACTCTGTAATCTAATAAATTGTAATTGTTTTTGCTTTTGAAATGCATGAAACATACTAAATAAGTTTTTAGAATTCATACGTAAGTTTACATATTTAAATTCACTGAACAACTCTATTAAAAACTCATTTTCATCTTCAGCTTCTTTTGAAAAAAGACCTAATTGAATTACCCAAAATGGATGATACACATATTTTATAAAAAACTTTTTTCGCCAAGGAACTGGCATTACAGCTTCATAATCATTTAATACAAAAACACTCCAATTATCTGCAACAACATCTAAATACCAAGAAAAACCAAATACACTAGACTGTATCGATGCTTGTATACAAGCATTATATTTCTCTACATCTAATTCTTCTCTAGTTACTAAACGTATCATTTATTTAGAAGCTATTTTTAACATCGATTCATATACCCTACCCCATCCTTTCCATCGTAAGTATCCACTTAAGCTTTCATTATGAAACAACGTAATAAAAGTACCATTTACTCGTTTTACTTCATTTTTAAGATCACTTATTTTCCCTAAAGATTGTTTGGGAGTTAACTTCATATAATCATTTAAAGTAGTATCCATTAATGCGAAAGGAAAAAGTTTTAAAGGTGTTTGAATTTCAAAATCTAAATCATAAAAATAAAAAGGAGTACAAGTACTTGCTCTAAAACCAACATGACTTGCATACCCCATTGAATAATCTTCCTTTATTTCTAAATCTATTAGTTTTTGAAAAGTATCTGGTAATAAGAAACGTAAATAATGCTGACGAGATCTAAAAATGGGCATATTCGTTATTCCTTCTAACCGTTCTTTTTCTGTTTTTAATTTCTCAAAATCATGCATCGTATAATAAGAAGGGTGTAAACCTACTCTTGCATAATCTACCATATCTTTAATCAGCAATTTAAATTTTTCTTTAGAAGCAGAAACATTCGTGTCGTATGTTGTATAATCTCCTATTAAGAAAAAAAACAATGTTCGTACATTATATTTTTCCTTCAACTTTATAAGATCTTCAAAAGTATTAAAAGGATCTTTTTTTATATTAAATCGAACAGCAATCCTATCTATAGCATGCCTAACATTTAATTTATAAAGATCTTTAAAAAAGCCTCCAACAGCTCTAACCGTACTTTTATATTTATGTGCATACGCGTTATCTACATCTATCGTTGAAATGAATTGATATTTCCTTTCTTTATAATCGTAATCAGGAAATTTTTCTTTTAATTTATCTAATAACTTAAAAGCCCATATATCTATTACTGGTTTCTCTAAAAAATCGTGTTGAAAAGCTAAACTTTCTGTTGCAGAAAAACGTTCATATTTATCTTTTATATGCGGCAAATACTCTTCATATCGTGTAATTAAATAAAAACTTGCTGAAAAAATATCGAAAGGTATTGTTGCTTTTTTACCTTGATAAAAAAAACAAGGAACTCCCCCCCATTTAGAAATTGTAATATCTAAATCATTTATCCCTTGTTGAAACAATAAGTTTGTACTTTTTATAAAAAATTCATTCCCTAAAGGGACCTTAGTATATGATAACTTTGGCCCATTATAGGCTACAAAATCTTCTACTTTAGATGTAAAATCAATCTCTATTAAAAGTATTCTTGTAAAAACATGCTTAAACGCATATCGTACTCTTGGTGTTATTTTATGTGTATAAATGAGTATCAATACTCTTGGTTTTTATTTACAAAACTCCTTCGTCTGCAAAGCTAAAATAAGTTTTTTCCGTTATAATAAGATGATCTAAAACTTTTATATCTAAAGAATTTCCAGCTACTTTTATTTTTTGAGTCAATTGTTTATCAGATAAACTAGGTGTTATTTTTCCTGAAGGATGGTTATGAAATAAAATAATTGCTACTGCCGATAATTCTAAAGCTCTTTTAAAAATTAGCCTAACATCTACCAATGTACTATTTAAACCTCCTTTACTTATTTGTTTTTTTGATAAAACCGTATTGGCATTATTTAAATATCCTACCCAAAACTCTTCATGCTCTAAATCTCCTAAAACAGGTTGCATCATTAAAAAAGCATTCTTAGAAGAACTTATTTTTAGTTCATTTAAACTTTTTTCAAAATGCCTTCTCTTTCCTAATTCCAATGCCGTTATAATTGAAATTGACTTTGCCTCTCCTATTCCTTTAAAATTCATTAATTCTTCTACTGAAAGTTTAGATAGTTGTTGTAAATTGTAATCAACAGATTGAAGTATTCTTTTAGATAGATCTATAGCACTTTCTTCTCTATTTCCAGAACTTATTAAAATTGCTATTAGTTCAGTGTCAGATAATACATTTTTTCCTTTAAGCAACAGTTTTTCTCTAGGCCTATCGTCTAAAGCCCATGCTTTTATACTTAACTTTTTCATTTCTTTTTAGAAACAAATATAACAGAGTTGTTTTAATAAAAAGAATGCTAAAGAATGAAACTATTATCTCGCAACTCTCCAAAAAACAATAACACACTAAAAAACAGTAAATTAAATAAAAAATTCTTTTATTTAATTATTTCAATATTATCTCTATATTCATTTAACGTAACTAAAATTTTAAGTTTTTTACATTAAATAATGTATCTTTGTAGCCTATCCTTTAATTTTTAATATGAAAATTATTATAGCCGGAGCTGGTGACGTCGGTTTTCATCTGGCTAAATTACTTTCTTACGAATCTCAAGATACTTATATAATTGATTTAGATGGAGACAAACTAAATTATATTAATAATAATTTAGATGTTATTACCAAAAAAGGTGATGCTACCTCTGTAAAATTATTAAAAGAAATTGGTATTGGTTCTGCAGATTTATTATTAGCAGTTACTGAAAGTCAAAACACAAATTTCACTATTTCTGTTATTGGTAAAGCTCTAGGTGTTACTAAAACAATTGCTCGTATTAAAGACCCTGAGTTTTTAAATAGTGAAGACATAAAATTCCAAGATTTTGGTGTTGATTTTATGATTTCTCCCGAAGAATTAGCTGCTGAAGAAATTAAATTATTGCTTCATCAATCATCTTTTAATGATACTGTTGCTTTTGAAAATGGATTATTCAATGTTATGGGTACTTCTTTAAGTTATAAATCTCCTATTGTAGATTTATCTGTAAAAGAAGCAAAAGACAAGTTTAACATGGTCGATTTTATCACCATTGCTATTAAACGAGAAGGAATTGCACAAACTATTATTCCTAGAGGAGATACTGTTTACAAAATGAACGATCAGGTTTATTTTTCTGTTCCAAACTATAGTATAGAAAAATTATATCCTATTTGTGGAAAAGAACACATCGATATAAAAAATGTAATGATTTTAGGAGGTAGTAGTATCGGTAAAAAAACTGCCCGTAATCTTTGTAAAGAAGATTTTAAAGTAAAATTAATAGAAAAAAACAAAGGTAAAGCTTTAACATTAGCTGAAGATTTAAGAACTACCCTAGTTATCAATGGCGATGGTCGTAATCTAGAACTATTAGAAGAAGAAAATATTAGGGATATGGATGCTTTTATTGCTGTTACTGGCGATTCTGAAACTAATATTATGTCCTGTTTAGTAGCTAAATCTAAAGGAGTAAAGAAAACAGTTGCTTTAGTAGAGAATATGGATTACATAAACATATCTCAAACCATTGGTATTGATACCCTTATAAATAAAAAACTAATTGCTGCCAGTAATATTTTTAGACATATTAGAAAAGGTGAAATATTAGCATTGGCTAACTTACATAATGTAGATGCTGAAGTTTTCGAATTCGAAGTATTAAAAGGTGCAAAAGTTACTCAAAAGCCAATTAAAGAATTACGTTTTCCAAGAGAAGCAGTTTTTGGAGGTGTAATTAGAGATGGTAAAGCATTGATGTCTTTTGGTGATATGCAAATACAAGAAGGAGATCATGTAATTGTATTTTGTTTACCAGAAGCTATTTCTATTGTAGAAGATTTGTTTAACTAATGGAAAATTTAAACCTAAAACTTATTTTTCGTTTCCTTGGAATCACTGCCATTTTAAATGGTTTTTTTATGTGGTTAACTATTCCTTTTAGTCTTTATTTTGAAGAAAAAGCTGTTTTAGGGATTTTAACTTCTGGAATTATTACCATATTTATAGGTCTAATTTTATTCTTTTTTAATAAACCAGACAACAAAAATCTTCAGAAAAAAGAAGGTTATTTAATTGTTACATTAGGTTGGGTTACACTTACTATTACAGGTATGTTACCTTATTTAATGACTGGTAGTATTCCTTCTATAACAGATGCTTTATTTGAAACCATTTCAGGATATTCTACCACAGGCTCTTCTATCTTAACAGATATAGAAAGTATGCCTAAAGGAATTCTCTTTTGGAGAAGTGCTACGCATTGGATTGGAGGTATGGGAATTATTGTATTAACAATTGCTATACTACCTTTATTAGGTATTGGAGGTATGCAATTATTTATGGCAGAAGCTCCTGGGCCTTCAGCAGATAAACTGCACCCAAGAATTACTGATACAGCTAAAAGGTTATGGCTAATTTATGTAGGTCTTACTTTAATTGAATTTTTATTATTAAAAGTGGCTGGTATGACTTGGTTTGATGCTATAAACCATGCAATGGCTACTGTAAGTACTGGTGGTTTTTCTACTAAAAACACAAGTGTTGCCTATTGGAATAATGCTCCTTTAATACAATATATTATTCTCTTTTTTATGTTTATTGCGGGTGCTAACTTTGTATTAGTTTATTTTGCTTTAAAAGGAAAAATTAAAAAAGTGATAGAAAGTGAAGAGTTTAGATACTATTTTTTTGGTACTCTTTTAATTACATCAATTATAAGTATTGCTATTCTTTTCTTTAAAGATCCTGCTTTAGTTACTACTATAGAACACCCTGAAGTATTAGGACATACCGAGAGTACTATTAGACATACTTTATTTTCGGTAATTTCTGTAATTACAACTACTGGTTTTGTTTCTGCAGATTTTACAACATGGAGCTTTTTTGTAACGGCTATTTTCTTTGCTTTATTCTTTTCTGGTGGTTCAGCAGGTTCTACATCTGGTGGTGTTAAAGTTGTACGTCATATTGTAATGCTTAAAAATAGTTTTTTAGAATTTAAAAAAGCATTACATCCAAATGCTATAATTCCCGTTCGTTACGATGGAAAAGCCGTACAACAAACTATTGTTTTTAATATTATTTCCTTTTTTATTTTGTACATGTTTATCTTCATTATAGGCTCTGTTGTATTAGCTATGATGGGCTTAGATTTTCAATCTGCAATTGGCGCATGTGCCTCTTCTTTAGGTAATATTGGTCCTGCAATAGGTAGTGTAAGCCCTGTAGATAACTTCTCTCATTTATCTTCAAGCGCAAAAGTATTTTGCTCTTTTTTAATGTTAATTGGACGCTTAGAACTTTTTACTGTTCTTATTTTATTCACTCCTTTTTTCTGGAAGAAAAATTAACTTCTTTTTCAATCTTATCTAACTTCCAATTTTTCTAAGAAACAATTTTACTATCTATCATCAACAACTATATGTTTGCTATTGATTACAACACTCATGCCTTAAAATCAAACTATCAATTTTAATCATTACACACTCATTACCTGTATACATACGTTTATAGTTAAATAAACAGTGTTTTTCAATAAAAACTTACTCTTATTACCAAATAACATACGTTTATAGTTAATTACAATACACTCATACCCTAAAAACAGGTTACTCTACTCAATTACTACGCACTCGTTCCTCATATATACACGTTCATATCCAAATAAATGACACTTAAGTAATAAACCCTTTTTAACGGATTTATCCTAACTAAATTTGAGAAGGGAA
This sequence comes from uncultured Tenacibaculum sp., assembly GCA_937922085.1. Lineage (GTDB taxonomy): Bacteria > Bacteroidota > Bacteroidia > Flavobacteriales > Flavobacteriaceae > Polaribacter. The sequence continues at coordinate 3,858 of CAKZVD010000123.1, read as the reverse complement.
CAAAATATTACTTTTTAATAATCAGATATTTAAAAGTATTAATACATAAGAAATCACTAACCTTTAAATTTTATTATTATGGATCCATTTATAGGACAAATTCAACCATACGCTTTTAATTTCCCACCACGATCTTGGGCATTTTGTGATGGCCAACTAATGGCTATTTCTTCTAATACTGCGCTATTTTCTTTAATAGGAACTACTTTTGGAGGAGACGGAAGGACAAGTTTTGCTTTACCCGATTTAAGAGGTAGAAGCATTGTTCATCCAGGTAATGGCCCAGGGCTTTCTAGTATTAGATGGGGGCAACGAGGTGGTTCAGAACAATTTAATATATTTACACCAAATTTACCAGCTCATAGCCATACACAATTGATACCTGTAAATAATGAAGATGGAGCTAATTTAGATGATCCTGCTAATCATGTTCTTGGTGTTTCTGGAACTAATGATTATAATGCCACCCCAACTGCTAATCAATATTTACGACAATCACAAACAAGTAATATTGGAGGAAATCAAGCTATATCTAAAAGATCTCCTTATTTAGGAATTTATGTTTGTATTGCTTTATTTGGAATTTTTCCTTCAAGAAGTTAAAAAAAAGAGAGTTTAAAAACTCTCTTTTTTTAAAAATTTAAAATCATGAAAAAAAAAATAGGCGTTCTTTTACCAAATTCAAAGACATATCCAAAACTATCTAAAGAATTTATGGCTGGGCTAACATTAAATCTACCTGAAGATTTTGAAATAAAAATTGAAGGAATAGGTTTCGGTGAAAACCCAAAAGTAATTAAAAGCGCAATACAAAAATTAGTTTACCAAGAAAATGTATCTATATTAACTGGACTATTAGGGCATAAAGATTTAGATGATATTTGTGAGTTTGTACATAATTTAGATGAAACACTAATCTTTTCAAATTTAGGAGCATCTGTTCCTTTAAACCTTAATAAATGGCCCAAAATATTTTGCAATTCATTTCAATTAAATAAATCAACTTACTTACTCGGAAATCTTTTTTCTCAAGAAAAATTTAAAAAAATAGGTATTTCTACTTGTTATAATGATGCTGGATATGGATTTAATAAAATATTAGAAACCGCATTCAATAAAGAAAAAAACCTTGAACTTGCGGGGTACTTTATTACCCCTCTATACCCTAGAGAAAATGAAGCCGATCTTATGTTAAACTTTGTACAAGAAGCAAAACCTGATGCGCTTTTTTGTTCTCATAATGGGATTTTTGCTGAAGAACATGCTAATTTTTTAAAAGAGAATAAACTTTCTTCCAAAACTATTCCTATGTATATGAACCCTTTTTCTATAGGCGAAAAAGTATTAAAAAAATCTCCAGAAGTTTTTGACGGAGCGAAATGTGTTACCTCTTGGTTTCCAGAATTAGATACCGAAGAAAATAATTATTTCTCAATATTATATACAGAAAAATTTGGTTCTAAACCAACTGTATTTTCTTTACTAGGATTCGAAAATAGCCTATTAATTCAAGAATACTTAAAAGAGAATAAAGAAACAACCACAAACTTGAAAGGGCCTCGTGGGACGTTAAATTTTAACAAAAATACTTCTAGGACGGATTTTGATCACTATTTGTGGAAACTTAAATATGAAAACGGTAATTATAAAGTCTTACAAGAAAAAAAAATCAAACAAGATCAAAAATCAACAAATCATTTTTTAGCCACAGAACCTATAATTGGTGGCTGGAGTAATGCTTACCTATGTCATTAAAAAAAATAAAACATTGTATTTCAATAAAATACATTAAATTTAACAATACTAATCAAAAACTTATATTCATGAGAAAAACAATTACTCTTCTTTCTACCTTATTATTTAGTATAGGTATGTTAGGTCAAACAACCTTAGCAGCAGGAGATATTGCCTTTGTAGGTTTCAATCTTGATGGTGCTGACGATTATGCCTTCGTTTTATTAAAAGATATCGATGCTTCTACTACAGTTAATTTTACAGATAGAGGTTGGAATGATTCTGGTGGTTTTTTTAATATTTCTGGAGATGCTACTTGGACATGGACTTCAGGAAGTGCATTAACAGTAGGTACAGTAATTACTATTACAAACGGAACTTCTGCAAGTACAGGAAATGTAAGTGGGTCTGCTCCTACTTTAAGTTTAATTGGCGATCAAATTCTTGCATACCAAGGAGCTGATGCTTCTCCTACATTTATAGCAGGTATGCATTCAAATTTTTCTAGTAGTACAGATATGAACTGGGATGGAAGTGCTTCTAGTAACTCTACATCTGCACTTCCTGATCAACTTACTAATGGAATTAATGCCATACGTTTACATAACTCTAATGCGGAAGTAGACAATTGGCAATACAATTGTACGGTAGTTTCTGGTGATGTTGCTACAGTTAGAGCAGCAATTAATAATATCGCTAATTGGTCTAGTGATAATGGTGTTGCCTATAGTCCAGTCGACCCTGGATGTACATGGAGTATTACAGCACCTGTTGCTGCACAAACTGTAACTAGTGTTTCAGTACCCGCAAATACAACCTATACAGCAGGACAAAATTTAGATTTCACGGTTACTTTTAGTGCTAATATAACTGTTGTAACTACAGGAGGAACTCCACAAATAGCGATTACAATTGGTAGTACAACACAACAAGCAGCATATGTAAGCGGAAGTGGATCTACTAATTTATTGTTTAGATATACTGTTCAAAACGGTGATTTAGATACTGATGGTATAGCTGTAAGTACTTTAGCCGCTAACGGTGGTACTTTACAAGATGGGGCTGGTACAGATGCTGACCTTACCTTAAATAGTGTTGGTAGTACTGCTGCTGTTCTAGTAGATGCTGCTGGACCAACGGTGACAACTGTTTCAATACCTAATTCTCCTGCTAATGTTGGCGATGCTATAACGGTAATAATAGTTGCAGATGAATCAGGATTAACTTTAAATACAGGACAAGTAAATGGTGTTAATGTAACTGGCTTTACAAATATTGCTGGTAATACATATAGCGCTACATATACCGTAGCTGAAGGAAATACTGATAGAGCTGCTGGTGATAATATACCTGTAAACTTTATACTAACAGATGCTTTAAGTAATAATAGTGCTACTTTTACTACAGCTATTAGTCAAAATGCAGATGCTATAGATGCAAATACACCAACAATAACTAGTGTTTCAATTCCAAATTCAGCTGCTAACGTAGGTGACGCTGTTACTGTTACTATAATTGCTAGTGAATCTGGTTTAAGTTTAAATACAGGACAAGTAAATGGTGTAAATGTAACTGGATTCTCTGACGATGGTGGTGGTAGTTATTCTGCTACGTATACCGTAGCTGAAGGAAATACCGACAGAGCCGCAGGGGATAATATTCCTGTAAATTTTATATTAAGTGATGCAACTGGAAACAATAGTGCTGCTTTTACAACAGCTATCGCTCAAGCTTCTGATCCAATTGATGCTAATAGTCCTTCTGTAACTAGCGTTTCTATTCCGAATACTTCAGCTAAAGTTGGTGACGCTATTACAGTAACTATTACTGCTGGTGAAAGTGGATTGAGTTTAAATACTGGTCAAGTAAATGGTGTAAATGTAACTGGATTCTCTGACGATGGTGGTGGTAGTTATTCTGCTACGTATACCGTAGCTGAAGGAAATACCGACAGAGCTGCAGGAGATGATATTCCTGTAAACTTTATGTTAACAGATGCTAGTGGTAATAACAGTGTTGCTTTTACTACTGCAATTAGCCAAGCTTCTGATCCTATAGATGCAAATACACCAACTATTACAAGTGTCAGTGTGCCTGCAAACGCAACATATACTTCAGGTCAAA
>CAKZVD010000122.1 GCA_937922085.1 uncultured Tenacibaculum sp. | reverse complement strand
TCTATGATTTGGCGGATTAGTGGCTTGTTTGTATTTTTAGTGCGCTTGAAGAGTCCCATAAATTGTATTTTTTGTTCGCAAAACTAAAATACGGGATTCTCAAGCTTTTATGGTATTCAAACTTTCGGATGCTTGTGATTCCAAGTATATTATTTGCTCAAGGAAAATTGAAAAGTGCTAAAAAGAGTTTAAGCAATAGCTCTTCAAGTAACTCATCTAGCAGAAATTCAAGCTCTTCTAGTTCAGATAATGATGACGGAGGTTTTTTTGATGATTTATTTTTAGAATTAGCCTATCATGTTACACTAGGCGTTGGTTTTGGAGAAGCAAGATATACAGAAATGAACCAGTATCCTTATTATAACGACGGAGGAGAATATACTAGAAATTTTGAGGATGATAATAATAAAAGAAGTAGCTTAAGATTTGGAGCTAATTATTTAATAAATAGAGTTAAAGGGTTAGAAATTAATGGTGTTTTTAAGCCAATTCCAATATTGGGTATTGAGGTATCTCATGTTAATTTTTCAGAGCAAACATTATTAAGTTCAGAATCATTAAATGTTACTTCTATTAATGCAAACTATTACCGTTTTAGAGAAAAACATTTTTCATTATGGTGGGGTGCTGGGGTTACGTATGTTGGTAATGAAGTAGATACTTGGGGCGGTTTATATAATATAGGCGCTGATATTTATCCGTTTAAACCTATAAGTTTACATTTTTCTTGGAAACAAAGTTTTATTAATGATAGTGAAGTAGATGTTTTTAAGTCTCAAATTAAATATCATATAAAAAAAACAGCCTTATATACTGGTTATCATAATTATAAATTAGGAAGTGAAACAGTTTCTGGAGTTGTTTTTGGACTGGAATATACTTTTTAAATGAAGTTTTAAGAGAAGAGTCAAGGAAGTTAAACTCCTTGACTCTTTTTTATACTAATTACTTCTATTTTGTTCATCATCATTACCAAAACCTCTTTTGTTTTCTTTTATTTTATTATTTCCAAAAGTATAGAAAATTCCTATTTCAAAGTTTCTTGAACTTCTGTTTTGTCTATATACTTGCTCTATTCCATTTACAACCGATTTGTAGTTATTTAAACTAGCCGTATTTAACACATCGTTTGCCAATAATGATACTTTTATGTTACTCTTTTTGAAATGATGTTGTAATCCGAAAGAAAGGTCATACATTTCTCCTACACTAAATAGACCATTACTATGTTTAGAACGATACCATGAATTTATTTGAAATTTAGTGTTCTCTGATATTGTAAAGGTATTATTTGAAGACATTGTAAATAATGTTCCGTTTTTGGGAGCTGATCCAAAATCTTTTGTAAAAGTTGTTTTATAACCAATAATACTGACACTATTTTGATTATTCCACCAAGAAATTTTATTGTAAGAAAAACTTTCTGAAATACCAAAGCTATACTGATTGTAGTAATTTTCTCTAGTTACAATTTGTATTTGATTTGTTTCATTTGGAGTAAATAAAGTTCCGCTACCATCATTGGTTATATTTAAAAATACACTGGTGTTTGTATTTTTTTTATAAGAATGTGAAAACTCAAAATTATCAGTAAATGAAGGTTGTAAAAAAGGGTTTCCTTCACTATAACTATTATCATTAATATATATTCTAAATGGATTTAAATTCCCAAAACCAGGTCTATTTATTCTTTTACCATAAGAAAAGCCAAAACTATTAGATTCATTTTTTTCATATGCAAAGTATAGAGTAGGAAACAATTTTGTATACTCGTTTTTATTTATTTGATTTATTGTGGTGTTTTCTCCTTTAGTTTTTGTGCTTTCAACTCTTAAACCAAATTTTACTTGTAGTTTTTCATTTAAATTTGTGTTTCCAGAAATATAAGCTGCTAAATTATCTTCATTATACATAAATTCATTAGAAATACTTTTATCTAGTATAGGCTCACCTGTAATATTATTAAAAAACATTCCACTACTCTTTGTTTCTGTAAAACTAGCTTTAACTCCAAAAGAAAGATTTACTTTTTTAATTGGATATTCTACATCAATTTTTGAACTGAAATTATTAATTTCTTGATCTGTAATGTTTAATCCCGCTGAGTTTAATCCGGTAAAAATATTATTTTCATCAAAAGACTCAGTAATAAAATTATGTTTACTATCTGATTTAAATTTAAAATAATCTACATCTAAAGAAATACGTTTCCCTATAGAATCTATTGCTGTAATACTATGAAAATTAATGCTATTTATATGATCATTTACATCAAATGCTCCCTTGTTTACTAACGTTCTTTCTAGTTTATTATTTACATCAAAAATACTAGATGTAATAGTGGCACGTGCACCAGGTTTACTTAAACTGCTTAAATATTGTAATCCTATTGTTGTTTTGTCAGACACTTCATAATCAATTAAAAACCTGCCTGAGTATTTTCTATTAGGAGATTTGTTGTCAATATTAATATCCCAGAAATTAGTTGGATAAAATATTTGTAAACCTTCTGCATTCTCAAAGTTTCCTTTAGTTGCATTTATACTTGCAGATAGTGAAATTTTATTTTTATTTAAAAAGAAATTATTTCTAAAATTTCCAAAATTATATTTATTTTGATTATACATTAATGTGGTTACATTTTTCCATGTATTTAAAGCTCCTTTTTTTAAGATAATATTAATTAAACCTCCGTTTCCTGAAGCTTCATATTTTGCTGGTGGATTTGTAATCACTTCGATGCTTTTAATCTCATTTGCGCCTAAACCATTTAAAAAATCTATTAAATCTTCTCCTTCTAATGGTGATAATCTTCCGTTTATTAGTACCCGAGCGTTTCCTTTTCCTATAATTTCGATGGCTCCGTTTTGAATTTGTACTCTTGGTGCAATTTTTAAAATATCTTCTGCTGTACCTGTAGCAGCAACAATACTTTTTTCAACATTAAAAACCAATCGATCTACTTTTCTTTCAATTACTCTTTTTTTAGATTTAATAACTACTTCATCTAAAGTTTGAGAATCTTCTTTTAAAAGAATAGTGCCTAAATCTATAGTTGTTGTTAGTGAAATGCTTTTAGTCCAATTTTCATATCCTAAAAAAGAAACAATTAGCATGTAGTCTCCTGTTGTAGTTTTTATTGAAAAAGTACCATCATCGTTTGTAGTTGTTCCAGTTACAATGGTATTATTGGTGTCTTTTAAAATAACATCTGCAAAAGCAACACTTCCTAAGTTATCAGAAACTTTACCAGTAATTGTTTGAGAAAAAGTAATGGTTGAAATGAATATTAAGAATACTAAAACTAAATGTCTCATAATTTTTTGTTTATAATTTTGTTTGATGAGACAAAAGTGCGACTGATTCTAAAGTTGTGCGACCGAAAACACAAAGTCGAACTAATTTGTAAGAAACAAATGAGTTCGACTATTTTTTTAAAACGTTCGACTTTATGTTAACTTGTTGTTTTTGAGCTGATTTACGAAATTGAGTTGGTGTTTTTCCTGTGTGCTTTTTAAAGGCAGTATTAAAAGAAGACTTTGAATTAAAACCAACTTCGTATAAAATTTCTAATACCGTTTGTTTCTTTTTTGAAGCGTCTTTTAAAATATTCTTTGCTTTTTCAATGCGATATTCATTTACAAAATCAAAAAAATGTTGTTGTAAATTTTGATTAATTAATACGGATAAATCTCGCATAGGAATCTTTAACTGATCTGCTAAATTTCTAATCGTAAGAGACGGATTTAAATAAGGTTCTTCTGTATTCATATAATTTTTTAAATACACAATTTGCTCTTTATTTTTTGTTCCTTCATTTTCAGCCTTCATTTCTTTTGATGTGTTTAAATTCACATCAATTCCTCTAAATAATTTTGGAGAGTTTAAGGCTTTAAAAATTAGCCAAAAAACAAAGAATACACCAAATAAAAGAGTTATAATCCTCCAAATCTCTGTAGCTTCTTCAGAATACCCGTTATCTCTTACAAAACCTTTTATTCTCGTTATTGTAGTTCCTAAAAACATTAAAATCAATAACTGTTTTAACCAAATGTAATTTTTAAAATTATTTTTATCTGTATGATTTTCAAGAAGTAATTTTCTGTATCTAGCTACATAATATATTTCAGCAACAAAATAGGCTGTTAATAAGACCCATCCGAAACTATTTAAAAAAACACCCTCCGTTGTGTTTGTATAATTATTAGAAAACTTTATTTTATGCATTGTGTTAGCCAAGAAAAAATTAGGCATTAAAATAAGTATGCTAATTAACCATGGTAAAAGATGAACTAGATGTATTTTTTTTAGTTTAAAATTTGAATAAATAATAGATAGGATGTAGAGAAAAATTAATGGACTTTTTAGCTCAGAAATTTTATTTCGTAACATTTCTAAATTCAAATTCAATTCTAAAAAAAAGGAATAAAAAAACACACTAACATCTATAGAAACAACAATGAGGTAGGTAGCAAGCAATACATTACTTAATTTTTTGTCAGTTTTTACTGTTAATAAAAAAACAGCAAAAAATAAAAACAATAAAAAAATGATGAAGCTTAATATTCCTATGATTGATGCATTTTCCATAATTATAAATTACAATTGTAATTCTTTTTTTCTGAATTGAGTTGGTGTTAATTGTGTATGCTTTTTAAAAGCGGTATTAAAAGAAGATTTAGAATTAAAACCTACTTCATATAAAATTTCCAAAACAGTCATTTTATAATTAGACGAATCTTTTAAAATATCCATTGCTTTTTTAATGCGATATTCATTTACAAAATCGAAAAAATGTTTATTCAAACTCTGATTGATTAAAACCGATAAATCTCGCATAGGAATTTTCATTTGTACCGCAAGATTTCTAATAGTAAGAGAAGGGTTTAGGTAAGGCTCATTTTCAGCCATGTATTTGTTTAATACTTGAATTTCTGAATCTATATTTTTGTTAGGAGTATTTTCTCGTATTAAATTCTTAGCTAAAGTAATTTTAGAGTCTACTCCTTTAAATAAATCTGGGTTTTTTAACGCTTTTAATACATACCAACAAATGGTAGTTAGCACAATAAGAGCTATAATTATTTGAGAAGTTTTGAAAAGCTCTTTAAAATCAGAAAACTTCAGTATGTTTTTTACAATTGCAAAACCGTATAAAAAACTATAACTAACTAATAATTGAAATAACCAATTATATGTTTTTATAACACCACTCGAATAATTTTCTGTAAATATTTTTTTTGCTTTAAGTAATATAGAAAAAGAAGCTATTAAATATAGAAGTGCTTGTATGTGTGTAAAAACGTGACTTATTATAAACTCGTAAGAATTTCTAAAGTTTTCTAGTAATTCAACTTTAACAGAAGTATCAGCAAGGTAAAATCGAGGAAAAAAAAGTAAATTGATTATAATATAAGGCAATAAGTGCCATAGATGTTTTTTCTTTAATTTAAAATCTGAATAACAAACGGATAAAATGTATAAGTAAAAAACAGGTATTTGTAAAGATGGACTTAAAAACCTTAAATTATTAAAAATTGAAGGCTTATTATGAAAAAAAAGATGACTAAAAAAACCTGTAATATCTAAAGCAAATAAAATTAAAAAAACAGCAAAAAGTTTATTACTTATCTTGTTTTTAGATGTTACAGAAAAAAGAAAACTTGCCAGTAATAATAAAATAAAGGCAGAAATAATACCAATGATTGTGATTAAATCTAGTTCTTTCATAGTTAAAACATTCTCTCAAATATACTTTTATTATTTATTAAAACTTAAAGGCTTAAAAAATTGATTAAAATTTTTAATACTTGTTCAGTATCTTCAATATGACTCATGTGTCCGTTTGGTACTATTTCTAAAGGAGTATTGGTCTTTTTGGTTTCACTTAAAATACTTTGAAAATTTATTACGGGATCTTTTTTTCCTGTAATTAGTAGTTTCTTACCTTTAAATGAAGTTAAAACATGCTCTCTGTTTTTTCGTAACTTCATTCCTTCAGTACAAGCAATATACCCTTGTACCGATGTTTTTAAAGCTTCCGTTTTGCAAAGTTTAATTTCTTCTTTAAAAAACGAATTAGTTTCAGAAGAGAACAAATTAGAGATAGACATAGATACTAATGGTTTGTAATTGGTTTTAGCCATTAAAACAGCTCTGTTTCTTACTTTTTTTCGTTCTTCAGAATCAGCTTTCGAAGTAGAATTTAATAAACATAAACCAATAATATACTCTTTGTACTTTTCAGCAAAAGCAAGCGCAACATAACCTCCCATAGAATGTCCAATAAAAGTAGTTTTAATGATGCTTTCTGATTTAAGAACTTCGAAAACAACATCCGCCATATCTTCCATGGTATGTATATAACCTAAACAATCTGTTTTTCCATGCCCAAGTAAATCAATAGAAATAATTTGATGCGAATTAGAAAGTGTTTCAATAATTGTTTTCCACATAGATGAGTTTTCTAAAAAACCATGTAATAAAACAAGCGAATCCTTTTTATTAGATCCGTATATATAATAGGTAATGTTTGCTTCTTTAAATGTAAGAGATTTCTCCATGACGCAAAAATATGTATCTTCATCAACTTATAAACTTAATAAGTTATGAAATCAAATAAAACATATTATTTAAGTGATGGCTCTAGAGGAGGTTTTATTTTTTTAGGAATTGTTGTAGTACTTGCCATGTTGTTTTTTGTTACTCAAATATATGATAACTTAGAATTTAAGTTTGATTTAGGTAATATTTTAAGCTTTTTTGGACTGCTTTTGTGTTTGAATTTAACATACAAAGGAATTAAAAAATTGTATCAATCAATTAGGTATAATATTCCAATTGTAGAATTATATGATTCTTCTATGGTTGTAGCGTTGCATCCTGGAGGGAAATATTCATTTGCCTATAAAAGCTTATTTGGAAAATACGATTATATAAAAATAGAATATTCAGAAATTGGATCTATTTATAATAATAAAAAATTATTTAGATCAGATTATTCTAGAATGCAAGGATTCATATTTATTAAGGGAATTAAAGAAGAAAAAGGGTTTGATTTTCCTACTTCTATAAGAGCTATAGATAGTATGGATGTTTCAATTTTAAAAACGCTTTTAAGTCAAAAGGGAGTTGAGGTAAGTGAAATGATTTAAAATGATGATTCTTAAAAACGATATTTACTTTAATTAACACTGATTATGAATAAAACTAAAGAAACTCTTATTACTGGCTTTGCTTTGTTTTCCATGTTTTTTGGAGCAGGAAATTTAATATTACCTCCTTTTTTAGGTAAAAATGCTGCCGATTCTTGGCTTTGGGTTACTATTGGGTTTTTTATTACTGCTGTTTTTATTCCTATTTTAGGAATTTTAGCACATGCTCGTTTACAGGGAACGATGTACGATTTTGGTAAAAAAGTATCGCCTACATTTAGTTTAATTTATTGTTTAATTGTGTATGCTATTTCAATTGCTTTACCAGCACCTAGAACGGCATCGGTAACTCATGAAATGGCAATTCAACCTTATTTTGAAATCAGTTCATTACTAACAAGTACTATTTATTTTGGGTTGGTGTTTTTATTTGTAATGAATAGAAGTAAAGTATTGAATTTAATTGGTCGATTTCTGACTCCTCTAATTATTGTTATTTTATTATCTGTTATTTTTATAGGAATATTCTCTTCAGGAGAAATAACAGGTATTACCACGTTTAAAACACCTTTTATTGATGGAGTTTTAGAAGGATATCAAACATTTGACGCTATTGGAGCCGTCGTTGTTGGTGGAGTTTTAGTAATATCGATGAGTTTTAAAAAAGATACTTCTTTTGAAGAGAAAAAAGAATTGATTGGTAAATCTGGAATGATTGCTGGGTTAGGATTATTGGTTATTTATGCTGGGTTAATTTATAATGGAGCATTATTTGGAACTGTTTTTTCTGAAAAAGCAACAAGAACAGAGGTCTTATCTGGATTAAGTACTCAAACTTTAGGTAATATAGGAACTGCTTTTTTAAGTGTTTTAGTAGCGTTGGCTTGTTTTACAACTGCCGTAGGAATAATTACTGGTACTTCTGATTATTTTAAAGGACTATTTAAAAATTCACAAAATGCTTACACGGTTACAGCTATTATTGGATGTGTTTTAGGTGTTGTAGTTGGACAATCTGACGTGCATGATATTATAAATGTAGCTTTACCAGCGTTAATGTTTATTTATCCAATTACGATTATATTGATCATTTTAAATGTTTTATCAGAAAAATGGTCTACTGAATTAGTTTTTAAATGGGTGGTAGCAATAACTTTTATATCTAGCATTCCTGATTTTTTAGGATTTATTGTAAATAAAGAATCTCTTATTGGTATTAAAAAAATAATACCTTTTGCAGATTATCATTTAGGTTGGGTGTTGCCTAGTGTTTTTACTTTTTTAGTAGTAAATGTATTATTGATAGTCAGAAAACAAAAATGATTTTAAATAATAAGATTGAACATAAAGAATCTACATTTTGGCAATTAGATGAAATTCTGATTTCGCATACGATAATTGATTACAAGTCATTTGGGAGAAATCAGTTTAAAAATGAGACAGAATCTGTACGACTCCATTTCGGGCTTAAAGGAGATTATAATTTTAATTATAGACAATTAAAAGATTCTTTTCAACTTTCTGGTCATCATAACAATATCATGTATTCAAATGGTTTGGATATAGAAGTGGAAAATAAAAGTAAAATAATTGAGACTTTTGGTGTTAATTTCACTACAGAATCGTTTATAGAAATAGCTAAAAACGGAAATGAAATCTTAAAAAGATTTGCTGATAAAGTAGTAAACAAACAAGATTGTATTTTATCAAACCAATGGAAAACTAATAATTTTAAAATTCAACAAGTAATAAAAGAAATTTTAAACTGTCCATATCAACAAGAATTAAGAAATTTATTTTTACTGTCAAAAAGTATTGAATTATTGGTGTTACAGACTGATTTATATGACCCCAAAAAAGAAACTACTTTTATAAAAAAGGCAATTGATAAAAGAAGAATTATAGAAGCAAAAGAGATACTGATTTCTAAGATTGAAAACCCGCCAACTATTATAGAGTTATCAAAATTGATTGGTATTAATGAATATAAATTAAAGAAAGGATTTAAAGAGCTATTCGGAACTACTATTTTTGGATATATTCATGAGAATAGAATGCATTTGGCTAAAAAATTACTTTTAGAAACCGATAAACCAGGAAAAGAAATAGCTTATGAAATTGGTTATAGTTCTCCTCAACATTTTTCTACAGCTTTTAAAAAAGAATATGGAATTACTCCCAATACTATAAGAGAAAATCCCGATTCTGTAATTAAATAAATAAACATCTTCTCAAATTTGTAATACAACTTTCAAGTGTTGATCTTGGATATTGTTTGTTAAAGAAATCAAGAGATTTGATGTCATTTACTATTAATTATTTCGTGTAATATTCACTCTGTTTTAAAGGAAATCAATGGGTTTAAACCCATTGTTAAGGTTTTATACGAAATTAGAATTTGAAAAATATAGAAACCTCTTGGTTATAAATTTAGTACTTGAATTGGATTAATAAAAAAAGCAAAAATGATGAGCAAATCTATGTGTATTACCGAAGAAATAATATTTAAAACAACTAAAAGTTCCATTTGGAATTTAGTCACAAATCCAGAGATGACGAAACAATATATGTTTGGTTGTGAAGTATTATCAGATTGGAAAATAGGAAGCCCTATAGTATGGAAAGGTAAAACAGAAAAAGGAGAAGAAATTATTTATGTTAAAGGAACAATCGTTGATTATATAAATGAAGAGAAAGTAACTTTTACAATGTTCGATCCTTCTATAGGAATTGCTGATATTCCTGAAAATTATGTAAACTTAACTTATGAAGTAAAGGAAATAGAGGATGGTTGTTTATTAAGAATTATACAAGGAGATTTTAATGGTACAGAAAATGGAGAAAAGAGATTTGAAGAATCAAAACAAGGATGGAAAAGAGTAATTCCTTTAATGAAAAAGATAGTCTAGGATAATGATTAATTTCTAAAAAGTATTATTCCATTCGCTTTTTTAGTACAGTGGTTTTAATAAGAATACGTTTTAATAAATCTAAAATTTCAATTTGACGTTCTTCAGTAGCTTGTAATGTTGCATTCTGATTAATATTGTTAATAGTTACATTAGGAGTAGTACCATTTATTTGTTGTAAAATACCTTCGTTTTTCATGAGTATTTTTTTTGCTATAAATAGAATATCTTCTTGGTTTGTTGAAGTTGCAGGCTCTATAATAGGAGCTTGATATACTACGAAACGATAAATATCTTCTGAACCAGAAAAGTCTTGTTCAGTACTCCAATCGGTATATCCATCTCTGGTAACATCTATACGAACATTATTACTAGCAAATTGGGTTGCACTATTGCTTTCACCTGTGAAATTTGTAAGCGATAAAAAAGTGTTGCTTGGAGTTACTGAATTATCTGTAATAGTAAGATTTGCATTGGTAAGGTTTGTAATACTAATAAATTTGTAGAACTGAGAAGCATCTTGTAAACCAACATTTAAATTATTGAAATCTGTAATATTTGAGTTTACAGAGCTTTCAATTTTAACAAACTTATCACAAGGAGAAATAATTGCACTTCCGCTTAAGATAAATTGATAGTCATCAATATCTAAAATGTCTTTTTTAGGAGTAGCAAAAACTCTATCAATAGAAGGTTGTGTTAAATTACTTAACTTATTTAATTTAATAAAATCATATAGTTCGCACAAAGTTCTGTTGCTAGAGATAGTTACTGTTTTAGCAGTGTGATTTATATTAATTCCACTATAAGTACTTACTGTTGCTGTATTTGTTTCGCTAATAAAGGTGTCGTCGGTAATAACAATATTGTCTACTATAGGTTCATTAAAATCTTTATTTACTGCGTAATAATTTTTCAAATAGTTAGGAACAACAATAGTTGATAATCCTCTGTCGAAATTTAAAGAAACTGTGTTGTCAATTCTTAATACTTCCTGTCTAGGTATTTTTCCTAGAGCATCTGTTGTTTCTGTGTAATCAAAACTATTTCCATTTATATTATACAAGGTAACAGTTAATCCGTTAAGAGGGTTTAAACCGGTATCAGTTAAAGTGATGTCATGTGTGTAAAATTCTTGTACAGGTAAAGTTCCTCCGCCAGAATAACCCGTCCAACCAGCAGGTTTTTTAGGGTTTACAAAAAAGAAATCTACATTTCTAGGACTAAAATTCCAATTAGTGGCATCCCATTCCATATCAAAAGTTTTAAAATCTCCTTGTGAACCAGATCCTCCAACTATTCTTGTTACTCCTTGTAATTTTAAACCATTTATAGTTTCTGTTTCGCCAGCTAATCTTGCTCCAGGTTCAAAATTAAGACCACCATTAGCATTTGTTATGGTAATGTTATTTAAAGTAGTGTTGGTTTGAAAATGTAAAAAATCACTACCTCCATAACTTACAAACGTAACATTATCCATATTAAATGTATAACTTCCATTATTAAAGAAATCACTTCTGCCACTTGTAACTCCTTGTAGATAGGTTACTCTAGTGAAATTTGCAGTGTAGGCCTGATTATAACTATGCGATTTTGCATTACCACTATAATGTATTGTTACATCGGTAAAATTAACAGTAGAATTAGACCTAGGCGCATATCTAAATATATTTGGAAAATGATATACAGCATTATTATCTGTAAAAACAGCATTGTTATTAATGATTAATTCCACATTAAAAGTGATATCTCTATTTACTACAGTTCCAGATGTTGGATTTGCTTGTATAAAAGTTCTTAGGTCATCTCCAGATTGAGTACCAGATACAATAATATTAGGTCTAGCTCCACCAGGATTAAAAACAATTTGAGAATTTAAAGATTGAAATGAAACAATAAAAAATAATAAACCAAATAGTAAAGATATTCTCATAAGCCTTTTTTAGTTATATGTTAATGCGCTAATTACAGTTAAAATAGTAGGCTGAGCACCTGTGCCCATAGCATTGGTTTCAGTATTAATATCGTTTCTATGAAAACGAGTAACCATCCAATTATTTGTGTTTATTCTAACAGAAACATAAATGTAATTAGCATCTTCTACAAGAATTTCATTGGTAATTACAGGAGAATTATCTAGTATTTTCACCCAATTTGTTCCGTTATAAATGTAAAGACTTTTTTCATTGTCAACATATGCAACTGCACCTTTAGTAACACCTGTTAAACTGGTAATTTCACTTAAGTTTGTTACAACAGGCATACCTAATAAACTAGAGTTATCTACTTGAGAAAGGGTGTTTAATGAACATAGGATTACAGCTATGAAGAATATTTTTTTCATACTATTAATATTGAGGGAAATATAAAGCAATAGAGTGCTTTATTTCAACGTATTACACGAAATGTAATATACGAAAAAATAATTGACTTAATAAAAACAGGAAATTTATCTGTTTAAGATTGTATTTTATGTATCAGTCCAATTATTATAATTGAAAATAAAAAGAAAGGAAGTAGAATTATTGATTTTAAAAGATAGCTTTTAATTGTACAGTTCCTGTATGAATTGTTGAAGAGGTTTCACTTTTTCTGCCAAAGTAGTTCAAGTTTAAGTTTAAGAATGAGTTCAATTTTTGATTAAAAAGCAAATTCCACGTGAAATTTTGTCCTGTTTGTAAGCCTTCTAACATTTGATATCCTACTGGTGAATTAGAATTTCCTTTAAAATTATTTAGAAATAAATTAACGTTTGCTGAAATTTGATTTCGCTTTTTACTAATGAAAAAATATTCGGCGCCTATTTTTTGTTGTTTTAATTGTTCAAAATCAGCTAACGTATTTTTTTTGTTTTTTAAATGATAAAATAAACTAAAGCGATGATCTTTATTATATAAAAAGGAAAGTTTAGGATTTAACTCTCTATTTGTTAAATGATAGTTTCTGTTTGTTAAATTTTCAGTTTCTAATTTGTTTTTAGCAAAGGAAGAGTTGAGTTCAAATAACCAAAATTTGGATAATTTATGTTGAAACTCTAATTGATGGATAAAAGAATTGTTTTCTTGGTTACCAATGTTAAATTGACGTTTGTTTCTCGATTTACCATAAGTATATGTCCAACTATAGTTCTGTAGGTTTTTATTAAAATAGAAGCTATTCCTAAAATTAAATTGTAATCCTATTAGTTTATCCTCTTCTAAATTAAAAGGATTTAAATTAAAACGATCCCCAACTCTTCGTTGTTCATTGTCTATTAGCAAGTAGGTTTGATTATGGAAATGTGAAACTAGTTTTCGAAATCCTTTTTTATTTTTCCATTGCAATGGATTTAAAGTGATTGATTGTTTCCATACTACTTTTTGAGTTGGTAAAAAACGGAGATTGGGTAGGGCAACTCGTAAATAAGTTGCTTGATCTTGAAATTGTGCAATCTCAAATTCTTCAAACTGTTGTATTTCATCGTTATTATAATCAATCCAAGTATAAAAACCTTGTCCCGGTTCTGTTTTAATATATATATAATCTTGCTGAGCAATATTTCCAGAAGAGGTTTCATAAACAGTACCTAATGATAGAAAATTCTTAAAAAAACGCTGATTATATACAATTTTAGAATTTAAAGATTGTTCATTGCCTATGAACTTATTATCAGTAAATCTATAATTTGCATATATAGATAAATTGGTTGTGTTATTTGATACAATCTTACTGTTTAAGTATAGTGTGTTTCTATTGTTTATTTGAGTTAATTGATTGTTTTTAATACTGTCATTCGTTCTGTAGTTTACACCTAGCTTTGCATATACTTTTGTAGAATCACCTATTGCATAATACCCTTCGTATTCTTTAAATTGATGACTTAGTGCATTGAAAGTATTTGTTGTTTTGTCTTTAATTTCATTGGTTTCAGTATTTATAAAGCCACCTAACCAAGAATTTTTAAAACTTTGTTCTAGTTTGGTGTTTAACCTAAAAAAAGTAGCGTTTTCTGTTAATGAAGTATTATTTAATAAACTACTGTTTAGGTTTAAAAATGACTTTTTAGAACGTAAACTAGTGGCAATTTCATGCTTGCTTCCATTAAAATTATTAGAAAAATTTAAATGATTAAAACTATAAGAGACAAAGTTGTTTTTTTTGTTTTTAAGTAATAAGGATGTTTTTAATTGGTGCTGATTTCCAACGGGATTTCTTAAGTTCCAATCCCTGTTAAATTCTACAGACCTGAATCGTTGTACTGTTTTAAAATTTTCTTGAACAAATTCATAATTAATAGCACTGGTTAGTTTCCAACTTTTGTCGAAAATAGTTTGCTTCCAATCAATTTTAGAAGCTATTTGTTTATTTTTTCCATCATTGAGAGAAGAAAATAAATTGACATCACTATCGCTATACGCTAATTCTGCATTTAGGATTGTTTTTTCAGAAGGTTTGTAACTTGAATTTACAACAGCAACTTGTAAACTTGTTGGAGCAACCAAACGAATAACAGGATCAAAATCTCCTTGGTTTTGACCTATAAATCTATAAATAGTACCAATGGCTATTGTGTTGTCAATTATGTAGCTTCCATTATTTGCACCAACATTTGTGAAATTTAAGGAGTATAGTTCATCATCTTCATTAGTAGAGAATTCAAAAAAATCATTGCCATTCAAAGTTGTTTTTTTATACTGAATTCTGCTAGGAGAAAATGCATCTACAAAAGCACTGGGAGCTATCATTTGAGAAATGTCATTACCAGCATTGGCTAAAATTTGTTTTTGTTCATTACTTAAATTCTGTTGTATTGGTTGACTTTTAACATCATTTTCATTATAAAAATGTCCAGAAATTGAAAATTTATTTGATTTATAATGAGCCTTTTCGTAAGTGATAAATCGAGTATAATTTCTGTCTGAGAATTGAAATTCTACACGAATTCTCATGTCATTAGTAATTGGGTACGTTGTGTTAAAACGAATTTCAGCTAAGTTATAATCAATAATATAATCTTTGTTTTCACCTCTTTCTAATCGAATACCATTTACAAAAACAGCATCACTGCCAGAAACAATGATTATTGCAGATTCATTATTAGGGCCAAAGATTTTGTACGGGCCTTGATTACCTTCTGTTCCTACCAAATTAAAAGAAGAAAACCGTCCTCTTACAATAGCACCAGAAGCTGATGCAGTAAGTTTTTCATTTATATTAGCGTTTACTTGCAGCCCAGAAACTTGTTTTTCAAAATTTAAAAAATAACTATCTTTGTTTTCAAGAGAAACATCACCTCCTTTTACTCCCCAATTTTCACTAAATAATTCAATAAAAATTCGATCGAAATCTGTAATGTTTTGAGAGTATCCGTTTTGCTGAAGCGGAAAATTAGTATCAAAAATGTTAGCTCTTATAGATACGTTTTTAGAAAGTTTTCCTTCAACAGTTAAATCTAAAGATGCATTAGTAACTGTATTTTGGTTGTTTCCAGATGTAAGACCTCTTGCAATAAACCCTTGTGTTTTTAGCCCATCAAAAAACTTAAAATCAGATTTTTTCTTGTTTGTTGTTAAGCTATATAGTTTTTCTGTTGAATTTGTATTCGGAACAATTAGTTTTTCATTTAAAGGCGTATATGTTTTTGTTATAAAATCGGGATATCTAAGATATTCAATGGTAATTTCTGAAAACTCTTTTTTATTAAGAACTAATTGCGATTTCGAAAAATCGATGCTATATTTTTTTTTATCAATTACCTTTCCTTTTGAGAAGAGTTTAAATAAAGCAGGATTAATACTTACTGAATCTATTTGAATGGTATCTTTTTGAACAGTAATTTTCTTTGACCTAAATTCCTTCGATTTCCTTTGAGAAAAGGAGATAATAGAAGTAAATAAAAAAAATAAAACTATTTTTTTGGTCATGTTCTTATAAACGTAGCAAGCACAAAAATAGTTTATTTAATACTATTCAGATTTAAAAGATAAAAAAGGCATTAAAGCTATATTTGGATACGTATGCGATAGTCAAAGATTTATTTCTTTAAAATGTTTCATAGGTTTATCTTGATGTTATTTTTTAAAAAGAAAAAGCCCACTAAAAATTTAGCGGGCTTAACATTTATTGTTGTTTTCTACTACTAATTAGGTTAATAGTTAAAACGAACAGAATTTCCGTTATCTCTAAGTATTTGTGCATTCGCTTCTGCGCTAGGAGTAATTATTGTCCCTTCTAAAATAATTCTTTTACCAGTTATATTTGGTGTTATAGAAACTAGTTGTTCTAAAATTTGATTAATAGAATTGCTGTTTAAGCCTTCTGCTGCTGAAAATCTTTTATCGTATACAATTTCATTAAACTCTACAATTGAATTTAAAAGAACTTCTGCAAGAATGTCATTATCTCTAAAATTAATTTCACCATCATACATAGAGTCTCCGGTTACAGTTTCTAATAATTGTAGATCTACTTTTGTTAGTAGTGTGTTGTCTCTTATATTAATATTACCACTTGTTACTTCTTTAAGTTTAGGAAATAAAATATTTGACAGAGAATTATTTTCTACTATATATATATTATTAACAGATTTTAGTTCTTGAAAATCAAGGATTTCAAGGGAGATGTTATTTTCGAATTGTAATTGACCATTAACCTTAGTTAGATTTGGTACATTAATAGAAGTTGTTGATTCATTACGATTAAAGTAAAATGAACTTACTTCAGTTAAAGAAGGAAGATCTATTGAGGTTAATAAGGTAGTGCCAGATATAGAAAAGTCAATTTCAATTTTGGTTAATAAATTGAGATCGATTTTTTCTAATTTTTCATTGTCTATTATATTAATATCCCCAGCCCCGTTTAAAGAAGGAAGATTTATTGAGGTTAATAAAGTGTTGTTATATACAGAAAAGTTCTCTTCAATTTTTGTTAGTAAATCAAAATTAATTTTTTCTAATTTTTCATTGTATCTTATGTTAATAGACTCAACAGTTTCTACTAAAGAAAAATCTATAGCTGTAAGTTTCGAATTTTTAGACAAGTGTAAATCTCCTATGTTTTTTAAATTAGGAGCTAGTATAGTTTCTAAATTAGGGTTACTATCAATATCAATATCAGAACTGTTACTAGATAAAATAGTTTCTAAATTAGGTAATTCGATAGAAGAAATTTTTTCATTTTTTCTAATATTTAAACCACTTGATTCTGTTAAGGAAGGAAAATCAACCTTAGATAAAATTAGATTTTCTGTAAATGATATATAACCAATACTATTTAATAAAGGAGTATCAATAGATGATAAAACAGGATTATGAGTTACCCAAAAAGTATCAACAATAGTTTCTATTTTTGGTAAACTTACAGTTGTTAATGCTTCGTTGTTTTCTACTTCAATGCTTATTGCTTGAGTAATTGTAGATAAATCTACTTTAGTTAATAAAGTAGTGTTCTTAATTTTTACAATTTGTGTATTTGGACCAACTTTTTCTGCAATTTCAGTAGCAGCAGCTTCATCAGAAATATCTCCGGTTAATACTAAATAAGTTAAGCCTCCATTAGTACCGTCTTCTCCGTCAGCACCGTTTTCTCCATCAGCACCATCTTTTCCATCAATACCATTTTCTCCATCAATACCATCCATGCCACTTTCTGAGCCACAAGAATAAAAAGTAATAGCAATTGCAAATAAGAAAATTCTAAATAAATTTAAATTTTGTTTCATAAATAATTTTTTAAAGTTAAAGTTTGAATAGCAATGCATTTTTCACACATAGCTATGAAAAATAATGTGGCGAAAATATAAAAATATAATGCTTAATTAAATAAAAAATAAAACTATTTTTTTGTCATATTCTTATAAAGATAGCACCTACAAAAAAAGTTTATTTAATACTATTTAGGTAAAAAGAAGTTTTCTTCTGTTGCATGTTATAATAATTTTATTGGTCTCAAAAATAGTTAAAACTATGCACTTTAGTGCATCTCGCTTTAGCTTCTAAAAAGATTTACCTTTGTTTAAAGGGTAATCAACGAACCAATGGTCATACAGTTTCAAGATTAACAGTTCATCTAGTTTGG
>CAKZVD010000121.1 GCA_937922085.1 uncultured Tenacibaculum sp. | reverse complement strand
TTTTTGCTTTATCTTCTAAAGATTCGCCAAGGTTTCTTAATCTTCTTTCTAACAATGTTTTTTCTGCCTGTGTAATTTCTACGGTAGTGTCGCATTCGGCAACAGTTACCAATAAACTTAAATCTAAAGTCATAATAATTTGATTTTTTTAATAATTAACAATTTTCTTTTAAAGAAGTATTTTTCTTTTACCGAAATGTATTCGATTATTTTTAATCAATTATTTTTTTAACTTTCTTTAATCTGTCTTTTCAGTAATTAGCAATTTTCTTTTTAATGTATGAAATTTTAAAAGTCATTAAATATTCTTTTCTACTTTATTAAATAATTAAGAATTTATTTATATTTACCATTATTAAAATATTATAATAATATTTAGAATTAACCCCCGAAACAAAATCAATTATGTTATATATTTCTTTTTATAAGATAACCCCTACTAATTTTATTTCTATTAATTCTTTGTATTTACATATTTTTTAATCACTTAATAAGAAAAATTAAATTATAATTACTGCCTTATATTTACTCTAGTATTAATTTTAAACAGAGTAATTATGAAAAAAGTAACATTAATTTTAGGTGTATTATTTGGTTTTATATTTTTAACTGGTTGTACAGATCAATCAACAGAATTTGAAGAAAGAATAGAATTAGAAAATGAAATTCAACTCACTAAAAAAAAGGATACAATTGGTGCTGGAGGCTCTGGGCAGGGACAAGACGACACCAACGAGGAAGAATAACAAGATTTATCCATATATACTAGCAGTAGTATGTACTACTGCTTTTTTTTCTTTTGAATATGCTCCTGATAAAACCAAAGAATATTTAAAAGCAAAACAAAATCATACTGAAGCTAAAAAGAAAAGAACAAAAGCCCTAAATAAAGTTAAAGAATATACAAAAGGAACTGCTGTATATGAAGCATATCTTATTGAAAAGAATAAAACAGATAGATTATGGAGTAAATTAAATATTGTAAAGAAAGAAGATGTTTTTTTTGGCTTTACTAATGTTCAACAGTTTTTAAATGAATTTGGCTGGGTATTAGGTTTATTTATGTACTCTTTATTTAATCTATTTAGATCCTATACTGCTAATAACAAAGAAAAAGGGTATATATTTTTACATACAATAATACTCGCTATTTCTTGTTTCTTTTTATTTTGGATATTTCAACCCTACCAAGATATAGCTAAAGTATACTATTATTTAATGTCTATAGCATGTGGTATCACTATTTCTTACTCTGTATATTTAATGTCTGCATACAAATTCTCAGATATAGGAAAACTACAAAATATTATTAAAGGCTTATTTGATTTTATATTAGTAGATTCTAAAGAAAAAGACTTTGTTAAGGAGGAAAAAAAGAAATACTATGAAGAAAAAAGTATAGAAATTGTTAAAAATGCTTTAGATAATGAGTAAGAAACATTTAAAAAAATTAAAAAAGTCTTCTCTTTTCTCTATTAAATCTACAATAATTCTTAAAGAAAAATTAGAAAAAGAAGCTAAACTGAAAGAAGAAAAACTTAAAAAAGAATTTAAAAACATGCCCTTAAAAGAAATAGAAGAGTTATTTAAAAAGTATTTACTCTAATCTTTATTTTTAATAGACAAAGCCCACTCACCTGCTTTCGCTTTAAAATTGGCATTAAATAATGGGTCATCTATAAATTTCTCCCAATTTTCTACAACATATAAAGCCAACTCTTCTGTTTTTATAGTATTAAAATTATTGTTTTCTTTCTGCTCATTAAAAATTTCAGAAATACTAATAGAATAGTGATTCGCAATTTTTTTTAATTTCTCATTCGGTATTGTGACACTTTCATTCTCATAATACTGTACAGTTCTTAAGCTAACATTTAATAAATCAGCTAACTGTTTTTGTGTTTCATTATTTAATTTTCGTAAAACTTTTAATCTCATTGGTAAAATATTACGAAATAACATTGCTTATATGCAATATTATTTCGTATGTTTGTTGTGTTAATATCTTGTATAATTATTATTGAGACCATAAATATACGTTATATAAAATAATACAATTAAAAATTAGAGACTAGAATACTTTTAAAATTAATACTAAAACACAAACAAGGAGAGTTGCTCTTGAGGGGGAGCATTTTCTGGACGGGAATCTTTCTTTTTTCTCTTAACGTAAGTTAGGTTATATAATCCCTAAACAATGCCAGCTCGTATTTGAAGGGTGCGAGTTGGTTTTTTAATTAGATAAAAAATAATAGAAATACAAACATTTTAAATTAATACTAAAACAAACAAGGAATATCGCTTTTTAAGAGAAAGCATTTTTTTAAACAGGAATCTTTCTTTTCTCTTAGCATAGATTAAATTATAATTTCCCTAAATGACGTTAGCTAGGATGTGGCTAGTTTCCATATCCGAAAAGTTGACATATTACAAACCAATAAAACAAATGTTTGTTTTATTGGTTTTTTATTGTAATTTTACAAAAAAAATAAAAATAGCTATGAGTTTTATCTATTCATATTTTATTTTTATGCAAGGTAATTACACTTTTATGTGTTATTACAAATTAACCTGTAACTATTAAATTTTAAATAAAAATGAAAGCAATTAAATTTGTGAGTATTTTAGGATGCCTATTTTTAGGGTCGCTACATGCTCAAGAAAGAGAAACGAACTGCGAGTTCAATTTTAAAGAAGCCCTCTTTTACTTAAAAGGAGATAAAAATTTTGCCAAAGACTCCCTAAAATCAGTCCGACTATTAAAACCCTGTATAGAAAAAGAG
This sequence comes from uncultured Tenacibaculum sp., assembly GCA_937922085.1. GTDB lineage: Bacteria > Bacteroidota > Bacteroidia > Flavobacteriales > Flavobacteriaceae > Polaribacter. Next base: position 2,456 of record CAKZVD010000121.1, on the reverse strand, counting down.
TTCGATAAAGCACAAGTTTTAATGGGAAGACTCTACCAAGCCAAAAAAACAGAAGAAGGATACCAAAAAGCCTTTACATTATTTAAAAAAGCAGCCCAACAAAATAATGTTATTGCAATGGCAGATTTGGGTATTTTATACAAATACGGTAAAGGTTGCAAACTTAATTTTAACAAAGCTAGAAAATGGTTTAAAAAGAGTGCGGAGTTAGGAAATGATAAAGGAGCCTATAGCTTGGGATATTTGTATTTAAAAGGATTTGGAAGTATTAACCAAAATTATACAAAAGCTGTAAAATGGTTTAAACAAAGTGATTACAAAATGGCTAAATACTGGTTAGGTATTTGTTACTTAAAAGGCTATGGTGTTACTAAAGACGCGCAAAAAGCTAGTAAACTGTTAGGTAAAGAGTTTAGTGCTAATCATTTAAACACAAACACTAATGAGCATACAAATGCTTCTACAAAAACAGAAACAAATGCGTTAGTTACTTCAGAAAGTATAACAGAATATAACAATACAAAAGAAGAGATTACACAAGGTTTTTTATTAGGAAATTGGAAAGGAACGCTCTTAAAATTAGATTGGTCTAAAAAACAGATTGAAGCTAAAAAAGAAATTAGTATTGGTTTCCAATTAGACTCTTTAACGGGTACTCTAAAATCGATGCTAAGTATTGATGAAAACGTGATTAAAGATGATGTTTTAAAAATAGATAATTCCATTTATTTTGAAAACACCAATCTATTATTACCTCATGATTCTTATAAAGAAAATATTCCTAATACATTAAACTACGAAATACTTTCAAGTGATTTAAGTATTAAAACAGTAAATGGAATAACTTACTTAGTTGCCAATATAGAAAGCTATATTAAAAATTGGAATGAAGCGGGTATGCCACTACGTTTGGTTTTACAAAAAACAGTAACCTTTAATAATACCGATGAAGAACTTTCTAACGATGCATTAATTGCTTTATCTGAACAAGCAAATAATTTTATAAAACTCTACCCTAATCCTTTTAAAGAAGATTTAATTATTTCTTATTCACTTACAAAGCAAGCTACTGTAAAAATACAGTTAAGCGATTTACAAGGAAACATAAAAGAGGTTGTAGAAAATAATAAAATACAAGAAAAAGGAGATTACCGATATTTTTTAAATGGTTCTCATTTAAAGAAAGGAGCTTATGTAGTAAGCGTATTTGTAAATAACGAAAGAAAGACAAGGGTAATTATAAAAAAATAAGAAGCGATGAAAAAAATAATATTAATAATATATATAGCACTCTTTTATGTTAGTCTACAGGTAGGTTATGCACAAGGTGTACTTAGCCCTCAAAATTTAGAGGATGAATTTATAACTGTTGGTGAGCCTATGTTAGGTTTCCCTCTTGGTACAGGAAATGATGAAATACCCGATCTTAAATTTGGTTTTAGAACTAATTTTGATGTAGCTATACTTAATGAAGTAGCTATAAGAGCAGCAGCAAGAAGAAACTTAAGAAATTGGTATGACAAACAAACGGGAATTATAGAAAGAATTTTAGAAACAAAGTATGGTACCTCTTTTCCTTCTTTTAATGCGGCTAAAGATCATGCTTTTTTAGAATACGAAAGACCAAGTATAAGAACCCATGCAGCTCCTATTGTTAACAGTAATATTAGATCTAGAGATCAAAGAAGCACTAGAAGAAAAACACATATTAGAGGTTTAAAAGCTTTAAAAGTAAGAGAAGCAGAAATAAAAAAAGGAAATATAAATAATCCACTATATCCAAATATAGAAGTTAATAATATTCCTTTAAAAAATATAAGAAGTATAGCAGCTTTTAATAGTGAGTACAACAAATTATTAAATGAATTTACAGATAATAAATGGCGAGAATTTGAAAACAATCATATCGCTAAAATCTTAGGAACTCCTTTTAACGAAGAAGTTATAAAAATTAGAAATCAAAGATACAATGGTTTTAGTTATTGGGATCGTTTAGATTTTATGCAGTTTTTAATTAATTTTGAAGAATTTAAAAGGTTATCTACCCCACCTTACATATTAACAGGCGAAGCGGCACGAATTTTTAATAAATATATTAGTAAAACCAATATTGTTACTACTTCTACAATGGTAACTAATTATATTAATGCAAATAAGGCGAATGAACTTTCTTTATTTCATCCTAACTATTGGAAGGTTATCTTAAAAAGAGATTATGGAAATTCTCCTTTTAGAATTGATGATGCCATACGAAAACATGAACAGTTAAAAGCTGCGGAGATTCGTGTATTAATTCATAGTATTTCTATTAATGCTACAACAACTATAGATTATTTAGTTAATAAATTAAAAATTACAGATGAATATCAAATACAATTTTTAAATGACAATCCTGAACTAGGAACATTATTTAATAACCAAATTGATGCAGCGATAAAAGAAGATAGAAATAGACC
>CAKZVD010000120.1 GCA_937922085.1 uncultured Tenacibaculum sp. | reverse complement strand
TATTCATCTTTAATTGTTTTAGTATAAAAAATGAAAATAGCATTACTAATTCTTGCAGCTGGAAAGTCTTCTAGAATGGGAGATATAAAACAGTTATTACCTTATAAAGAAACATGTATTTTAGGAAAGGTAATAGAAAGTGCACTTGAGTCAGAAGAAAAAGATATACATGTTGTTTTAGGGGCAAATGCTTCAGTAATTAAAAATAAAATAAAAAAATATCCAATAAAATATATTATTAATGAAAATTATGAAAGAGGATTAAGTTCTAGTATTCTTTGTGGAATTAAAACACTTTCTTCTTACGATGCTGTTTTAATTTCTTTAGGAGATCAACCTAAAATAGATGCCGTTTATTTAAATAAGATGATTTCATTCTTTAAGAAGAATCAAAATTGTATTGTAACTTCAGAATATGAAGATTTCAAAGGTGTTCCGGCTATTTTTCCTAAGCTTTTTTACGCTGATTTATTGAAAATTAAAGGAGATAAAGGAGCAAAACAATTGTTAAATTCCAAGTTAAATTATATAAAATCGATGGGCTCTTCAGAAAAATTATTGGATATTGATACTCCTGAAGATTACCAAAAACTAATAACCAAATGATTTCAGTTTCAGAAGCAATTCAGCATATAGAAAATTACTGTATCCCATCTATAATAATAGAAAAACCAATAGAGAAAACATTAAATTCAGTTTTAGCTGAAGATATTCTATCTCCTATAAATATGCCTCCTTTTAAACAATCATCAATGGATGGTTATGCTTTTATTCATGCTGAAAATGAAAGTTATAAAATAATAGGAGAAATTCAAGCAGGAAATTCTGAAGATATTCTTTTAAAAGAAGGAGAGGCAGTACGAATATTTACAGGGGCAAGAGTTCCTAATATAGCCGATACAGTTGTTATGCAAGAGCATACTAAAACTAAAGATGGATTTTTATTTATTGATAAATTACCAAATAAATTTGCAAATGTTAGACCTTTAGGAGAACAGATTAAAGTTGGTGAAATTGCTTTAGAAAAAGGGACAAAATTAAATGAAGCAGCTATTGGTTTTTTGGTAGGTTTAGGAATATTAAAAGTGAAAGTTTATAAACAACCGAAAGTGAGTATTCTAATAACTGGAAATGAATTAAAGCAATTAGGAGAGGAGTTAAAAGAAGGAGAGGTTTACGATAGTAATTCAATTACTTTAAAGTTAGCATTACAGCAAATAGGAATAAAAAAAGTAAGAATAGTTAAGATTAAAGATACTTTTAAGGCAACAAAAAAAGCAGTTAAAAAACAAATAGAAAAATCAGATGTAGTTTTAATTTCTGGAGGTATATCTGTTGGAGATTATGATTTTGTAAAAAAAGCTTTAGAAGAAAATGAAGTAAAAGAAGTATTTTATAAAGTAAATCAAAAACCAGGTAAACCATTATGGTTTGGACACAAAGATGATACATTTGTATTTGCTTTACCAGGAAACCCAGCTTCTAGTTTAAGTTGTTTTTATATGTATGTTTTGCCATTTATAAAAGCTAAATTAGGACATTTAAAGTATCATTTACCTAAATTAAAAGCTGTTGTAAATGAAGATGTTGTTAATGTTCATGGAAAAACATTGTTTTTAAAGGCAGAAGTTCATAATGGTATCGCTAAACAATTAAAAGGACAAGCATCGTCAATGCTAAAATCATTTGCAACAAGTAATAGCTTACTTCTTTTACCAGAAGATAAAGAGATTGTAAAAAAAGGAGAAGAAATAACGTATGTTAAATTAAATTAATGGATGTATTTCAAATAGAAATTATAGTTCCTTTTTTATTAATTTTAATAGTCGTTTCATTTTTATATGCAAGCGTAGGTCATGGAGGAGCAAGTGGTTATTTAGCTTTAATGGCATTGTTCTCATTTCCTTCAATATACATGAAACCTACTGCATTATTATTGAATGTTTTTGTTTCAGGAATTTCATTTTGGTTTTTTAGAAAAAATCAACATTTTAAATGGAAATTATTTTATCCTTTTGCAATTACATCTATACCAGCAGCTTTCTTAGGAGGCTACATCACTATAAATGCAACTTTATACAAACAAATTTTAGGAGTTTTTTTAGTTTTTGCTATTTTAAGAATGTTAAATGTATTTGGTAAGGAAAAACAAGAGATAAAGACTAACGATTTTATAGTATCTTTATTAATAGGAGCAGGAATAGGATTGTTTTCAGGAATGATAGGTATTGGAGGAGGTATTATATTAAGTCCAGTAATAGTATTGTTAGGTTGGGGAAACATGAAACAAGCAGCAGCAGTTTCCGCTCTTTTTATTTTTGTAAACTCAGTAGCCGGAATTGTAGGTTTCTCTGTAAATAATGGAAATATACCTACAGAAGCATGGTCTTTTATACCTATTGCAATTGTAGGTGGAAGTTTTGGAGCTATGTATGGAAGTCAGAAATTTAACATGAAAACATTAAAGTATGTTTTAGCAACCGTATTAATAATAGCTGCGGTTAAATTATTTTTAGTGTAATTGTAAATTAAGTAAGAAATGAAAGTGATTTATTTTGGTAAAATAGCAGATGTAACAAAGAAAACAGCTGAAGAAATTGAGTTACAAGATAAAAATGTGAAATCATTAATCACTTATTTAAATGAAAAATATGCTATTGATTTAAGTGAGATGCAAATTGCGGTGAATCAAAACTTAGTATCAAAATCGGAATTGTTAGCACTAAAAGATACAGATGAAGTAGCAATTTTATCTGCTTTTGCAGGAGGGTGATTTTGTTTAAACAAGTAATAAAAAATGAGTATGAATATTAAAATTAACAGCATCTCTTTTTCTAAAGAAGAATTATTATCATCAATAAAAAAAAGTAAATTAGAGACGATAAAACATATTAAGAGTATAACCAATATTGGGTTAAAAGATGCTAAAGAAATTGTAGATTCATTAGATGATGATCCTAATTGTTATGATAACATAGATGTAAAAAAAGAGGTAGTAAGTTTTTCAAAAAATGAAAATATTATAAATAAAGAAGATAGAAAAGGAGCTCACTTTATTCAAAATAAAAAAGCGTTAAACAAGTACATTATTTTCGGATTAATTTTAATCGTTATTATACTTATCGGCTTATTAATTAAATAAAATATAGAAACGAATACTATTATGAAGAAAAAAAAATCAGTTTTTATAGAAGGACAAATAACTTCATCGTTTATAGGAAATGCAATAGCGAAGCATCAAACTAAGACACAAATAGGGGCTCATAATATTTTTTTAGGGCAAGTACGAAAAGATAAGATAGAAGATAAAATAGTTAAGGCTATAGATTTTAGTTGCTATCAAGAAATGGCAGATCAAAAATTAGATATCATTAGAGAAGAAACTTTTGAAAAATATGATCTTACATGTATGCATATTTATCATAGTTTAGGAAAGGTAGAAGTGGGAGAAGTTTGTCTTTTTGTTTTCGTGTCGGCACCACATAGACCTCAGGTTTATGAAGCAACAGAATATATTGTGAATAGAGTAAAAGAAGAGGTTCCTATTTTTGGAAAAGAAATTTTTGAAGATGCATCTTATCAATGGAAAACAAATGTATAGTTTTGTTAGAGGCTAGAGGTTAGAGGGAAATTTCATTCTCGTAATTCGTAATTAACAATTCATAATTAAAAAATGGTAGATATTACTCATAAATCAAATACACTAAGAATAGCAACAGCTCAAGCTGTTGTAAAAGTTAGTAAGCAGAGTACTATAGATGCAATTAATAATAATACAGTACCTAAAGGAGATGTGTTTTCAATGAGTAAAGCTGCTGGTTTATTAGGTGTTAAAAAAACGCCTGAATTATTACCAGATTGTCATCCAATGCCTATTGAATTTACAGGAATTGAATATGAAATACAAGAGTTAACAATACTTATAAAGGTAACTGTAAAAACGATTTATAAAACTGGTGTAGAGGTTGAGGCAATGCACGGAGCAAGTATCGTAGCTTTAAATATGTACGATATGTTAAAACCAATTGACAAAGGAGTAGAAATTCAAAATATAAAATTACTAGAAAAAAAAGGAGGCAAGTCATCATATCCAATGAATGATGTTTCTTCTTTA
>CAKZVD010000119.1 GCA_937922085.1 uncultured Tenacibaculum sp. | reverse complement strand
TATCTTTTTCTTGACCAAAAAAGAAAATTAGGGCTCGTGAAAAGAATTAAAAAACAAATTGATAAATTTGACATCAAACCAGAAGATCTTGAATTTAAAACTTCTTGATTTTCAACAAATAAATGGACGTTAGTCAGAATTGAAGTACCATCTGCATCTATACCATTGTACTTTGCTGTTATTCTAGCTGCTCCTCTATTAAAGTAATTATCTTCAGAAACATTGGTTGCATTGGTTAAATTCCATGCTGCTATATTTGGTAAATTGTTGGTTTTTTCCCACCGGTCTGACCAATTGATGCTTCCGGCGTTAAACTCATCTGACATATCTTCTATTAAGATAAATTCATCATCTGGGTTTATTGTTTTTAACGGTACCTGACTGTACACTTTTGTAAAAAAAATTGCTAACAAAAGAATTGTTACTAAACTAAATTTTTTCATGATTTTAATAGGGTTATATTAAGCTGTAAATTTAGTTTAGATATAAAGTTAAAATAAGCAACAACTTAACCTCTTATAATTCTAATTTATCTTTGTTAGTCTCAATAAATAGTTTTTATTTTAAAACAATCTAGTTTTTGTATCTATAATTAATATCCTATTATTTAGCTTCATTTTTTAACAAATTGTATTGCTTTTTTACCCTTTATTTTTAAAACATATACTCCTGGTATAAATCTTTTAATATCAACCACATGTGATTTTCCTTTTGTTACTCCTTCTAAAAAAACTTCTCCAAATAAATTATAAATAATATAAAATTCATTTTTCTTTACACCATTAATTGTTATTGTTTGCTTTCCTGGATTCGGAAATATTTTTAATTTACTAGTACTTAATACTTTCTTTTTTTTAAAATTTACTTTCCTATTTAGTGAATTAAAATCACTTCTTACAAAGTACCACCATTGTTTAGAGTTTTCTTTATTATATGAAGCTACTATCCCTTTTTCATTTAATGCAATATTAGTACAATGAAAAGGTTTTAAAGTGTAATAACCATTCTGTAGTTTATCTACAATCCATTTTTCATTTCTATTACTAAACTTTTCTGAATTCGTATCAACCTTATAAGCGTTACATGTAGAACTAGATGTTCTTAAATAACCTTTTGTCCACATATTTTTTATACTGTAAATATTATCTCTTATATGATTAATTTGATATTTTTGATTTTTTGACTTTTCATTAGGTTTCTCTGTAAATACAGCATGATTATTTGCGAAAGCTGAAGCTAAATGTTTATAGTTTTCACCTTTTATCCCAAGAGATTGTATGTAATAAATATTGTTATCTAGAAAAGGTAAAAAAGAATTATCTACTTTAGTAAGATTCCATTTAACAGCAGCATCATTTTTATCATAATCATGAGCTACAATATTCATGTTAATATTTGTACCTCCATTATAAATTGCTTTATCTAAATTTGTTATCGGTCTTATTAATATTTTATTTCCTAACTGTTCTATTTTCCACTTTAACTTTTCTTCTTTTATTTTATTACTTGTAGAAATATTAGCTTTTTCTTCTATATAATTACTTGAATACTCTAAATACTTTTTAGTTGCTACATTTTGTAATGTATAAATATGATTTTCTAAATGTTTTAAATTCCATTTTCTATTAGAACTATTTTCAAAATTTCTCATAACTACATTATGGTAACTTCCATTCCAACTACTAGTCATAGTTTGATGATTCCCTATAGCTGATTCAATAAAATAATCTCCATCTTCTATTGGTATATCTACTTCAGGAGAATCTGTAATCCACCAAGCATCAACAATATTTAACCTATCATTTAATTGTGCTTCATATAAAGATTTAGTTTTTACATGTACCTTAAAAGATTCCATATAACTAACCGATTTACTTGAAAAATTACTCATTCCTTTATATCCAACAATTATGGGTCTTATAAAACGTTTTTTGTTCCAAAAGTTAATATCTCTAACCTCATTATCTATTTCAGTAAAGTTCCATAATACTAAATCAGGACCATGATGAGGAAGTGTATTACCCCCAGGGGTTCCACCTAGTCCTCCTTTTGATATATCTACTAAATTACAATAAGGATGTCCACCATGAGCATCAATAGGTACCCATCTACTCCATTGAGAGTTCTTAATAACACACCCAGTTGAATGCCCAGAAATTTCAGGGCCATGATGAGTATTGGCTAAATCTTTTATTCTATTCATAAGAATATTACTAGCTTTATAAGCGACAATTGAATTATGTCCTTTATTACCTTTTATTGTAACATCTGAAATAGTAATATTTGAAGAGTTTGCTACCTGAATAGCATTAGACCAACTTTTCATCGTTACATTATTTACCCAAGAATGTGAATAATTTGAAATAAAAACACCAGAAAACCCTCCATCATGAAAATCATAATCTCTTAAGCCTGTATTTGGATCTATAATAAAACTATTTGGGTTTTTATGATGTACAAAATTTGGAGTAGATTGTCCTTCCATCATTAAATTTTCAAAACCAAATTCACTGTTTAAGTTTATTCTAACAATTTTCCATTTAAATTTATCGTCAATATCAAATCGTAAAGGAGTTTTAAAAACTATTTCATTTCCATTTACTTTTTCTATTCTATGTTTTTCATTTATAAACTTACCTTTACGCATTAAACTCCAATTATCTGTAGCTCCATTAGAGTAATCTATTTCATAGGGATATAAATATTCTGGATTAAATAATTGTGGTGATTGAGATTGAATTTCAATATAATCTCCTATTTTTAATTTATTAGTAGTTGTTAACTTTAAAGAAAAACTCCCCTTTTTATTTCCTTTTAATACATAACCTATCTTCTCTAATTTAATTTCTAAAGGTTTAATTAAAAAATTCGGTTTTTTAAAAGCTGTTCTATTATATTTTGAAAATAATACAGTTCCTTTTTCATCTGACCCAGAACCTCTTATAATAATATTACTCTTTGAAACTCTTAAAGGAGGCCTTGGAGATTCTCCTATTTTAGGCTTCTTTTCATTAATTAAAAACCTTCCTTTAGGAAAATAAACAATTCCTCCATTATTTTTTTCAGCTGCATCTATCGCTTTCTGAATAGCATTATAGTCTTCTTTATTATCATTAGGTATAGCACCATATTTTGTAACATCAAATATTTTTCTATTGGAGTTTGGTATCTCTTTTTCTCCATAAGAATAACCAGCATAAGAAAAGTCTGGTAAAATGGCTATCTTATTTTCTTCTTTTGATTTAAAAAAATCATTTAATAATTTACTTTCTTGAGAAGAAAGAATAAATGATTGAAAAAAGATTAATTGTATTATTAACTTAATGGAGTGTTTTTTTAAGTGTTCCATAAATATTTTTTAGAGTTTTTAATTAAAAATCTAAAGTGATTTTACGCTACACTTAATTTACAATTAAAATATTAAAAATCAATAAATTAAAATATAAAATTAATTCAAAAAAGGTTCAACAAAACCTATAAACTCTAAAGTATTTTTTTTCCAACGAATTCCATGTCCTGACGGAATTCGAATTTCATAAATTAATTCATGTTTGTAATGATAAAAAACATTCCACCATGTTTTGTCATTTAAGATTGTGGTTAAAATATGCTTTACCTTTTCTTCTTTTTCTTTCGGATTTCCTGTAATAGTTCCCCAAAAATTATCGGTTGTTCTTTCTGCATGTTTTTCAAAAGCACGTACTGCCTTTGATACTTGATGATTATATGGTTGAAAACTAGTTACTAATAAATCTGTTTGTAATGGTGGAATTCCGTCTGCATTTTGAACAGTTGCAGAAGTTATTCGTTGCCCTAACAACAATAAAAGATGTTTAAAATCAATATTTTCTATTGCTTTTACTAACTCTTTTTTACTGCTTTCTATATTAAAAACACCAGAATCTAATGTATTTAATACTTCTTCAAAAGGTTCAAATGATTCCCTTAACAAAGGTGTTGTTTCTTCATTAAACAATGGTAAAGGCAACTTTTTAGAAACTCCTTCTTTATCATATTGAATTAATTTTTTAGAAAACTCTAAAAGAATCTCTTCCTGAAAAAAAGCTTCATATTCATTCAGCCATTCTTTAGAAAAAAAAATTTTACTCTCTAATAATAATTTTGTTAGTTCTTCTTTTTTCATTCCATTTTTATTAGCAACTACTAGTAATCTTTTATCAGTTATATTACTTTATACATAATTGATAATCGATTACTAATAATTGTTAATTAACTTTTTTAGTCTAAAAATAACTGTGTTACACCTGAAGCATTTGCAGCCCAATTAATATCATAAACTTCATCTGCTTTTTCAGCTTCAGTAACTACTATTAATTCTTGTGCTTCTGCTTTTAATGTTAATAAACTACCTACATTTAATTTGCTATTTAGTTTATGCAACAATGCTTCTACTCCTTTTAAATCTAAACTTTGAACTACCTGACCATTAAAAGCCATTTCTAGCCAAACAATTTCTCTATTTTCAATATCTAAAACTCCAAATACCAAACCTTTCGAATTACTTTGTGTAATTCTTATTTGATGTTGTACACAAGATGGATCGTATGCTACACCTGTTCTCGATGAAATCTTCATCGGATGCTTGCTATCCATCCAACCCACTACTAAATTAGGCGATAAACTACCACTTGTATATGAATTACAAGTAAATGTAACGTATTTAGCACCTAATAATGCCAATTTATTTACATCCACATCAATATATTCAGCAGTACCTATCATATGTGGAATTCTTTGAATATCTCCACTATGCTTACACCCGTTAATTGTTAATTGTGAATATGAACAACGCTCGCTAGTATTTTCATAAGAAACAACACAACTTAAATCCATATCTAAATGCTGTGCTACTAAACCCTCACCCCATTGTAAGAATAAACGAACCGTATCACCTTCTAACGGAAATCTAGTTCCCATTAAAGCAGAAGGCAAGTCTTGTACTGTTTCACTTCTATCTCCAATAGCTACTGGCATATTAAATAAGCTTGGTTCAATATAGATGGTTTTGTTTTCATTTTCTTCCTTAGAAAAACGTTCTAACATTACATCTAAACATACATCTTCAATTCGTGATTTCATTTGTTCTAAATCCTTCTCTGAATACAATGCTAACAATTTATTTGCTGGAATTCTTTTGTTTACACCTCCCAATGGTTTTACATTTCTATTCGAATGCTTATCAAAATACGTTTTTGCATACATGCTTAATGTAAATACCAAACGAGTTGGAAGTTTCTCTGTAATTTCAGAAAAATGTTTTAAAGTAACATCGCTACCAAACCATAGCATATTAGAAAATAAAGACCGTGCAAATAAACCTGGCCGTTGTTTTAATAATTTAAAAGTATTTTCTGCATCACTACGCAATCGATAATGATTTACTTGTCCTTGCCAAACATCATACGCTTCATTATAAAACACATCTAATAATTCAGCTAAGTTTTCAAAACCTTTCTTCTTACTATATTCTGCCAAACGTAATGCTCTTATAAAACGAACCCACATTCCTCTTTTCGAGTGCATCATTTCGCAAGCTTTATCTGCTTCTATATTTAATTCGTTTAACCAAGTAGCAACTCGCTTACATTCACTTCTTGAATACTTCAATTTTAAATCTGAAGTAGCTTGTAACTTTACAATTGCACTTGTATCAACAGTTTGAAAAGCATAACCATTGTTTTTTGTTTTTCTATTTATGATTGTTTTAGGTTCTATAATTTGTAAAAAACCAGTATGTTTATACCATAAGTATCTTAAAATATCATTTGGGTTTTTAAAGAATTTTTGAACTTCTAACTCTTTACTTTCTTCTGTTAATACATCTATTACTAACATTAAAGTTTCTTTCATACCAACACTACTATTTTCTGGTAATGAAAATGTACTTAACAATACTTTTAAACTTTCTACTTGAGTAGCATCTAATGGTGTTTTAGATTGTAATAAATCACTATAAAATTTATTTATTGCTACTTCTGTCCATAATTCTAGTACTTTTAATTTGCTTCCTTGATGCGTATGTTCAATTTCTCCTTTGTCAAAAGGAGTTCCACAAAACGGACATCCATTATAACGTTCTAAAGGAAAAGTTCCTTCCGGAATACTATGTCCACAAGCTAACTTTGTTGATTTTCGTTTAAATAAAGAATTGAAAGCCGTTATAAAATGATCTACTAAACTTTCACCTGTAGGTACATCCCAACCTTTCACTAAAGGTGTCCAATTTTTATGAACGCCTGTAATTTCTTTTAAAACTTCTAACACTTCTAGCTTAAACCTAGGGTTTGTGTTATTTATTGCATGCAGTAAATCTTCTGAAAAAGTAAAACCCAATTTAGATGCATTTGCTACTAATATTGAAGTAGTTTCATTGATTTCTTTACTGGTTCCTAAAATATATTCTTTCGTAATATAAATTGCATTTTGTCGGATGCTTACTTTTAATACTTCTTTTTTCATAATTTTCAATTTTAATCGCAGGTTGAAAGTCAAAACATTAAGGCTTCCTCCTTTGATATAGTTAATAAACAGGTAATTTTGCTTCTAGTTTTCAATTTTCTGGTGAATGTTGTAGTAAGAAGCAATTGACCTTATTTTTAATGATAATTTAAAGACTTTTACAACCAAAATACCTTTCTTTCGAAAGGTTAGGAATCGAACCTAAAAGAAGTAAGTCTTTATTGACCATTTTTTGTGGAACAGGTGGGACTCGAACCCACGACACAGGCACCTTAAAGTATTGAAGTAAATATATATTGACCTATGATTATGGTAATTAATAAACATTCTTGGACTCGAACCAAAACCTCACGGTTTAACCTATTTGAAGTATGTTTATTTTGACCTTAAAATGATATATAGATAATCTATATATTTATTTCCTTGCTCTACCAACTGAGCTACTGTTCCGTTTTTAGATGATTTTAAAACTAAGGTAATTCTGTTTCTAATTTCAAGTGACAGTTGAGTGAGCATACGCTCGTGAAGTAAGAAACAATTGACCTTAGTTATATCATCTATATTTTATGTTAATGAACTTTAATTCTTTTTACATTGCCTCATTATACACCTTGCTATAATGAGGCTGCTACTTTTTTTCTAAACAATGTTATTTACATTATTTCCCTTTTAATTTTCTTTTTCGCCCCTTTTCCCCTCTTCGTTTATTCCTTTTTCATAACAACATTGCAAATATTTAACTGTATTACGCGTTCTTTTTGCGTAACAACTTTTTTTGTGAAACAGGTAGGGTTCGAACCTACGACCCCATACTATAGAAGTAAGTTAAATTTGACCTTATACTATTAGATAATTATCTAACTTGAAAAGGTATGTGCTCTAACCACTGAGCTACTGTTTCGTTTTTAAAAGGTAATTTCATTTCTTTTTCAAACCCTAATTGATTGGCTAAGCCGAGAAGTAAGAAATAATTGACCTTTTATTTTTATGCTATATTAATGAACTTTAATTTTTTTGCCTCACTATACACCTTGTTATAATGAGGCTACTATTTTTTCTTTTCAACTTTCTTTTTCAATTTTCCCCCTCCGTATTCTATTTCTTTTTCTTAATGACACTGCAAATATTTAGCTCTATTACGCATTCTTTTTGCGTAACAACTTTTTTTATTAAAAAAATTAGAAATAGTGAGGTTTTTACTCACATTTTTGGATACAAACCAATGTTTTGTCTCTTAAACTATATTTCTAAACTGGTTGTTATATAAAAAAACATCCATTTATCATTTAAATCATTAACTAAATAGAAGTACTTTTTTTACAAGTGTTGTTGCTTCTCTATTAAGCGTTTTTGTCATTAATTTTTGACGTTCTTTTTCAATAGTACTCCACTCCTTTTCATAATCTTTTTTAAAATCTGTAAAGGCATCTTGTGATAGTAAACCTATAGTTTTACCAGTTTGTTTGGGGGTAAAATCTCCTAGTTTACTTTGTACATTCATCAAACGATTTTTGTTTATATAACTCAAAAGATTTGTAACAATCACTTTTTCTTTATCTGAAAACGGAATTATACTCTTAGTTGCTCTTATTCCTGATCTCGTATTAGTTCTTTCTGACCATTTCTCATTTTTATTTTTAAAAATTACACGAGTTCCGTTATTAAATCGTTTACTTTTTATCGGTTTAATAATTACTCCTTCACAAACATTATCTTCAATTTTTGGAAGGTATAACCAATCCGCTATTTTAGAGTTAAACTCATTCGGATATTTCAAACATTCTTCAAACGTACCTTCAAAAAGTGTTTTAGCATAAAACAATTTTACTTCCTCAAAAAAAGTGTTTGCTTCATCTACATTTAGATATTCTTCTTGATTAATACAGATATCAAAAGCATAAAAATCATTTTCAGGTGAGTAAAAAACTCCTTTTTGAATTTTAACCATTCCTTTACTCTTTTTTACTTCAGAATGTTGATAATTACCTCCAAATAGTTCTCCAAAAACACTTATAAATTCTGTGTTCGGATGTGCTTTTTTTACTAGTAAAAACAATTCTTTTACCGCTTTTTCATATTTGTTTAAAACGTATTCATAGTTATTAAAATTTTCATCTTTTGCAATAATTCCGCTACGTTTCGCTACTTCTATAGTTGTACCGTTTGTTATAAATGAAAAATTTGCTCCATGTACTTTTTCTTGTACTACATAATTCTCTTTATGATACTCATGAAAATACACTTGTTCTATTTGTTTTTCACGGTACGTATTTTCTATACTATTATATTTTTTAAACATGATTTCTTTCTTTTTTTAACTTATTACTAATTCTATTTCGTGCTGCACTTGCTGTAGAAGAGAGATTCGAACTCTCAATACCTTTATCTTGGCTATTATTACCTACTATTCCTACTTTTTGGTCATAAAAAAAGCGCCTCGTTTCGGAGGCGCTTTTTTTATTTTTATATGTTTTTACTACATATAGCGATTCCTCCTATTCTTAAAAATTGATACTAATACCATATTAAAGCCTCTAGCTTCTTTTAATTTAGTATTCCAATCAAATTGTATGTTATTTATATATAGTGTCATTATGCGACTTTTATTTTTGTTTTATTGCTGTGCAAATATGTAAACTTTTATTTAATTACACAAATCAAAACTTAATCTAACTTTCTGATTTAAAACACTTTAAATTAAAAAAAAAGACAAAAAATATCCTGTCCGTTTTATACAGACTATTCCCTTTTTATGTAACAGTATGGTTAACAATCAATTGCTGTTTCAACTATTTTATATGGTTCTATTTAATTTTTTAATAATTATTTTTATTTTTTTCATAAAAAAAGCGTCCAAATTTAAATTTGGACGCTTGTAACTTATTTTTTATTGTTATTTATTATCTAAATTATAATAAAATTATTACATAACATCCTTTCACCGCTCATCGAATTTAGAAGAGCGCCGTAGAATTTTTGATCTATTGCTTCAATGTTATGTAATCTTTGTTTTTTCATTTATGCTGCAAATATGCAATTATTTTTTGATAAACTTACCGCATAATAAACAATCAATTATTAAAGTAGTAATGTGTTACTCTCTAATACATCTTTCATTTATATTTTTTCTATTCATAATGTATAAAAAATTGGTGCATAAAAAAATGCGTATTACACAATTATATATAATACGCATTTTTATTAAGAATCCTTTTAATTTTTAAGAGCATAACTTGCTGCTCTTCCAAATTCTGATAAATATGTAATCATTGTTTTTGATACATTGTTAATTCTCCTAAGTAATAATTTTCCCATGATATTTAAATTTTAATAATCCCAGGTCGAAGATACGAATGATATACTATCTGATCAACAGTGTTTTACCCCTTTTTATTGTTTTATGTTAAAAAAATCACTTTTTTATTAAGTCAAACATAAAAAACAAGTCTTTTTACTAAACACTCAACAATTAATCAACTTTAAATTAAATAGTTACTAAAAAAGTATAGTTAGAAGACACAAAACTTTCTAAAATATTACACCAACTATTTATTCTATCTAAAATCCATGCATCAGAAGTTACCCCAACATGATTACTTACTGCTATTATTTTATCAGGATTATTTTCTAAAATAACTTCCCAATTATAATTGTTTTCTTTAGCAAGCTGAAGTAATTTCATTTTCATTCTTCCACTATTAGAAACAGGCTTATCAAAAACCCAAATTACTTTTTCTACTTTATATTTCTCGAAAAAATCAGCAAACATTGTTATTGCTGATTCTGTTTGATTTACACTCTTATAAGTTCCATAAATAGAAGAAATATCTCTAAAAGCTCCGTCTTTTCCTTTAAATAAATATGCATTTGAAAGTAAACTCTCTAAAATAATTATTTGATTAAATCCATCTATAATTAAGGTTTTCTCTTCTAGATCATCATAAATAACTTGAGATTCTTTTCTATTGTTAACTTTTGTCTCTCCTGCTGACATTCCTTTAATTGCTTGTTGTTGTCGTTTATTCAATTTATATCGATTACCGACCAACTCACAAGAAGAGGATTCCCCATAGCCTCTTTCTAATAAAAATGACATATCACAAACTGCTTCTTTTATTTTTCGTTGCATAAAAGCTTCTCCAAATAAATAATCATCTCTTCCTTCTTTTCCTCTATTTTTAGGCATCTCTAGTATAGTATTTACTCCTTATAGAAACTAACAACTCATTAATGTTATCTAAATCAGGTTTTTCTTTAAAATTAGATGTTTCATAAACTGCCTCTAACTCTTCTCTCATTTCTTCTGCTTTTATTACTAAATCATCATATTCAAATTCAGCATTTTTAATGGCTAATAAAAAATCTCGATCTTTTCTTCTTACATTAATAATTCCATCTTTTCCTATTTCTTTTGCCATATGCAACAAGCGAAACGTATGCATCATGTTTTTTGCATCATAATTCTTGTCATGTGAAATATTACTCTTATAACGCTCATCATTTCTTTTTTCCACCCAATTCCAATATTCTTTATATCTCTTACAATATGTTGAATAACCTTCTAAATTACAGTATAACAAAGCTATTGGCTCTTCTTCTTTAGGTATAGAACTTGTACACACTTCATTCGCTTTTTCTCTTGAAATTCCTTGATAATTTAAGGATTCGCTATAAAATAGATTAAAGCAGTTTTTCATATTTGGGATTTTAGCTAAACCACAATTTTCTTTTAAATACCCTCTTTCTTTTAAAAACTTTTGTAAGTCTATTGATTCTTTAGCTATTCTAACAGTACAGAAATCTTCTATTGTTTTACGTTCTTTTTCTACCGGATTTACAATTTTCTTATTTAATCCTCTTGCTTTTTTAATTTGTGTAAAAGCATAGTTAGCAAACGTATTCTTACATAATTTTGATAAAAAATATTCTTTCCTAATTTCATCAAATAAAGGATCTTTATGTAAAATACAATCTTCTGGCACGTTTAACATTTCTATTATATTCGGATTGTTTTTTGCACACAATTCTATAAATTTTCTTAATTCATAATAAGCAAGATCATTAGTCTCATTATTTATTTGTCCGATATAATCTAAAGAATAAAATTGTTCTTTAGGTAAAATATATACCCCTCTAATATCTGTATCTGAAGTTGGTGTTTGTAAACCATATGCTCTACTACCACTAATACATTCAAAAATAATAGTTCCTGATTTTTTTAATTCTTCTAGTGTCATTTAAAATCTTATTTGGAAAAACCTCATAGGTTTTAAAAACCTGTGAGGTTTGATATATTAAACATATTTTAAAAAGAATGCATTAAATGCTTCTTGATTCGCTTTCTTATTTGCTAAATTATTTTTTAAAGAATTATTTTCTACTATAACATTTCTTACTAAACCAATTAATTCTTCTGAAACTGGATCTGTACTTTTTTCTATTCGTTCCCCTTTTAGTTGAATCAATTCATCTATTTTATGATGGTATTTTTCTTCTACCAATTCATACATTTCTTTAAAATATACAGGAGGAATTGTCTCCTTTTTAGCGATCCAATTTGTACATAAAGCTGTACGAATAGTATAAAAAAAGCTTTTAAGTGTCATTTTATCTGTACCTAAAGTTTCTTCAAAGCCTTTATTCATTGCATGAAAATGATGAAATCCAGATATTGGATTAAAGTTAGTTTCTGCTAAATTTCTTAATTCATTTAAAAATTCATCATTCGCTCTATACACGATTGGTGAAAACAACCAACCTGTAAACGAAGCATTCGATTTAGCCAGTAAACGTAAAGCTTTTCTAATATCCCAGCCAGATCCATCCAATTCATCTTCTGTCATAAATTCAATAGTATCTTTAGTTTCCCAAAGGTTTAAATACCACTCTTTTTTATGCTTGTATACAAATCGGATGTCGTAATCGGAATCTGGAGAAGCAAAGCCCCAAGCTCTACTCCCCGATTCTACTGCAAATAAAATTTCGATATTGTTTTCTTTTTCTACTTGCGATAAATATTCTAATATTCTTTTCTCCATTGTTTTTTAAATTTATTAAGATCTTTCAAGAGCTCATTAAGTTTTAAATCAAATTTCCTTTTAGTCATACATATTGATGAAATTTCATTTGAATTATCATTCCAATTTTTAGGAATTACAGTTGTTGCTGAAACTTTATAAATTCCCTGCCTTTTTATTCTTGCTCCTTCAAATTGAGGATCAACTATAAAACAAATTATGAAACACATTTTAGGCTCGTATTTATATGTTACTTTCCAGCTTTCATCATTCCACCATGCTTAATTTATATCCGATTCAGATACTAACCAATTAGAAATTTCTAGTTTTTTTTTAATTTTATGTTTATAATTTGATTTGACCATACTTTTTCTATTTTTGAAAATGTTTCTACTATACCAAACCAATTTGTAAGTTTTTTAATCTGTTTTTCATTAAACTCTAAAGCCATTCCATTTAAAACTAAGTCTACAATAAACAAAAATATTTTTTTTAGTTTTAGATGCTTTCCATATCTCTAAGATATAATTTCATTATTAATCTTTTTTATATGGCAAACTTATTTCCTTAACCATATCAATACGTTCATTATTACAGCTAAGTGTATTGTTTATCGAAACAAACTCTCCATAGCTCAATATACTTTCTAACCATTCTTTTTTTAAAAGATTTAACCGTTCTTTATCTTTTGTAGAAATCTCTTCTCTACAAATAAAACTAGAAAACTTCGGAAAATAATTTAAAACTTCTTCTTTTGAATACACTTCTATATTCTTAGATATTAAAAGTAGATTTTGGGTGATATAAAAAGTTATTATCTTCCATATATCTTCATCTTTTGTATTTTTCTGATTGAATGAATTAAAGTTTGAAAAATCTATTTCTTTTAATACTTCTAACTTATATTGAAAAGGATGTATTCCTTTTAAAATAGGTTTGATCTTAGTTCGTAAATCTGTTCTAGTTAACATGGTTAAAACAGTTCTTACAGCTTTATAAACAGCTAATGTTTTATTTCTTTCTAATTTTTTATTAATTGGTAACTTAAACCATTGTTTATGGTTTTTATACGTATTTAAAAAAGCATTGTTTAATGAATCTACCCAAGACTTAGTATAAATTGTATCCACCAAAACACCATTCTCTATCACTACAAATATGGCATTCCAATCTAAGTTAAAATCTAACATTAATTGTTTTAATTTTTGTTTTCGAGCTTCCTGTTTTGCAGGCATCTCTTCTTTTGAAATTTGAATAATTACATCAACATCTATAGAGCTAATAGACCCGTATTGATAATACAAATAAGGAAAATCAGCAACTTTTTCTAATTTAAGTTTCATTTTAAATGTTCTTTTTCGTTTTACAAGCAAACTGTTTTATGTATTCTTCTAAAATTACCGAAGTAGCTTCTTCTCTTAACAAATAGCTTTTCATTTTTGGAAACTTTTTTACAATACTTTCTTTTGTATATAACTCAATACCATCATATAAAGCCAAGGTTATTCCTAATTGAAAAGCGATTGCTTTGTATACTTCTATTTTAGTTCCATTTTTACCAAAATCATCTATTTTTTTAAGATCGATTTTTTCTAAGAAATCAATTTTAGTTATCAAATTTCCCTTCAATGACATTTTTACTTCACCACGTAAAGGAGTTCTTGTAAAATAAGAAACTAATGAGCGTGCACAGCGTTCAATTCTAGCATTTAAATCTCTAGATATTAATTGATTTATATGGTTTTCAAATTTTTGATTATGTAAATTGTACGTAGTAAAAAGTGCATTATTAAGCTCATCTTCTACTCCTTTAAAGCAAGAAACAACAACTCCTTTATCTAAAATAGCTAAATTGGCATTTATCTTTTTTGATGTTTTTATATTACTAGCTTTAATACAAGCAATTGTTTTTTTATGATTTTCATCAATACTAGATAAACTAGCTACAAAAAAGCAAACATCTAAATCTAAAGAGCTTTTAGAACCAAAAATTTGATATGAATTTTTCATTTTATATCATAAATTATCTCGACCTAAGGATACGAGGTATCTATAAGAATTTTTATTTTACATTTTGAGTTAAACCTTGTAGAATTAACTACTTGGCTATCGACTTGCGATTAAAAATCACCATAAAATACTTGTAAACAAGAAAGATTTAGCTTTTTTCTCCATAAATCAACTACCTGATTTCTGTCATCTAATACAAATTCAACAAAATAATATGGTTCAATTTCTTTCACAAATAATTCCTCTTTAATAATAGAATCTTTTCTATTATCCTTTGTTGTACGCATCCAAAGAGCATCGTATTCAACTTCATATTTCTTTAACCATGATTCTGTTTCTGGCTGATATTGACCATCTCTACCAGATAGCAACAAAATTTTATATCCTAAATTTTTATAATTCTTCACTAAATTAACAATGGCGGTGTTTGGTAAATCTTGTTCACATTTACTCCCATCAAAAGGACTTCTATTATTTATTAAAGAAAGCGTACCATCTAAATCGCAAATAATTGCTTTTGGTAATGTTTCGTCTTGCTCTCTCACTTCATTTTTAAGCCTCTTATCCGTTTTTAATTGCTTATGCATTTTTAAAATAACCTCTCTCCCTACATGCTTTTCTCTATTTGCATCTCTTCGTATTGCTTCTTCAACATCTATTTCCATTAGTTTAACTTCTACCTTTACAACATGGCCGGTTTCTTTAGTATATTCTTTACCTATTTCAGAAATTCTTTCAAAATTCGAATTTGAGATATTTGTGTCATCTACAATCACATGTTTACCATCTAAAAGTGCTTGTTTTATTAAAAAGTCACGTATCTTTTTTACGAATTTTTCATTCCCTTTTGTAAAATGGTTTGCATCTAGCATTTCACGTAAACTATCTCTGTTAATACGTTTATACATTCCTGGTGCTTCAAGAATTAGTTTTTTTGCATACGTTGATTTTCCTGATGCTGGGATTCCTTTTAATATGATTATTTTTTTCATTTTTCTGTTTTTTAATTGAATTCATTAGAATATGCTTTTTCAAATTTCGGTCTAATTTTTTTCCATATAATTTGACTGTATTTTTTTTTGTTTTTCATAGCAAATAAAATTGCTGTATGTGTACATGTTTTAAAATATACGGCAGTATCTCTATCTGTATTTAACTCTTTATATTCTAATTTTGCTTCATTTTCTATTTTATTAAATTTAAGTTTTAAATCTGTTTCTACTTTTTTTACCCATTCAAAAAATTCATCAGGCACATCTTCTATCCATTTTGTTAAACCACCTTCTTCTTTTAAAGCTTCCCAAATCGTTAAAGACGATATTTGAGTTACAATTTTATGTAACTTAACATATTCTATAAACTTTACTTTTACTCTATATCCGTTTGAAAATTGAATTACAAAACCTTCTTTGTTTTTCCAATTCAATTTTTTTAATTGTTCAATAGAATTATAATTATACACTTTAGGTAAAGGAAAACCTATATTTTTTAATTCTTCATTTATTCCTGTTTCTGTATCTATAATTGCTAATAAAACTAACTCTTCTTCCTTACCATAATCTACAATAATTCTATTTTCTGGATAAATAATCTCAAAAACGTACGTTTTATTTTTATCTAAATTTTTAATAGTATTAGTGTATTTATTATTTAATAATTCATTTGCCTTTAAAGCTTGTTTACTATTAAAAGAACCTCTTGTTGCTATATACGGAGTATTATCTAACCAATATAAAATCCCTAAAGATCCATCCATCTTTTCAAAAATTTTGAAAGGTAATTCAGGTAATTTATCATAACCTATCTCTTCTATATTAAAAAACTTAGCTATCGGGTTTGCTATAATATTATATGCTTCATCTAATATCAACCCTCTGCATTGCAATGTTTCTTTAGTCCAATACGCTTCATATTGTGCTGCTTGTGTATAATTATATATATACAAATTTGCTTTAGGGTGCTTACATTTATGAATATATCCTTTACTAATAGCCTCTTCTAATTTTTCAATATTTAAGATGTTCGTTTTCATTTTATTTTTAATTACGCTACAAATATTAAACATCATTACGCAATCATTTTACGTAGTTTTTTTATTTTAAAAATTATATAGAATTAAAAATAAATGTCTGTAAATCAATTTTTATATACTTTTGCTGTCATTTAAAAATTGTATTCAAAAAAAACTTAAAAATGAAGATTAAAACTTTTTTTATTGTTATTTATGGAATATGTATATTATTCTCTCTACAAACTAAAGCTCAAGATACTCCTAAAAACTGGCATTTGTTAGATGAAAATACAGATAATATACCTGGTATCAGTTTACAAAAAGCTTATGAATTACTAAAAAAGCATAACAAAAAATCGTCTCCTATTATCGTCGCTGTTTTAGATTCTGGATTGGATGTTAACCATGAAGACATTGCACCAATTCTTTGGAAAAATAAAAAAGAAATAGCGGGTAATGGTTTAGACGATGATGGTAATGGTTATATAGATGATGTAAACGGGTGGAATTTCATTGGCGGTAAAGATGGAAAAAGTATTGAAGCTGAAACTTTAGAATCTACGCGCTTATATAAAAAATATTTAACACAATTTAAAAATAAAAATAAGTTTACAATAACTAACAACGAATTAGAAGATTATAAACAATTTTTAAAGTTTAAAAAAATATTTGAAGAAGGTAAAAATGAGTTATCATCTAATATTAAAAAGAATAAAGAAGAATATGAGTTTTTTCATAAATTAATTCCTCCTTTACAAAAAGCAGTCGGTAAAAACTCTTTTAGTAGTAAAGAATTAAGGAAAACAAAAATTAAAAATAGAGATTTAGATAATCTTAGATCTAATTTTTTTAGAATTATAGAAAGAAATAGTAGTAAAAATCTTACTTCAGAAAAATTAATTAAACATTATGAAGAAGTTGCGGCTAGAATGGAATCTTTACAAACAAGATTAGAATTCAATTATAGTCTTGATTTTGAAGGTAGAAAAATTGTAGGCGATAATATTACTAATTTAAATGAAAAAATATACGGTAATAATGATGTTACTAAAAGATCTGAACATGGTACTCATGTGAGTGGTATTATAGCTGCTGTTAGAAATAATGATATTGGTGTGAATGGTATTGCTGATAATGTTACTATCATGCCTATAAGAAATACTCCTATGGGAGATGAAGCAGACAAAGATGTTGCAAATGGAATTAGATATGCAGTAGATAATGGAGCAAAAATTATTAACATGAGTTTTGGAAAAGACTTTTCTCCTCATAAAAAAATAGTTGATGAAGCTGTATTGTATGCTAAAGAAAAGGGGGTTTTACTAGTACATGCAGCAGGAAATGATAATAAACACACAGATTACTTCTTTAATTACCCTTCTGCTTTATTATTAAATAATACGGTTGCTAGCAATTGGATTGAAGTTGGTGCTAGTTCTTCTGAATTAAATGAAAAATTACCTGCTACTTTTTCTAACTATGGAAAGTATTCTGTAGATATTTTTGCTCCTGGAGTTGATATATATGCAACATTACCAGATAATAAATATGATACAAGAAGTGGTACAAGCATGGCTGCTCCTGTAGTATCTGGCGTAGCGGCATTATTACTTTCATATTTTCCACATTTATCTCCTGAACAAATAATAGAAATTATTACCAAATCAGGAAAAAAATATACAATGAGTGTATTACAACCTGGTAGTGATGAAAAAGTATTATTTTCTTCTCTATCTAAAACTGGAAAAATAATAAATGCATATGAAGCTGTAAAATTAGCTCTTGAAAAAGAGGACAGAAAGTAATAATTATTAATTTTACACAAAAATGTCCTTCTAAATTTAGAAGGACATTTTTTACAGGTTATTTTTTTGATTTTAGTTTTTAATTTAAACTAAAACTAATAGGGAAACTATATGCTACATTCACTTTTTTACCTCCTTTAATAGCTGGCTTAAATTTTGGTAATTTTTTAATTAAATTAAATGCAGCCGATTCTAATATTTTTCCATTATCTGGCCCTTTAGTTTTTATATTTATTACTTCTCCTTTTGCATCAATTATAAATTTAACATTTACAGTACCTTGAATATTATCATTGATTGCACTAGTTGGATATGCAAAATTCTCCTGTATATGATTAATTAATTGTTTGTTGAAACATTTAATACTTTTATCTCCTGAATTATTACATGATTTAAACTGTGGTAATTTTTCTATTTGATTAAAAGAATAGATTTCTTTTAAATCCTTTTTTTCAACATTCTTCTTAATATTGCTTCGTCTTACTCCTGGAATTTTAAAAGTAATAGGTAAGCCATATTTAACAGTAACTGCTGTTCCACTATGCTTTCCTGGTTTAAATTGAGGTAATTTTTTTAATATTCTTTTAGCTTCTTTTCCTAAAGCTTCTCCTTTATATGGAGATACTATTTTCATTTGATCTACATTACCTTTATTATTAATAACAAAATGTACAAATACTCTTCCTTGAATACCTCTATCATAAGCATCTTCTGGATACACTAAATTTTTTCTAATATGTTTAGACAATTCTTTCTTAAAACATCTTTCCTGAAGATATATTGGAGAACTTTCACATGATTTAAATAATGGAATTTCATCAACAAAATTGAATGGAACAATTTTTAAGCCTCCTGTTTTATCAAAGCTTAAGTCATTCATTTTTGATATTTTCTTTTTCATACTTGCCAACTTATGAGTATGATTATTTGTAACAACACCAGTAGCTTTATCTCTCTTTCTTAAAACCCTTTTTCTTGAAACAACGTTTACAACTACAGCTTCTGTATTTGAGTTTTCAGTATTCTTTTTCGATTCAACAGAACACTTTGTTATACTATTTAAATCTAGTAATGGTTCTTCTACATTTTTTTCACAAGTTTTAGATTGTGATGAAATTTGTGCTGGCAAAATTGCAATAGATAATAGTAGTAGTAATCTAAACATCATAATTAGGGGATTTGGGATTTTATTAATATGAATTTAACAAAAATTAATACTATAAAACACTTAAACATACGATAAAGAGTGTTTTGTACTGTTGAATAACCAATTAATAAAGACGAATGGTATATTTCGTCTATTAAGAAAATGAAACCTTTTTTCTTAAATTAATATTTAATTAAAAAAAGAACAAATTATAATACATTCTCATAAAGTAAACTAAAGCATATTTGTTGAAACTAATATCACTACTTTCTATTTTAATTTAACGCAACAAAAAAGACCAGAAAAATATCTGGCCTTTTTAAAATATGGTTTATTATATTATTTTAATGAAAAATTAATTGGAAAGTTATATTTAACACTTACAGCTTTACCATCTTTAGTTGCTGGCTTTAATCTTGGTAATTTTTCAATTAATTTAACTGTTGCGCTTCCTAAAATATTTGCTCCTTCTGGTGATTTGGTTTTTATATTTGCTACATCTCCATTCTTATCAATCACAAATTGAACATAAACTTTACCTTGTATATTATTAACACTTGCTTCTTCAGGATAAGCAAAGTATTTATTTATATGAGTAATAAATTCTTTATTAAAACATTCAATAGAATTATTACTAGTACATTTATTAAATGTAGGTATTGCAGTTACTTCGCTAAATCTAAATATCTGCTCAGTACTATTTACTTTTTTAACTTTTCTTACATTTGATGGGTTTTTTCCTGGTATTTTAAATGTAATAGGAATTCCATACTTTACTTTTACAGTTTTTCCATTATGTTTACCTGGTTTAAATTTTGGTAATTTACGAATAATTCTTGCTGCTTCTTTTTCTAACAACTCACCTTTATATGGCCCACGTATGTTTAAATCTGCAACCGACCCATCTTTTTCTATTACAAATTGAACTAAAACTCTACCTTGTACACTCTTTCTATAAGACTCTTCTGGGTATTTAAAGTTCTTTTTAATATGGCTAAAAATTTCTTTTTTAAAACATTTTTCTTGTTGATAAATAGAAACACTTTTACAATCATCAAATAAAGGAATCTCTTCCACTAAACTAAAAGGAATTTTTTCTGCCACTTCTTCGTTACTTAAATCTAAATTACCTACTAAAGAAGCTTTTTTCTTAAGAGCAGCTAATTTATGAGAGATACTTGAATTTCCAACACCAGTTACAGCATCACGTTTTCTAACAACTCTTCTTCTAGATGTAACTTCTACAGAAACTTTTTTTGTTTTAGAATCTTTATCATTCTCAACAGAACATTTGGTGATACTATTTAAATCTAATACTGGTTCATCAGTTTTTATTTCACAAGTTTTAGTGTCTTGAGAAAAAACATAAAAGGGGAAAACTATACACAGGGATAATAATAATTTATATAACATAGTAAAATGGGATTTTAGGATTGTGCTATCAATTTAACAAAAAAAAACTAAAAAAACAAGAAAACAGAAGATAAACAGCTATTATACTGATGAATAACCATAAAGTAAAGACGAATGGTTTCTTTATATTAACAATTTATGAGAATTCCCTTTTCTACAGAATAAGTATATTTACCTCTATTAAGTTTAATCTTATTTAAAAAATTTGACTTTAGAAGAACGTTTTCATAAACTGTTATTTCAGTATTCAGAAAAAAAAGAATTGATAGATTCATTATGGAATACTATCAATAAAAAATACTCAGAAAATCATAGAGCGTATCATAATTTAAATCACCTTGAAGAGCTTTTTAATTATCATGATCAATATCATAACAAGATAGAAACCCCTAATACAATTGCTTTTTCTATTTTTTATCATGATGTTATTTATAATATTTGGAAAAAGGATAATGAAGAAAAAAGCGCCTTATTTGCTATTAAAGAGCTTTCTCAATTATTCATTTCTTCTGATATATTAAAAACGATTAAGGAACAAATTATAGCTACTAAAACTCACGAAAGTAAAAACATTGACACTCAGTTTTTAATTGATTTTGATTTAGCTGTTCTTGGGCAATCTGAAGAAATTTATCAAAAATATACCCAATCTATACGTAATGAGTATAAATTAGTTCCTGAGTTTATGTATAAGAAAGGAAGAGCTAAGATTTTACAGCATTTTATAAGTAAGCCTTTTATTTATAAAACTTCTATTTTTATTGATACTTATGAGAAACAAGCAAAGAAAAACCTTGAAAAAGAATTAAATACACTAAAAAATGGCATCAAATAAAAATGCACTAATACGTTATAAAACGATAGATCAATGTTTTCGTAATACGATGCGAAAATGGACTTTAAATGATTTAATAGAAGCTTGTTCAGATGCTTTATATGAATACGAAGGGAAAGATGTATACGTTAGTAAACGAACTGTACAATTGGATATACAAATGATGCGTAGTGATAAATTAGGGTACAATGCTCCTATTGAAGTCTACCAGCGTAAATATTATCGTTATAGTGAAGAAGGATATTCTATCATGAATATTCCTGTAACAGAAAATGATGTAAAAATCATGAATGATGCTATACAGATTTTACGTCAGTTTAAAGATTTTTCTTTATTCAAAGAAATGGATGGT
>CAKZVD010000118.1 GCA_937922085.1 uncultured Tenacibaculum sp. | reverse complement strand
AATCTATGATTTGGCGGATTAGTGGCTTGTTTGTATTTTTAGTGCGCTTGAAGAGTCCCATAAATTGTATTTTTTGTTCGCAAAACTAAAATACGGGATTCTCAAGCTTTTATGGTATTCAAACTTTCGGATGCTTGTGTTAATTTATAAAAGAATTTCAGATAAATTACTTAAATACTTTTTCTTTTAAATAATTATAATATTCAGTTATTTGTTTATTTCGGTATGGATACTTTTTAAGATTATCATATTTGTCTAATAATATTAACAGTTGTTTACTTTTTTCTTTTTCATTGTTATTAAAAAGAGTATCTATTTTTAAGTAAGTATAAAAACGAAAGCTTTGTAATAACCCAAGTTCTTCAGTACTATTTTTGTTTATTTTATCAGATAACTTTAAAATTTTTATAATTAACTTTTTAGACTGATTAAAAGAAAATTCCTCATTTTTTACTATTGATAATTTATCAATAATACAATGTGAAGTTAAATAATCTTTTAAACTTAATTTTTCAGCATCTCGAGCACCAATTGTAAAATACAATTCTCTTTTAAATTTATTTTTTTTAAGTAAGCTTAAAAATATTTGATCACCTCTTAATAAATATTCATTGTAATAACTTGGTTTCACAATCCAAGAAAAATTGTTGATTGTAATTTTAGTATCCGACCATTTTTTATATTCTATGGTATCAAGGATTTTATTTGTAAGATCGAAAGTAACAGATTTACTATTAGATAAAAAAGTAGGGTACCATTTTGTGTTTAATAGGCTAATATCAATAACACTAACATCTGTTCTATAGTTTTCAACTATCTGTAAATACCATAAAGGAATACTAAAACTATCTCCAGATGAAATGAGGATAGCGTTTTTGCTACAAGCATCAAGAAGAGTTTTATTTACCTCAAGAACATAATCACTAAAACCACCACGCTTTTTGCCTTCTTTAAATGTTGAAATAGCAATATCGTGTTTGCCTTTATACCAATAACTCATCCCCATTGAACCCCATTCAGATGTTATTTTTGCATAAGGATCAAGAGCTATTATTTCTCCTTCATATTTTGGTGTTAATTCAATTACTTTTTCAAACTGTTTGCTTGTTTTATGTAATAAATCTAAATTCATATCAATCATTCCTCTACCATCTTTTGCATTAATACGACTGTAAGTATACCCTAAAAAATATCTAGCTTCAGCATTTTTAGGTTTTAATTCAATTACTTTGTCTAATAACGAAACTATTTTATAATAATCAAACTCTTCAAGTTCTTCTTGGCTTAGTGTTCTTTCTTTTTTAAACAATATTTTTGCGCTATCTAAAAGCACTTCAAAGTCTTTTTTTTGTGCCTGACTTGTTGTAAGAAAAAATATTGAAAGAAGTATTACTATGGTTCTCATATGCATTAAATATTATTTTTTAAAAGTATCATATTTTAAAAAATGAAGAAAAGATCAATTTATATTTTAACGAGTTAAATATATTTTCGTATAGATTTTAATAGAGTTTGTATCAAGTTTTATTCTTATTCTAATTAAGAATAATCACTTTTCTAACTTCTTTTCCATTATTTAAATGACCAGAAATATTAATGACAACTTTTTTTATATAGAGTTCAAGTCTTAAATCATTTATCGATTTATAATTATCAATCTTTGTTTCTAAAAAGTTATTAGCTTGTTTAATATATTCAGGACAACAATTTATATATGCTGATTTTTTCTGAATTAAATTTTCAAAAAAAACTTTTTGTTCATTGAAAGATTCTAATCTTATTTGCTTAAAACTTTCTTTCTCTAACCAAGTAGTAATTTGTTTAAATTTGTTATAACCAAGTTGTTTATGAACTCTTATAGAATTGGTGTTTCCGCGAAAATCAGGAATAATAATTTGATTGTTTTTACAAGGTAAATTACTCCATTTACTATCTTTTGAATATGAAATAGGATACGCTGGGTTATCATCTATAGTATATTGTAAAAAAGAAAATTGATACTGTATTTTAGCTTGAATATTTTTTAGTTCAGTTTTTTTTAATTCAATAACTTTTCGATCTAACCCTTCATATGATTTTTTTGTATAAAAAACTGAATCTTTGGTTTTAACAATTTTAAAGTTTTCTATATTTAAACCTTTAATAAGAAAAAGAATTGTTTTTATAGAAGAAGAAGTATTTGTGTTGTTTGTTTTTTTTGCTTGATTACAAGAGGTTATTATTAAAAAACAAAGTAATATATAAAGTGCTTTTTTCATTTAAATAGCGATTAATAAATGATTACAATTTTTTGAGTTTTATTATTTTGTCTTTAACAATACTATCTGTTAATTCAGATAAATCAATCTTTTCATTCCAGAAGTAATATCCATTTTTGTCTTTAGCAAAGCAACCAATGCCTTTTTTTGTTTTAAAGGTTTTATAGTCAATAGCATCAATAATTCTAGCTTTTTCATCAAAAATGTGATTTTTATCCTTTGCATAACAATCACCAATAATTTTAAATGTTGAAACATCTGCTTTTTCTACTATTTGAAAATTTCCACCATCAGACATCATATAATGAGTGTAAACATGATTTATATCTTTATAAAAAGAACTTCCAATAAATTTAAAACTAGTAGTATCAATTATTGATTTTAAAGGTTGTCCATCACAACAAAGGGCAGTTATATATCTATCAATAAAAACACCTTCTTCATTTCCTTCAGATGTTTTAATACCTATGTTTCCATCAGTATCTATCCAAAGATCAAATGATGTTTTTTTCCACTCACGTGCTTTATTTAAGCTGTCAATCTTATTTTTTCGATATTTAATTCGATCAACTCTACTTTTAACAATCCTCTTTTTTTTAGAAATCGATTTTTTTTCAATTTCTTTATCATTAGATCTAGAAATCTTTGCTTTATTTTTATTACAGTTAATTAAAATAAGAGTAGAGAAAAAATAAGTAAGTACTTTAATTTCATTTACTTTACTTAAAGTTTTTTATGATTAATTGTTTGTTTTCAAATTCAATTAACATTCGTTTTGAAGTTAAACCTTCTTCCTTTAATTTTTTAGGTATAGTACCAAACGGGTTATCTATATTTAAGTAGATTTCATCTATTCCATCATTATCAAAATCATAAACAGAAAATTGTGTTATTTCATCTGTGATATCTTCAGTATTTAAGAAAGGCATATCTACTTGAAATGTAGGGTATACAATCCATTTTTTTTTTGAACTCAATAATATTTTTAAATGATAATAAGCATGGGCACCACCATTACTGGTAAAAGATAAACAATCTTTTATTCCATCATTATCAAAATCCCATAAATTCCAATATTGATAGGTAAGAATATCTGTTTGCAAACTAGGTTCGTATTTATAGACAGCATATTTTGAATTTGGTAATTCAGGATGAGGAGGTAAGCTATCTAAAGTATCATTTTGTGCATTAATAATAGTAATGATTAGTAGAAATAATATTGATATAATGTTCTTTCTCATTTTTAAATACATTATAAATTAAACCAATCATACATATAAGTACCTTTAAATTTTGAGTTGATAGTGAAAATTTCTTCTGTAGAGATTTTCATTAATTTTAATTTAAAGCTACCAACAATTAATAATTCCTCTTTAATATTAGACATTTTATCACTAAGTTTTATAACTTCTTTAGAGTTAGTTATTTCTTCTATTGTATCTATCTTTAATATATTATGACCATCAGGAATAATTACAAGATCATGAGAAAGATATTTTAAAAAATCATTTTTATCCATTTCACCATAAGTATCTAATAATTTTTTATAACTATCCATATCTAATGCCTCTAAAAGATAAAAGCTATTTTCATCCTTAAATAATTTTTCAGGATCACCACTTCCTTTAATAGTATAAGTGTTTTTTTGTAATTTTGGAGCTTTAGATTTTATTAAAGATCTAAGAGACAATTTCGGGAAATATTTTTCATGAATTTCTTCTAAAAGCTCTATAGTTAAAGAAGAAGTTAAACCTAGTTCTGTAGAGCCTGTACCACTTAAATTAAAACTATCTGCATTAATATTTTGATTATTTAATTCAATTTTACAATAAGTATCAGATTCGGGTAATTTTGTTGAAGATGTATTGGTGTTATAAAGCGACTCTTTTTCAATAGTTTCATTTAGTACATCATTTTTTTCTTTAGACGAGGTTTTTTCATTACAAGAAACATTCGTAATTAAAATAATAAATAAAGGGAAAAAAAATCTAAGGGAATTAATTAAGTTTTTAGTTATCATGTTTTTCTGTTATTTTATAATATATAGCAGAGTAAACATACAAATCTAATTGCTTAAAGCAAAAGATTTTTTTTAAGGTAATAAAATAGGCCCTAAAATAATCATCCAAATTATAAAACCTAATGTTCCTCCTAATAAACCACTTAAAAGAAAAGTGATTTTTAATTGTTTAGGAATTCTTTTAATAAGAATAAAAGCAAATATAACTATACCTATAATTCCTAATGTTACAGAAGTAGTTCCAGGCCATAGGTTGAGTAAATTAGAAATTCTTTTTTCATCTCCTCCAAAATAACTTCCATTTGGAGAAATAAGCTCACTTATAACAGATATTAATAAATTAAATACCTGTCTTAGCCAGAATAGAGAAAGAAAGATGGCTAGCCAGTCTATTAATTTTAACTTAGACTTGTTTATTTTCTTTTTTCGAAAAAAGAGAATTAATAGCCCTATAAATCCAGTAATTATAGTTTGTAAAGGACCTCCAATAGTCACTAACAAAGTATTAATGTATAATTGATCAATTCCTTTTTCATATTCTTTTTTTTGATTGAAATAAGTGTTGCTCTCTATCGTTATTTTATTCTCATTATAAATTTTGATTTGCTTTTTATTTAAATTAGAATTTCTATAATTCATACTACCATAATGAAGTGTAGTTTCATAACCCAATGATTTTGCAACAACAATATGTCCAAATTCATGTAAAATAGTTCCTATAGGAGTAAATAAGATAAAAGTAATAGTTAAAAATAATAAAGATTTTAGGTTAATTATTTTTTTCATGTAAACTATACTTAATTTTCTAAGATAAACTTACGAATTAACTGAAAGGCCACTTTAGGATCATCTCTCCATACTCCATGACCGCAATGATCAAATTGTTCAAGTTGAACAAGATGTTGTGGTAAAGCAGTAGCAATATCAATGGAAGCATCTATAGTACACACAGGATCTAGTTTACCAGCAAGAACTAATACAGGACATTGGGTATTCGCTAAACCAGGAAGAAGATTCATTTTTTGATATTCTCCATGAATCCAATTAAAAAGTATTTCACCTTTAAAAGTAGAACGTAAAGAGGCGTTCTTATTTTTAGGAATAACTGTAGCATAAAAAGGACGACATATTTTTTGATAAACACGATATGAAGATTCGCTGGGGTTTGTCCAAAACTGTTTAGCAGCATCACTTGCTTCAACGCCACCAAGCTGTTTAAACATTGCTAGTTTTTTATCAAGTCTAAAATCGGGAGCAGTACTAGATAATATGACTTTTAAGGCATGCTCTGGGTGCCTTGCAATATAGCGTTGTGCTACAAAACCTCCAAAAGACTGACCTAGTACAATTGGTTTTACAATGCCTAGTGCATTACAAAGCTTTACAATATCATCTGCTAAAGTATCAAGTGTTATTTCGCTTATAGGACTGGTATCACTTCTTCCATGCCCTCGATGATCGTAATAAATAATTTGAGCAATGTCTGAAAGTTGAGAAAAAGCCGGTTTAAAACTTGCATGATCATAGCCAGGCCCACCATGAAGAAGAATTAGTGTTGGCTTTTTACGCATTACTGAATCTTCTGGAGCTAAGCCAACGCCTTCTACATCAACAAAAAGGTGAATATTTGGTTCTATTTGAATTTTCATTTATTTCACAATTATTTTAGAATTATGCTGAATTTTAAAATTACAAGAATTAGCGATAAAACACATTTTATTCGCCTCTGAATGTAATTGATTCGCTTTATCGATTAAACCTTCATTTTCAATAGTAACTGATGGATTAAGTATTACTTCTTTAAACTTTCCACTACCATTTTTTGTTTCTTCCATAATTCCTATAGCATTGTCTATATAATTGGTAACTATTATTTTATGAACAGAACATAAATGTAGGTACCAAAGCATATGGCAGGCAGATAAAGAAGAAAGAAAAAGATCTTCAGGGTTATATCTCGATTTGTCTCCTAAAAAAGAAGGGTCTGAGGAGGCCAGTATTTGACTATACTTATCGTTTCCTAAAATGGTATGATTTCTATTATAAGATTTATAATTAAGAGTTCCTTTTCCTTCATTCCCTGTCCATTCAACTTTAATTTCGTATTTGTGATTTTTCATTTTAATATTGATCTAATTTGTTAATTATTCGTTCTCCAAATGATGTTTCATCTAAGTTTGACTCTAAAATTTCTAAATGTTTTGTAATTGCAGTATCACCATTTAGTAATTCATAAATAACTTTTTTACCTGTTTTCCAAACTTCTTCAATTTGAGGTAGTTTTTCTATTGATTTTATAGTTAGATTAAAAATTGTTCTTCTTTTGTCATTAATATCTTTCGATATTTTAAGATAGCCATTGTCTCGCATTTTATTAGCCATAGTAATTACAGATTGGTGTGTAAAACCTAAGTTTTTAGCAACTTCCATAACAGATATATTAGGAGTTTCTTTAATAAGTATTAGTACTAGATACCAATTTGGTTCTATATCAATATCCAGTTTTTTATACATTAATCGAGTACTGTAGGTTAATTTATCGCTAATTCGTTTTAACCTTGTAGCTAAAGCAATGTATCCTAATTCGTGTACTAAATCATTTTCCATTTTTTTAAATTTTGCATAAAGATATATAAAACGCAGTTAACTGCGTTTTATATATCTTTATTTTATTTCAAGAAATTATTTAGTAAGTTAGAGTAGTAGCGATAATGAATGTAAGGCTTATTTTAACTCATCTTCAAATTCATTAAAACTTTCATGTAGGCCATTTATAAATCTATTAGTAGTATTGTCTTTTTTTGATTCTTTTAAACACCAACCAGGTTCTTCATTTGTATTGTAGTTTCCTTCATCAATTAAATTGATAATTTGCCACATAACACCTTTCGTATAAGATTTTAGAAAGTTATTTAAAGCTGCTTCTCCAATACTCTTTTTTAATTTTTCTGATACTTCAAAAATATCATCTTCATAGTCTTCGTCTATATCATCAGCAAAAGCCATATTATTTTCAACATCGTTAATAATATTATAAAGACCTTTTAAAAAAAGAAAGCGCCCAAATTGTGGAATGTTCTCAGTTACTTCACTTAATGCCCAACCCAAAGCTCTTTTAGCACCTGAATTATCCATTTTTTGAAGTAAATTCTCTAATTTATCTTTTTGATTTTTATCGAGTTCTTTAATTCGGTTACGATAATATTCTTTGTTTTCTGAGCTTTCAATATGCTTTTCAACTAAGTTCATTATAATAAGTTTTATTTAAGAAGAGAAGACAAACATATTAATTTTTGAATTAAGCTTATTATTTAATATCGTAGTTAATAATTAGATGGTTTTACTTTTTTAAGAATTTGTTCTTTTGGTATTTTTCTTAGTATTAGAAGTCCAATAATGAATAATGGAAGAAAAATAAAAAGGGGTATTACAGCAGCTACTATCTGTTCTGTTAAGCTATTAGTTATTACAGCAGTTTCATTAATTTTCAGGCTAGGGAGCGTACTAAATAAGAAAAAGAAATTGATCAATCCATGTGTAATTGCAATAGGAATTAATTTATTTGTTTTTAATAATGTAGCTCCAAAAAAGAAACCAATAAAAACAGCGTATATAGATTGTCCAATGACTTGCGGAATATTATCGTTAACAGTTAAGTTTAATAAATGGGAAGCACCAAAAAATAAGGCAGGAAATAGCACACCTAGAAAAAGCCCTTTCTTATGAGATAAATACCTTTTTATAAAAAGAGGTTGTAAGAAACCTCTAAATATAAATTCTTCAGCAAAGCCAACCATTAAGCATGCAAATAGTAATAATAATAGATTATAAAGACTTATTTGTGAAAGGTCTTTATTTATAAAACTAAGAATGCCTAGTAAGAATAGATAAAAAGGGATTAAATTAATAAATTTAAAAGACCATTTATTATCTTTAGATAAACCAGATAAAGTTTTTTCTTTTATAAAGTTTATAAGAACTGTACCTAAAATGAAAATTAAAAACATTTTTACCGCCAATACTAAGTATTCAATTTGAAAAGTAGAGAAATGTACATCAGTAATAATTTTATTTACAGGTAATTGAAATATAAGGCCAATTATTAAAATAATAAAAAAGCCTAAGATTAAAGGTGAGAAATTTTTAATATTTAACATGTTTTTATTCTAAATGACTAATTAATTAGTGTGTTAGATAAATGACGATTATGTTTAAATATTGTTACTTTTAATTGTAAGGAATGAAAAGTGTTATTTATTTTGTTTATTATTAAAATATTCTACAATCAATAATTATTTGATTTTCATTTTTCAGAAAACTCTTTCCATTCTAACCAATCATTAACCTCTTTTTCTAAGTCTTCTTTTTCATATCCAAGATCAATCATGTATTTTCTATATTCTTCAGATGATTCTGCAGCTGAAGTAACATTATCTGTTAAACCTCTAACAAACTCAAAAATATTATCAGCTATAATTACAATACTATCATCTAAAGAATATTCTGTAGAGACAATTTTATCTTTATAATAATCTTTAATGCCTAGGAATATCCCTTTATTACTTGAAGCTATAGAAATGAACCCGTTTTCTTCCATCCATGGATCATTTTCAATTATAGATTTTGAAAATATTTTCTTATAGTTCCAATCTTTTAAATAGACTTCACCTCCCTGTAAGTAAGGTAAAAAATAAAGACTTGTCGAAGTCGTATTTTCAGTCCAATCAAAGTTGTTTATAAACAATTTAAATATAGGAGGTAAGTTATCATTTAAAACAAAATTCTCTTTATGATTTTTACCTTTAAATATTTTTGATTTTACAAAATCAAATCCAATCATTAGTTCTTAGTTTTAAATTTAAGTAAGATATACTTTTAACTAAATATAGAATACAATTATCTGTAAGAAATTAAGCAGACTTTAATTTGAATTTTAAGAATCTGTTTACTGATCCATCCATTTTTTAAAACTCATTGATTTTTCTCTGCTAACAAAAATCGTTTCTTTAAATTCTGGATTAAGACGTAATTTCAATTTTCCTTTAAACCATAATGTAATTTTAGAAATAGCAGTTATACTAACAATAAATTGACGATTAATTCTATAAAAATTAGTAGGGTTTAATAAATAGTTGAGTTGCTCTAATGTAAATCTTATAGGATAACGATACCCATTTTTAAGTACAATAAAGGTCGTGTTATCTTTATAAAAATAAGAAACATCAGAGATTAAAACAATACGTAATTCATCTCCTTTATTAACTAAAAAACGCTCTTTATAATTTTTATTAATAGAGATTTTGTGTAAATCTTGAATTAACTTATCATAAGAGTTTGAATTGATATTTGAATGATATTTAGTAAGAGATTTTTTTACATCTTTTAGAGTGATGGGTTTTAATAAATAATCAATACTATTTAGTTCAAAAGCTTTTATAGCAAATTGATCATAGGCTGTAGTAAATATTATTGGACAAGATACTTTAACAGATTCAAAAATTCTAAAACTTAAATCATCACTTAAATGAATGTCTAGAAAGATAATATCTGGTGAATTGTTTGATTGAAACCAATCTATAGATTGTTCAACACTTTGTAACCAAGAAACAATATTAATAGATGAATCAATTTCTAATAAAATTCGTTTCAGATTTTTAAACGCACTTTCTTCATCTTCAATTATTAATACGTCCATTATTTTATTTTTAATAATGGTAATTTAATCAAAAACTGATTATTTTTAGTACTAATTACAATTGTTTTCTTAGTTAGAAATTTATATTGCTCATCCAGAATTCGTAATCCTTTTTTAGTAGAATCTACATTACTTTTTAAGTTAATCTTGTTTTCTACAAATAAATAATTACCATTTTGTTGAATAGTAAAATACATAGGATGTGCATCATCAATTCGGTTGTGTTTTACAATATTTTCTAATAATAAGTGTAAAGAGATAGGAGGGAGCATGTAGTTTAGATCAGATATTTTAATGGAATAATTAAAGTTTTTACCAAATCGTTTTTTTAGCAAACGATTATAATTTTCAGCAAATTTAATTTCATCTTTTAAAGGAACCACTTCTTCATCTGTTGTTTTTAAAATGTAACGATACATATCTGACATTTCTTTTAAAAATTCATTAGCAACTACTTTATCTTCTTGAATTAAACCAGACAAAGTATTTAAATTGTTAAATAAAAAATGCGGATTTAATTGACTTTTTAAAGCTCTGTTTTGAAGTTCTAGTTCATTTTTCTTTAAACGTTCATTTTCTTGGTATTCAATTTTCCAACGTTTAAAAAAGTTAAGACTAAATAACATACTAAGAATTATAATTCCTTTTAAAAAACCTTCGAGAGTGCTTAATGAAAGCATAAAAAGGCTGAATTTAGAAAATTCAGGATGATATATTGTTATGTAAATTGTTCTTAAAAAGAAATAAAGGCCATTGTTTATAAGCACAATGCTAAGTACCCCCAGAATGAATAATTTAAGATTCATTTGCCAACCTTTTTTTATTAGCTTATTAAGAGATACTTGAGCAAGTAGCCAAATGATTCCAAACTGAATGGTAATTATAGAAATAATAAACCAGTTAAAACCATAATTAGAATCAATGGTTTTACTCATCATAAAAAAAGTAGTGTAATAGATGATTCCTAGTAATGGTATAAAAATTAAAGGATATATTTTAAAAACACTGTTTTTCATTGCACAGAGATATTATTTTAAAGTATTCGAAACGTTGTTTTTTTTTGGGAAATATTTACTGAAGAAACCTTTCTTATTCAAAAATACAATTAATAATAAAAATATAATTTGAATAGATACCATAGAATAATTAGCAATCCAACTAGATACTCCTGATATTTGTGTATTGTAAAGAGTTCCTAACTTCCAATTTGGTACACGCCCCATAAATGAAAAGCCTATCCAATTTATACCGCTATGCATACCAACAACTAACCAAATAGAATTCGAATAATAGTATGTTAATGAAAAGATATAAGAGGATACAAATAAACTTAAAAAATAACCAAGATTAAAGTCGTTTAGAACAAAATGACCAAGCGTAAAAATAAGCCCCATTATGGTAAAAATGAGATGAGGATTCATATGTTTTTTTAATTTTTGAATAGGGTATGCTCGTGTACCCAATTCTTCAATAAATGAATTCCAAAAAATGAAACCAATGAAAAAATATAAATAGTAGCCTAAATAGGTGATCGATGATATATTTTCAGGAATAACTTTGGTAAATATTACTTTTTCTGCATTTATAATTAATAAAAAATATCCTACAGATACTAAAAGAGCACCAATAATGAAGCCTGTTAGTATTGGTAACCAAACTTTTCGTTGAAAGCTAAGTTCTAATAACGATTTTTTATGAATGAATTTTTGTGCTAACCAAATAATGGTAATAGAACAAATTCCGAATAAAAAGAAAAAGAAAACATTACCAAATGTAACTTTAAAGTTTAAGCCTGAATTCTCTCTAATGTTTATTTCAAATAACTCAGCAATCTTTATTATTGGGAACATTATAGCTACCGATAATAAAACAACTATAGTTACAGTTATAATTTTTGTAATTAGTTTATTTTTATATAATTTCCTGAATCTTTTTATCATTATTTTTGTTTTAGAATACAATTTTAGATGATTTTTTATTCAGAAAAAGTTTAAAAATAGTAAAGCAGTATTAATATTACGTGAAGCAGTAATAATTGGTTATGAGAAGGTTTTAGGTTTGTTAATAAATATTTTTTAAGGATTTAAGTTATTAGGATCTATTTTTTTTGTTTGATAATATTTCCCAGTTTCTAAAATCCAACCTGTTAAACTTCCGTGTATTTTACAGCCTTGATCAATATTAATAACATTGTGCATTAAAATAGGTTTGTTAATACCAAAATTACAAGTAGGAGTATGACCAATGAATATTTTTTTGAATCCCCCAAAAAAAGCTATATTATTAGATCTTTTATTCTTTAAATTCCAAATTTGCATAGCTTTATGAAATAGAGTTCGATTCCAAAAAAGAGAATCTTCATCAAATGCTATTGTATCGTAAAATGATTTATCTGTATCAAAACCTGCATGAACAAAAAGGATGTTATTCTCTATATGATAATTTTTTAATTTAGAAAAGAAAGAAGCTCTATGAAACTCTCTTTTAGATTTAGAAACAGATAAATAAGATTTATAAGTTGAAAGACCACTATTCTTAATCCAATAATGATATTTTGATTTTATTAATTCTTTATTTTCAAAATTTAAAAAATCTTTATTCATGATATCAAGAAACCATTTATCATGGTTTCCTTTTATAAAAATATGATTGTTATTTGATTCAATTTGGAGTTTAATAAGGAAGTCTACTAATTTTACAGATTCATTCCAACCATCTATATAATCTCCAATACAAATTAGCCTATCTTTTTTATTATCAAAATTACATAATACCAACAAGTCTTTTAAAGATCTATAACTTCCATGTATATCTCCTATAATTATTGTCTTCATTTTATTTCACAATATGTATTACTATTTTATTTTTGATATTGATCTATTATGTTTTTTATAAAGTCAATACTAGGTTCAACTGTTTGTGTCCAATCACTAAATTCTAAATGATATTCAGATATAATACTCCAAGAATTATTAAGTTTAGAATAGATGTACGGACTAAAATTTTCTTTACTAGCAATTTGATTTAAAGCTTCAAAGGAGTGATTATTATTTATGAAGCAAGAGAAGTTTTCATCACTAGTTTTTACTTTTAATCTGTTTTTTTTTCGTAAAAACAAGTTTTTTAAATGAGAAATACTATTTATTTCAAATTCAATAGGCTTTAAAGATTTAGATAACTCACAATGAATAGTGCCTACATTTGTATTTCCAACTT
The DNA here is from genome assembly GCA_937922085.1 of uncultured Tenacibaculum sp. Lineage (GTDB taxonomy): Bacteria > Bacteroidota > Bacteroidia > Flavobacteriales > Flavobacteriaceae > Polaribacter. The sequence continues at coordinate 12,023 of CAKZVD010000118.1, read as the reverse complement.
GGTATGTAATGATGAAATTATTGTTATTGTAACTGAACTTTAATTTATAAATTATATTTGGACTTCTTACGCCTCCACCAATAGAAATATTTTTATCATGTAAATAAAATTTCCCATTTTCTTTCTTCGCTATTTCTTTAAAAAAAGTTGTGTACATTAAATTAATCGTATTATAAAACTTTATTAATAAATGATGAGCTATGTTGTTAATTATAATTAAAAGTAGCTATTTTAGGATAGTTACTAATTTTTTTAAGATTTATAGATATCAGGAATGTGATTTACTTTTTCATAAGAAATAATTTTAGCACAACTATAGCCTCCAAAAACTAGACGCTTTATTACGAATTTAAATTTTATAGTATAGTTTTTCTTTTTCATTACAAAAGGGAGTTCAGGGGTTAATTTATTGAAATCATTTTTATTTAGATATAACCATTCAATATTTTTTGACTTATTTTTTAAAAACACTCTTTTTTTTTGAAGTATAGATTCAAATGAATATCTATAAAAATCCTTTTGACCTAAATCAATCAATCTATATACTATTTCAGATTCACCTTTAATAGTTTTGGGATAAACTAATCGATACCTTAATAAAACTAAAAAGTATACAGTAAATAGTGCAATTATAATAAACATTAAAATTTTCATTATTAATTGTTTTAATTGTAATGTAGAGATTTGTGTATGAAACGTAACGTATAAAAGACACTAGCTTATCGTATTAACGCAGAGTCAAATTCTTATGTTTTAATTTATCATTATTAAAAGTCAAATTTTAAAAATATGTGGACTTTACAAATATAAACGAATCTTTTGGGAGCGAATTTATTAATTGTATTTTATACACTGCTTAAGTTTACAAAGTGTTAAATGTTTATAATTATTGTTCTAGCCAATCAAAGTCATTTAATTTATTCCAAGTAATATTTGAGCGTTTTCGTGATTCGGGAAATTATTATCAAGTTTTAAAAACCCGTCTATTAGCTCTATCCAGTCATTTTTGGTAATGTATTCAGGAATGTTTTTTATAACAGCAATTTTTACAAATGTAAAAGCTAAAACTTCTTTTGTTACTTTCAAAGACCTTAAGTTTTCAGGAAGAACATCAAGAGTGCAGAATAAAGAAAAACATAAGTTATATAAATCTTTATAATCGACAAATTTTGGTAATTTTAGTTTGAGATAATTATAAAGTTTTTCAGCACTTTCTATTTCAAATTTATCCATCAATTTAAATTATTTTTTAGACTTAATTTTAAAGTAGATTTTTATTAATAAATAAAAGAGAAAGAGTACCAATTAATGATACTCTTTGTCTACTAATATGAAATTATTTATAATCATAAATTTAATAAAAAATAGAGATTATAATGGAAAGTAAAAAGTAAAAAAGAACTCTTTACCTAAACTATTTTTTTATATAAACAGATCCTTTAGGTCTAAATTTAGAATACCCAATTCTAGAACTATAATCGTAAGAAGAATCTTTTACTTTTACTATTTGCACAAAAATAGGGTCTTCATCTAATTCTGTTTTTGGATTTTTCATTCGCAAAATATAAGCAAAGTTATTTTTCCAAGTAATATATAAAGTATCAATTCTTTCTACTTCTTTTTCTATAACAGTACTATCTGTAGAAATTGTTGTTTTCTTAGTGTAATATTCTATTTGTAAACTATCTTTTCTAATAATAGTAGTTTTACCAAGACCATTTCCTGCAGGAATTTCAAACGTTCCATATTTAAAACGATCTGCATTACCTTTAGAATTCTCTTGACAAGAAATTAATGAGATAAGTGTGTATAATAGTATAATATATTTCATTATATACCTGTATAATTAGAAGGAGTAATTTGTTTTAATTCCTCTTTAATTTCGTTAGAAACTTCTAAAGTATCTATAAAATCTGCAATAGATTTTTGCGTAATTTTTTCATTAGTACGTGTTAAACCTTTTAAAGCTTCATACGGATTTGGATATGCTTCTCTACGTAAAATAGTCTGAATAGCTTCTGCAGCAACAGCCCAATTATTCTCTAAATCTTGTTCAAACTTCTCTTTGTTTAATAAAAGTTTATTCAATCCTTTTAAAGTAGATTTAAAAGCAATAAGAGTATGACCAAAAGGAACACCAACATTTCTTAATACAGTACTGTCTGTTAAATCGCGTTGTAAACGAGAAACAGGTAGTTTAGCTGCTAAATGTTCTAAAATAGCATTTGCAATCCCTAAGTTTCCTTCAGAATTTTCAAAATCAATTGGGTTTACTTTATGAGGCATTGCAGAAGAGCCAACTTCACCTTCTTTAATTTTTTGTTTAAAATAATCCATAGAAACATACGTCCAAATATCTCTATCTAAATCAATTAAAATAGTATTGATTCTTTTCATGGCATCAAATAAACTCGCCATATGATCGTAATGCTCTATTTGAGTTGTTGGAAAAGAATGATGTAAATCTAAAATACCTTCTACAAAAGAAGTTCCAAAAGATTTCCAATCTATGTTAGGGTATGCAACTTTATGTGCATTATAATTACCCGTTGCACCACCAAATTTAGCAGCGTTAGGTATGTGTTGTAAAAATAATACTTGCTGATTTATACGTTCTACAAAAACAAATAATTCTTTACCTAATCGAGTAGGAGAAGCAGGTTGCCCATGTGTACGTGCAAGCATTGGAATATCTTCCCATTCTTCAGAAAGTTCCGCTAACCTAGAAGTTAAACTATCTAAAGAAGGATAATACACTTCTTCCATAGCATCTTTAATAGATAAAGGAATGGCAGTGTTATTAATATCTTGAGAAGTTAATCCGAAGTGAATAAACTCTTTATATTTTTCCAATCCTAAAGTGTCAAATTTTTCTTTAATGAAATATTCAACTGCTTTTACATCATGGTTAGTTACACTCTCAATATCTTTTATTTTTTGAGCATCTTCAGAAGTAAAGTCGATATAGATTTTACGTAAATCAGGATAAATATCTTTATTAATATCTTGTAATTGAGGCAAAGGAATTTCACATAAAGCAATAAAATACTCTATTTCTACTTTTACTCGATACTTAATTAAAGCTTCTTCAGAAAAATAATTAGTTAATTGTGCTACTTTATTTCTGTATCTTCCGTCTATCGGAGAGATTGCGTTTAATGTTGTTAAACTCATTGTAAATTGTTGTGTTGAGGAAACAAAAATAGAAAATAGAAATCGTATTTTCAGATAATTGAATGGTAATTTTAACGATATACTTTTCGCTTAATAATTTTTACATGCCCTTGCTTTTCAAGTTGTTTAATTACTCGGATAACAGTTTCTACTCTTAAACCTAAAATATCTGAAATTTGCTGACGTGTGTATTCTATTTTAAAAGTATGTTTGCCAGATACTTTATGTACATCATCTTTTAAATAATCAATAAAGCGAAGTATTCTATGTGAAGGTTCTTGACTAGAAATTTCAGAAGCTATAATAGCTTTGTAATACAGTCTTTTAGCTAAACTCTTAGTAATTTCTAAATGCACATTCTCATGCTCTTTTAAAAGCTGTAAAAAGGAAGCTTTTGGTAAAATATAAATAAGACTTTCCGCTAAGCTTATAGCACTTGCAGGGTAATGAATATCTATAAATAAAGGAGGTTCTCCAAAACTTTGTTCTTTATAAAAAATCCCTTGAATAAACTCTTTACCATGATCATTAAAATTACTCATTTTTACTGCACCATTTATTATTTGATAATAATTACGAGCAATATCTTTTTCAGAAAAGATGATTTCGTCTTTTTGAAACTTTTTTATAGTTACTTTATAGTCGTTTAATAGTTCTGTTGGAATCATTATGATTTAAGTCATAAAAGAATTAAAGTATAAAAATATACTTTTACAATTGTAATATACAGTAAGCATGAATAAAAAAGAAATTATACATAGGGCAGATGTTTTTTTATTAGTAAAATCATTTTATGATAAAATTAAAGAAGATGATTTAATAGGTGTGATTTTTTTAAAAATGATACCAGAAAATGAATGGAACGATCATTTAGAAAAACTGACTGATTTTTGGGAAACGAATTTATTTTTTGTTAGAAAATATAAAGGAAACCCAATACAAGTGCATAAAAATGTGGATGAAAAGTTTGAACACTCAATTTCTCAAGAACATTTTGGTAGGTGGCTGCAACTTTGGTTTACTACAATTGATGAGCTTTTTTATGGAGAAAAAGCAGATCAAGCAAAAGAAAGAGCACGGAATATAGCATCTATGCTCTTCATGAAAATTTTTAAGAACAAACCTAAAGCAACATCGTAAATATTTGAATAAGAACTAATAATGTGTTTATTGTAATGCTTATAAGTCCTGCCCAAGCAACGTATTTAAAAGGTCTCTGACTAAAAGCTGTGGCATTTGTACCCATTGCTGTCGTTAGTGCTAAAGCTAAATAAACAAAAGAGAAACCATCATAAATTGCCAAAGCGGCTGCTACAGAAGCAATCATTGTGCTTACCATAATTAGAAGTATAGTTATACCTAAACTATTTTCTTGTTCTTCTTTTATTTTGTTATTAATTAGGTTTATTAAATTAAAAGAAAATGATATTTTTTTACTTTCAGTATAAGTGATTGTGTTATTATTTGTAGAAGTCATATGTTTATTTTTATACAAATTTAGAAGTAAGAAACCTTCTATTTTATGACTTCGGTCATATTCAAAAAAAATATTTAAAAACAATTTATATGTGACAATTTGAAGTTTAATTGGTATTATTTATATCTTCACACTTCAAATACATATTTTTTGTCTACAATAACACTTTTATATATCATTTTAGCCGTTTTATTTAGTGTGGCTATTAGTTTTTTTCAATATTTTTTCAAAGTTAAAAAAGCACCTAAACATCATGTTATATTATTTATATTAAGAAGTTTAGCACTGTTTTTATTGTTTCTATTATTCATTAATCCGAAAGTTAAAATTCAAGAAACAGAAAACAAAAAACCAAAATTAGCTGTTTTAGTAGATAATTCAATGTCTACTAGTTTTTTTAAAGAAGAGAAATCAATTAAAAATATTATTAATACGTTTAAAGCATCGAATGAACTAAAAGAAAAATTTGATGTCAATTTGTTTTCTTTTAATAAAAATATAGAATCGTTAGATAGTTTAACATTTACAAAAAGTAAAACGAATATTGCAAAAGCAATAACAAGTATAAATAACTTGTATAAAGATGATTTAGGAGGAATTGTTTTGGTTTCAGACGGAAATCAAACAATAGGAGATGACTATGAATTTTTACATTCTAAAAAAGCTGTATATCCTATTGTAATAGGAGATACAACAATATATGAAGATCTTAAAATATCTCAATTAAATGTAAATAAATACAGTTATTTAAATAACAAATTTCCTGTTGAAGTATTTCTTAATTATGAAGGTAAGAAAGAAATTAATCCAACTTTTTCAATTTATAAATCAGGAAAAAAAATATTTACAAAGAAAGTTTCATTATCTCCAACAAACAGTTCAGCAATAATTACAACAAACCTTACTTCTAATAAAGAGGGAATACATTATTACTCTACAAGTATTGAGAAGTTAGAAAATGAGAAAAACATAAAAAATAATTCAAAGAGTTTTTCTGTAGAAGTTATTAATGAACAAACCAAAGTACTTTTACTAAGTTCTATTTTACATCCCGATTTAGGAGCTCTAAAAAAAGCAATAGAAAGTAATAAACAGCGTAAGGTTGAAATAGCACAGATAAACTCGTTTAAGGGAAGTATAAAAGAATATCAATTTGTAATTTGCTATCAACCAAACGTCTATTTTAAAAAGTTTTTTGAAGAGCGTTCTTCTAATTTTTTAATAATAACAGGCGCAAAAACAGATTGGAATTTTATTAATTCATTAAATTTAGGAATACATAAATCTTCAATAAACCAATCGGAGAACTATAGTGCAAATTATAATGTTAATTATTTAACGTACATACAAAAGGATATTGGGTTTAATGGTTTTCCTCCTTTAACGGATAAGTTTGGAGCTGTAAATATGAAAGGGCATCAATCCTTATTGTTTCAAAAAATTAAAGGAATAACTACCAAAGCACCGCTATTATCAACATTTGAAAAAGGAGAATCAAAATATGCATTATTATTAGGTGAAGGAATTTGGAAATGGAGATCTTCTAGTTATTTAAAAGAGAATTCATTTGAAGTATTTGATGAATTTGTTAATAATTTAGTTCAGTTTTTAGCATCAAATAAGAAACGTAAACGATTAGATGTTAAGTTATCTAATTTATATTTAGCAAATGAAACTATAAGAGTTTCTGCATTGTATTTAGATAAGAATTATAAGTTTGATGAAAGAGCTTCTTTACAATTTGTTTTAACAAACAAAGAGACTAAAGAAACGAAAATATATCCTTTTTCTTTAATGAATAATTCATATCAAATTGCAATTGAAGGATTATCTTCTGGTGATTATACATATACTGTTAAAGTAGAAAATCAAAACTTAACAAAATCAGGAAAGTTTAAGGTTGCTGATTTTCAGATTGAAGAGCAGTTTACAAATTCAAATAGTAAAAAATTAGCAAGTATTGCTAAAAAAACAAAAGGGAAACATTATTTTAAAACTCAAGAAGAACAACTTATAAATGAGTTAATAAATAATAAGAATTATTTTACAGTACAAAAATCAACAATTAAGGAAGAAAATTTGATACATTGGAAATGGATCTTATTTTTAGTAGTAGCATTATTGGCAGTAGAATGGTTTTTAAGAAAGTATTTTGGTAAAATATGATGTTAGAACACTTCTTTCAATGTCCTTATTGTTGGGAGCAAATTTCAATGTTACTAGATAAGAGTGTTTCTGAAAAGTATATTGAAGATTGTGAGATTTGTTGTAATCCAATTCAAATTACAACATTATTTAGTGGAAGTGAATTAATAAATTTTGAAGTGAAAAGTATAGAACAATGATGAAATTTCATACAAGAAAATGGGTGAAACCAGAAGATTTAAATCCGAACGGAACTTTATTTGGAGGAAGATTATTACAATGGATTGATGAAGAGGTAGCTTTATATGCGATTATTCAATTAGAAATTCCTAAAACAGTTACAAAGTTTATGTCTGAAATAGATTTTGTAAGCTCAGCAAGAAAAGGGGATATTATTGAAATAGGAATTGATGTGGTAAAGTTTGGAAATACTTCTATAACATTAGGTTGTAGAGTAAGAAACAAATTAACAAGAAAAGATATTATTACAATAGATCAGATTATTATGGTTAGCCTAGATGAAAATGGAAATCCTATTCCTCATGGTAAAACCAAGGTAGAGTATGTAAAAGATAGATTAAACAAAGAATAAAATAAAAAATAAATTATGAGTGCTTATAATCAACCAACTACTATTAATTTTCCAAAGAAATTAATAGCTTTAATACCAATTGTTATAATTTTAATAATTTTTATATCAAAATCAACAGAAACAATTAAATCTGGACAAGCTGGAGTTTTATATAGAACTTTTGGAGGAGGTGTAGAAGTGGATAAAACATACGGAGAAGGGTTTCATTTTGTGGCTCCTTGGAATGAAATGCATGTATATGAAGTAAGACAGCAAGAGCTTTTTGAAAAGATGAAAGTATTATCATCGAACGGATTAGAAATACAGATTGATGCTTCAGCTTGGTACCAACCAGTATATCAAGATTTAGGGAAATTACATCAAAATTTAGGAGAAAATTATTTGCAAAGAGTAATTCAGCCGGCTATTCGTTCAGCAGCACGTAGTGTGGTAGGTCGCTATACACCAGAGCAATTATACTCAAGTAAAAGAGATGCTATACAAGATGAAATTTTCTCAGAAACAAAGAAAATTTTAGATAAACAACATGTACAACTTGATGAAGTATTAGTTAGAGACGTAACATTGCCATCTACTATTAAAGAAGCTATTGAGCGTAAATTGAAACAAGAACAAGAGTCTTTAGAATATGAATTTAGATTAGTAACAGCACAAAAAGAAGCAGAAAAGCAAATTATTGAAGCAAAAGGTAAAGCGGATGCTAATAAAATTTTGAGTGCTTCTTTAACGGATAAAATTTTACAAGATAAAGGTATAGAAGCAACCTTAAAATTATCACAATCACCTAATAGTAAGGTTGTTTTAATTGGGGCTGGTAAAAGTGGAATGCCTATTATTTTAGGAGACCAATAGTATAACAAAATCCTTAATAACTAAATAATATAAAAGTTAAACTAATAACTTTAATCCTAATGAAGCAAAAGCTTTATTAGGATTTTTTTATGGTATAGGCTTTATTATTTTTAAAAAAAGAACTTTTAAGATTATTTTTTTTTGAACTGATGTTTACTTTTTAGAATTAAAAACATAAAATAATAGAATCATAAAACAAGTAGTATGGCTATATTATTAAAACCAAAAGTTAAACAATTTGGAAACGCAAAAAGCTTTCAAAAAATAACAATTAAGGTAAGTTCTCGTATAAATTTTTTTAATATTGATAGGGAATTAGGAATTAAGTATTATTTAAGAGCTTTTTTATATGATGTTGATAAAGAAGAAGATCATATTATACCAATAATCAAAAGTTTATATTTTAATATCCATGATAATGGAGTTGAAGAAATTCAAGATAGTATTGATGGAAAAGATGATTTACTTTTTTATAAAAGAATAGGAATAGTTGAACCTAACATTAATGGTCACGATATTGATTTTGAATTCAATTTAGTAGATGAATCATCAAGTTTTTATCGTTTAAAAAAGGAAGCTTTAAAAGCATTAAACGACGATGAAGATAACCCTCAAAAAGGAAAATTAGATACTTTAGAAATTAAAGCAATTATAGTTGCTACTAATGAAGTAAATGGAACTCTTATAAGCGAATCTAACATTTTAAAAGTAGAAGTATTAGGAAGGGCAGATGGCTAAGGTTTTTTATTAAGAAGAAGATTTTTATTTCTTAATATTATAAAGGAGATCGTTCAGATTTTTAATCTGAACGATCTCCTTTATATAAAATATGCTTAAGGTTAAAGTAGTAAGTTTTAAAGGCTAATTATTTATTTTTATTTTTTATGAAAGTAATTCATCAATCTTTAATATAGGATTTAATAAAAAAATCAATATGTTTGGTAAACCAATCTGGTAAACCAATGATGAAAACATACTTATGAAACTAAAAAAATTACTATTATTAATTACAATTTGTTTTATATTTTCATGTGAAAAGAATATAAATAATGTGTTGATTTCTAATATTGAACAGTTAGATAAAGCAATAAGTAATGCTAAGCCAGGAGATCATATTGTTTTAAAAAATGGTACTTATAAAGATATAGAAATAAAGTTTTACGGTATAGGGGAAAAAGATAAACCAATAGTTTTAAGGGCAGAAACTCCTGGTAAAGTTTTTATTGAAGGAAAATCAAATTTAAAAATAGGAGGAGATTATTTAATTGTAAAAGATTTACATTTTAGAAATGGTTATACACCTAACAAATACGTTATTCGATTTAAAATTGATGATGAAAAAATAGCATTTAATTCAAAAGTTACTAATTGTGTTATTGAAGAATTTACACAGTTAGATAGAGATAAAACGGATCATTGGGTTGAGTTTTGGGGACAAAATAACGAGTTAAGTAATAATTATATTGCTGGTAAATCTAATTTTGGGCCAACCGTGATGGTGATGTTAAAAGGAAATCAGCATATAAATAATCATCATCAAATTATAAACAATCATTTTGGACCAAGACCAAGAAAAGGTGGTCCGCATGGAGAAACAATGCAAATTGGAGATAGTGGAACTTCAATGACACCTTCTTATACAAATGTAGAAAATAATTATTTTGAACGTTGTAACGGAGAAGTAGAAATTATATCAAGTAAATCAAACTTTAATATATTTAAAAACAATGTGTTTTTTGAAAGTGAAGGTTCTTTAGTTTTAAGACATGGTAATTATGCAAATATTGATGGGAATGTTTTTATAGGAAATGATAATTCAAAGTTCATAGGAGGAATTCGTGTAATAAATACAGGCCATTGGATAACCAATAACTATTTCTATAAATTAAAAGGAACGGAATTTAGAGCACCAATAGCGGTGATGAACGGAATTCCTAAGTCACCATTAAATAGATACAATCAAGTAACAGATGTAGTAGTTGCTTATAACTCTTGGGTAGATTGTCCTACACCTTGGTTTTTTAGTGTAGGTTCTAATATTAGTCAAAGTGGCGTTTTACCAAAATCAGAAATTAGATCAGCGAGACCAATAAGAACAATTTTTGCAAATAACACTATTTATAACTCTGCGAAATCAGAATATCCTATTTACAATTATGATAAAGTAGATGGAGTAATTTTTAAAAGTAATATATCTAATTATGAAAATAAAAGCAAGGTGACACCTGAAGGAGTTATAAAGCAAGATTTTTCAGTAGATAAAATATCAGAAAACCTTTTTGTACCAACAATAAATAGTACTAAAGTTTATAAAGGATTTGATTTTGATAAGATAAAAACTGATTTATTTGGAACTAAAAGAGGATATGAAAATACAATTGGAGCTATAGTAAACCCAGTAGCAGAAAATGCAATTTTAATAGATAAGTCTAAATATGGAACTTCTTGGTTCTCTATAAAAAAAGATAAAGGAGAAGTAAATACCTTTAAAGTTTCTACATCTGAAGAATTAGTTAATGGGATTAAGAAAGCTAATTCCGGAGATATTATCATTTTAAATTCATTAGAATATTTAGTGAATGAAGCTTTAATTATAAACAAAGAAATTTCGATAATATCTTTAGATACTAAGAAAAAAGCAACGATTAATTTTACTTCAAAAAGAACAGCATTTACTATGTTACCAGAAGGAAAACTAAGATTAAATAATGTAATTGTTAAAGGAGATAAAACTCAAAATGCATTTACAACTTTAGATAAAAACATGTCTAAAGCCTATAATTTATTTATTAAAAATTCAGAGGTTTCTAATTTTAAAAATGTTTTAGAAGTTTCTAAAGGATCATTTGCTGATACAATTTCAGTATCTAAATCTATTTTTAAAAATAATAAAAGTGGTTTTAATTTAAATAAAGAAACAAATAACAAAGGAGACTATAATTCTGAATTTGTATTGATTAATAGCTCAATATTTGATACTGTTTCTGAAACTATATTAGATTATTATAGAGGAGGCTATGACGAATCTACTATAGGCGGAAATTTAGTTTTTAACAACAATATAATTATTAACTCAGGAATGTCATCTGAGGATAAAATTCTAATAAAAAATAGAGGTATTGTAAATTTAGAACTGAAAAATAATACGTTTAAAAATAACAAAGTAAAAACAGTAGCAATTCTTTGGGGAGATAAGGGACAGAAACCAATTGATAATATAATTGTAAACTCAGGAGAAGTAAGAATTGTTCAGAATTTGAAATTGGAATTAATGTATTAATAAATTGACTACAAATGAATAAGCTAGTTTACTTTTTATTTTTTTTAACCACATTGTTTAGTTGTAAAAGCGAGCCTAAAAAGAATAAGGAAATCACAAAAACAAGAATAGTAAAACAGTACCCAAGTGATGTTTTATCTTTTTTAAACGAAATGAAAATATTATTAGGGAATGGAGAAGGAGTAGAAGATTTAAAAAACTTTGATAATAAAAAATATTTCTATGTGATAAATGAAACTGGACAAGATTGGGTTGTGTTTAAAACACCAAATTCTGGAATTACTTCTAAAAATTCAAAGAATACAAGAACAGAATTGCATCAAAAAAAGGAATGGACTCCAAAAACGGGAGGTAAATTAACAGGAACATTAAAAGTAAAACATGTTTCTACTTCTGGAGATGCAAGAGTTGGAGCATCTTATTCTGTTGTTGTTGGTCAAATTCACAGTGGAGAAGGACATAAAAATGAACCATTAAAAATATTTTACAAAAAATTCCCTGGG
>CAKZVD010000117.1 GCA_937922085.1 uncultured Tenacibaculum sp. | reverse complement strand
GGAATTGCTCGAGCTATTGCATTGCAACCAAAATTGATTATTTGTGATGAATCTGTATCTGCATTAGATGTTTCTGTTCAAGCACAAGTTTTAAATTTATTGAATCAACTTAAAAAAGAATATCAATTTACTTATGTTTTTATTTCTCATGATTTATCTGTTGTAAAATATATGTCTGATCAACTTATTGTAATGAATAAGGGGAAAATAGAAGAAATAGGAGATGCAGATGAAATTTACACTAATCCGAAAACCAAATATACTAGAACACTTATCGAAGCAATACCTAAAGGAGTTTAACTTTTTTAATACATTATTTTAGTGGTATATTGCGTTGGTTAAACAAAAGAGAAAAGATTAATGAAAATTATAGTACCTATGGCAGGTGTTGGGTCTCGTTTAAGACCTCATACACTAACTATTCCGAAACCTTTAACTGTAATAGCAGGTAAAACAATTGTTCAACGTTTAGTTGAAGACATTAGTAAAGTTGTAAATCAAACAATAGATGAAATAGCATTTATAATTGGTCCTGCTAAAAAAGGGTTTCCTGCAAATACAGAAAAGAACTTATTAGAAATAGCTAAAAATCTAGGCGCTAAAGGTTCTGTATATGTGCAAGAAGAAGCTTTAGGAACTGCACATGCCATCTATTGTGCTAAAGATTCATTAGACGGACCTTGTGTTGTTGCTTATGCAGATACTTTATTTAAGGCTGATTTTACTTTAGATACAAATGCTGATGGTGCTATTTGGGTTAAACAAGTAGAAGATCCTAGTGCTTTTGGTGTTGTTAAATTAGAGGATGGTTTTATTGTGGATTTTGTTGAAAAACCAAAAGATTTTGTTTCAGATTTAGCCATTATTGGTATCTATTATTTTAAAGATGGTAGAAAACTGAAAGATGAAATTCAATATTTAATTGATAATGATTTAAAAGAGAATAATGAGTATCAATTAACAAATGTTTTAGATTCTTTAAAAGAACAAGGAGCTAAGTTTGTACCTGGTAAAGTAAATGCGTGGATGGATTGTGGTAAAAAAGATCCAACTGTAGATACTAATAAACAAGTTTTAGGTTTTGAACAAGCTGAAGGTAATAACTTGGTATCTAAAAACGTTATACTTGAAAACTCAGAAATAATTCAACCTTGTTATATTGGTGATAACGTAGTTTTAAGAAACACTAAAGTTGGACCTTATGTATCTATTGGAGAAAATAGTGTTATAGAAGATTCAACAATCACAAACTCTTTAATTCAAACGAATGTGGAAATTTCTAATGCTTCTTTCGATAATGCAATGATTGGAAATTTTGCTAAATTTAATGGGAATTTTACATCTATAAGTATTGGTGATTATACACAACTTACATAAAAAAACAAGAAAGCAGGATCGAAAAAGAGGAATTACTTTTGTAATTTTCACTTTTTCGATCCTCTTTTCTTTACTTTCAAATGCTCAAGATAGTATTGTATTGGAAGCTAGCATTGATGAAAAAACAAGCATCGATTTCGAACAAAAGTTTTTCAACGCGATTACTCAGAAAGCAATTAACAACTATCAAAAAGCAATTGAAAACTTGGAAGAATGCAATGCATTAATTCCAGATGACAAAGCTATACTATTTGAGTTTTCTAAAAATTACTTCTTCTTAAATAAGCTTCCTGAAGCTTTAGAGTATGGAAATGAAGCATTAGCTAAAGATCCTGAAAACATATGGCTTTTAGAACATTTAGTTTCTATTCATCGAAAAAACAAAAACTTTGATAAAGCAATAGAAATTCAAGAACAAATTGGAAATAAAAATCCTAAGAAAAAAAGCTCTTTAGTATATCTTTACTTACAAAATGGTGATCGGAAATCTGCAAAAAAAATGCTTGCCGAGTTATCTGAATCTAAATTGTTAACTCCAAGATTAAGACGTTTAAATCATCAATTAAATCGTAAAAAGGAAAAACCAAAAAAAACTTCTAAAAAAGTGAATTCAAACAATGATTTGAAACAACTTTTTGAAGAAAAAAAATCATTTACTTTATTAACGCAATTGCTTGCTAAGCTAGATAAAAACAATCATGAAGATTTATTAACTTATAGTGAAAGAGGTATTTCTTTATTTCCTGCACAACCTATGGTGTATTTAATGAATGGAAAAGCACTTAATAAAGAAAAAAAACATAAAAAAGCAATAGAAAGTTTGCAAAATGGTATTGATTTTGTTATCGATAACATGAAATTAGAAAAACAGTTTTATAGCGAAATTGTAAAAGCATATAAAGCTTTGGGTGATTCTAAAAATGTAAATAAATATCAAAACAAAATTAAATAGTTTATGAAAATAATTTATAGTAGCTTTTTACTATTTATTTTATTATTTGTCTCTTGTAAATCTTCTAAAGTTGTTACATCAGAAGGTCTTTCAATTAAAGAAATATCGGCAAAAAAAATTGCTAAAAAACACATTTCTACTCATTTTGGTTTTAAAACTGCTGATGCCAAATTAAAAGTAAATTACAAAGACAACAAAGAAAATATAGGGTTTTCTGTTAAAATGAAAATTAAGAAAGATGAAGTAATTTGGTTAAAAGGAAGTAAATTTATTACTGTATTTAAAGCCAAAATTACTCCTGAAAAAGTAAGTTTCTATTCTCCTTATAAGAAAAATTATTTTGAAGGTGATTTTTCTATGTTAAAGAAACTTTTAGGTGTAGAGGTTAATTTTTACCAGCTTCAAAACATGCTTCTGGGTCAAGCTGTTTTTGATATTACTAAAAACAAGCAAGATGTAAGAATTATTGAAAAAAGCCACCAACTTTCTCCAAAAAATCAATCTGCTCTTTTTAATATTTTTTACTTAATAAACCCTATTAATTATAAACTTAACAAACAACTTATTGTTAATGATATGAAAAACTTAGAACTAAAAGTTTCATATCCTAAGTACTTAAAAAAGAATACTACTTTATTTCCTGAAAGTATTAAAATTAATGCTAAAGGAAAAAATAAGTTTACCAATATTGACCTGTTTGTTAGATCTGTTGTTTTTGATACAGAATTAAGCATGCCTTTTAAAATTCCTTCAGGTTATAAAGAAATAAAACTATAGTGAAAAAGCTTTTTTACATATCTATTTTAAGTTTTCTCTTTTTAGGGGTGTCTTCATATGGTCAAACAAGAAAACAGCTCGAGAAACGACGTAAAAAACTTAATAAAGAAATAAAAAAATATAACAATTTATTAGTAGAAGCTAAAAAAGAGAAAACAGATGCTTTAGGTGATCTTAAAGATTTAAGTCAAAAAATAGTTGTTAGAGAACAATTAATAGAAACTATTGAATTAGAAAGTCAAGAACTTACTAAGGAGATAAAACAAAATGAAAAAAAGATAGCTGGTAATAATAAAGAGCTAGAAACCCTAAAAGCTGATTATGGTGATATGGTTTTTAAATCTTACAAAAGCAAATCACAACAAAGTAAAACTATGTTTTTACTTTCATCAGAAAACTTCTTACAAGCTTACAAACGAATAAAATATATTGAACAATATAAAAAACATAGAAAGAAACAAGGTTTAAAAATAATTGAAAAAACTAAAAATATTCAACGTCTTAATGATTCTTTAAGTAAAAAGAAAAATCAAAAAAGAATATTAATTAAAACCGAAAAGAATCAAAAAAAGAGGATTGAAAATGAAAAAGAAGAGCAGGAGGGTTTAGTTTCTAAAATAAAAAATCAAGAAGGTAAATACAAACGCCAATTACAGAAAAAAATTAAAGAAGAAAAGGCAATTGCTAAAAAAATAGATAAAGTTATTAGAGCCGCTATTGCTAAAGCGAATAAAGGAAAAAAAGGAAAAGCCAAAAAAGGTGAGCTACTATTAAGTAAAAAAGAAAAAGCATTAAAAGTAAACTTTGAACAAAATAAAGGACTGTTACCTTGGCCTATAAATGGGATTATAACACGAAGATTTGGTGTACAACCTCACCCAACTTTTAAATCTATTACTATTAACAGTACAGGTTTACATATTAGAGGAAAGAAAGGAGATATTGCTAAAAGTGTTTTTAATGGTAAAATTTTAAAAGTATATACTTCTGAAAAAGGAAGAAAAGTAGTTATGATTCAACATGGTGATTATATTACTACTTATTCTAATTTAAGAAGTGTAACGGTTAAAAAAGGCGCTACTGTAAAAACCGGTACATCTTTAGGTACTGTTTTCACAGACAAAGTTACTGGTAAAACACATTTGTTTTTCGTACTTTCAAAAAACATTAAACCTTTAAACCCTGCTAATTGGATAAGAGTTAACTAATGAATAGAGCTTCAAATTTTATTATTGTTTTAGCAGCTGTTATTGCTGTTCTAGTTATTGGGAAAGGAATATTGATTCCCTTTATTTTTGCTTTAATTTTTTGGTTTTTTACCAGAGAAGTACGTAAAACAATTTATAGAATACCATTTGCGAAACGATTTATTCCCAAATGGTTAAGTAACATTATTGTTTTCTCTATTATTATACTTGGTTTTGGTTTCATTTCTGAAATTGTTACCAATAGTGTTACTGACGTAACAGATTCGTATGATAAATATGAACCTAATGTTGAAAAAATTATAACTGAACTCGGTAATTATTTAAACGTAGATATTTTAACCTCTATTAAATCATTAATCGGAGATTTTAATTATGGTTCGGTTTTAGGTGATTTAGCCAATGGAGTAAGTAGCATACTTGGTGATACTTTTATGATTATAATTTATGCTTTATTTCTTTTTTTAGAGGAGCGAAGTTTTGTTAAAAAACTATATAAAATTCTTAGTAACGGAAATAATTATGAAAGCATACAAACAATACTTGAAAAAATAGAAAACTCTATTTCTAGTTATTTACGTTTAAAAACTTATGTAAGTTTACTTACTGGTATTTTAAGTTATTTAGCTCTTCTTATGGTAGGAGTAGATAGTGCTCCCTTTTGGGCATTTCTAATCTTTTTACTTAACTATATCCCTACTGTTGGTTCTTTAGTTGGTACTTTGTTTCCTGCTATTTTTAGTCTATTACAATTTGGTGAGTTTACTCCTTTTTTAATTATAGCCATTGCTGTTGGTGCTATACAGGTTGTTGTTGGTAATGTTGTAGAGCCAAGACTTTTTGGAAAATCACTAAATTTAAGTCCTTTAGTAACAATTCTAGCATTATCTTTATGGGGGAAAATATGGGGTATTACAGGTATGGTGCTATCTGTTCCAATTACCGTTATTATGATTATTGTCTTTTCTCAATTTGAAAAAACACGTGCTATTGCAATCATGTTATCTGAAAATGGTGATATAGACGACATTAAAAGAAGAAAATCATAGATATTAAGAACAGTTTTTCAATATAATTTCAAATATAATTAGACTAAAGAGGTGTTTCATTTAATACTTCTAATAATCATTTTGAATATGCAATTTAGCTACCAAAAAAGGAAACAACTTCATTAAGTATATCAATAGTTTAATAGTAAATAGGATACATTCTAAACCTTATAGATTTCTCAATTACTATTTTACACCATTCTCTTATTTTTTAATTTGTTTTATTACCGTAATCATAGATAAAAAGAAATCTCATCTATACAGGTTTTGTTCTTGTTTTATGAATATTAATTTTTTATTAAATAAAAGCATTTAATAAAAAAGCGATCATACTATGCCCCCTAAGATAAAAAGTACATAAGAACAAAAGTATAAAAAGCCCGAAAAAAGCAGTATTAACAAGCCTTTAAGCCTGTTTTACTGCTTTTTTTAGGTATACACTAAAAAGTACATTAACTACTTTTTACTACCATTTAATTACCTTTTTTAAAACTAGTAATTACCTATCTACTTACATATATTACCACAATAGGGTATAAACACCTTAAAACTACTATTCATAAGCCTTAGAAGCGTTTTTTAACAGCATTTAAACCTTGTTTAAAGGCTTGTTTTTATAACGATTTCAAAAAATAAAAATTATGACGTTTTTCGTATTAGGTGGACACTTAGGTGGACACTTAGGTGGACAAAAAAAGGGGTGAAAATGTTTTTTAAAATATATATTAACAACGCTAAAGAGTTGTAAAGATATGTAAAAGCAGTTTATAATATATGTGAAATGACGTTTAAAAGCATGTTAAAAAACCAATAAAACTCTGATTAAATGACGTTTATATGTTTAAAAGTGTTTTTTACCTATAGATATATTCATCTAAGGGTTTACCCTTAGGTTCTAAGGGTAAACCCTTAGATGAAATTCAGGGTGTTTTTAACTTGTGGTATAATTAATAGATATAGATATTTGTCATCTTTTAACCAAAAGAAGTTGTTTTTGGTTAAATAGTTTTGTTGTTAGTGGTCAAGCTTAAGTTTGTTAAAATATAATTTAAACTTGCTTAGAATCTTTTGTTTGTTTATTATTGGTCTAATGTTTTAAATTGCTAAAAAAACCAAACATAATAGTTAACAAAGATTGTTCTTTTGTTTACAAGTTACTTCATTGAAGTTATTTGTTTACAAGAGGTTTCATTATTTTTACTGTAGTAAATAAAAAACTACAGTATCATGAAAAAAAAGTCATTAGCAATCGTTCTATTAATATGTGGGTATTTCTTAACTGGATGTACAGATTTAGCAAAAGAAGCACAAGAACTAAATGAATATGAAGAAAATGAAATTAAAGCAGAAAAAAATATTCCAAAAAACGGGGCTAAACTTATCGACAAAGATGATGTTGAGACGCCTACAACAAAAGGATAAAATAAATCCTTTAAAATATTTAACGTTTGAGACATTAGGTAATACTTTAATTATTTTAAGTGGTGTATTACCTTTTGCTCATGTACTCATTAAAGATGTGAAATTACCAGAGAAATTCTTTGGGTATTCAAGTATACATAGGTTTGCTTATAGTTTAGGTAATCATTTAAGTTTATTTTTTATTGTTTTAGGACTATTGATATTAATACCTATATTTGATAAGGACAATATAAATATATATAAAAACAATCTGAAGTTTTCTCTTTTATCCCCATTTATATCCGCAACTTTTTTTATGACATGGGTTTTTATACCAGGTGTTAATTTTAATATTTTAGCATATACTTTTATAGGATTAGCTATATCTGCAATATCTGTTTTTTTAGTGTTAAAATTAATGAGTTATATAAAGTTATTAAAGATAACATACATTTACAAAGAAAAATTATTAAATAAGGGTTTAAATTATATAGATAATAATTTATAAATATTTTATTTCAAGGAGATGACGAATAGGGGGAAAATAAAAAAACTTAAACAAAAGCTTTCAGAACTAGATTCTATTACAAGCAAACATGAAGATAGCATTGTTTCTAATAAAGATTATTCAAAATACTTAAAAGATCAAATTGAATTTCTAAAGGAAATTCAAATCAACAATATAAAACAAGATATTGAAAATGATATAAATGATTTAGAGGTTTTGAAAAAAGTAAAAAATAAAATGATTTCAAATGAAAGACTCAATAAAATGGAAATTGTTTTATTAAGTTCTATTTCTTGATTTTTTAATATCATCAACAATTAAGTCTTTAGCTATGGATACGGCTTTTTTGTAAATGATTAATTTCATAGCTTCATTATTTAGTATTCTGTCTTGATTTTTCAATAAGAATAAGGATAATTCATCTTCAGACATTTTATTATAGTCTTTAAAAACTATATTATCAAGTTTGTTTTCTTTCTCTAAAACAAACTTTTCTAACTCTTTGCTAACATTAAACTTTTCTGCTATTAATAACACTTGATTTACAGTAAGTGTTTTGTTTTTAATAGCCTTACTTATACCTACATCACTATACTTTATAGTTTCTCCTAGTTTTGAGAATGAAATCTTATTTTCATTCTTAAACCTATCTAGCCATTCAATATATAGTGTTAATTCTTTCATTTATTCTAATTAATCTAACCAATAAGTTTGGTTTAGTTCGAAAAGTTAGTATATTTGTGTCAAATGTTAGGCACAAATATATGCAAATATGAATAATGATTCGCAAAAAATAACAAATCTATCACAAACTATTTATCAATCAATAGCTAAAAAATTTAAAAAATCAGTCAGTTATGTGGGTAAAATAGCAAGAAAAGAAAGAACTCCTACTAGAGGTGTTGGGTTAGATATTTTAAAAGAGATAGAAAGTTATAGAAATAAAGATTAGTTATGTATCAGTTCCATCAAAACATATTATCAATTCCTGCAAAATTATTGTATGATGAATTAAAATTAATATCTCGCGATTTATATTATAAATGGTGTGATAGAGATGGTAAATTATTAAGAACCAAAGAAGGAAGAGGAAAAGGAAATCAAGCTTGGGTATCATTTTATGATATTAAAGTAAAATGGGTTAAAGATGCTGTAGTAAATTATTTAGGAGATCCTAAAGACATTATTTTTAATTCGTTAGAAGATTATATAAAAAAGGACTTTTCGGTAATGTCTTTTTTTGCTACCCATAGAAAACCAAACGGTTTGCTTTTAAGTAACGAAAAACAAGTAGAATTCACACATACTGCTTGGTTATTAGAAGGTATTAAAGTTGTTTTAAATGAAAAGGAAGATGTTATAGTAAAAAAAGGTATTGGTAAATCTTGGTTAGAAATTTTACGAGCTGTAAAGCATTTGTATAGTTTAACAGATGAAAATGGTAATAAGATTTGGAAATTTAAAAAAATAACCAATGTTAGAGCTTTACAACGTAAATACAATAGATATATAGAAAGTAAACTTTCTAGCATTTTACATGCTGGTGAAGGTCATAAAAATAACACTAAAATAAATAAGGAAATAGGCGATTATTTATTAGCTACGTATTGTTCACCTAATAAATTAAGTATTCCTGAAGTAAAAGAGCTTTACTACTTTGAAGCTATAAGAAATAATTGGAAACATTTATCTAATTCAGCAATTTACAACTTCTTAGAAAAGCCAGAAAACAAAAGGCTTTGGACGTTTGCTAGACATGGTAAAAAGGCATATGATAAGAAATACAAACGTACAAACACTATAGAAAAATCTAACTGGTTTCCAAACTGTTATTGGGCTATTGATGGTACAAAGTTAGATTGGATTCATTATTGGGATGATAGTTCTAATAAAATGGGTGCTCAACTTAAAATAAATGTTCTTTTCGATGTGTATTCAGAAAAAATAATCGGTTGGGATTTATCTTTTACAGAAAGCCATGTAGAACATTTTAATGCTATTAAAAAAGGAGTTACTACTTCTGGTTGCCGTCCTTATTTCTTAACCTATGACAACCAAGGAGGTCATAAAATGGAAAGAATGCGAGATTTATACACTTCATTGGTAGCAGAAGAGAAAGGAAAGCATTACCCAGGAGCAGCAAAAGAACATGGTAATCCTGCCGAAGGTTTGTTTAGAAGGCTACAACAACAAGTAATCAATAAATTTTGGTTTTCAGATGGTCAAAGCATAACAGTTAGACGTGATGATAATAAAATGAATTTTGATTTTATAAAAGCTAATAAAAGTTCATTAAAAACAACAGATGAATTACATGATGCTTGGGTAGCTGCTGTTAATATATGGAATAGTAAAATACACCCTAAGTTTAAAGCAGAAGGATTATCTAGAGACGAAGTTTACAACCATGAAATGCCAATGCGTGAAGAACTTAGTTTGTTCGATATAATGGACAAAATGTGGATAGAAGAAAAGAAAAACAAACTTACTTATAAAGCACATGGTTTAAGATTCAGTTTAGCCGGAAAAACACATTTATTTGAAGTGTATGATGCTGACGGTAATATTGATATAGAATTTAGAAGAAAACATGTAGGAGATAAATTTATTGTACGCTACGATCCTAGTTTCTTAGATGGTTTTGTTCAACTATTTAAAGAGGATGCAGAAAACAAAATAATACATGTGGCTAATGCCCAACCTAAAAGAACTACACAGCCTGTACCTGCTTTAATGGAAGCTGGCGATAAAGAACAATGGTTAAAAGATCATAAATCCAAAGAAGCAGAATATTTAAGAGACAAACAAGATTATGAAAACTTAAAGCATAGAACAGGTATAACACCAGAAAAACTAATAGAAGATCAAGAATTAATAATTAAGCTTAAAGGTAATATGGATAAGTTCCGAAGATCTAAAATAGAATCTGAAGAAAACTTAACATTAGCATCTTCTAGGCTTTAAAACACCCCTTCACCATGAGAAAAGAACACAAAAATTTTATCGTAGACGAAATTAATTATTTAATAACAAATCAAAAAGAGTCGCAACGAAAAATAG
>CAKZVD010000116.1 GCA_937922085.1 uncultured Tenacibaculum sp. | reverse complement strand
AAACCCATTCCTGAAATTATCTCCTTTTTAGATGAAAATGGAAACGATACGATGGAAAATCAGATAAATGCAAATTACCGACAAATTAAAGCTGATGTAGAAAATATTATTTTGTTAGAAATGGAACGAATAGAAAATGATCCTAGCTTGGAGCATTTGATAAAAAAGTAAGGTTAATTTTTTTAGATAGAAAAACGAATGTGTTTTTAAGATTAATTTAACCTCTATTTAACTTGATAATTAATGGCTTATTATAATTTCGTCAGACTTCCTCTATGGATTTATAAGGATGGTTTATCCATACTAAAAGTAAGGTAAAACCATACTGGCGATTATATATGTAGTGTTATATTCGAAGCCTAATTAATCAACCTAAATTAAAATCAATGAAAAAGTACCAATCATTATGGATCTTTTTATGGGTATTCGTAGCCATAACTAGTCATGCACAAAAAACAGATTGCGAGTTTAATATTCGCGAAGCTCTTTTTTACTTAAAAGGAGATGCAAACTTTGCAAAAGATTCTCTTAAATCTGTTCAATTATTAAAACCTTGTTTAGAAAAAAGATATGATAAAGCCCAACTCTTAATGGGAAGATTATACCAAGCCAAAAAAACAGAAGAAGGTTACCAAAAAGCCTTTAAATTATTTAAAAAAGCAGCACAACAAGAAAATGCCTTGGCAATGGCTGATTTGGGTATTTTATATAAATACGGAAGAGGTTGTAAACTCAATTTTAACAAAGCAAGAAAATGGTTTCAAAAAAGTGCTGAATTAGGAAATAGCAAAGCTGCTTATAGTTTAGGGTATTTGTATTTTAAAGGATTAGGGAATATTGAACAGGATTACAACAAAGCTATAAAATGGTTTCAAAAAAGTGATTACTCTATGGCTAAATATTGGCTAGGAGTATGTTATTTAAAAGGCTATGGAGTTGTAAAAGACATACATAAAGCAAATGAATTATTAGATAAAGAATTTGCAGAAAACAATATAGATAAAACTAGTATTGATGTAACTCAAAACTCTATTGCCACAGATATTGATACTTCATTGAATGTTGAAAATGATGCTGAAACAGAAGTAGAAATTACTCAAGATTTTTTATTGGGTAATTGGAAAGGAACTTTACTAAAGTTAGATTGGTCTAAAAAACAGATAGAAGCTAAAAAAGAAATAGAAGTTTCTTTTTTATTGGATTCTGTAACAGGAACGTTAAAATCTATGATGCTTATAGATGATAATGTGATACAAGATGAAATTATAAAAATAGACAATGCTCTTTATTTTGAAAATACAGAGCTTATATTACCTCACGATTCTTTTAAAAAATCGATACCAAATATATTAACATACACTATTATTTCTGGTGATTTAAAAATAAAATCGGTTCACAATAATGACTACTTAATTGCTAATATAGAAAGCTATATTAAAAACTGGAACGAAGCAGGAATGCCACTGCGTTTGGTTTTAAAGAAAAAAGAAACCTTTAATAATACAGATAAAGAACTTTCAAACGATGCTTTAATTGCTTTATCAGAGCAAGAAGACAATTTTATAAAACTCTACCCTAATCCTTTTAAAAATGATTTAATTATTTCTTACTCCTTAACAAAACAGGCTACAATACAAGTAAAATTAAGTGATTTACATGGAAACGTAAAAGCAGTTGTAATTGATAGCAAAATACAAGATGAAGGAGATTATCGATACTATATAGATGGTTCTACATTAGAAAAAGGTGTATACGTTGTAACCATGTTACTAGATGGACAAAGGAAAACAAGAGTAATTATAAAAAAATAAGAAGCAATGAAAAAATATATATTAACCCTATGTGTAGTATTCTTGTCAGTTTACTTAAATGTAGCTAATGCACAAAGAGAAATTGAAGCACCAGATAATGGCGATGAATATATAGAGGATGGATATCCTGGAGATGATTTAGATGGAGATCCCATAGCAGGAGGAGATGGACCTTGCAGAACATGTGAAAACATTCCTAATATTAGATTCCAGTTTAATAATGATTTATTTAATTCTGCCTTACAAAACGAAATAAATATTAGAAGAGCAGCAAGAGAAGGAGCTAGAAGATGGTACAACGAACAAACTGGAATTATAGAACGTAATTTAGAAGCTAAATTTAACAGATCCTTTAGTTCATACAATGCTGCTAAAGATTTTTTATTTACAGATTCTGAAATAAAAAATATCAATAGAAATTTACCTACAATTAAGAATAAGTATGCTAGATTAAGAGATAATAGCAATCGAAGCGGAATAAATAATTTAAAAATATTAAAAGTTTTAAAAATAAGAGAAACAGAAATTAAAGCAGGGAATATTATTTTTAGTGCATATCCAGAATTTAAAATAGGAAATACTCCTTTAAGAAGTATAAGAGATATTAATACTATAAATAGAGAATACAATAAAGCATTTTCACAATTTAACGCTGATATAGTGCAAGAATTTGACAATAAGCTTATGCTTAAAATATTGGCAAACCCTGCTGGATTAGAAAATGAGGTGTTAAGAAATAAAAATAGTTATTATAATCGTTTTAATGAGTGGGATCGATTAGATATGATGCAATTTTTAATTCATTTTGAAGAATTTAAACGATTAACATCTACGCCTTATTTAAATCCTCAAGTACAAAAAATATTTGACAAATATTATAAATCTATAGATAGAGCAACCCCAACATTTATAGAAGATTTTGCTAAAAGAAATAAGGGAAATGAAGTTTCTCTTTTTCATCCAGGATATTGGATAATAATATGGAAAAGAGATTATAGAAGTGGCTTTTTAAAAGTTAATGCAGCAAAAGCAAAGCATGAAGCTTTAAAAAAAGCAGAACTAGCTAGATTATTAAATAGTACTCCTATTAATGTAAATTCGGCTGTAGATTATTTAGTTTCAGAATTGTTTATTAATAATCCAGACCAATTAAAATGGTTAAATGAGAATCCTCAAATAGCAATTGAAATGAAAAACTTCTTAACTATAATAAGGAGAGAGCTTTTAATCTCTACAAAGAGTAGATTTAAAGATAGAATAGCTAACGGCGGTTTAGTAGAAAAGATGATTCGTGATTTAAAATTAGATGCATACAAAGCGATAATATACAAGGATGAAAAGACGGCGAAAAAATTACTGGATTTTGTAAGGAATAATACACCTATAAGAGGAACACTAAATGGAGAGGCACTAGCTTTTATTAAAGAAGCACTAGAAGCTATTAAAAATGGAGGAAAAATAGAATTAGAAGATCGAATATTTAATTTTTTAGAAGGAAAAGCTCTATGTGTATATAATAAACTTAAAGAGTTAAATCTTTTTAAATCTACAATTAATCAATTTGAACAGGGTAATGATTATAATTTACATTTAATACAAGATTATACTAAATGTAGGGTAACAGATGAAGCGTGTACTAGTGCTAGTGATTTTGAAAATGGTAATATAACAATTTATTTTCGTGGAACAGGGAATACAAATTTAGATTTTGCAGCAACAATACTACATGAAGGAATTCATGCTGCAATATTCAGATATGTTGATAGGTATAAGAAAGGTTTAGATCCAATAAAAAAGAAAGAACTATTAGATTATTATTCTGATTACAAATCACAAAATGGTCCTACTCATGCTACTTCTGAGGCTCAACATCAATATATGGCAGATAGATTTGTAAAGCCAATAGCAAGAGCAATAAGAAAGTTAGATAATAACAAACATCCTTTAAAATTCTATATGGGATATGGTTGGGACGGATTAAGAGCTTATGGTTATGATGATTATAGAGATGATAATGGTCAGTACATATCCTTAGATAAAGGTACTAGTACTGAGTATTATATAAATCAAGGAATAGTTAATGATAATAGTGATTTTAACAATAAAGAATGTAACTAATGAAGAATTATAATGTATATATTAAAATACTTTTTTGTTTTTTATTAATTGTCTCTTGTGCTAAAAAGGAGGTTAAATTCTATCCTTCAGAAAGAGAGTTTAATCAAGGGGGAAAACAAATAATTGATATTAACAAGCAGAACTCAACTAAAGAATTTTATGAAGAATTAATTATAAATTATAATAAAAAAATAAATTCTTATGTGATAATTAATAGCCCTGAAAAAATTAAAAAAATTAAAATTTCTCTATTGGGAAATGGTTTGATAAAAGAAAGAAACATTATTACCGTATATAAAGATTCAATAGTTACTGAGGAAAAAACATTTAATATTTTAAAATTAGAAGAAGTTTTAGAAAAACATATTTTAAATAATAAAAAATCATATTTCTATTCTGATTCTTCCAGTAAAGCTATTATTAGTATTTCTCCAAATAATATAAATTCACTAGGATACCTTTTATCAAAAGTTACAGATGCTTTTGATAATCTAAAATCAAAAAAGGCAAAAGATTTACAATTAAACCTTTTCTTCAATCATTTAGAATTTTAAAAAAAAATAGAAATTCTAACAAAATTCTACTATTTAACTTAATAAAGGTAATTCCAGAATTGGTAGTTAATAAAGAAATACAAGAAATAGATTTAAAAAAACTTTTTTTGCATAAAAAAAGAAATGAATTCAAACAAGATTCACTTATCTATTATAGTGAAAAAATTAAAAAACTACCTAGAAAAGGTTTTGATAAAATAGATATGTTGTTTTCCTTTTCTAATATAACATTTAATAAAAAATATAATAAAGCAATAGTAGTTGTAGGGGTTTCTTTTGGTAAACTAAATGGTTTTTCAACGCTTATTTACCTAGAAAAAAAGCATTTACATTGGGAAATAAAATGTGAAGAAGTTTTATCTATTTCTTAATCCAGTAAACTATTCGTTAAATTAGGATTGAATAAAAAATTTAAACTTAACAAACGTGCATTTTCATAGATGCACCCTAGCAGACTGGAAAGCCTATCAATATTATTTGATGGGCTTTCTATTTTATTAGCATTTAAGAGATGGTAACATATTACGTCAACAACAAACTATGCAGTGTGTTTTTTAGGAGGTAAGTTACAGATCGGTCTTTTTGAAATTTATAGATGATTTCTGTTTGCGACTCCAAATAAGGTAAAGGCATACAAGCTATCAATTCTTTACCTAATTCGTTATCAAATTCAGACTGTTCCACTACATATAGTTTCGTTTTATTAGTCTGTTCACATACGTATAGTGGAGTTTTGAAATCTTCTATTTCTTCTATAGTTGGAAGTATTTTTCTTTTGTTCATTTAATAGGTTT
>CAKZVD010000115.1 GCA_937922085.1 uncultured Tenacibaculum sp. | reverse complement strand
GCAAACGAATCTTGAAATTTTTATTAGACTTAAAAGCCGATAATAAAAATTCTTCACTCTCTTGTATTTTAAATTTTGAAACCATTCCCATATATTAAAAATACAAAAAATTAAGCTCATTTTAAAATATAATTGATATAAAAAGGTTAGGTAACATGCCATATTTTTTTTGTCCGTATTTAAGGTTTTCTTTTGATGCTTCAGGAGCACTTTCAATTGTATGTTTTATAAATTGTTTCATTTTTTTTACGTTTTAAAGTATAGTACAAATTAAAAACTTATACAATATTGAAACAATGGATAAAGGTTCACTGATGCATTTTTCTATATTTAGAAGGAGGTAATCCTGTTTTGTTTTTAAATATTCTACTAAAGTAATATTGATCTTGAAAATTCATTTCAAAAGCAATTTCCTTTACTGTTTTATTTGTGTTAAGTAAAAGATTTTTACTGTATTCAATTTGTTTTTGTAATAATACTTGACAGGGCGGAGGCATATTAAGTTTCTTAGATATTTTACTTAAATATTTAGGTTTTATGTCTAGTTTTTTTTCATAAAAAACAATGCTATGTTCCTCAATAAAATGTTCGTTTATTAGTTCATTGAATTTTTTTAAAATTTCCATTTCTTTAATTATTTTAAAGTCTTGTTATTAAAGATTTCTTTATCTAACAAGTTTGGTGAAAATAAGCATATTCATTTCCATTCCAATAAATTTGTCCACCTCCTAATTCTGATTTTTCAATTTGTAGAGAAGGATTATTGATAATGAGTTCTCCTTTTGCTCCAGTTCCAGTATTTTCTTCAAGACCAGCTTCATTTATTTTTTTTCTATTCACTTTCCAAATATCAATATAATCCATATCATCAGAAAGACCGTTTTTAACTTTAACACCAGCTCCAATAATATAAATTTTATTACTCGTTCCGTGAATTATTGCAAATCCAACCTTTTTTGTTTTTATTTCTTTTATAGGAATTGCGATATCAATATTTCCATCTCCATTATAATCAGCTTCCAAATACAATGGATTTAATCTGTTATCTAATTGATATTCATTTTTCAACTTTATACCGTTAAAAAGGTTAGATTTTAATAACCAGTCTGGAAGTCTTTCATAAATAAAAAACTCAGATTTAGAAAAATCATTTTCCTCCTTTTTTTCAATATAGACAGTGTCAATCACTTTTTCGATGATTTTAATAGTGTCTCTAATAGTTTTAATATCTGTTGATTGATTCTTGTTAAGGTTAGAGTTACAAGAATATAAAAAAACAATAGTTAATATGATTAATAATTTATTCATTTTAAAGGGATATAATATTAAATGTATATTATCATGATCAACAAATAATAAATTGTTGAATACCTTATAGAAGGTATATTTTTAGTAAATATACAATCAACTTCTATGGTTCTGTCTTTTCAGTTAAAAATAGGCGTAATTATAATTATTTAAATCTAATTTAATTAAAGATGGAATTTACTAAAAATCTGCTTTTTTGTAAAATGTCATTCTTTCTTTTGTTGTAGGGTGTGTAAATTCTAAAGTATCTGCATGTAAATACAATCTATTTGATTTTGTTCCATATAAATCATCTCCAACAATGGGAATATTCAAACCTAAAGCATGAGATGCATGCATTCGTAATTGGTGAGTTCGTCCGGAAATAGGATAGAAATGTATTTTTGTTTTTCCGTTTTTCTGTTCAATTATTTCCCAATTTGTTTTAGCTGGCTTTCCATGTTCAAAACAAACCAATTGTCTTGGTCTATCATCTAAATCAACTCTAAGGGGTAAATTAATTTCGCCTTTAACTTTATTTACAATACCATCTAACAAAGCGGTGTATCTTTTTTTTACAGTTTTATTAATAAATTGAGCTTGTATCTGTTTATGAGCTTTTTTATTTTTTGCTAAAACCAATAAACCAGAGGTAGACATGTCTAATCGATGTATTATAATAGGACCAGAAATATTTTTAACTTGTTGTTTAATTCTGGTATACACAGAATCTTGAATATGAATTCCAGGAACAGATAAAAATTCATTAGGTTTAGAAACAACAATTAATTCTTCATCTTCAAAAATTGTTTCTAGCTCTTTACCAATTGCAGGGTTTTGTAATAACGGATTCATGTCCATTTCAATGCCTACTAACATATGTCCTAATATTGGTTTGCATTTTCCTTGGCAAGCAGGATAAAATTGTTGATGTTTTCGCACTTCTTTATTCGGTGACTGTCCCCACCAAAATTCAGCCATTGCAATAGGTTTTAAATCATTTAAGAAAGCATATTGTAATAGTTTTGGAGCCGCGCATTCTCCAGAACCAGCAGGCAAATTTTCTATAGAAGTTTCAGTAAATAAATCAGATAAATTTTTAACTTCTTTTTTTGAATTTAAAAAATGATATTGTTTAGATAAGTATTGCTGTAATGCTATTGATTTATTTTTACGCTCTGCTTTTAATGTTACTATTTGGTTAGTAAAAACAGCTATTTTTTCTTTAAGAGGTTGTAAAGTATGTTCCCAATAGCGATTTACATTATTAAAAAAATATTTAGCTTCTAAACTCTCTTCACTTAGAAGTTTTTCAAAAGCAAGATATGCTGTTGGTGATAATTCTAATTTTGCTTTTTTTCTTCTTAGATCTCTGTCTTTTTTAGCGGATTTAAGAGTTTGTTTTTTTTCTTTAATATCAATAGTTGCTTTTTCGTTTTCTAGCTCATTTTGTGCAATTAATTTTAGATATTCAGGATTGTTTTCTAAATGTTCTAAAACGAGACTACTTCTTTTTAAATCGCTTTGTTCTTTTATATAATATGAGTCTTTAGCAAGCATATCATAAACAGGAGGGACGAATTTTTTATGACAATTTTTTTCTGCTAACTTTCCTGAAACTGCAGTAATATATCCGATTTCGTTTTGTTTATTTTGTACTACTAAAACGCCAAACATTTTTCCAATAATTGTTCCTTTTTTAGTAATGTCTAATCCAAAATTATGTTCAAAATCAGTTTGTGTTTTTAAATAGTTTTGAACTTCTTTTGCCGCAATTTTACTTAAAGGATGTGGTTCATAATAAAAAGGGAAAGTAAATTTTTCGGGAATTGTAAACTCACTTATCGGAGTTGAGAAATATTGAAAATGTGTTAGCACAATAATTTAAGTAAAATATGAGGCAAATATACCTTATTTTGAAATAATTTTTTGAGATGTTAATCTCAATATATAGTAGAAAGCAAGATGATTTATAAATGTTATTTCTTGTTTTTTATTTCTTTTCTTATCTTTTTTAAATAGTTAGATAAATTACCTTTCATAAGATTCAAACCTTTATTATAGCTATCTACAAGATAAACTTGTTCTTCTTTCATTCCTTTTTTAATCCAGTATTTCTCTTTTTTAAGATCTCCTTTTTTAACTAAAATTAGTTCATAATATCTAACGTTAGAGTTCGCATCAGAAATTGTTAGTTGATTAAAATCTGAAATTTCTGGATTGTTATTTATATTTCTTTGGCCTATTTCTGAACCTAAGAATACGTCAAAATTCTCGAATTGATAATGAGGGTTGTTATTATCAAAGTTTCGATATGTCATTTTATCTCCTTTCTCAAGTACAAATTCCTTGATTTTTTTAAATTCAAGAATCTCAATAAAGTCAGTTACATTTATAAAGTTGTTTTTTGTGTTCTTTTTTTCAGCATTCATGTTTTTTGTAGAATTACAATTCCAAAAAAGTATAGTGAAAGTAAATAATATAGTTTTCTTAATCATTTTTATAGACAATTTCTTTGAAGCTTAAAATTTACTATGTTTTATTCGCGATTTAAGTTAATAATTACCAAATTAAAAGAATAAATTAGAAAAATAGGGGATATGGTTCCAATTTAAGAATTTTAATTTTGTACTTAACTTTAATTGGTTTTTATTCGATCAAATAGTATAGAAGATTCAACGAATACTCTATGTTCTTTACTTGTTAGTTTTTCTAATAAATCAAAAGAAGCAATATAACTTACTAAACTACCATTAGAAGAAATAAATTTTCCGTCTAAAATCACAGAAATCTCATTATCATCAGCAACTTTTAAATTAGGGTATTCAGATTTTAATAATTCACCACCTGTTAGATAAGTAACAATTTCTCTATTGTCAGCAATTCCAGTTTCACCAATTAAAAAAGCTCCTGCACAATGACTTGCAATATATTCCGTAGTTTTATTTTGCTCTTTTACAAATTCGACTAATTTTTTATCTGATGTTTGAACGGTTGGATTATATGAGCTCGGTACAACTAAAACCTTTAAATTAGGTGTGTTATTAATAACATAATCAGGTTTAATTTTTAACCCATGAGCGCTATTATATGTTTTGTTTTCTGTTGCAATAGTTATCACATTAAAGAGTTCTTTTCCACTGCTATTTAAGTTAGAAAAAACATCTAAAGGAGCTACTACCTCGTTAATTATTACACCTTCAAATATTAAAATTCCTATAGTAGGAATGTCTTTATTAATTGTTTTTACTTTCATTACATTTTGCGTTAAAGAGTCAATTTTTAAAGAAGATTTTTTACTGTTACTTTTTTGTTCTGCACAACTTATAATTAATAGATACATAGAAAATAATAGAAGTGTTTTTTTCATTTTTTTTACTTTTAACGTAAAGATATTAACTGATTAAATGAAAAATATTAATCAAGATTAAGAAATGAAACTATTTTCTTCTAGCTTTTATTTTACTTATAAATTCAGGAGACATTCCTAAATATGACGCAATCATATATTGAGGAACTCTTTGAGTAAATTCAGGATTAGCAGAAATAAAAATATCAAATTGATCCTCTCCTTTAAGACTGTATATATATTCGATTCTTTTTTGAATAGCGATGTATGTTTTTTCCATTATTTTACGAAAAAATCGCTCTGTTTGTGGTACTTCTTTACACAATTTATCAAATTCTTTTTCTGGTAATTCAAGAAATTCAGTGTTTTCAATAGCTTGAATATATAATGTTGAAGGAAGTTTATTTATTAAACTTTCATAATCGGTAATCCACCAATTCTCAATTCCGAAATGTATAATTTGTTCATTTCCTTTGTTATCTATATAAAACAAACGAACACAACCGCTTGTAATATAATACCTAGATTTACAGAGTTGTCCCTGTTTAAGTATAAACTCTTTCTTAGGTATCTTTTTTTCTTTTAGATATGATTGGAATATGGTAATTTCTTGATCAGAAATAGAAATGTATCTACGGATATACTCAATCAAATTTGGATTCATTTAAATTACTTTTTATGTATGCTTTAAAGTTAGTTATAATGTATGAGATCGTATAGTTGAACTATTTGTTATTAACTTATTTTTTCTTTCATGATTTCAATTTGACAAATTTTCCAAAGACCATTTACTTTTTTCCATACGTATTTTCCATTACGATTATAGTTCCATTTTTTTCTAAAAAAAACAAATAATCTTATCCAAACTGTTACTTCTTGATTTAAGTTTTCGATAAATAAGTCACCTTCTAACTGATAGTTTAATCGCTCATATTTACTTTCAATTTTAAGAATACGCTACCAATGTTTTTTTTGATCTTGAGTTAGTCTTTGTTTGTTAATTGTTTTTCCATTGAATTGAGTATATCTCAAATCATCAGAAAAAACAGATATATATTCATGAAGGTTTTTATTTTTGATATCCTTATTTGCTTTAGCGTGGAGGTTATCTATAATTATTATTTCTTCTTTATTCAAAATTTTTAGATAGTGTTAGAGAATATGATATGTTAGATAGGAAATGAGTGGTTTCATTTTTACATAGTGTTTTTTAATCTGTGTATTTAAATTTAGCCCCAATTAGTTTACATTTTCCTTATGTTTCAAAACTAATAATCAATTTATATGACATTAGTAAAGTTGTGTTTCATGATGTCACTTTAAAATTTAGAAGGAAATTGTTAGACGCAGTTTTTTATTTGTATCTCATTTTCGTCGTTATTAATTTCGATTTGTCATTACAAGTTTCTTTAACAATTGAAGTGGATGTTTTGTAATTCCTTTTAGAGATTAAAATCTCAATTGTGCAATCATTTTTATTTTCTACAAATCTAAACGCTGATTTAAAAACTCCATTTTTGATTTCTATTTTCCATTTTTCGCTTCCGATTGATGATTCGTCTAAAATTGCAATTCCAGATTTATTATCTCTAGGTTTCCAGTTTACTAAGCTTTCAATTCGATATTCAATAGAACTGCTATCTCTTGATTTTATTTGCAATGCGTTTGTGAATGTAGTATCATTTCTTGTTTCTATTCCAGTAAAGATAGCTCTTTGGTTATTGCCTAGAATTTCTTTGTAAATTAGTTCTTTGTCTTTCGTTAATCTTTTATTCGCTTGCTTTTTAATTATTTTTTCTGTAGTTTTTTTGAGCGATTCTCCTAATTGATTTACAACATGTAAAGTCCATAAATAATATCCACCTATTAGAAGTATTGGAACTGATATCGCAACAATACAACCTATTTTTCCTCTTCTTTCTTTTGTTTCGTTTTTAGACCGACTCATTTTAATTTTTTAAGTGTTGTCGTAAAGTATTTTTAGTGATAATAGTGAATCCAATTACTTTCATAATTATCGTCAAAATTCTGTTTTGAGTCAATTCCAATTTCAAATTTTTCTCTTTTCCAATAATTGAACTCATCATATTCATTTAATAGGTGAAAATATTTGTTTTCGATCTGTTCAAATTTAACTGATTTTTTAATGTAATCCTTTTGTTCGTCTTTATAAACGAATAAGGTAGCGCATTCAAAACATCTAGAGATTGTCCAAACTTCAGGAAGTTTTAATTCTTTGTATATTTCTTCAATTCTTTTTTCAGGGATTAATAAGTTGGTTTCTTCTTTAGCAATTCGTTCAAAAGCGAAACAATAAATAGAGATATTATTTATTTTTGGAGATACATTTAGACTATTTGAGGAATTTATGATTTGAATATGTTTTTCTGCAATTTTCTCTTGTTTATCAGTAGTGATATCATTGAAAGGATATTCCTCACTCATTGTAAGTTTTAGTTCTTCTTTAATGGTTTCTACATGTACATCAATTCTTAAATCATTGTTGTCTTCGTTAAATTTTTCTTGAACATTAAGAACTGTTACATTATAATTTTCAGAAACCCATTTTGAAAGAAGCTTAAATTTTTCATCAATTCTACTTTTTTCTTGCTTTATAAGTTTTGTTTCTTTGTATTGTATATCAGAAGGGAAAAACATTTTAGTTAGGTTTAAATTACTTACAACAGTTCGTTTAAAAAACGTTACGATGATTTTTTATATTTTGTTTATAAATATACTTTAAACATTTGTTTGGCTATATTATTTTCTAAAATAGAAAAACGAGTTAGCAATGTTTTTTAAGCATTAATACAATTTTTTTTCTTAATCTATAACTATACTTTTTTAGTGAAAATAGCACCAATTACTACATACATTGCTATTGGATAAATAGGATGATCTTCATCATATATTAAACCAGGATCTTCGTGTTTGTTAGATTCATTATTAAAATATGAAGGGGCTAAAATATTTTTACCGTTTTCGGGGTTTGTAATATTAAATCCAAAAAAAGTAATTCCATCAAAAAATTTAATTATATCACTTATTTTAAATTGACCTCCAGGGTTTATTTTATTAAAATAATCAGATATTTTCTTTTCTTCTTTTATAATAGAAAAATTATAAGGTTTTGGTTTTCCCTTTCTCATACGCATTTTTGAATCCATTATTTCAAATAATTTCCCTTTATAAGCGTATGTTAATTCATCTATGTCAACTTTTTCGTAATCAATTACATCTAGGAAACTCCAAACGTTTAATTCATCAACAATTCCTATTTCAGATTTACCTCCTTCTGTCATTTTATATTCAATTAAAGAATATTTCATTATTGGACTGTCTGGTATTACTTTGAATGCAAAACTTCCCTTTTCAAGAACTTTAGTATACACAGGTTCTTTTCCATATTCATTTGGGTGACTTAACCAATCTTTCAATCTGTTTTCGATATCTTCAGAATTCCTTTCAGGAGATTTTGTTTTTATTAATCCAGTATTACTTGATGAATTAAATAATTTTGAGAAGAATTTTATCATTATATTTTTTTTGAATAATTATAGTTTATGTATTTGTATATGATTTTTTTGGAGAAGAACAGGTGTTGTTTTTTCTGTTGTAACACAATTAATTATATGCCTTGCTATCAAATCGTTTTTCCTAATCCCAAAAATGAAGATAATATTTTGAAAATTTATTCAACCCTTCTTGAATTTTTTTTTCGTCATACTTAAGTTGCTCATCAAATTGCAAGGTGTAATTTAATATTTGTCTAAAAGTATCTATCATTTTATCCAGTTCTTTATTCCAACCTTTTTTCAATTCAATTTCATCCTGCTCAGAATAAGATTCCTTTTTGTCTGAATTTTCCAAAATCCATTCAGGTAAAGAATAACCGTTTTTGTTATAATTCTCTTTATAGTTTTCAAGCCGTTTTAATATAAATTCAGCCATTTCATATTTTGTTTCATACCAAGACCATTTATTTTTTTCTTTTTGTCTCATTTTATTATTTTACCAGAGTTAAATATATTGCAAGTAGGGGAGGAAACAAGTAATTATTTTAGATTTAGACACAAACCAAATCTTTTATTTTTCTTATTTAATACCAAATCAAAAGATTTAGAGATTTTGTAAATAGACAAGAATCTTTTGATTAAACACTAATTACGCCTATTTGCTATATAGTGCTGTGTAAAGTTGGTTTTAACTCTTCGAAATCAGTTTTGAATGAAATAAATGAATTATTTGAAATGTAAGCTTCTAAAATTTTTGGTTGACGACCCCAACTATCTGAAACATTTAATTTATCTTTTGCTTTAAACCACTCAATTTTATCAAACCTATTGTCATATTCAATCCATTTATGAATCATACTAATTCTTTTGATTTTGCTAATCCTTTTACCTATTAAAAATTCAATATTTTGATTTGATTTAAGATAGCCAAAATATCTAGGCCCACTTGATGTACCAAAAATTTCAATTGTCCCATACTTTTCTGAGTTAAAAAACAATGAAGGTTCATAATCATTATAAAACTCAATGAACTCATGGACTCCTTTATATTTTAAAATTTGTTCTCTTTCCCAATTTTCTTTTTTGGGGAACTTTTTATTTAAAGCTTCATCTAGAATTAGCTTATTTGGAGCATATGGGTTTTTATTATTATTTATTTCAAAGTCAAATTTTAGTAATTGGAGAGTTAACTTTTCATAATCTTCTTCAGAAATACTAATACTTTCCCAAGTACATCCAGGAGACATTCCTCCACTATCTCCACCACTTTTTAAAAGTTCATTTATAAAGTCAATCGGAGGGATCAATCGAATGTCTTTTTCTTGATCGGCATATGGAAAAGAATAAGGATAATCTAGCAAAATTGAACTCAAATCACCTTTAACCTTTTCTGATTCATTAATCAACCAGTGTCTAGTATATTCTATATTTTGATAATTGTACACAACATTTTAGTTATGGTTAATGTGGGAGTTAAATTATTAAACTTTTAGTTAAGCTCCAAACTCTGTATTAATGGTGACTATTGTTTTAGGTAGTTTTACTTCCAGAATTCCCACCATCTTTTCTTTCTTTCTTTAAGACTTTTATCAGAGATCTTTTTCATCCGTTTAATTTGATCTACAACTTCTTTCTTTTCAATTTTAACAAAGTCTTCTTTTATATATTCTATTATTGAATTTGTTGTATTAGGGTTGTTAGTAATGTGAGTTAAAAGGTCTTCCATCCTTTCATTTCCTACATAATTAACATTAGAATTAAAAAGTGCGTTTAGATTCATCATTGTTATACTAGAAGCTTTTCTTTTTAAAGAATTTACATATTCTTGTTCAAACCCCTTCATATCTTCTAGTGTGTACATGATATTCCAAAATACATGAGGTTCACTAATCTCATCGAACCTTTCTAATACTTTAAATAAGGTAACTATTCCTTTATTTGATGTATTTGTTTTTAAAAAATTGTCATGAAGTTCATTAAAAAGAGTTTCTAGAGGTGTAAAATTATCATTTTCGGGTCTAAAACCGTCTATTTTGTCTAAAAGTTCTTTTTCAGTATACATTTCTATAATTTTTAGTTTTTTTTCACCTAAATTTAATGTTAAACCAACTTTACCAAAGTAGTTATTTTCTGTTTTCTACCGCCTCGTTCAATAAATTTACGCATTTCTTTTCATATTCATAATTTATAGAATCACTAAATGTCTCAATAAAAGTTTGTGGAAAAATAATTTTTGTTTTAATGATGTCTAGACTGTCATATTTATTTTCAACTCCATATTTGTAATTTTCAGCATACCTAAAGTAACCAATGTATTGATTGGTTAATAAATTAATTTTTGATTTACCGATAGTGGATCCATTATATTCTTTTCGTATCATTTTTATTAACTGCATTTTCTTTAATTGACTATTATATTTAAATTCATTAAAATATTCTGAACGAGAATAATGATTCCAAAATTTAAAACCATTTTTTGTTTCAATTAATGTATTTGCTGCATTTAATATTCTAATTTTATTACTGATTTTTTTTATATAATTATTTGTAGAAAGTAAACAAACAAGACGATCTTTAACACTGTCAATATAGATAGTGTCATTTTTATTGTCTCCATCAAAATCTTTAATAAGTTTTTTAGTTACTTGACTATAGACAAAATTAGCTTGTATAATTAAAAATATAAGCAAAATTATTTTTTTCATAGTTTTTAAATTACTGAGGACATTTAGTATAGGAAACATAGGTCAGGTGATAAGCATTTTGTTTGGTATTAAGCCAAATATAAATATTTTGCTTTTATCTTTTTTCGTAAAGACCATATTTTATAGTTGGTGACTTAGCTAATAAACACTGATCTTTTGATTAAAACCAAAAGCTCTATGTTTTCTTATCCCTTTTTGTAAGTAGTGTTATTTACTCAATTTTAGGATTCGGATTGCTCCTTGAACCACCAAAATAAAAATAATTGTTCCGATAATTAAATCAGGTTTATTAGAATTCAACCAGTTTACCAGAAAACCTGCGATTATTACTCCTATATTAATAATCACGTCATTGGATGTGAAAATCATACTTGCTCTCATATGTGCTTGTTCTTTACTTTTTGACTTTTGTAAAATGTAAAGACAAATGCCGTTTGCAATAAGTGCTAAAGTTGAAACGATAATCATTGTCGAAAAATTAGGAAGTTTTTCTGTTCCAAAAAATCGTCTTAAAACTTCTATAAAAGCTATAATTGCAAGTGTAATTTGGAAATATCCAGCAAGTTTAGCAATTTGCTTTTTTTTAATTAACGTACTTCCAACCGCAAACAAGCTAATTCCGTATACAAAACTGTCGGCAAGCATATCTAAACTATCGGCAATAAGCCCCATAGATTTTGAAATAATTCCAGTTGTAATTTCGGTTATGAAAAAAGTAAAATTTATAAAAAGTACAGACCAAAGTAACTTTTTTTGGTTTGTATTTTCTTCAAATTCGTTTCGGTCAGTTTGTTCTGTCGAGATTTTTTTACAACCTAAATTTAGTTTAATAATTGAATTTTGAATTTGGTTAATTTCTCCGCTGTGAAAAACGGTCAATTTTCGGTTCGGAATATCAAAGTCCA
Organism: uncultured Tenacibaculum sp.; assembly: GCA_937922085.1. GTDB lineage: Bacteria > Bacteroidota > Bacteroidia > Flavobacteriales > Flavobacteriaceae > Polaribacter. Next base: position 17,182 of record CAKZVD010000115.1, on the reverse strand, counting down.
AATTCGCAATACTTGAAATTCCGTCCAATTTCATTCGGATTAGATTTTCTTCTGAAGGACAATCCATTTTGGTTATTTCAAATGTTGTTTTTTTCATAACTGTAAGGATTAGACTCTAGCATTGGTTAAAATATCTTGTAGTTCTTTTTCTATCGGAAATGATTTTAAAGGAGGAATATTGGCTCCGCTAGGATTACCAATTGGAGTTTTTCCAACAAAGGATTTAATACCTCCAAAAATCAATATTGGAACCTGACCAAAGACTTCTTTTCTGCTTTTGATTTTAAATCCGAATTGTAGCATTTTCCAATGAACAAAAGTATGTGCAAAAGGATACTTTTGTCCAATTATGTGAGCACGCTCCAAATGAATCCAAACATTTCTTAAATTTCCAGATATATTTTCAGCGCTGTATTTTTCTAATTCTGTATTAAAATATGGTTTTAATTCTTTTGGTATTGAAGTATAAAATTTCATAATATCGTTTTAATGATAGTACAAATGTAAATACCTTATGGTACAACTCGATTGCAAAGATTATTTGTTACAGTTGTTACATAACCCTTTTACAACCATATTAGCTTGTTGTATTTTGAAGTTATTGGGAAGTTTAATATTTTGAAAGGGAATGTCAAAAAGACAAAATGTTTTGTTACAATTATTACAATAAAAATGGTAGTGTAAGTCTTTTAGGTCACAATTACATCCTTCAGCGCAAACAGCATATTTAACCATCCCTGAACCATCATGGATACTGTGAATAATTTTGTTTTCCTCAAATGTTTTTAAAGTTCGAAAAACAGAACTTCTGTCTGAATAAACTAATGCGTTTTTGATGTCTTTTAGAGACTGTGCTTTTTCTTGGTTCAAAAGGTAGCGTAAAACCACAGTTCTAACTGCTGTATTTTTTACTTTTTTTATTTTTAGGATTTCATCAACGGTTTGCATTTTCCTAAAATATAGTTTTTAATTTAGATTTATTACTTTAAGTTTTTGAGTGTGCAGGATTTTTGCATTATTTACGGTTTGTGTAAGAAAAGTTACGTTATTTAGTAACTAAAGTTAACAAAAAAATAAGATTAGAATAGAGTTGAGATTTAATAGGTTTCTTATTTTTAGTTATGCAAGGCGTTAAAATATACCAAGAGAAGTTATTTATTAGTTTTCGATTGAGCGATCATGTACCTGCAGCTAATTTTTACAGACGATTAAAAGACATACTTCAATTAGATTTTTTATACAAAGAAACGGTAGTTTGATATGGTAAAAGCTGACAAAAAAGTATAGATCCTATTGTGTTTTTTAAGCCACTTTAAATTAAAAATAGTTTACAATTATTAAAAAAATAAGCCTCTTAAAAAGGCTTATTTAAAGTTGTTTTTAGTGAAATTATAGGGTTGTGTAACGGTTACCCTTGTTACTTGTAGTTTTTTAAATGCCAAACTCATCTTCACCCCAAACCATAAATAGAATAGATGGTAAACTAGAATTAGCAATAATTTCTGAATTTTTTATTTGTTTATCTAAATTGGCAGTAATAGAGTTATTAACAAATAAATTAACTTCTTTCAAATTAGGTAATTCATTTAATACACTAACATTAGATACATTTGTTGAATATAGGTCAAGGTGTTTTAATTTTTTTAAATGTTTTAATTCAGAAATATCATCAAGTTCATAACTTTCTAAAAAAGTAAGCCATTGTAGATTAGGGAATTTAGAGATACCTTTTAAATCGATTTCATTTTGAATACTCGACATCTCCAATTTTTCAAGATTTGGTAAAGGAGATATTTCTGAAAAGTTTTCAACTGAACTATTGGTTAAATCCAATACCTTTAATTTTTTTAAAGGGGCTAAAGCTAATTTCGGAACTCCTTTCAGCTTTAGAAACTCTAAATTCGGAAATTGTTTTAAACCTTCAATGTTATAATCATAATTTGTAATGTTTAATCTTTCCAAGTTTTCCATTTTCGGAAAAAAATTGATATCTATTATAGTTTCTTCTTCGTAAGATTCTCCAATCTTTAATGATTTCAGTTTTTTTAAGTACTCAAACCCAATAAAGTTAAATTGTAGTGATTCTAATATTAAATATTCTAATTCTTTAAGATATTTAAAACTGAAAGTTTTTGAAGTTTTATTATTTACAGTATTATTACTTTCATCTTCGTTTTCATCTGAATTTTCTGATATAGCTAATTCTAATTTTTTCAATTTATTAAGTGTAAAAATAGCATTTATATCACTTGCGCTATTATCTGAATAAGTAGACACTTTCAAACTATCTAATTCAGTAAAAAAAATAATTAAATCAAAATTCTTAACAAGATTGAAATCAATAATTTCAATCGATTTTAATTGTTTGCTGAGTAATAATATACTTTTTAAGTCTAAGTAATAATCATTTTCAAAAGATTTGAATTCGAAATGTCTAATACGATTAAAATTTGAAAAAGCATCAGAACATTCAATAACTGTATTTCTGAGGAGTAAATTTTCGATTTGACCAGCAATAGGAGTAAATAAATCAACTTTAAATACAGATTCTTCAAAAGATAACGTTTTTATTTTATCAAAATTTCCAATAGCATCAATTGTTGTTCCATCCAATTTTTCCAAATGCAATGTTTGAATAAAATCTTTCAAACATAGAATGGAATCCAGTTGTAATAGCTTTTTTGCTTTAGTAACAGTTACTTTAATTTCCTTTTTAGATAGATTTGCAATAATTGTTTTATCATTAACTACTGTATTAGAATCTACCTTAATAGATTTAAGCTTTGGGAATTCAGTAAGTTTTGAAATACTTTCAATTTCACAGTTTTCAATATAGATAGTTTTTAATGTTTTTTTGAAAGGAAGAAAAGAAACATCTTTAAATTTTGTGTTACATATAATTAAAAAACTAGCAGATTGTGCGCTTGTATTTGTTGGTTTGTAGGTATAGGTAATATTATCAAAAACTAATTGGTATAAGTTCTTTATATTATTTAATTCTTCAATGTTTTCAATATGAGCATTTTTAAATTCAAGATATTTAACTCCAATTTCTGATGATTCTTTAAAACATTTAAAACAACTTGCATCAATCGTCATATTAGAAAAAAGAATTTCTCTTGGGAAGGTTTTTCTTATAATTATATCATTTGTTTTAAATGTTACATTATCAAAATAAAAGTAAGCACATTTTATTGCTAAAAATTCAGTAAAATTTGGAACAGTACAATCTTTTAGATGTAAACTACTTAATCTGTTACAAAGAGTTAATAGTTTAGATAAATCATCAATATTAATATCATTAAGATATAAAGAATCTATTTCATTTTTCCTGCTTGTGTAAGCATTTTTTTGTTTTGGGTCATACAAGTCTCCAAATTCTTTAACTGTAAGTTTTACACCTAAAATATCTTCTATAATTCTTAATTTCTCTTTCATTGTTTAATTACAGATAACGGCTAAATAAAAGCTGGCGCGACCGTCAGGGAGTGCTTGCTTTTATTTTTTGTGTGTGCCTTGAATGGTAAATATAATTCTTTTAAAAGAATGTTCCAATGGGTGAGAGTCCCTTATACAAGGAAGTAACGGACCTAAGTAAAGCACGTGGCAAGGTTGTTTAGAGTGATTCAAGAACTGAAGTAAGGCAGACTGCGAGGTTGGTTCTGAGGAACACGAACTGGATATGAGGCTGTAAGGTTGGATAAGTAGGCACATAACTGCAACGTCCAAAACGTTTTTTTAAACGATAACCGAAACAGTAGATTCAGCAGATATTGACCCAAGGGTATTTACCTTACCAAGGGAAGTCTCTATAGCTACGAGTTGGTTGTATAGAGAAGTCAGGAGAAGCCATAGTACTTATTGGAAACGAGCTTTAATAACAAGGAGGAATCACAAGTAAGGAAGGGCAGAAGGTTAATGGTCTTTAATGAACCTTGGAGTATTAGTGCGTTACGATTATCAGTTAACCTAAAGGAATTGACTGCATAATAAGAGCCGTATGAATTGAGAGGTTCAAAGTCTATCCCGTACTTGATACGGGATACGGTTCTGTGAGAGGTTTAGGGGTCAGATTCCCCCTTTACCTACTCGACTTTTAATTGTGATATTATTATTATTTATCAATTCTAAAGAAAATGTGATAGTATTTTGGAATTAATAAAAGAATGAAAAATATAAAATCAATTATAGTTTGTATAATTGGAATAAGTAAGGGATTCATACCTTCTTCAACTATTGATGGAGGTCCAACAATAGTTGTCGTTGTAAAATTCCCAAAATGATCAACTATAGAAATTGCTAAATATAAAACTGCTAAAACCCATGTTAATAGATTACGTCTAAATATAATTGCAGCTATAAGGGGCAAGGCTAATACTGCTGCAAATATATCTAGATACGCAGGATACATCCATGCTTTTGATTCAGCTCCAGCATTAATATCATTAATTAATACAAGGGCAATTAATCTTGATATTTGTAATAAAATCCAAACTATCAATCCAATGAAAAATATTTTTTCATCTATTTTGAAATTTTTAAATTTATTTTTCATGAGTCTTAATGTTTTTTATTTCAAGGTAATGCTAAATGAGTTGCCTGTACTTACATTAAAACCTTCTCCTATTTCTACTACGATAACAGTGTCTGAATCAATTCTTAGATTAACCGAACTATTGTTACTTGAAAAACCTGAAATGTTATGTGGCTCTGAAAAAGTATAATAATACCTATCAAATTTATCAGCTGGAATAACTCCAAAAACGTCTGCAACATTTAACCAAAATGGGTCATCTTCTTCAGCAATAAGGGTATATTCTATTGTGGTTTCTGTAAAATTAATACTATATAATCCGTTTACATCTCCTGCGGGTGTACCTGTTCGAGCCAAAGCAGTAGCAAATTCCGTTGTACTATTTGAAAGCGTTGCAAATTCGTCATAAGCATCATCGGGTTGCCCGAATATACTTGCGTAAGTACCTTCAGTTTCGCCTGGATTTTGTAATGTATTTCTCATAGTAATATTTACACCTTCATTTAGTGACGTTGGTTGCGGTGTATTGTTGTCATCGTCATCATTACATGATAACAAAGTTAAAATGCTTAAAAAAGCAATGAATAATGTTTTGATAATTTTCATAATTTTAATTTGTGTTTAATTTATTTTCCATGATAAGTTTTGGATACCTCAAAGCTATCTTCGAACCAATTCCAAAGAATAATTTTACCATCTTTTACTTTTACTCTTAATGCATAGGTAAATTCATTAGTTTCTTGATTAGAATTCGATAAAAGACCTACCATTTGACCAAAGTATGCGGCTGTGTCACCACTTGCAAATGCATCGGTAGGTTCCCATTTTTTGGTAATGAAATTTTCTCCAAAAACTGGAAAAAATTCTTCTAAGATGGCTTTCTTACCTTTCCATGGGCCAATCCATGGTAAACTTGCGTCTCCTGCATTTTGCCATACCATATCGTCATGCATAAGATTCTTCATAGTTTCCATATCTCCATTACCCATAGCTCCCATATAAGCATTTGCTATATCTAAAGTTTTTTGTGACGCTACAGCTAATTTATCTGCTTCACTCATCTCTATAGTTTTAGTTACTTGTTTTTCTGAATCTTTATTATTTTTTTTTGCATTGCAGCTTGTAAGTAATAGAACGATTCCAAAAATTGCGATTAGTTGTGCTTTCATTTTATTAGTTTTTACAATTAAGATTTTAATTGTTTCATTGCTGTTCCCCAATCTTCTAGATGATACACTTCTGAAACTTTACCATTAACAGCTGAATGAATATCTATAGTCATAATACTAAATGATTTTGTTCCGTCTGTAGGTAATCCCATAAAATCTCCATTTGGTGTCCCGGTAACTAAACTTCGTACTATGAATTTATCTCCTTCGTTAAGAATTTCTTGTGGCTCCCATTTTAAATCCGGAATCAATTTCCAAAAGAATCCTAATTGCCCTATAAGTTGTTCTTTGGATTTGTTTTCTACAGAACCTTTAGAAACAAAATTATCTGCTAAAATGTCTGTTAACACTTCTGTTGGAGTTGTCTCCTTATTTACTGTGAGCGCTTTGTTGTAAAATGCGCTTACTGCTTCTCTGTTTGTCATAATTTTAGTTTTTAATTAATTTTATAACACAAATTTATATTGTTGGAATTGTTTGCTTATGGTAAAAAGAAATCCAAACACTGTAAAAAAGGGAAAAATATTATTATACAAATTGTGTTAACTCTACGCCCCCTTTACTTTCAGACAATCGTTCTGTTTTATATTTTTTTGGATGCGATTTAATATATTCTATAAATGATTTTGAACCTGAAAAATTTATATTATCAGTATAAATGTAGGCTCCCTTTTTTAATTTAGGTTCTAATATTTTTATTAGAGGAAGGTATAGATTGTTCCAGCCATCTAACAATAAAAAATCTATATTTTTAGGTGCATTTTGCAAAGTTTCTATAGCATCGCCTACTATTAAATCTATCTCACTGCTTACATCTGCATCTTTAAAATTTTGAAGCGCTATACTAGCTTTAGAAGCTAATAATTCTGTAGTGATAACGTGTCCATTGTTTTCTTTTGCTGCAGCTCCTAAATAAATGGAAGAAATCCCAAATGAGGTTCTGAATTCAACGATATTTTTCGCTTTTTCACGTATGAGTAAATCATAGATATATTCTCCTTGATCTTTTGATATGGCTATATAAGCATCTTCCATATCGCTTGGTCTCAATTTTCTAAAAAAACCTTTTAAAGCGCCTTTTATAATTGTTAACTTTTCTGAAGAGGATTCTTTATGAAGTCGATCAAGTGTTTTGATTGTTGCTTTATTACTGATTTTGTACATCTTTTATCTCTTTTGAATTATCGTAAAACAAAAGTAAAACTGTATACTATACTTAGGATGGTAAGTAAATGCGTTAAAACTGTAAAAAACGGAAACTACTTATGGGTTTTTCTAAACTGATTTGGAGAAATATTGGTGTTTTTTTTGAAGTACTTAAAAAAATTAGTTGGGTCGTCAAACCCTGATTTATAAGCAATTTCCGTTACAGTCAATTCTGTATTTATCAAAAGATGTTTGATTTGAGTGGTTGCTATATCATCAATTAAATACTTTGCTGATTTTTTAATAATACTTTTTACAACATTATTTAATGTCTTTGGTGTAATCGACATTTGTTTAGCATAATTCAATGCTGTTTTGTTTTCAGCCCATTGCTGCTCAATTAAATTTTGAAAGATTAAAAACTGGCTTAAATATTTAGTGTTAGTACTAATATTCTTGTCTTTTGCTTTTTCTCTATATAATTTTGATGTTAAGATCTGCAACAAACTTCTTTTAATGATCGAGGAATGTACATCTTTTTCGAGTTGTATTTCTGTGTTGAGTTGTTTTAAAATGGTTTTAATTTCTGAATACATTGATTTATCCAATTGAATTTTTGGAGATTCTATTAATTCATTAAATAACTGCAATAATTTTAAGCCATCTTTCTTTCCAATATGTTTAATAATAAAGTCCTCGGTAAAAATCAATAGTTCACCATCAGCATTACTTCTGGTGAATTTATGGGTAACGCCTTTTCTTAAAGAAAACACAGTGCCTTCTTTATATGTATAATCTTTATAATCAATAGTATGAATTCCTTCGCCTTTTGTAATAATAAACAATACATAGAAAGATACTTTGTGATGTTCGGTTTGTTTATGATCACTAGGAGCTCTACTAAAAACTTCTTTTAGCGTTACAATATCAAAAAAAGAACTTGATGTTGCTGAGTCTTCAAACTTTATGGTAGGTGTATCTTTAATGATATTTTGATTTTGGTTGGCTTTTAATGTTTGCTAAACGGTTTTGTGTATGGAAAGTACGGTTTTGCGTGCGAGGATTTTTCGAAGGAAAATCAGATGTAGCAAAACTGTACTTTTCTCTTTATAAGGCAGTAATTTAAGCATTTTTTATACACGGTGTGTCTGTAGCACAAGTTAACAAAAAATAAAGATTAGAATAGAGTTGAGATTTAATAGGTTTCTTATTTTTAGTTATGCAAGGCATTAAAATATACCAAGAGAGGTTATTTATTCGTTTTCGATTGAGCGATCATGTACCTGCAACTAATTTTTATAGACGATTAAAAGACATACTTCAATTAGATTTTTTATACAAAGAAACGGTAACTTACTATGGTAAAAGTGGACAAAAAAGTATAGATCCTATCGTGTTTTTTAAGCCACTCTAAATTAAAAAGAGTTTACAATTACTAAAAAAACAAGCATCTTAAAAAGGGGGGTAAAGTTGTTTTTTGTGAAATTATGGGGTTGTGAAACGGTTACCATTGTTAGCCACTGCTATTTGTTTCGTATGTCATTAATAACCCATACCATCATATTATCAATTCCATTTAGAGTAACTTTCCCAGTCATAATCAATCAAAACGTCAGGTTGAATTCCTTGGGTGACTTTCTCTTGAAATCTAAATAGTCTTTTTGAATAAGTAACTATCATTCCAGAATTTGGTAGCGTAAACTGTCCCATATCTTGATATCCTGTTGGATTTGAACCTGTAGGTTCTCCAATAATTTTAGCATTGAGGATTTGTCTAAATAGTGATGCATTACTTGTGCCAGCAGAAAAAGTTACTTTGTCTATTAAAACATAAACTCCAGATTTCCAGTCAATACTGTCGGCCAAATTTAGATAATAAGCCAAGAAAGTTCCGACAAAAAAATCTCCACCTCCATTATTTCTTAAATCAATTACTATTTGTTTAATTTTATTTTTATTAACATAATTTAAAACTAATTCTCCAAACTTTTCCATTTCTTCAAATGATGGATAACTCTCAAATTTGATATAAATTCCATTGGAGTCTTTTATAGAACTAAACCAAAGATAATCGTGTTTTGAGTTAGTTGGTTTTTGAATTTCTGGAATTATTATATTAAATTTTTGGAAGTCGGTATTCTCATAATAATCTTTATTATTTATAGCATTTAACAATACTTTTGATTCTCTATTATTATCGTCCAAAAAAGAAAATTCTGCTTCAAATTCATTTTTTGTTAATTGTAAGCCAAATAATAATTCAGAGATCATCAAATATTCGCCAGTTCTAATGATTTCTGATTGTTCATTTTCTACATACTGTGCAGTTTCACTTACTTCTTTTATTATTTTATTTATGGGCTTCCCATCAATTCTCGTTAATGTTTTTCCTAAAAGATTCTTATGTTTATTTGTCGTTTTGATAACTCTCCACTTGCCGTCTACTTTATAAATCTCAATTGGGAATAGATGTGTTTCGACACCTTTTAATGAAAATGCTGTATGCCCATCTCCAATTTTTCTAGTTAATCGCATTAAGTCTACAATAACTCCTACGTCACTTTTTTTGTTTAAAGTTGATTTAATTTGTTGTATTTCCTTTTCAAATTCCACTTTACTAATCGTGTTGTATAAGTCTATATGATTTTGTTCAAGATTAGTCTTGTAAAAATCAATGTCTTTAGTCCAACTTTCTACATCTATGGATTGCGAAAATGATGTGTTGGAACTTATTAATAAAGTTAATATTATAATTAAAAATCTTTTCATATTTCTGTTTTGCCCTGTAGTTCCTTTACCATACCTTAGACAGTCTGACGTTCAGTATAAGAAATCGTAGGGTAGTTGATAAGCACTATATTTCGGGTTTAACACTTAGTTAAATAAAAATATTTTTCTTTTATCTTTTTTACTATAAATGCCAAATTTTATATTTAGTGGACTTTGTTAATACTCACAGACCTTTAAAATTAGTACAAACGCCCTATGTTTTTTATACATTGTGTGTCTGTTGCACAAGTTAACAAAAAAATAAGATTAGAGTTGAGATTTAATAGGTTTCTTATTTTTAGTTATGCAAGGCATTAAAATATATCAAGAGAAGTTATTTAATAGTTTTCGCTTAAGCGATCATGTACCAGTGACTAATTTTTACAGACGATTAAAAGACATACTCCAACTAGATTTTTTATATAAAGAAACAGCAGTTTGCTATGGTAAAAGCTGGCAAAAAAGTATAGATCCTACCATGTTTTTTAAGCTCAATTTAATCGGTTACTTAGAAAATATTATTAGTGATCGTAAACTGATTTCTCATTGTAATATGCGTTTAGATTTGTTATCTTTTTTAGATTATAGGACACAAACAAAAAAGAAAGAATATCGAGGATCTAGTCATTTATGTAAAACCTGTCCTATAAATAGCCAATGTTTAGGGAAAACAGCAAAAGAGAAAAAGTTTAGTGTTACCTATTACCGAGAAGAATATGAGCGTAATAACAAACGAATACATAGTAAACAAGGACGTTACATGAAAAGGAAACGGCGAAGTACAGTAGAACCCGTTTTTGGTACATTAACCCATTTTATGAAACTTCGAAAATAAATACATTAGGAATTAAGCAAGCAAATAAGGTGATGCATGTATCCGCAATGGTCTATAATTTGAAAAAGTATTTAAAATTCACAAAAAAGACTATAAAAAGTAAGGCTAAGAACATAAATACATTGTTTTTAATAAAATCGATGTTCATAGGCTTTATATATTATTTTTTAAGCTACTCTAAATTAAAAACAGTTTACAATTACTAAAAAAATAAACCTCTTAAAAAAGGCTTATTTAAAGTTGTTTTTTGTTAAATTATGGGGTTGTGCAACGACTACCTTTGTTGGTTTTAGTGTTTTTTGATTTTAGTTATTATTTTTTTTCATATTTATATACGAAATTATGTTTTTCAATAATTACCCATTCTGAAGTCATTTTATTTTTTTTCTTTTTTTCTTCTGAAGTTTTGTAATAACCTTTACCGCGAATTTGTATATCATCTTCTGGTAGTTTATCTACAATTTCATTTATTGCTCCAATAAGTATTTCTAAGTTTTCCCTTCCCTTTATAATTTTTTCATAAAATTTTAAATTTTCAGGAGGTATTGGTGGAGGTGGCATATCAATTATATTACCATTTTTATCTTTAATTGTTAATATAAGGGAAGGAATACTGAAAATAAAACTATTTACAATAATTGGCTCATATAAGTTGTTTTTAATATATAGAATTATCTCTTTTTTATCTGTTAAAGAAAAGTCTATTTCCACCTCTTGCAAAGTACTGTTATCAATTCCATAATCTTTAAAAGTATTTTTCCCAAAATCTTTTTGTGTATTTATGTCTTCAGTTGGTTCTGTGTCTGAATCTGAATAGCTATGTAACAATAATGAACCTGTCTTATGTAAAAGCCAATTCTCATTCTCTTTAGAGTATTTAAATGTAATTATGTCATAACTTCCAGAAGTATTACCCCATCCTTCATATTCGATAGAAAAATATCCATTTTTTATTACTACTCTATTAAAAGATGTTCCATCTACACCATCTTCAGTAAAGAAATCATTTTTAGAGCTTAGTTTATAAATTCCATTTTTTTTGCCTAACAATAGATGAAAATGCTCCCTTTCCTCAGGTTCATTTACTATTTTAAACCTTAATACAATATCTTCAAACTCATCATAATTCAAATTACCCCTATATACACGAGTTTCTGATGGTATTACAGTTTTAGGTATAAATTCTTTTATTTTATTCAAAGATACTTCTTGTCCTACACAAGGAATATAGTAACTGAAGAATATGAAAGTTACTAAATATTTACCAATATTTAATTTCATCAAATTTCTATTTGTATCATTCATGATTTTCTTTTTTCATTAGAATCAAAGTTCTAGTTTTTTTGTTTGAAATTTCAGTTTTCTATTTAATTTTTTTTTTGAGTAAATTAATGATACTACATAAGTATTTATTTCCATAAGTCAAATAAATAGACTATCAAGATAAAAACAATATTGCTTAATAAAATGAGAATAATATTATACTTTACTTTTATATTTAGCATTTTTGATTTCATTATAAACAAATATAAATTTGAGAAAGTAAATAAACTAAATGACGTTAGTTCAAATAAAGGTGGAATCCAATATTCATGTCTTTTCCTTTCCTTTCAATCACAGCTAGAAATAGTGCAATAAAAGGCGAAATTAATGTTTTTAAGCCGAAATTTATTTTAGGACTCATTATGATTTGCTATTTATAGATTTAATTTTTAATTAATGAGTATTACTTTTTCATTAATATAAAATTTCTCATCAATACTTTAATCAATTTATTGAATGCAGAATTTGTTTTACACATTAAAATTAATTACTCTGTAAAAAAGTTTTCAACTCATGATAAGAACTAATTTTTATAGACTTTTTTTCTTTTAGAATTAAAGATTGAATATGAGTAGGAACCTCAATTTTTTTATTTAAAGTACTTTCAACTACGTCTAAAAACTTTACAGGGTGTGCGGTTTCTAAAAAAACACCATATTCATTGTCTTTTAATTGATGTCTTTCTAGTCCCAGATATCCAACAGCTCCATGTGGATCAGTAATATACCCTGAGTTTTTAAATATCTGTTTCATAGCGTCTCTGGTATCATTATCAGAAAAAGAATATGAAGAAAATGCTGTTTTTAAATTTTTAAAATCATTGTTAAACAGTTGCTGAATTCTAATAAAGTTACTGGGGTTACCAACATCCATAGCATTAGAAATAGTAGGTTGCGAAGATTTTGGATTATAATTTCCTTCAACCATAAATTGAGGAACGGTATCATTTACATTCGTTGCGGCAACAAAATGTTGAATAGGTAAACCTAATTTTTGTGCCATCATACCAGCGCAAATATTTCCAAAGTTACCACTAGGAACAGAAAATACAATTTTTGAATGTTCTTTGTGTAGTTGTTTATAAGCAAAGAAATAATACAACATTTGTGGCAACCAACGTGCAACATTAATAGAGTTTGCCGAGGTTAATTGACGTGCTATTTCAGTATCTAAAAAAGCAGATTTCACCATGTCTTGACAATCATCAAAAACACCGTTTACTTCTAAAGCAGTAATATTTTGGCCTAAAGTAGTCAATTGTTTTTCTTGAATATCGCTCACTTTTCCGCTAGGATATAAAATAACAACATCTACCCCTTTTACACCTAAAAAACCATTGGCTACAGCACCACCAGTATCACCAGAAGTAGCCACTAAAACTGTTACTTTGTTTGTGTTCTCTTTATTAAAATAACCTAAGCAACGTGCCATAAATCGAGCACCTACATCTTTAAAGGCTAGGGTAGGACCATGAAATAATTCTAACGTACCAATGTTTTTATCGATAGATACTACAGGAAAATCAAAAGAAATAGTTTCAGAAACAATTTGTTGTACTATTTCTTTCGGAATTTCATCTCCTATAAATTGTTGTATTACTTTAAAAGCAATTTCTTCATTTGAAAATTGAGAAATGTTTTTAATAAAATCTTCGGATAAAGGAGTAATACTTTCAGGAAAGTATAAACCTCTATCTGGTGCTAATCCGTTAATAACAGCTTCTTTAAAAGAAACGTTAGGAGCTTTATGATTTAAACTATAATACTTCATGATTAATTAGTTTCTAGTATTTTAATACCGTTTGTATTTATTTTTGAAATATGAATGTCGTAGTCAATTGCTGTGTTATTAAAACACTCACTCATTACTTTACCTATTTTTTTTGCAACATCCTTTCCTTTAGATAAGGCAAAAATAGAAGGACCAGAACCTGAAATACCGCTACCTAATGCTCCAGCATTTAAACAAGCTTCTTTAACTTTATTAAAATTAGGAATTAAAGAAGCTCTGTATGGTTCGGCAAATTCATCATGTAATGATCTACCAATTAAATCGTAATTAGAAGTAAATAAACCACTAATTAACCCGCCCATATTACCAGTTTGTGCAATTGCTTTTTTTAAATCAATTGCTTTAGGTAAAACTTTACGTGCTTCCGAGGTTTTAACTTCCACCTGCGGGTGAATAACTGTAACGTACAATTCTTCGGGAGCAGAAATACCAATGACATCTAAAGGATTATAACTTCTAATTAAAGTAAAATTACCCAAAAGAACAGGAGCTACATTATCTGCATGTAATGCTTTGCTAGCTAATTCTTCTCCTTTCATAGCGAAAGGAATTAGTTCTTTTAAACTTAAAGGTTTACCTAATAATTCATTAATAGCAAACACAGTTCCAGAAGCACTGGCAGCGCTGCTCCCAATTCCACTTCCAGGCTTAATTTTTTTATGAATCTCTATTTCAAAACCACAATTGGGTTTTAAATGTTCAACCAAGCTTAAAGCGGCAACACCAGCCACATTATTACGGGTTTCAAAAGGTAAATCGTATCCTGTAATTTTAGTAATAGTTACTTTTTTTTCATTGGTTTTTCTAACCACCATTTCATCACCTACAGTATCTAAGCATAAACCCAAAACATCAAATCCGCAAGATATGTTTGCAACAGTAGCGGGGGAAAATATTTTTATTTCGTTCATTTTTTTAATTTTCTTTGATTCTTAGAGTTTCAATGTTCAAAGTTTTAAAGAACAGAAAGCTTTTTTATTTCGTTTATATTTTAAATTTATTTTGAAACTTACAAATGATCAACCAGTTTCTCCTAAACTCCTAAACTCCTAAACTCCTAAACTCCTAAACTCCTAAACCTAATTTTGTGCTACTCTAATTACATCTGCAAAAATACCAGAAGCAGTTACATCTGCACCAGCACCAGCACCTTTAATTTGTACCGGTTGCACAGGGTATCTATCTGTAAAAAACAAGACGATATTATCGCTTCCTTCTAAATTATAAAAAGGATGATTAGAAGCAATATGTTGTAAACCAACTTTAGCAGTCCCATTAGAGAATTCAGCTACATATTTTAGCCTACAATTTTCTGTTTTGGCTTCTGAATAAATTTTTTGAAAGTGCGATTCAAACTTCGATAAACTGGCATAAAAATCTTCATTGGTTGTAGTATTTAAACTCTCTTTAGGTAAAAAAGAATCATTTTCAATATCAGTCAAGTCTAATTCGTAACCACTCTCTCTTGCTAAAATTAAAATTTTACGAGCTACATCTACACCACTTAAATCAATTTTAGGATCAGGTTCTGTAAATCCTTCTTTTTGCGCTTGAGAAACCACATCATGAAAAGAATTTTGTTCGTTAAAATTATTAAAAACAAAATTTAAACTACCCGATAAAACGGCTTGTATTTTATGAACTCTGTCACCAGAAGTAATTAAGTTTTTTAAAGTATCAATAATAGGTAAACCTGCACCTACATTCGTTTCAAATAAAAATGGAGCATTGTATTTTTTAGAAATACTTTTTAACTGTTTATAATTCTCAAGTTTAGAAGCACAAGCTATTTTATTACAAGTAACAACGGCAATATTGTTTTCTAAATATTGCGAATACATTTCAGAAACCAATTCATTAGCAGTATTATCTACAAATACGCTATTTCGTAAGTTTAATCCTTTTGTTTTATTTAAAAAATCTTGAAGAGTTGTGTTTTCTCCTTTGTTTAAAAGAGCTTCTTTCCAATTTGTTAAATCGATTCCATTTTCGTCAAAATACATTTTAGTAGAGTTTGAAAGCCCTACAACCCTAATATTTAGTTTTAAATGATCTTGTAAATATTCTTTTTGTTGTTGTAATTGAGCTAAAAAACGGTTTCCTACATTACCAACTCCTGTTACAAATAAGTTTAATTGTTTGTTATTATCACCAAAAAATTGTTCGTGTAAGGTATTTAATGCTTTTTTAGCGTTAGAACGTTTTATAACTGCGGAAATGTTTTTTTCTGAAGCTCCTTGTGCGATAGCTCTAATATTTACATTGTTTTTACCCAATGAACTAAACATTTTACCACTTAAACCTTGATGATTTTTCATGTTATCGCCAACCAAAGCGATAATACTCAATTCTTTTTCAAGAGTAATTGGGTCTATTTTCTTTTGAAGGATTTCATCTGAAAACTTTTTAGAAATACTTTGTATTGCTTTTTCTGCATCTTCTTCTAAAACTCCTACACAAATAGTATGTTCAGAAGAAGCTTGTGTAATTAAAATGATATTGATATCATCATTAGCTAAAGTTTCAAATAAGCGTTTAGAGACTCCAGAAATACCAACCATTCCACTACCTTCAATAGTTAATAAAGAAATATTTTCTACATAACTTATTCCTTTTACTGGGGTAGAAAAATCTGTATTTAAAGTAATAAAAGTTCCTTTATCGTCTGGGTTAAAGGTGTTTTTAATAAGAATAGGGATTTCTTTTTCTCTTACAGGTTGAATGGTAGGAGGATAAATTACTTTAGCACCAAAGTGAGACATTTCCATCGCTTCTTGATAAGAAATATGATAAATCGGCTTTGCTTGTTTAACTACAGAAGGATTTGCAGTATACATTCCACTAACATCTGTCCATATTTGTAATTCAGAAGCATTTAAAGCAGCAGCATAAATAGCCGCACTATAATCAGAACCACCTCTTCCTAAGGTAGTTGTTTGTCCGTTATAACATTTAGCAATGAAACCAGGTAAAATAACAACTTGATGTTTATTTTGTTTAAAATAAGTAACACAATTTGTGTTTGTAGTTGTAAAATCTACTTGTGCTTTTAAATAATTAGGATCGGTAATTATTAATTCTTGACTATTTTTAAAAGTAGCATCTAGTGTTTGTTTAGCAGCTTCTGCGATAATATAAGAAGATAATTGTTCACCAAAACTACTAATAATAGCTTTTGCTTTAGGGGTTAACTCTTCTAATAAATAACAACCTTTATAGAGCGTTTTTAATTGGTTGAATATTAAAGAAATATTTTGCTTTACTTCTTCAGTATTATTAATGATTAATTTATCAATAACTAAAAGGTGATGTTCTTCTACTTCTTTTAAGATGTTTAAATAATTATCATCTTTATTTTTAGCTAAAACTGCACTTTTAATTAATTTATCGGTTGTTTTTCCAAAGGCAGACACTACAATAGCTAGTTTATCTTTTTTAGAATTGTTTTTAATAATATTTAAGACTTTAGCTATGTTTTGATGATTAGAAACTGATGATCCTCCGAATTTTAGAACTTTCATTGTATGAATAATTGAAATGAAAAATGATTTAATAGACTTTGTTTTTCAAATTTTTGAAAATGGTACTTAAGATAATATGTGAAATGAACAACCC
>CAKZVD010000114.1 GCA_937922085.1 uncultured Tenacibaculum sp. | reverse complement strand
CGTCTTTTTAAAAAATCCTCGACTTCGGAGGGATTTTAAACTCCGTAGGACAAGTTTGTAATGAGAGGCACAAAAGCATTTTTGAGGCACTCATTACACAACTTGCTCTGTTCCGCTGAACAGTTTTTAGGTGGATTTTAATGTGGTGATGTGGTATCACCACTCCTAAAACTGAACTCTACAAATTAAGAGCGAACAAATGATTGTAACACTATGGTTATCAGCGACAAAAAGAGACACCAAAAGCCATTAAATACCACAAAATGAAATGTTTGAAAAAACGAGGTAAAAGCGCTGTTTTTTTGGGGTAACACTGTATGGCTGTATAGCCGTATAGCCAGCTAAACGGCTATACGATTAGCCATTTAGTTAGCCGTCAATACGAACGTATTGCTAGCCGATTAACTAGCTAGATGTTTAGTCAATTATACAATCGGCAATAGGTACAACTGGCTATACAGAAATATTGCTAGTTGAAAGTATAGCTAGTCAATTAATTGGTTGGCTATTTAGTCAATCATATAGTCAGAAGTAGGTACGACTGGCTGTACAGAGATATTTCTAGCCGAGAGTACAGCTAGTTAATTAATTAGCCACTTAGCCAATTGTACAATGAGCTATAGGTATCACTGGCTAACTGGACAATCGTACAGCATTTTAATAATAACCGTAAAATTTTAACCAATGAAAACAACACCCTTAAAAATCAGTTTTTCTTCTCAAAAAGGAGGTGTCGGAAAAAGTGCAATTACCGTACTAACCGCAGCGATGTTACATTACAAAATGGGCTACCAAGTGGTCATTTTCGATTGTGATTTCCCACAATTAAGTATCGCCAAACAACGAGAGCGTGAGCTAAAAGCAATTATGGAGAATGACCATTTTAAACGAATGGCGCACTCTCAATTTTCAAGTTTAAATAAAAAAGCATATCCCATTATTTCCTGTAATGCAGATACCGCTTTACAAGAAGCGGATCAATTTTTATCCGATAGCGCTATAGCTTATGATTTTGCTTTTTTTGATTTACCCGGAACAGTAAACTCGACAGGAATACTGCAAACTTTATTGGGGATGGATGCCATTTTTTCTCCAATGACCGCAGATCGATTGGTCATGGAAAGTACCCTTTCATTTTTACAGGTGATTTCAAAAATATTTAAAACTAAACCCGAAAAAAAAGGCTTGCACTTATTTTGGAATATGGTAGATGGAAGAGAAAAATCTACGCTTTATGAAATGTATGAAAAGGTATTTAAGGAATTGGACTTGCACCAAATGCAGCATTATTTTTCAGATAGCAAACGCTTTCGAAAAGAGCTTCCTGAAATTGGCAAAGGATTGGTATTTCGTTCTACGCTTTTTCCTCCTCATAGTCGCTTGATTACCTCTTCTAGAATAGAAACGTTCATGCACGAATTTTTACACCTACTAAATCGATAATTATGAAAGATACAGATTGGGAACAAGCGAGAGCTTACGTATTAGAATACTATCCTAAAGCGGTTTGCTTTAAGTATAGAAAAAATGCATTTGTGGTTTTTTCAGATCGCAACCTCACAAATGCAAAACGATTATCCAAAAACACATCTAACGTCAACTCTATAATCAACAAAGGAATGGCTTGGATAGCAGCAAAAGAAGAGATAGAAAAGGCAAATCTGTTAGAAACTGAATCCTTTTTAAATAAGAATAAAAAAACAATGTAAAATGGAGAAAGATAAAGACCCAATAGATGAAAAGGAATTAATGAAAATGATGGCACATTCATTTTCAAAAGACAGAGAGCTTCCTGAAACAAAAGACCAAAACACCAAAGAAAAAACGACTCCTAAACTAAAGAAATCTAAAAAATCGAGTACCACTTCTAAAAAAGAGGATGTGCCGTATCAAGAGTTGTTTTTACAAAAAAGTCATTTAGTGGCTCGTAATGGTAAGTCCATGTATATCCGTCCAGAATTTCACGAACGTTTATTTAGAATTACTAGAGTTATTGAAGAAAACAATATGTCTGTATCTAATTACTTAGACAATATTTTACAGCATCATTTTACAGAGTATGAAACGGAAATTAAGAAACTGTTTAAAGATAATTTTAAACCTATTATATAATTATGGAAGCAACTATTCAACTTATTATTTTACTCTTGCTAATCGTTTTATTAGTGGATCGTTTTTACTCTAAAAAAACAGATACAACACCTTTTAAAAAAAGCTTACAACACCAAAAAGAAAATTCTATTATGGGTGAAAGCAAAGAAGCTTTAAAGCAACCTGAAATTAAAACCGAACCGATTGACTTACCCGAAAAGGAAGCTAAAAAAGAACATCGGAAAATAATTCCTACTGAAGCTTTAGATGCTGTTTTTGATTCTTCTTCCTCTAAAAACACAGATACTACCGATTGGGAATCAACGGAGGAAGAGGAAGCATTAAAAACTGATTTTTCAACCAAAACGGATCAAGATTTTAATACTGGAATCAGTTTTGAAGAATTGCAAAAAATAACCTCATTACTAAATCAAAAAGAACTCACCACTGATACATTACCCATAGCCATGAAAATTGAAAACACCGAATTACTGGAGATTTTAAACGAACAAATTCCACAAGCACAACAGCATGTATCCGATTTATTAAATGCGCATTTAACTACTCATATTTCCCCGAAAGCAAATGAGGATTGGCGTGATTTTGATATTGGGGATTTTGTGTAGGGGTTCTAGGAATTTGATTTATTTTTAATTTTAAAGACCAAATCTTATATTTTGGGAATTTTGTTAATATGAATGAACTTTGAGCTTGGCATTTAACCTTTATTTTTTTATATATTATTGGCTGTAGTGCTTTTTTAAATGTTCCAATCAATCATATTAAACTTCTTAAAAAAAAACTCCCCCTTCTCTTTCTCAACCGAATAGACAAAGCATATTTTTCCGTATAACCAATCTTTATAATTAGATTTAATTTTTGAGTTTTTGAATTTAAATTCTAAATGTGATTTATAACCATATTTAATACAGTAATATAATTCTTGATTAATTTCTTTAATTATTTTTTTGTCAACAAATATTCCACTATTCACAGTTATACCTGTAACAGTTTGTTTTTTGTGTTTTGAAATAAATCGAATTTTTTTAATATTAACAGTAAAACCATTGCGTCTAATAATAGATTTAATTTTCTTTAATTCGGGCATATTCTTGTTATCTCCAGACATTGTTATATCATCTGCATATCTAGTGTAAGATAAATGAGACTTTTCACAATATTTAAATAAAATTTCATCTAATTTTAAACAAAGTAAATTCGAAATCATTGGGCTAGTTGGTGCTCCTTGAGGTAAAATGGAAGGTTTCATTTTAATAAACTTTTTTTTTAGTTTATTCTCTTTTTTTATTTCTTTCCAATAGCTTTTTGGAGGGTTTACACATAAGATTCTTGCAAGGTCGTACGATAACTTATTAGTATAACCTAATCTCTTAAATAAGAGATAAATTCTTTTTTCAGTAATTGTATCAAAGAACCGATATAAATCAATATTGAGTATGGTTTCTTTGTTTATATGTTTTTCAGCATTAGTAACAATTGATTTTTCTTTTACGAAACCATTTGCAGAATTATGTATTTCGATTTTATCTAAAACATTAATTTTAATCCATGTCTGAATTGTCTTTAATTCTTCAATTGGACTCATTATCCATCTATAGCCTCCAGTTTTTTTTCTTACTCGATATGTATTATATAGATGGTCTCTATCTTTAATTATATTTAACACCCTATAAGGCTGTACTCCAATACAATAAGCCAAGTGATATGCGTCAAAAATAATAGGTAAATTTTTTGAGCTGAGATTCTGTGAATATTCAATAAGTGATTTTTTATAATCATCTCCATGATTACTTTTACTTATTCGTTCTACTATTTTATATAAAGAAGACGGCATGACAGAATTTACGATTTCATTTGATAAAGCTCTGCTTTGAGCAGTGGAGCCTTTAGCGTTCCACTGTTTAAACGATATAAGCTAACATTAATACAACTATAGACAACTAGTCCTAGCTTTTTACTACTATTAGTAAAAATTAAAGCTAAATCCATCATGTCGCTCTTTTAAAATTTTTAGGTAAATAGTCGTTTTCTTTAACTTCAAAAGTAAGATTTTTATTCTTGATTTCTTTTTTTACTAGTTTTAATTGCTTTTTAGTTTCTAAATAAATTTCATCTCCATATTCTGTTAACGAATTATTAGTTTGAAAAATCTCATTTTTTTCAGATATAATAACACTATAATCATTTTCGGTAATTCCTAGAATTTGACAAATTATTGGAATAGTCCTTTTCTGCTTAATCATTTTTATTATTGAGTAAGTTATAAAATCAGTTTTAGTAATGAAATTAATTGTTTTCCAGCCTAAATCTTTTTCACCAGAATAAAAAACATCGGAAATCTCTGACTCTTTCATAAGACCGATTTCATGTGCTAGTTTTTTTCTAATTTCCTTTGATTTAGACATTTTATTTTGAGGAACTCTCGGATATAAAGGAATCCAATTCTTACTAGACCAAATAATAGGTAAAGTATTGTTAGGAGGGTTATAAGCAAAAACAATTAAAGCTTGACTGTTTTTATAACCCAGTGCATGTGTTTCATCAATTTTTTCTTTTTTATTATATGTGGAAAATAAGTTTTCACCATAGTTAAAGCAAAATTTTCTCAATGGAAGCATAGATTTTCTATAACCAAAAACAGAACCTTTTGATAAGAAAGCTGGATTTCGAACTTCTCCTATTAACTTGATTTCAGCGCAAGATTTTGTTATATATGATTTCGCTCTTTTTAAATAAAATAGGGTTAGAAAAAATGATTCATTTATGTTTTTGTTAGTAATTATTTGTGGTTTTATATAAGTTTTATAATAATTGACAAATTGTTTTCCAGAGCCAGAAAAATCATCAAGAAAAATAACACTAGTTCTTTTTTTAATATTTTTTATTTTATGTTTAAAGTTCGAGTAGTGATAATAAAACAAAATACGCTCTTTATTATTACTATAAGTAGGAGTTTTTTTTAAGTAATAAACCATAAGAGTACTGCTTTTTCCGTACTCACTGACAGCATGAATTATTATATTGTCTAAATTATTTTCTAATATTTCTTTTAATTTAGAATCATATAATTCAATAATTTCATTTTCTGTTATATATTCCAATTTTTCAAGAATAGATAATGCCTTTCCTGTTTCGTGATTTTTAAAATTCTTTAACCAATTTATTATTTCAATCGGAGTAATTGAATTTTTCAATCTTCTACATATTGAGTCAATTCGGAATTGATCAACTTCATTAATAACTAAATTAAATTTTGTAGTTTCTGATTTCATGAGTTTGGTACATTACAGCCAACATAAAGATACCGTTACTATAGTAACTACATGTTTATTATACAAATAGCTAATTTAATAAATCTTTTAAGTTTTTTTCTGTAACATGAGTGCGATTTTCATTTTAGCATTCTGATTTTGTTAAACTTTATCTACTCTATAGCTTTTTAGTAGGTTTTGCATCAAACCTATAGTAGTGTCATAACTGATAACTTAAAAACTGTATACTATCACTTTCTTTTTCTAATAATTTTTTCTATACTCAAAACTAATCTCAGGATAATAAATTAGATTGTTTGTATGTAATATTCTTGATCTAGACCTCTTTTTTCTAATTTAATTATTTCAATCAAGTCTAAAATTTTTGATTCTTGTATTTTATCAATTTTGAAATTCACTTTTTGATTATCAAATCGTTCTCTATTACCATTATTTTTTAAATCTCTTTTAATATTCTCAGGAATAAAAAATGTTGCTTTTTCTGATAGATGCTTTTTATATTCGTTTAAGTAAATGCCAATTCCTGCAATATCGAAATCACCAAAATGCAAATAATTATTTGGAATAGAACTCATCCATTTTATAAAATCTTTATTTTGATTTTGAGGATAACGAGAAACAAACAAGGGATTTATATTTTTAAATAAATATTTCTGCCCTTGAATTTGACTAAAATTTTTAGCATTCTCAACTCCAATAACCGTTATTCCTTTTGGAATTCTAAAAGATTCGTAATCATGTATAAAAACAAAACTCCCTTTAATCGGATTAATGATTATAACTTCATTATTCAGCTCAGCTTTTATAGAAGTATAACTATTCACTAAAAAACCTTTAAAAGCTCTCTCTTTTGATTTTTTAGAATCTGTTGTAATCTTTACAAATTCTGCACGAGTTGAATTTTCATTTTCTAAAGCCAAAATATACTTGTTCAAATCATTAATTTGTAACTGATTTGCTAAATATGTGTGCAAATCAATTTTACTTATTAATTCTAGAGCCTTTTTGTGTTTTCCTTTTCTGTAAATGATATTTTCAGACACTAAATCATCTATTAACTTGCCTTTAGCAAAACTATTAGGAATAGATTCCCCATTGATTAGCCGAACTAATACCTTTGCTATTTTTAATGTTACTTTCATTAATTAAGAACTTTGGTATTTACTTTAATCAATCGATTAATTTTTGTGATGTATTTTTTAATATTGCTTTTAGATTGTTCTTTGGCAAGTTTGTATGTGTATTTATAATCTGTAGCATTTTGACTTGTTGGTGAACCGTTAATTAGTAAAATATTTCTTTCATTCGCAAATCTTAAAATCCCCTTTTGGTTTGTAGGATGAAGTGTGCCTATTTCGTCCATCATACAATGAAGCTTAAAGTCTTTAAATTTCTTTGAAGCATCAATTTTAAAAACATTTAATAGAGAAATATTAATCATAGCTTTAACCAAAATATCTGTACCGTTACTACCAACATTAGATAGCTTTTCAACCCAACCAGAGTCATTATCATTTTCAATTATTCTAAACTGTAAATCAAAAGATTCTGACAACGTTAATTTTGTGTTTTTAGATTTTACTAATTCTTTAACTAGTTGTTTTAATAAATCTACCGCTTTTTGATTTTTTGAATTACTTTCTGATGAAGTAAAAAGATTTGTCTCTCCTAGAGCAATACTGTTTTCATCATTAAACTCTTTTATTTTAATCAATAATTTGACAATTGGATTTGAACTTTCTAAAGTTTTCATTTCCATTGTTTTTATAGCTTCTATAAAATTTTTACCAAGGAAATCATCATTGATTTTTTTAATTATTTTTTCAATATCTCCTTTTTTAGAATTTAATTCAGTTGTTTCTCTTCCTATTAAGCGAATGATATGCGCAAATCTATCATTCACACGTTTTTCATATTCGCTTATTTTATCCAATTCAATAAATTCGTTAAGTTCAGATGCAAAGTCTAAAAATTCAATATCTTCATTTAACTTTACTTTAAAACTAAATATATTCTGTTCACTAAAATTACCTGTAAATGCATTTGTAGATTGTTGCAATTCTTTAAATGTATCGATTCCTTTATAGTGTTTGTCATTTATTTCTGCTATGCTTGAGATAGCTGTTTTTGTCTCAATAAGTTCTCTAATTGGCTCAGAAAAATAAACATGAATGCTTTTATAAGTTTCTGACTTTTCTTTAAACTCAATAAATTTATTTTCATCATTATCAAATTCATCAATTTTAGATTGTATTGATTTCACAAAATCTTCTTGTTTAGTATATTTTGAATTGATTTTATTCAACTCAACTTTGTGTTCATTAACTATTGAATCTTGTTTTTTTTCTAAACTAGTCCTATTAACTTTTAATTGAGGTACAATATCGAAAAGCTCTCTTTTGTCTTTGTTATACTCAATAACAATTGTTTCGTTCTCTTTTATATAATTTAAGTCCTTTTCTATATCGTTTAATCTAACATCAATTATACTGAGCCTTTTCGTATCAGCTCCTTTGTTGTCTAACTCTGAGGTTTGTTCTTTTTTAAGCTCTTGAATACGTTTATCTGATACTTCTTTACCATTTAGGATAGAAGTATTTATTTCAGAAATAGTATTGTTTTTAATTTCCTCTAAAGATTTAATTTCAGAATCTCGCTCCTTTTCTTTTAAACTTATTTTACGTTTTATTCCTTTCTTAATAAGTGCCAAGCTCTCTTTAGCTTTTATTTTTTTTAAAGCAACCCTATCTAAATCATTTTCTAGTTTTTGTAAAACAGCTTCTTTTTCCGATTTAGCTTTTAAAATCCATTCATCTAAATCAATCTTATTTTTCTTTAATTTTTCTTCGTTTTGTGATATTGTATATTTATTTTCTACAATAACTTCTTTAAGGCTATTTAGTTTCTTCTTAAATTTAGTTTTCAGCTTTTGTAAACTATCGGCTGCATTTGTATTAAGTTGTTTAATAGTATTTTGAACTTCAACAATCTTACCTTTATATTCTTCAATTTCTTGATTATATTCTTTAACAGTCTTAATACTATTTTTTAAGGTGTTTAAGTTTAACTCTACACCAAATAAAGTAGCCGAATTACTATCAATTAATTTAGGATTTAGTTCTGTGTTGAATAGTACCTTATCTTCATCAATTACTTTACCTATGGTGTTTTGCCAATTAGAAATATTATTGTCATTTAGCCAACCGTAAAGAGAAGATTTACTCTGCTGAATTTTATTTTCAATTTTCTCGATATTTAAAGTTAGTTTTTGACCTTTTTCTGTCTCTTTTTCAATGGATATATTATTGATTCTTTCAACTTCTTTTGTCTCTAATTCCCATTCTTTATGAATTATAGTGGTTTGATTTGTTGAATTTAGAATTATACTCTTTGAACTAGATATTTTTTCATTAAGTACTTTTTTCTTGTCTTTACATTTAGTGATTTCTGTTAAGAAAAATGTTTTGTGTTTTAATTCTGATTTGCTTCTCTTTAGGCTATTTTCGTTTTCTTTTATTTTATCTACATCATTATACCCTTTGTCTACTTCATCTTTGTTTTCTTCTTTAATTTGATTTATTAACTTTTGGTAGTTATCAAATATTGAAGTTTTATTCTCTCCAAAATTACCCTGTATTTTATTGATTTCTGCGTTTTGCGTATTGGTAAACTCCTGTTGTTGATTTTGAATTTGGGAAATTAGAGCTTGATATTTTTGACTGATTTCCGAGAACTTAGAGGTGAGTAAATTCTTTTCGTCTCCTAAAGTTTTTTGCTCAATAATTAAAGTGTCTTTCTTGGTAACTTTTGAAATTATTAGATTGATGTTTTGATTATTGTATTCCGTTTGTTTTTGTTTTGCTTTTGCTAATTCTGTGGTGATTAATTTTATATCTGAAACAATATCTTGCTCTCTTCTTCGATGTGTTTTTGCTAAGTTTTCTCTTTTCTTAGATAGCTCATTTAATTCATTATTCTCTTTAGAATAACTAGAATGTAAAATTGGCTTTTCGTTTTCTATGAAATCCATTCTAGATGCCAATTCATAAGCTAGTTCTTTTTTTTCTCTTTTAAGAAAATTGTAAATCCTGAACCTGTCAATAATTTTGTCGGCTTGTTTTCTAACTACAATTTGTCCTTTTCTATTTTCTTTAAACCATATTTTAATATCATTAATTTGAGTTTCAAAATCATTTAAATGATTTATAGAATAGTTCTCTATATCTATAACGAACTCCTCTTCATTAAGGGATTTTATAATGGTGTCTTTAATGAATTTTGCTTCTAAATTAGTATTAAGAAGTACATTTTGAATAGTTCTAGGTATATTTTGGTATTGTTTACTTTCTATTAACGCATACTTTTTGAGTTCGGGCTTTAAACCATTATTATCTCCATAAATGATTCTACGAAAATCTTCATAACTCTTTATTAAATTGGTGTAATGAATCTCTTTTCCAAATGCATTTCTAATTTTATCCCAACTTTCAAAAGCTCTATTATTGTTATCAATGAATAACTCTCGCTTATACTCCGAATTAAAAAATCTAAATGCAACTTTACCATTTACTTTATAAGCTAAAACACAAAAAGGTATATTATCTTTTATAATTTCATAAATGATATATGAATTTTGATATTGAAAATAATAATCATCAAATCCTTTTTTTTCTCTAGGTATTCCAAGCTTTGTTTTATTTGCATTGTAGAAAAACAGAATAGCTCGAAGCAAAGTGCTTTTCCCAACACCTTGAGTTCCTATTAGATGGACATTCCCATCTAATTCAATTTCTGCGTATTGTACAGATGCACTATTTATAAAAACTATTTTATTCAGGTATCTCATTTTCTATTTCTTCTGGAATATTAATAGCTGTTATAATGTCTTTCAAATAATTTAATGAGGTAAGTACTTTGTAAGTTTCTGAAATCTCATTTTCCAATGTTATAAAATAATCCTTTTCTAGTTTCTCAATTATTTTTTTTATTCTATCTGAGTAACTTGTTTTGTCAACACCTATTTTCTTTAGTTGTTCTAGTTTTGTTTTTAAATCTGCATTGTTTTTCAGCTGATTTAAAATGTCTGATGGCGAAAATCTAAAACCTACATCAAAAGAAGAATCAAAAGTTTTAAAGAAGTCTAGTATGTCAATCCAACTGAATGCTTTTTCTAGCTTCCTATCTAAATCTGCATTAT
The DNA here is from genome assembly GCA_937922085.1 of uncultured Tenacibaculum sp. GTDB lineage: Bacteria > Bacteroidota > Bacteroidia > Flavobacteriales > Flavobacteriaceae > Polaribacter. The sequence continues at coordinate 2,893 of CAKZVD010000114.1, read as the reverse complement.
TTTCTATTCGACTGAAATAGAAATATTCATTACCTTGTTCTAAGATGTAGTTGATTTGATAAAAGTATTCGTATAAATCTTCAAATGTCTCTTCATCCTCTAAAATTTTATAAAGTTTTTGAATGTCATTATCAGGGCTGTTTGAGCATATGAATTGTCCTTTACGGAGCATGTCGAATATTTCTGATGTATATTTTGTAATCATTAAAATCTATTTTGAAAATACCATAGCATACTCAATACCATTGGTTATTTGGAAATTATCTTTTATGTTCAATTCTTGCTCATATTGAGAAACGATTTGGCAGAAAATAGTTACTCGTTCATTAAAATGAACCTCTTTTAAAAAATCATAGTTTAAAATAAAATGGAACAAATTATCACTCGTAGCAATAAAATGATTACGAACCTCCTCTAAGTTTATCATTACTTCTTCCTCAATATTGTTTTCAAGATATTCAGTAGAAATACTATCCGCTATTTCTGGTTTAAACAGTAATCTGTCTTGATGCTTTTTAGCTATTCTTTTAATTGCTTCGAAAGCTCGTTCATCTTCTCTAAGGAAATTAATAGATAAATTCAAAGGTTTATTTGTTCTTCCTTCAAAAATTAATTGATTTTTATTTGATACTATTTGTTTAATATCTGTCTCTGCTTCAACAGTGAAATTATCTTTTAAATATTTTAGCTTTCGTAATTTCTCTAAAAATCTCCCTTGTTGTTTTATTTGATTTAGAAAATCAATTATCTGTTTTTCTATTTCAATTAGGTTATGTGAACATTCTCCTAACTGATGCTTTAATTCAATAATAATTCGTTTCAACTCTTCATCTAAGGCTCTATTAAAAAAAGTTATTTCTTCCTCGTTAATAAGAGTTAGTGTTTGCTGTATCAAATTTGTTACTATTGTTCTTTTCTCATCAAGATGCTCTAACTTTAATTGTTTGTTCTTGTAATTAGATTCGTTTTTAAATGTGTTTTCAATATTTCTTCTTAAATCTACCACACTTCGTAGTGTGACAAGTCCCATATTTCTAAAGGTTTTCTTTATTAATTTTAAATATGAATATCTGCGATTTTCATTAGGCTCATTCAAAAAATATAGGATATGCTCTTTTATAGTTTTGATATTATCATCAATGTACGACAAGTTAATTTCTTCACTAACATACAGTACCTGTTCAAAGAATTCTAAAAATTGGCCATCAAGTTCTAATAAGCCTCCATTTTCTCTTATTACAGATTTTTCTATTAACCTATCAATACGATTTTCTTGGTAATCAACCAATTCTAGTGCATCACTCAATCTGTAATCTATGGATTTTCTCTTACTAAACATTTCAGATATTAGTTTCTCCTCTCTTTTTAAAGCGGTAACTAATTCTTTTATGTCATTGAATGTGTTCATCGTTTTATTTTTAATCTAAATCTCAATGTCTTGTATAACGTTAAATTATAGATTGTAAAACATTTTCTTTTATTTTCCAATCAATTATTTCAGAGCACGTCTGAAACCTACTGCTTAATTTATTCAAATAGTGAATTCATTTCTTTAAAAACATTTTCAAAGTTATCTAATGTTTTGGGCGAAAAATAATCTTTGCTTACACCTAGTTTAACAAGTTCATTTGCTGGTCTATAATGATTAAATCTCTCTTTTCCAATATGCGTATTAATTTGAATAATAATCTGATTTATATTTGTATTCAATTCAGTTTCTTTGATATCTGTAATGTCTTTAAATGCAGAATTAAATAATTTTAAATAATCCCCTTTAACAAATAAATCTTCAAGGTCTGCCTTGGAAAAATCTTTAATGAACTCATCAAAAAATCTTATTTTATTCTTATGAATAATTTTTTCAGAAATCATTTTATCCATTTTCGCTTTTCCTTTTGCATCTGTATAAGAATCGAGTAAACAAGCAATTTCTAAATTTGAACCTCTAAGTAGAGACACAAATGTGCCAACTTTCTCTAACCCTCCAGTTGGAACAATAGTTATATCTTCTCTTAAATACTCTCTCTTTTCAGATTCTAAAATACCCGAAATTGCAGTTAAAATGATTAAATCAGATACACCTTCGACAAGTAAATTTTTTTTATTAACAAAAAGGTTTTGTGCTATATCATAACCAAGAGAAGCTTGAAGAGGGAATAATGTATTTGGGTCTTTTTCTTGTATGCTTTCAGATATTACAGAACCTTTATCGGTTTCTAATACAGTTCTTACACGATTCAAACTATCTGATGCAATCATAAATGGTGAATGAGTTGAATAGATTATTTGATAATCCGCAGACAAATCTTCTAGAAACCTTAATAAATCATCTTGAGCTGAAGCATGTAAATTTAAACCTGGCTCGTCTAAAAGTAATATATAATTTGAATTTTGATCTTCTTGAATTCGTTTAAACCAGACTAAAAATGAGAAAAACCAATTAAAACCTTTACTTCTATTTTTCAATGAAAGGGAAACTCCTTTACTTTTTACCCTTATATCTAAAATATGCTCTACAATTCTAGAGCCTGCATATGGATCGTTTTTTTCTTTCTTATCTATTCTAAAAGTTATCTGTAAATTTTTGTTCGTAGCCCAATACTTAAATAACTCTTCTGAAATTATAGCTTCTGTAGCTTCTAATTCTGCAATAAAATCTTCGAAATCATTACTTTTTAAAATTTCAGAAGTACTTATATCTGCTAATTCGAATAAAGCTTTAGCAGTTTTCATTTCACTTTCTTCTAGACTATTATTCTGTAATTTTTCAATACTAATTCTAGATGGTAAAGAAAAATATTCATCATAGTACAAAAACTTGGGCTTATTTGGTTTTAGGTATACTCTTGAGACATATTCACTAATCAAATCTTGCTCCCAATTCAAAATGTTT
>CAKZVD010000113.1 GCA_937922085.1 uncultured Tenacibaculum sp. | reverse complement strand
AGACATCGATCTTTTGATAACTTTATAACAAATATGATATCTGGATTAATCGCCTATTCTTTTTTACCAAAAAAACCGTCAATTAAAATACCTAATATGCTGCCAAATAACAGCATTGCTTAGGTCGAACTCACGTTATTTAATATATAAAAAGAGAAGAAAAATAACAGATGTAAACTTTTCTAAGATCCTTAAATAAGGCATTTAAAAGAATTCTAATCTTTTAACACAGTATTTTTAAGAATAAAATATTAGTTTGCAATTGTTAATCAAAATAGTGAATAAGTTACTTTCAACTAATTTTTATGAATAAGAACACCAAGTATATATTCTTCTTTTGTTTCTTGTATTGTAGTTTCTTAGTAGGACAATCATTAGAAATAGAACAACTATTTGAAGAAGAGAAGTATGAAGAAGTAATAGCAAAGGAAGCTTATGTAACTTCATTTACTACCAAAGAACTCTTCTTTATTATTAAATCATATAGCAAACTGAATAGACCGTTTGAAAGCTTACTTCTTTTAAATAAAGCAATACCAAGTTTAGTGGAATTAAAAGATATAAACAGCTTATCAATTGCGTATAATTTAAAAGCAGAAAACTTAGTAGAGTTAAATAAATTTAAAGAAGGTGTTTTATTTTGTGAAAACAAAATGGCAGAAATGGAGGAAAAAGGAATGCCATATTTACAAGAATTGTGTTTAAAATGTGGGGTTTTATTTGATAGGAATAAAGAACATATAAAGGCTTATAAAGCATATGATAAAATTACCAAAAATAAAATAAAGGAATCAATTACATATGTAAGTAATTATGCTTTTATTTTAGCAAATACGCGAAGGTATGATAAAGCTTTAGTCTATTTAAAAAAAGGAATAGACATGAGTTATAAAGCTAAAGAGGAAGAGTCTATTGGTGAAAGTTTACATAATATTGCAAGGGTTTTAATAGAAAAAAAAGAATGGAAAGAGGCAAAAGTATATTTAGATTCAGCACATAAAAATTCCTTATTCAAAAAAAAGTTAACCGCGAAAGATGTTAATGATAGAAAAAAACTATACATAACTTATTACAATTATTATGCATTACAAAATAATTTAGGTCTTGCAGAGGCTGTTATAGATCGTATTGAAGGTTTTAATAAGTTTGTTTATAGTTCTAGTACAGATAAAAGAAAGAAAGAATTATCAACAATAAATAATAGAAAAAATATTTTAAACAAAAAAGTAACTATTATTAATACAGAAATTAAGGTAAGAAATGAAAGAAGATTAGTATTGTTTGTTGTATTAATAAGTTTAATAATTGTAATGACTTCGTGGGTTTTGTATATAAGATATAAGAATGCAAAATTAAAGTACGAGCAAATACTTAACGAGCAAGAATTATTATCTTCTCAAATGACACCGCATTTTATTTTTAATGCGCTTTCTATTTTACAAGGAATGGTACTTAATAATGAACATGAAAAAGCATCTTCTTATGTATCTAAATTTACAAAGATATTACAGTTTGTTACCAAAGATATTTCTCAAAATTTTATTAGAATTGAAGAAGAAATAATTGTTTTAAAAGACTATGTGGATTTGCAAAATTTAAGTGCAAAAAAAAATATAGAACTTATAATACAAAAAACATTTAAAGAAAAACTTCTAATACCTCCTATGATATTGCAACCTTTTGTTGAGAATTCAATAATTCATGGGTTTAAAGAAAATGTAGAAAACCCAAAAATTATAATTAATTTTAAATTAAATAAAAACAAACTGCATTGTATTATAACAGATAATGGTGTAGGTTTATCAAATGGAGAAAAGAAAGAAATAAAAAATAAAACATCATTAGCAACGAGTATAGTAAAAGATCGTTTTTCTATTTTATCAAAAAAAATGAAAGGAAATTTTGAGGTAACAATAGAGGATTTAAAATTGAAAGGAGAAAAAGGGACAGAGGTTAAATTACAATTACCTTATCAGATAGAAAAGATGAAATAAGATGAAAGTAAATAATATAACATATCGAATTACTTTTTGTGTCATCTTTAGTTTTATGATTCATTTTTCTGTAGCCGGACAAAAAGATCCTGAAAAAATATTTAAAGAAAATTCTAATCATAAAATAGATACGCTTCTTATAGAAGAAAATTTAGATACTTTATTTAAAAAGAAACTTTACAATAGAATAATAGATAAGTTATCTAAAAAACAAATAAAAGACAGTCTTTCTTTTGACGAATATATATTATTATCAAGATCCTATGGAAGGGTCAATAGCTTTGTAACAGGAGCTGTTTTAACAGAAGAAATGATTAGTAAGGCTATGCAAAGAAATGATACAATTAATCTGTTAGAAGCTTTAAATTTAAAAGCAGAACATATGATTGATCTTGGTCAAATATCTAAAGGTATTCGTTTTTGTGATTCAATAACTCCTTTTTTTAAAAAAAGAGATTCTTCAATTTTTATGAGATTATGTTTTAAATGTGGTTTGTTTTATAGATATAATGGTCAGTTTGAAAAAGCATATAATACGTATAAAAAAATTACACAAAATAAATATAGAAAATTGTCATTGTTCAAAAATAATTTTGGAATTATTTTAATGGATTTAAAGAAGTATGATGAAGCAATTGATTTAATAAAAGAGTCTTTAGAAATTAATAAAAAAGAAGTGCCATCTAGCGCTGGTTTAAATGTAAACTATAACAACATAGCAAGTATATATTTAAGAAAAAAAGAGTATATTAAAGTTAAAGTATATTTAGATTCTGCGTATGCTTCTTTAAATGAAAGAAGTACAAAATCTAGTAAAAAAACGATTTTTTCAAATTATTTCGATTTATATAGGGCGCAAGGAAATAAAAAAATGGCTTTTGGATTTTTAGATAGCATATTTAAGCTTAACGAAAGTTTATTGAAAAAGAGATTTGAAGAGAAAGTCTTATCAATTGAAGTTGCAAATAAAAAAGAAAGTACATTAGTAAAAAGAGTAATATATATTGGTAATGAGTTAACAGAAACAAAAAGAAAAATATTAAAAGGAACTTTAGTTCTACTCTCCTTTGTTTTTGTTTTAATGGTATTAGTATTCTTTTTTAAGTACAGAAATATCCAATCTTCATACAAGAAAATATTACTTAATCAGAAATTAGGAGGAATTAAGTTAAATCCAAATAACATATCAGGATCACTGGCAGTAATGCAAAATATGATAGATACGAAAAATACTAAAACAGTAATTTTTATATCTAGATTTTCTAAATTATTACGATCTATTCTAGAAATTTCTAGAAAATCTTTAATACCAATAACAGAAGAAGTAAACAGTTTAAAATATTATTTGCAAGTTCAAGAATTAGAAAATAGTTCAAGTTTTACTTTTGAAATAAATATAGATTCTGAATTAGAATTTGTAAATCCTTTAATCCCCTCTATGTTAATTCAGCCTTATTTAGAGCATATTATTAGGCAGTACAAGTACCAGAAAAAAGAAGGAATAAAGATAAAAGTAGTGTTTACTTTTGATAGTCAAAAACTAAGTTGCATTATTAAAGATAATTTTAAAAAGAATAAGAATTTTACTGAAGAACTTACTGAAGAAATAGAAAGAACAAAGGAAGTTTTAAAAGTATTTTCTAAAAAACTGAACATGTTTTCAGATATAATTATTAATGATAGAAACGTTAATAATCTCGAAGGAACATCTATTAAGATCAATTTACCATATAAAACTGAATAATTATGATTAAAGCTTTAATTGTTGAAGACGAATTATACATAAGAAAAGGGTTAATATCTATGATTCAATCTTTAGATAAAAACATAGATATAGTAGGAGAGTGTGAGAGTGTAAAAGAAGCAGTAACTGTTACAAAAGCATGTAAACCAGATTTAATATTTTTAGATATTAATTTAAAAGATGGTATTGCCTTCGATTTTTTAGAGCAAGTAGAAGATCTTTCTTTTCAGGTTATATTTATAACAGCTTATGATCAATATGCTTTAAAAGCTATTAAAAATGGTGCTCTGGATTATATTTTAAAACCAGTAGATATTGAAGAATTAGAAAAAGCAATAGATAAGGTAAAAGATGTTAGTGAAAATAGACAAGAACATCTCAAAATTGTAAAACAACAATTAACAGAAAATAAAAAAGAACATATTGTATTAAGGTTGCAAGAAGGGTATCAGGTAATTCGTTTTGATATGTTAATGTATTGTCAATCAGATAAAGGATATACAACTTTTTATTTAGACAATAAAAAATCTTATATAGCTTCAAAACCCATTAAAGAATTTGAAGAGCAATTACCAGATGAGTTATTCGTTAGAACGCACCAATCTTATGTAGTTAACCTTAGGTTTATAGATAAATTTGACAAAACTGGATATATTTTTTTGAAGTCAGGGAATAGAATACCTGTTTCAACTAGAAAAAGAGAGGAGTTTGTAAATCGTTTATTCAATTAATAGCAAATAGAATACATCGAATATTTAAAGAAAGAACGCGAATATATATTTAGCTATAATTAGCTACAAGTTAGAGCTTATTTTTACATTGCTAATATCTAATATAACAATCAGGGTATTATAAAGATAAGTTTACAATGAAGATATTTTTCTTTTCTTTTTATATTTTTATTTCCTTCCTTTTTTTGTCTTGTGAAGATAGTACCTATGAAAGTTCTATAGAGGGGTTTAGTAAGTTGGAAAGTGATCTATTAATAAAGTTTGGAAAAGATTCCTACTTTACTGATTTTATAATTAAGATTGATGAAAATGAAAAATTAGAAGTAAACCTATTAGTTACAGACAACCCTTATAGTTATAAAATGAGTGGTTGGAATTATAAAAATGGTGTATGGAATAAAATTACGGAAGTAGTTTTAGAATTGAGAAGAGGAAATATTAAAAACTACCTTTATTCGTTACAAAATGAGGTGAATATCCTTAAAATGGGGTTTTTGGTAGAAGAATCTTTAAATTATGCATTCGAAAATAATAATAAAAATATTGAGTTAAATAGTATAGAAATACTATCTCCTAATAAAGGAGGAGTATCTAAAAGGGGGTATGTTGTGTTGTTGTCATCTAAAAGCACAAAAATTAAGTACCATTATAATCTTGAAGGATACCTTATAAAAGAAGAAGTTTTATAAGAATCAATAGTTTTAGCTAAAAAACATTTAAAAGATGAAGAAAAATTTAAAGAAAAAAATACTCTGGTTTACTATTGCCTTTTTACTATTGTTCTTGTTTAGGTTTATTTATGGGTATACCAAAACTTTTAATAACACCTCTAATGGAGCATTGTTTTTTGAGAGTATTTCTAAAGTAAAAAGAAATTATGCTTCAAAATCCTATAAATCAAAATCAAGTGTACATAGTCAAGGAACTATAAAAGTTGATCAGAAATACGAGAAAATAGCAGAGATAAAAACAAAATCTTCAAAGTTTGAATTTGAAGAAAAATTAGTTAGAAAAAAAATCAAAAACCTTAATGCACTTATTCAATTTGAACAAAAAAGTGGAAATAAAGGATACCGAAAATTAAACTTACTAATAGGAGTTCCTCCACAAAATTTTGATTCTTTATATATACAGCTTGTAAAAATAGGTAAGGTTGAAGCAAAGCAAATAACTAAAAAAGATAAGACAAACGAATACAAAGAATTAAATGCAAAACAAAAATCACTCAATAAGATAAGAACATCTCTTATAGAATTAAAATCTAAAGGAGGTAAAATAAAGGAATATGTAGAGTTAGAGAATAGAATTCTTGAAATAGAAAAACAGCTACAAGATTTAGGAGTTAGTTTAGGTGATTTTGATAATGAAAATGAATTTTGCACAGTCAAATTTTCTTTATTAGAAGGAAAAGAAATTAAAATAGGAATACTACAAAGAATAAAAGTTGCTTTAGAGTGGACGGTTAAGATATATTTAAAGCTAATAACAATACTTTTTTTTATAACACTTATTTCTTATTTAGTATTACTTATTACTGATAAGTTAAAGTTAATAGAACGGATTGTAGAGAATAGAGATAAATAATTTCATCAACTTATAACAATCGTGTTATGGTTACGTTTAATAAAACTTACTTAAAAAGTAAAATGACTTTTAAACGTATAGCAATTATTTGTAAATTGCGCATAAAATTAAACTAATGACCAATTCTTTTGATTCTTTTCAAAAACGTCGTTTACGATCATCGTATGCCTCTGTTGTTATTAGTATAGCACTAGTACTGTTTATGATTGGAATGCTAGGGTTGATTTTGTTAAAATCAACTAAAGTTGCAAATCATTTTAAACAAGAAGTTGTAATGTCTTTATTTTTTAAAGATGAAGTAACAAAAAAACAAATAGAACCTTTTAGAGAAACATTATCTAAAGAAAACTTTACAAGAGAACTTTATTTTATATCTAAAGAAGAAGCAGCTAAAACATATAGTGAAGATTTAGGAGAAGATTTTTTAGAGTTTTTAGGAACAAATCCGCTTAAAAATGGTCTCGATTTGCATTTAAAAGCAGATTACGTAACACCAGAAAAAATGCTTGAACTTCAGAAGAGATTCAGTAAAAACACCCTTATAGCTGACGTGTCTTATGACAAGCCTTTAGTGGAGCAATTAACAAAAAACATACAAAAAATTAGTTTTTGGTTACTAGTAATATCCGGTTTCTTTGTGTTAATATCTGTAATCTTAATTAATAGCTCTATTAGATTATCTATATATGCAAAAAGGTTTAATATAAAAACCATGCAAATGGTAGGAGCTACCAAGAGTTTTATTAGAAAACCTTTTATTTGGCAAAGTATTAAATTAGGTTTTGTAGGAGCATTTGTAGCTTTAATAGGTATCGTTGTTGTTATTTATTACGTAGATAAAAATATACCTTCTTTAGAATTACTAAAAGACTATTTATCTTTAATATATTTGGGGTCAATAATAATTGTAGCATCTTTTACAATTACTTGGTTAAGTACTTATTTTGCTACACAACGATTCTTAAACTTACAAACAAACGACTTATACTATTAATTAGAATTATGAAGAAAGATAAGAATTCAAATCAACCAGAATTTTTATTTGGTAAAAAAAATTATCAAATGATGCTAATTGGTATAGCGGTAATAGCACTTGGTTTTATCTTAATGTCAGGAGGAGGTAGTGATGATCCTAATGTTTTCAATCCAGAAATTTATAGTTGGAGAAGAATTCGTTTAGCACCTACGTTAGTTATTATAGGTTTAGGTATCGAGATTTATGCAATTTTAGTTAATCCTAAAAAATAGTAATGAACATTATACAAGCTATTATTTTAGCAATAATAGAAGGTATTACTGAGTATTTACCAGTATCTTCTACAGGGCATATGATTATAGCATCTTCATTTATGAAGATTGCGTCAGATGATTTTACAAAACTATTTACAATCATTATTCAATTAGGAGCAATCTTGTCAGTGCTTGTATTGTATTGGAAACGTTTTTTTCAAAGCTTTGATTTTTATTTAAAATTATTTGTAGCCTTTTTACCAGCAGTATTTTTAGGATTGTTGTTGAATGATTTTATAGATAGTTTGTTAGAAAGTCCTGTAACTGTAGCAATAACCCTTATTTTAGGAGGGTTTGTATTGTTAAAAGTTGATGGTTGGTTTCAAAAAAATGAAGAAACCGATGCTAATAATCCAAATGCTCATACCGAAATTAGTTATTTAACAGCCTTAAAAATTGGTTTTTTCCAATGTTTGGCAATGATTCCTGGTACTTCACGAAGTGGAGCAAGTATTGTAGGAGGTATGACACAAGGAGTTAATAGAAAAACAGCAGCAGAATTTTCTTTCTTTTTAGCAATACCAACAATGCTAGGCGCTACAGCAAAGAAATTGTATGATTATTACAAAGCAGGTTTCGAATTAAGTTCTGAACAAATAAATTTACTACTTATAGGTAATGTCATTGCTTTTGTAGTAGCTTTAATAGCGATTAAATCATTTATTGACTACTTAAGTAAAAAAGGATTTAAGTTATTTGGTTATTATAGAATAATACTAGGTATTTCACTATTAGTAATACACTTTTTCATTTATAAATTAAGCATATAAGTTAATGCGGACTGTAGACGATTATAAAAACGGACAGGTTCTGTTAATTGATAAGCCTTTAAATTGGACTTCTTTTCAGGTAGTTAATAAATTACGATGGCATATTAAACAAAAATTTAATCTTAAAAAGATAAAAGTTGGTCATGCAGGTACTTTAGATCCGCTTGCTACAGGGTTGTTAATTATCTGTACAGGAAAGCAAACTAAAAGTATAGAAACATATCAAGGTCAAATAAAAGAATATACAGGAACTTTTGTAGTTGGAGCAACAACTCCAAGTTATGATTTAGAAACTGAAATAGATAAAACATTTCCTGTAAATCATATAACTGAAGATTTAATTCAAAATACTACAAAAGAATTTACAGGTAAAATTCAGCAAAAACCACCCATTTTTTCTGCTATAAAGAAAGATGGAAAACGTTTGTATGAGTTAGCAAGAGAAGGAAAAACTACAGAAATTAAATCGAGAGAAGTTGAGGTATTCGATTTTGAAATAACAAAAATAGAACTACCTGTAATAGAATTTAAAATTGTTTGCAGTAAAGGGACTTATATAAGGTCTATTGCTCATGATTTTGGAGCGGCATTAAATTCAGGAGCACATTTATCTGTACTAAGAAGAACTAAAATAGGGGGGTATTCTGTAAACAAATCGCTTAGTATAGACGAATTTATTCAAAAGCTTACTTAAATATAAGTTATTAAAAATAAATCACATGCTGTAAGCCCCCTATTTTTATTAGGGTTTCTTAAAAAAAAAAACACATTTTTTTTATGTGTTAATATCTGTTAAATTTTTATATCTTCACCAACGATTAGAAAGTTCATTTCTCTATTTAGATGAATTGCTTAATTAACCAAACCAACCAAATAAAAATCTAATTACTACAATTAATATTTTAATAATATAAAATATAAATATTGGGTATATTATGAGTAAACAAAAAATTACGATTAATTATAATAAGTTTTCAAAATTTTAAGTAAAACAAGATAATTAAGAGTTTAATGCTAGTTCCCCCGAACCAAGTCTTTTCTCAATGTTATTTATTTTTTCGCGTATATGTTATTTAATTATAATTTATGTGTTTAAATAATTGATGTCTTTTCTGTTTATAATACGCGTAATCAATTGTTTGATTAATTCCCCTTTATTTATTTAACAACCAAATAAAATCTTTTTTATGGAAAAAAAGTACTCGATTGTGAAATACTTTATGCAAAGTGTTTTTGGTGTAATTTTTTTGTTCAGTACAATTTTTTGTGCAAATATAAATGCGCAAACTTGTACGATTAATGCAGGAGATTTAAGCTTTACAGTTTGTGAAGGAATTCCTTTTAATTTTACAGGACAATCTTTAACATTACCAGATCAAACAACTTGGACGCAAATATCAGGGCCATCTGTAGTTATACAAGATGTCAACGATGCTCAATCTGGAGTTCTTGGTATGGTTGGTGGAAATACCTATGTATTTAGTTTTTCAGCTAATTGTACAGCGTTAACACAAGAAGTAACAGTTAATGTAGAGCCATTAACACAAGCAGACGCTGGTACAGATGTGGAATTTTGTCCCGATGTTATGGGGAATGTAACTGTAACGGGTAATACACCTTTAAACCCAAGTGAGACAGGTAGATGGGTGATAACTGGTGCTAACAATGCTGGAGTTACTATTGATTTTCCAAATTCAGAGACAACAACTTTAACCATGCCAGCAACTAGTTGTGGTACAACTACACTTTCATGGGTTATAGAAGGGCCTATATATGCTCCTGGTCAACGATGTCGATCACAATCAGACATTATGATTACAAATTATGGAGGAGTACAACCTGTAGATGCAGGATTTGATCAAACATTAGGGAATTGTTATACAACAACTAGAGGTACACGTTTAGATGCA
>CAKZVD010000112.1 GCA_937922085.1 uncultured Tenacibaculum sp. | reverse complement strand
CTATTCTTCCTGCTGGTCATACAGCTAACGCTGCTTATTGGTTTGATGGAGGTAGTAAAGGAGAATGGATTTCTTCTTCTTTTTATTTAAATGAATTACCTAATTGGGCTGTAAAATTTAACAACTCTGGTAAAGTTGATAGTTACTTAAGTAAACCTTGGAAAACATTATATGACATTAATACATATACCCAAAGTATTGCCGATGATAATAATTTTGAAGAACCATTTAAAGGAGAAGTTAAACCTATTTTTCCTCATGATATTCCTGCTTTAAAAAGCAAAAACAATAACTATAGTATTATTAAAGCGGTACCAGCAGGTAATTCTTTAACTACAGATTTTGCTATTGCTGCAATTGAAGGAGAAAAATTAGGTCAAGGAAATTTTACTGATTTTTTATCTGTTAGCTTTTCTTCTACTGATTATGTTGGACATCAATTTGGAGTTGATTCTAAAGAAATTCAAGATACTTATTTACGATTAGACAAAGATTTAGAAAGGTTATTAAATCATTTAGATAAAAAAGTAGGAAAAAACAATTATACCATTTTCTTAACAGCTGATCATGCTGCTGTGCAAGTACCTTCTTATTTAAAATCTATTAAAATTCCTGCTAATTATTTTAGTTATACAAAGTTTACTTCTTATGTGAATGACATTACTAAGAAATATTTTAATGCCGATAATTTTGTTGAAAACATTTCTAATTTCCAAATCTTTTTAAATAAAGAAAACATAGAAAAAAGTAATCTTTCAGTAACAAAAGTAGCTGAAGTTATTTCTCAAAATGTAATTTATTTTAAAGGAATTTATAAATCTATTACTGCTAAAACTATGCAGGCAGGATCTTTTAACAAAGGCATTTTAAATTATTTGCAAAACGGATATAATCAAAAGTTTTCTGGTGATGTATTACTAATACCTACTCCATCAACTATTAGTTATCCGAAAAAAGGATCTACACATGGTTCAGGTTATTCATATGACACTCATGTTCCTATAATTTTCTATGGTAAAGGAATTAAAAAAGGTTTTTCTAAAAATAAACATACAATAATAGACATCGCTCCTACGATTTCAAGTTTATTAAATATTGAATTTCCTAATGCTAGTACAGGAAAAATAATACAAGAAGTATTAAAATAAGAATAAAAAAGCATCACATAAATATTATGTGATGCTTTTTTAACTATTTAATTTAAGTTTTTGCTTACTTTTTTATTTTTTTGCTACAAGGCTCTTTTGTTTTTTTGAAACATTTATTTTGTGCCTTATTTCTCTTACTTCTAAAACGTAACCTCTTTCTTTGTTTAACGAATTTAGTTACCTTTTCTATATTCTTAAGATCTTTAGCTTTCCCTTTTTTTCTTTTTACAGTTATCATAACTGTATTTGATGGGGCTGTAATTGAATTTAAATCATCTCCTGCTTCATCTTCATTAAGATATTCTATTCCATTTTTAACAACTACTTTTTGCGCATAAACAGTATTTTGACTTAATGCAAAATATAGTATCAAAATTAGTATACTCGATCTAATTTTCATTTTTATAGGGGATTGGGGATTTAATTTACTTAGCTAATATACCTTTAAATCCTTTATCCTTTTTCTATAGATCGTTGAAATGCATTTTAAAATCGATGAATGGTAGAAAGTGTTCTTTAATTCGTTTTAACAAAAAAACTATTCTATAAAAAAAGCAGCCTTAAAAGGCTGCTTTTTAATTTATTTTGTTTCACATGCATCTGCTGTTTCTTTGTAGCATTTTGCTTGAATGTTTCTTTTATTTCTATATCTTAACTTTCTTTTTCTTTCTACAATTCTTTCAAGATCAGCTAAGGTTTTTATTTTTTCAAGACCTTTTATACTCTTTACTTGTTTTTTTCTTAATACTTTTTTAGCTGAAATTTTCTCTATAGAATTAAGATCATTTTTTACAACTTCTTCTTTAAATTCAACTTTATTTGTTTGAGATTTTGCTTGCTGAACCCCTAAAGTTAATATGATTATCAGGGGGAGTATTATTTTTTTAATTTTTGAGTTCATAATAATTACTTTTTAGTTTGTTTGACTATTAGGTTAAATCAGCATGCTTATACTAATAGTCTCAAAAACTTCAAATAGTTTACAAATTCAATTCAAAAAAAACAATATTAACTTTTTTTTAATATTTATAATGTAGTTGTTCTTTTGTAAATATTAAATAAAAAAAACTGCTTCAAATGAAGCAGCTTTTCTATTTATTTCCCTTTCTTTTCTTTGGCTTTGCAATTACTCATTGCTTCTTTATAACACTTGTTTAAAGCGTTGTTTCTTTTCTTTCTAAATCGTAAAGTTTTTCTTTTTTTTATAACTTTTGCTATATCTTCAATGTTTGCAGAAACTACTTTTCTTTTATTTTTTACTTTTTTAATTTCAACATTTAATATCTTATTCGTAATTTCTATTGAGTTTAAATCATCAGCTGAGTCATCTTCTTCAAGATATTCTAATCCATTTTTTACAACTACCTTCTGTGCAGAAAGGGTATTTAACGTGAGTTCGACCTAAGCAATGCTTTTATTTGGCAGCATATTAGGTATTTTAATTGACGGTTTTTTTGGTAAAAAAGAATAGGCGATTAATCCAGATATCATATTTGTTATAAAGTTATCAAAAGATCGATGTCTA
>CAKZVD010000111.1 GCA_937922085.1 uncultured Tenacibaculum sp. | reverse complement strand
TTAGTCTCGACATTGGTTTTAATCATTAGAAAAATAGGTCAGATCATCTTTCTAAGATACTAAAAATCAATGTCTTTTCCTATTAAAAACAAACCTAAATCACTTATTGTCAAAGATTTGTTTTTTTGTCATGTACTTAGCTCATTGAGTTATTACACTTATAGTTTTATTCCAACAAACTCAAACGGAATAATCAATTTGACAAAAGAACAAATGATTCAGAATACGGAGTTAAAACACTATTTTGATGAAAGAATACCATTGGATAAAACACCTGTAAAATTTGATTTTATGGTTATGGACAATAATATGCTTAATGGAATAATTTCAAGTATGGAAAATTACTTGAATATAGATATCGAATCAATCAAAGCGGATTTGAAAAACAGAGGTTTGACTGATTCACAAATTGCTCTTCAGATTCCACCGATTGAGGAAAAAATGAAATCTGACAAACAGTTATCTGAATTCTTAAAGAAAAACAGAAACGTTGAATTGAGTTACTCAAATGGAGAAAAGAAAATAACAGGTTTTTGGAATAATGAAACTGATTATAATTATGAACTGAAATAAAAAACTGTAGTTAACACGGGTAACCGTTGCACAACCCCATAATTTCACAAAAAACAACTTTAAACCTCCTTTTTTAAGAAAACTTATTTTTTAATTTCATCCAATTCTAAATTATAATCATATTGTAAATCTTCATGTAAAGTTTTCATTGTTTTTTCAATGAGTCTAATTTGTGTTACTAATACATTTTGTATTCTTGGACTTTTATTAATTGATGGTCTAAATTCCTTTAGTTTTAAACAGAAATATAGTAATAGTTCTACTTCTGTTGTTTTTTTCTTAGAATAACGAATGTGTTTTTTAATGGAGGTCAATATTTTTCGTACACTTTTTCTAATGTAAAAAAAACTTTTCCTGTTTATCTCTTCAAACATAACATCCATTTCTGATTTTATGGTTGCTATATACCTATCCTCATCATGCGATTCAAATAACAAATAAGTTAATAATTCTTTATTTTCTTTTTTAAAACGAGCTAATTTTAAAGACAGTTCCAATAATTCGTTGGCGCTTTTATGCTTTAATTCATCTTTTAAAATTTTAATTGAAACTGCTTTCATTATCCTATTTTAATTATTCATCTTTATTTTTTCAAAAACATTCTGACAGCGATTATTAAGTAAATCAATAGAGAAGGAAGACCTATTAATTGATTAACATCTATAAAAAAAGGTACAAACCATATTAATCCACAAGTTCCAAAAACACTAAAAGTAGTTTCATCTAAATTAATCAGAATTGCATAAAAAGAATTAAAAACTACATTCAACACCCCAAAAACCCATATAACAATTAATAAACCATTCAATTCTAAATTAAATCCATTTAGAATAAAGTTTAAAATTAATAGAATGTAACTTATTAATAAAGTAATTATTCCTATATATTTTATCAAATTCTTTTTCACTATTGAAAACATATTAATAAAAAAAACCTTGTAATACTATACACTACAAGGTTTCTTTTATTTTCTATTAGATAAAACTATAAATGCTTTATCCTTATCGCTAATGTATTTATCTATAACTATTACCCAATACTAGGAACTGCTACTAATTCATTAACATCTTCTTTATAATCTATTCCATCAACTTTAAATCCGAATAAATTAAAGAAATCGTTACTATAACCTTCTAAATCTCCTATTTCAGCAAGATTTTCTGTTGCTGCTTTTTTCCAAAGTTCAGCTATTTCTTCTTGAACATCTTCACGCATTTCCCAGTCATCAATTCGAATTCTTCCTTTATCATCTAAAGCTAAATCTCCTCCAAATAAACGTTCACTATATAAACGCTCTATTTGCTCAATACATCCTTCATGAATTCCTTTTTCTTTCATTACCTTAAATAATAAAGAAATATATAATGGAATTACAGGAATTGCAGAACTTGCTTGAGTTACTAAAGCTTTATTTACAGAAACGTATGCCTTACCTCCTATTGATTTTAAATCATCTGTAATTGTAAATGCAGTTGCTTCTAAATCATCTTTAGCTGCGCCAATAGTTCCCTTTCTGTATACTGCTTCTGTTAATGATGGACCTATATAAGAATATGCTACTGTTGTTGCTCCTTCTGCTAACAAATTTTCAGCATTTAAAGCATCTACCCACATTTTCCAATCTTCACCTCCCATTACAGTAACGGTATTTGAAATATCATCTCCTTCTGCAGGTTTTATCGATATTTCAGAAACTTTTCCGGTATGAAAATCAACTGTTTTATTTGAAAACTCTCCTCCTATTGGTTTTAAAACTGATTTGAATCGTTTACCACTTACAGGATGTGTTCTTACAGGAGAAGCCAAACTATAAATTATTAAATCTATTTGACCTAAATCTTCTTTGATTAAATTAATTACCTGTTCTTTTATTTCATTTGAAAAAGCATCTCCATTAATACTTTTCGCATATAATCCAGCTTTATTTGCTTCTTTTTCAAAAGCTGCTGTATTATAAAATCCTGGTGAAGCTGGCCTACCTTCAGTTGCTGGTTTGTCAAAAAAAACACCTATAGTTGCTGCATCTGAACCAAATGCACTTGTTATTCTTGAAGCTAAACCGAAACCTGTTGAAGAACCGATTACTAAAACTTTTTTAGCGCCTTCTATTTTCCCTTTAGATTTAATGTATTCTATTTGATTTTTCACGTTTTGTTCACAACCTACTGGATGAGAAGTTAAACAGATAAACCCTCTAGTTCTTGGTTCTATAATCATTGTTGTTGTTTGTTTTATTTTTTATTTCTGATTGGCTATCACTAATTCTTTGACCAATCATATTTAAAATTCTCTTATTGTACTCTGAATCTTTTTCTTTATATATTGAAAATTCTTCTTGTGTAAAATGACCAATTATTATACCTAATAATTGGTTTCTTAAAACGATATTCTTTTTAATTATTGTTATTACTTTATTTAAAAAATCTTCGCTTTTCGCCTCAAATATATCTAATTTTTGTTTTTTACAAAAACAAATAAACATTACTAGAACAAGATGATGTTGTAATTTTAATATAGGCCTTAATGTTTTGTTTTGAAACGCTTCTTCTTTACTATCAAAATTTAAATTTAAAACGGGGCGTATGGCTTTTTTTCTATCTTCCATTTTTGAATTGAATTCATTTTTTAGAATACTCAAAAATAATGATACTTTTCATAATTTCATTATTATTAACTTATCAATACAACTATATAATTTAAAATAAATACATAAAAAAGACTCTCTGATATGATATCGAGAGTCTTATTGATTACGCTTTTAATAATTTATAAACTTTTAGTCTCTACTTTAAACCAATCTACTAACATTTCTGTTTGCTTTAGTAAATTTATTTTACTGTTGTCAAAAATATTAAACTGAGGATTTGATCCTACATTAAGATTAAAAATAGCATTATGAGGTTGAAAATTTTCTAGTTTTAAGTTGTTTATACTTGAATTTCTGTAAAACCCAATCCAATTGCCATTTACCTGAATATGTATTTCTTGATACTGCCCCCAATTCTTCCATATCATTTCATAAACATTCCAACCTCCATCATTCCATATTTTTTTAATCTTATTGGTATATATTTTTGTTGTTTGACTATGGTTTAACTCACTTACCCCTACATTTCTTCCATAAAATAAATTAGATGCATATCTATCTAAATTATCATTTCCGTATGAATAACCTTCCATAATATCTATTTCACCTTTAGTAGGCCAACCATTTTCTTCAACTGTCCAAAAAGCTGGCCAAGCACCATAACTATTATGAAAATCTACAAATTGATTGTTCCAATTTTTAGCTTTTAATACAATTTTACTAGTGAATCGCATTTGCTCACCAACTTTAGGTCTAAATTTTCTTTTCGATTTTACATGACCCGATTCGTAATTATTATTCCCTTTCTTTTTTGCTATTAACACTAATGCATTGGTATTATTACCTACATTAGTTGTAAATGCTTGCGCTGGTTTATAATTACAGATATCTGAATTATAATCCTTTCTTTGTGTTTTATTCCAATTTGACAAGTTATTAAAATCGTCAAAAAAGAAAGTATCCCATCCATTTTTTGCGGAAGTCTCTATGACCTCTTTTTGATTTTCTAGATCTAGTGAATTTTCATCTACTTTTAATTCTAAATCATCTTGACAAGAAAAAAATACTGCACTTAAACTAAGTATACAGATTTGATTCAAATTTAATCTAGCTATTAATTTTTTAATCTTCATTTTATTAAATTTTAAGGGTTAATTAAGTTTTACTATTACAATAGTAATTAAAACACTATCCCTTTTTTAATGTAAAAAAAACTAAAATTGATATAAAAATTAAGACATAAAAAAAGAGCACCCAATTAGGTACTCCTTTTATTTTAACTAAGATTTTTTATTTAGAAAAAATATATTTTAATAGTTATTCAAAAATTGAGTTACGTTCTTCTCCATTCTTGATAAAATATTAGACACCTCTCCTTTTGTAAATTCTTCTCCTATAATTTGTTCATATAATTCTATGTAGCGATTTGATATTTCAATGATTTTTTCATCTGACATTTCAGGAATTTGTTGTCCTTCTTTACCTTGAAAACCATTTTCTATTAACCATTGACGAACAAACTCTTTTGATAATTGTTTTTGTTTCTCTCCTTTATCTTGACGTTCTTGATAACCTTCTGCATAAAAATAACGAGAAGAGTCTGGTGTATGAATTTCATCAATTAACACTATTTTTCCATCTTTAGTTTTACCAAATTCATATTTAGTGTCTACTAAAATCAAATCTCTTTTTGCAGCTATTTCTGTACCTCTAGCAAACAATTTTCGTGTGTATTCTTCTAAAACAATGTAATCTTCCTCAGTAACAATACCTTTTGCTAAAATTTCTTCTCTAGAAATATCTTCATCATGCTCTCCATTATCTGCTTTTGTAGACGGAGTAATAATTGGTGTAGGAAATTTATCATTTTCTTTCATTTCTTCTGCCATAGCAACTCCGCATAGCATTCTTTTACCTAATTTATATTCTCTAGCTGCATGGCCAGATAAATACCCACGAATCACCATTTCTACTTTAAAAGGTTCACATAAATGACCTACTGCAACATTTTCATCTGGATTTGCTATTAACCAATTCGGAACAATATCAGCTGTATCATTCATCATTTTAGTAGCAATCTGATTTAATATTTGACCTTTAAATGGTATCTGTCGTGGCATAATTACATCAAAAGCAGACAAACGATCAGATGCTATCATTACTAATAACTCTTCATTTATATTGTATACTTCTCTTACTTTACCCTTATAAACAGATTTTTGTTTCGGAAAGTTAAAATCGGTGTTGTTTATTGTGTTCATTCTGTGTTGTTGTTGTAGCGCAAAAGTAAACTTTTTAATCTTTTTTAGGAAGTCTTTTTGTTCCTACAAAATTATAATGTACTCATATAATTTTTATGATGCTTATTTAAATAAAAAAGTCAACTTGAAAAACAAATTGACAAATAAAGAATTTCTAATTATTTTTAAAATAGCACTACTTTCCTTTACACTACTTTTTTACTATATTCTTTTTATCTTTCCTAAACTTATCCATTCGTGTTCTATATTTTTCATCAATAATGCATTATCAAACTTTACAGAACCTTTTGGAAAAACATTTTCATTTTCAAAAAAACTAGACTTTACATTTTCAACTTCTAAAAGGGAAACTTTCCAATTATATGCTTTTAATTCAAGTCCGTCAAAATCGTTTTTGTAGGGTGAATACCCTACAGAACCTTTTTCAAAAAAATCTGAAACAGATTGTAAATTTGAGAATACACTTTCTTTATTCCAAATATTCGTTTCTCTTGCTCTAATTGACAAAAATGTTTTGTCTTTACTTACGAAACCAACTTCATAGTTATTTTCTTGCTCACTTACAGTAAAATCAGCTAAATGGTGAATCCCTGGAAATATAGTTCCCCCAGCTAAATTATTTAACTTTGAAGAAGTATCTCTTCTTGGTATATAAACACCTTCTTTTTTAATTCCTTTTTCTAACCATTCAACAGCAATTCTATGTGCCCCATTTTCTGACGAAATTCCTATTTGTTTAGGTAAGCCTTTGGGTCTAATTTCTTTTAATCTAATTAAACAAATTCCTGCAATTCCTTTTCCATTTATCAGCTTTGGTTTAAAAGGTTTTGGTAAATAATTTTCTAATATTTCTTTATCAATTTGATAATTGATTAAAATACGTCTATCTATTACTCCTTTTATTTGGGGTATTTTCATTTTAATTTAATATATCAAAAAAAACTTTATTCTTTTTCATTATATAATTACTCCGTCTCAATACTCTTATACGCTTTAATAATCTTCTTTACTAAACGGTGACGTACCACATCTTTATCATCTAAGAAGATTTGAGCAATACCATCAATACCTTTCAATGCTAATAATGATTCTTTTAAACCAGATACTTGTTTTCTTGGTAAATCTATTTGTCCAGGATCTCCTGTAATTATAAACTTAGCATGTTTTCCCATACGTGTTAAAAACATTTTCATTTGCGCATGTGTCGTATTTTGAGCTTCATCTAAAATCACAAAAGCATTGTCTAACGTTCTACCACGCATAAAAGCTAGTGGTGCAATTTGAATGGTTCCATTTTCTAAAAATGCTTGTAATTTTTCTGAAGGAATCATATCTCTTAATGCATCATATAAAGGTTGCATATAAGGATCTAATTTTTCTTTTAAATCTCCAGGTAAAAACCCAAGGTTTTCACCAGATTCTACTGCGGGTCTTGTTAAAATAATTCTACGTACATCTTTTTCTTTTAACGCTTTTACAGCTAATGCAACTGCAGTATACGTTTTTCCTGTTCCTGCAGGACCAACAGCAAATAGTAAATCATTTTTACTCATTAAAGCCACCAACTTTCGTTGATTTTCTGTTTGAGGTGTAATCATTTTACCATTAACTCCATGCACTAACACATCACTCTTATTACCTATCTTTCTCTCTACTTCTTCTTTACCATTTGATGTTAAAATACGTTCAATACTATTTTCATCTAATTTATTGTATTTATTAAAGTACTTTATTAGTCTTTCTAATCGTATTTCAAACTCATCTAAAATTTCTTTATCACCATATATTTTTAGTTTATTTCCTCTAGCAACAATTTTAATTTTAGGAAAATATGTTTTTAATAAAGATATTGTTCTGTTTTCTGCTCCAAAAAATTCGTTTGGATTAATTTCTGTTAATTCAATAACTCTCTCGTTCAAATGCTTAAATTTTAATTTTATTATGCTTAAAAGTAAGGATTATTTTATTCATTTGTGTAGCTTTGCGGTAATTTTTAGCTTAGTTTTTCACAAAATAATTAACAATCAACTTTTAATGGCTTTAATTACTTTAACTACTGATTTTGGCACCAAAGACCATTTTGCTGGAACTGTAAAAGGAGCCATTTATTCTGAATTACCTGAAGCTAGAATTGTTGATATTACGCATCAAATATCACCTTTTAACATTACTGAAACTGCATATATTGTTAAAAATGCTTATAAGAGTTTTCCTAAAGGGACTATACATATCATTGGTGTTGATTCTGAATTAAGTATAAAAAATAAACATTTAGCTATTTTGCTAGATGAACACTATTTTATTTGTCCAGATAACGGTGTTATTTCTATGATTGCTTCTGAAATAAACCCGACCAAAATTGTTGAAATCAACATTCATAATCATATAGAAAGTAGTTTTCCTGTATTAGATGTTTTTGTTAAGGTAGCTAGTTTTATAGCAAAAGGGGGTAAATTAGATGTAATAGGAAAAGAAACGCAGTCTTATAAAAAAATGATTGAGATTCAACCTAAAATAAATCAAGAAAAAAACATCATTATTGGAGGAGTTATTTATATTGACAATTATGGAAATGTAATAAGTAATATTAGTAAAAAACTATTTAGTGATATTGGTAAAGAAAGGAGATTTATAATTACTGCCCGTAGATATACTTTTGATAGCGTTTTTAAACAGTATAATGACATTATCGATTATAAGAGTGAAGATATACGATTGCATGATGGAAAAAAACTGGCTTTATTTAATTCTGCAAATTTCTTAGAAATTGCAATTTATAAAAGTAATTTAAAAACTGTTGGAGGGGCATCTACCTTACTCGGTCTTAATTATCGTGATACTATTACTGTAGAATTTATTGACGAAGAAAAATCAGATTTTGTAACTATTAATTAAAAACATGTTTGTACGTATTGTAAAATTGAGTTTTCAGCCTGAAAAAATTGAAACTTTTTTGGCTAATTTTGAGAAAAAAAAAGAATTTATACGAAACTCTCCTGGGTGTCGTTTATTAGAGTTATATAGAGATAAAACAAATTCTGATGTATTTTTCACATATAGTTATTGGGATACAGAACAAGATTTAGAAAATTATAGAAACTCTGATTTGTTTAAAAACATTTGGGCAGAAACAAAACTCTTTTTTAACGATAAGCCATTTGCTTGGAGCGTTGATAAAGTTGTAAGTTTGGATTAATTACAATTATCAGTTAACATTTATCAATTATCATCTTTTTTCTCTGATAATTGTTTGTTGATAATTGATCACTTAAAAAAATATATAAATTGATTTCAATATTAAAGAAAGAATTTAATTCATTTTTCGCATCGCCTGTTGCTTATTTAGTAATTGGTGTTTTCTTGCTTGTAAATGGATTGTTTTTATGGGTTTTTAAAGACAATTTCAATATTTTAAATGCTGGTTTTGCCGACTTAAATTCCTTTTTTTATTTAACCCCTTGGTTGTTCTTATTCTTAATACCTGCAATAACTATGAAAAGTTTTGCTGATGAATTTAGTGTAGGTACTATTGAAATTTTAAGAACAAAACCTTTAAGTGATTGGCAAATTGTGATGGGCAAATATTTTGCTGCTTTGTTATTAGTTTCTATAGCCCTTATCCCCACTTTAATTTATGTGTATACCATTTACGATTTAGGAAATCCGAAAGGAAACTTAGATATGGGAACTATTATTGGTTCTTATTTTGGGCTTTTCTTTTTAGCTTCTTCTTATACTTCTGTTAGTTTGTTTACCTCTACTCTTTCTAAAAGTCAGATTACTGCTTTTATTTTAGGTATTTGCATTTGCTTCTTTCTTTTTTACGGGTTTGATGCTCTTTCAGATTTATCGGGTACTTCAAATTATTATATAAAATTACTTGGTTTTAATGAACATTTTAAAAGTATTAGCCGTGGAGTTATAGATACTAGAGATCTGTTTTATTTTATAAGTGTTAGTTTTTTCTTTTTATATATTACTAAAAAGCAGTTAGAAAATGAATAAAAAAATAAAAACTATACTTCTTGTTTTAGTGGGATTGATTGTATTTAACTTTTTAAGTAATCAATATTTTAAAAGGTTTGATTTGACAAAAGATAAACGATATTCATTATCTGAGACAACTACAGACTTAATAGGTAAGATAAAAGAACCATTAATCATAAATGTATATTTAGAAGGAGACTTTCCTTCTGAATTTCAGAGATTACAAATAGAAACACGTCAATTTCTTGAAGAATTAAAATCTGAAAATTCTTCAATTCGTTTTCGTTTTGTAAATCCTGATGGTATTGGAAATGAATTAGTAAAAAACGGGATGGTTCCTAGCCAATTAACCGTTGAAGAAGATGGTAAGTTATCTGAAACTATTATTTTTCCTTGGGCAGAAATATTCTATGGAAAAAAGGCTCAAATTGTTTCTTTACTACCCAACACAAGTACCTCTTCACAAGAAAGTCAATTAGAGAATGCTATTTCATCTTTAGAGTATTCTTTTGCTAATGCTATTGATTTAATTATTGAAGATAAAAAAAAGAGTATTGCTATTTTAGCTGGTAACGGTGAATTAGAGGATATAAAGATGTATAGTTTACTTAGTGAATTAAGAAAAAAATATCATTTAGCGAAATTTACATTAGATTCAGTTAAAAAAAATCCAGTTAAAACATCTCAGGAATTAAAAAAATTCGATTTATCTATTATAGCGAAACCTACTAAAAGGTTTACAGATAAAGAAAAATTAGTTTTAGATCAGTTTATTACTCATGGTGGTAAAACATTATGGATGATCGATAATTTAAATGCAGATACAGACAGTTTATATAATCATGGTGAAATGATGGCTTTTCGTCGCGATTTGAATTTAACGGATTTATTGTTTAGTTATGGTGTACGAATAAACAATAAATTAGTACAAGACTTATATGCTTCAAAATTAACTTTAGCAGCAGGAAACACAGGTAATCAAGCTAAGTTTGAAAGTTTCGATTGGTTTTATCATCCGCTTGTTGGTGCAAACCCTAATCACCCTATCACTAAAAATATTTTACCTGTTCGTTTTCGATTTACTACCCAAATAGATACTTTAAAAAAGGATATTAAAAAAACACCTCTTTTAGTAAGTTCTGTAGTTTCTAAATTATCAGGGACTCCAAAAGTGATTAATCTAAGTGAAATTACTAAAGAACCTCAGCAAAAAGAATATACTGCCAACAATCAGTTATTGGCCGTGTTGTTAGAAGGAAATTTTCATTCTGCCTATGAAAATAGAACAAAACCTTTTGAAACTACTAACTATAAACCTGTTTCTAGTGCTAATAAAATGGTTGTAATTGCAGATGGTGATATTGCTAGAAATCAAATCTTAAAAGGGAAACCTTATGATTTAGCTATTGATAAATGGACGCAACAACGTTTTGGTAATAAGGATTTTTTATTAAATACGATCGATTATTTATTAGATGATAAAGGCTTAATCAACTTACGCAACAAATCTATTAAACTACAAACATTAGATAAACAACGTGCATATAAAGAGAAAACATTTTGGCAGTTTTTAAATATTGTAGTTCCTCTTGGTGTATTAGCTTTATTTGGTTTTGGTTTTAATTTCTGGAGGAAAAGGAAGTATCAGTAAACAGTGATCAGTAAACAGTGATTTTTTTGTTTCACAAAAAAATTAAATGAAAGTAATTGATAAATGGTCACTGATAATTGTTAATTGCTTGCTAACACTCGCCATCGCAACAATTATCATCTTTCACTAATTTACAAGTAACAACTGCTAATAACGCCCCTAAAATTGGTGCTACCATATACAACCAAAGATCGGTAAATTTCCCAGATACTAAAGCCGGCGCTAAAGAACGAGCAGGGTTCATCGATGCTTTTGTTATTGGTCCGGCAAACATTGCTTCTAACAATACCACTCCTCCAATAGCAATTCCTGCCATAGTTCCCACTTCTTTACTTCCTGTAGAAACATTAATAATAGTAACCATTAAGAAGAATGTGAGTATTAATTCTAAAACAAAGGCTCTTAAAGCATCTGTAGAAGCTATTGTGGCTCCATAAAACTCGCTCTCAGGAAATAAAAACCATAATACACAACTTGCTGTTATTGCTCCTAATACTTGAAAAAAGATATATTTAGGCACTTCTGACCAAGGGAATTTTTTAGCATACGCAAAAGATATTGAAACTGCAGGATTAAAATGCGCTCCTGAAATTTCTCCGAAGGCATAAATCATTGCCATCACTATTAAACCCCATGTAATTGCAATTCCTACATGACCTATTGAACCACCTGTTACTTCATTGATAGTCATTGCTCCTGTACCACAAAAAATAAGTGCAAAAGTTCCTATAAATTCCGATATATATTTTTTCATGTTTGCAAAGATACAATCTCGTATTTTAAGTTTTTGTTAACATTTATAACTTCTTTTAGCCGTAATTTTATCGAACAGAAAAATAAACTAATTTAATCATGAAAAAAGCATTTTTAAGTCTATTTGTAGCTACATTAACAGTTGCAACTGTTAGTGCACAAGTTAAAACTCCGCAGCCTAGTCCTTCTGCTAAATTAGAGCAAAAAGTTGGGTTAACTGATGTTACTGTTGAATACTCTAGACCTGGTATGAAAGGAAGAAAAGTTTTTGGAAACTTAGTTCCTTTTGGAAAATTATGGAGAACAGGAGCTAATAAAAACACAATCGTTACCTTTAGTGAAGATGTTATGATTGGTGGTAAATCTTTGAAAAAAGGTGCTTATGCTATTTTTACAAAGCCTAATGCCTCTTCTTGGGAAGTTATCTTTTACAAGGATACTAATAACTGGGGTACTCCAAGAGAATTTAAAGATAGTAACGTTGCTTTAGCGACTACTGTTAAAGTAGAAAAAATGCCAATGAAAATTGAATCATTTACTATTACTATTGATGATCTTCATAATGATTCTGCTGTAATAGGTATCTTATGGGAAAACGTTTATGCTGGTATTAAGTTTAATGTTCCAACTGATAAAGCTGTTTCTTCTAATATTGATAAGGTAATGGCTGGACCTGCTTCTGGTGATTATTATGCTGCTGCTTCTTATTATTTAGAAGCTGGTAAAGATATTAATAAAGCTAAAATGTGGATTGACAAGGCTGTTGATATGACTAAAGAAAAGCCTGCTTTTTGGGTCTTACGTAAACAATCTTTAATTCATGCAAAAGCTGGTGATAAAAAAGGTGCAATAAAAGCTGCTAAAGCTTCTTTAATGCATGCTGAAAAAGCTGGTAATGCAGATTATATAAAATTAAACAAAGACTCTCTAAAAGAATGGGGAGCCTAAACTGACTACTTAAAAAGTTAAGTTAAAAGTAAAGAACTCGAATGTCATTGATATTCGGGTTTTTTTATATTTTAAATTTACTAAACAACTTATTTATATAATTAGAGATTAATTTTATAATCCATTTTTATTTTATCCATTACTACATGTGTGTAAAAATGTTTCAAATTTGAATTATCCATTAAATAACTCTTTTGAAACTTCTCAAAATGAGCCATATTTTTTGTTTGAACAATCAACACAAAATCATAAGTTCCCGTTACATAATAACATTGTACCACTTCATTACACTTACGCATTGTTGTTTTAAAATCTTCGATTGCCTTTGTATTTCCTTCATATAAAATCACATCTACAATACAAGTTATTTCAAGACCTACAGATTCAGGTCTTATTATTGAAACATCTGCTTTAATAACATTGTTCTTTCTTAATTTTGTAATCCTTCTTTGAACAGCGCTTTGACTTAAACCAATCTCAAAACTTATCTCTAATGAAGTTAATTTATTATTCTTCTGTAATAGATTTAAAATCTCTTTATCAAACTTATCTATTTGATGCATATTTTACCCGTTTTAACGCCTAAAAATAAGCATTAATAGTTTTCGTTAAATAAAATTGCACAAATTAATCTTATCTTCTAATCTAATTTTGAGTTGTAATATTTTAAAATAAAAATATATGTTTGGCATTATTAATTTTGAAGCTTTTTTACTAGCTTCTTTACTCTTAAACTTAACTCCAGGAGCAGATACTATGTATATTCTTGGTAGAAGTATTTCACAAGGTAAAAAAGCAGGATTATTATCAGCCTTAGGAATCGCCTCGGGTGCTTTAGTACATTGCTTATTTGCTGCCTTAGGTTTATCTATTTTATTAGCTAAATCGGCTTTCGCTTTTCAAATTGTTAAATATGCAGGAGCTATTTATTTAATTTACTTAGGAATAAAAATGCTTCGTTCTTCTTCCAAACAATCTTTTGAATTTAAAAAAGAGCTTTCAGACATTAATTACAAAAAAATTTATATTTCTGGAATATTTACAAACATCTTAAATCCAAAAGTTGCTTTTTTCTTTCTAGCTTTTATTCCTCAATTTATTAATGAATCCTATTCTACAAGTCCTACTCCTTTTATAATTTTAGGGTTAACTTTTGTAACTACAGGTACTATTTGGTGTTTAATTTTAGCATTATTTTCTTCTAAATTATCAAATAAAATCAGGCAAAACTATCGTTTTAAAATATGGTTAGATAGAATTACTGGTAGCTTATTTATAGTCTTAGGTATTAAACTTGCTTTATCTAAAAAGTGATTAAAAAATGAAATATGAAAATAACGAACAGTAATTTAAAAGATATACAGAATATTCAAAATTTATACACCGATGCTATTACTTATCAAAAAGAAAAAAAAGGATTGCCTTGGCCTACAATAGATAAAAAATTAATTGAACAAGAAATTTCTGAAAATAGACAATGGAAATTAATCATTGATGAAGAAATCGCGTGTATATGGATGACTACATTTAATGATCCTGAAATATGGCAACAAAAGAATGATGATCCTAGTGTATACATACATCGAATAGCTATGAATCCTAAATTTAGAGGTCACAATATTCTTTCTAAAGTTTTTGATTGGTCTAAAGACTATGCAATACAAAATCAAAAGTTTTTTTTACGTTTAGATATAGCTAGCATAAACCCAGGACTTATTACTGTTTATGTTAAAAATGGTTTTAAATTTATTGATATTCATGAAATGGGATTTTCTAAAAATCTCCCTTCTCATTATCACAATACGGCTGTTTGCCTTTTAGAAATGAAACTTTAGTTTTTTATTTTAAAATTGTTAGTATTGTAGTAAATATTAAAAATTGCAATATGTTTATATCAGAAATTAAGAGTTCTTATGAAGAAGATATTTCTATTCTCATAAAACCAGACAATCATCCTTGGAGTTACTTATGTGAATGTGGAGATGCCAAAGCATTAAATGTAAAAGAAATTCAGAATTGCAATGCTATATTCATAAGTCATACACACATAGATCACTTTGTTAATTTTGATGCAGTCATAAGGCATCAAATAGGCATACAAAGAAGAGTTATTATTTGCGGACCAAAAGGAATTGCAAAACAAGTGCAATCTAGAATTAAAAGTTATACCTGGAATCTTATTAATGAAGATGCTATTGTTTATGAAATAAGAGAAATGATTTCTGAAAGTAAATTTATTACATATGAAATCACTCCTCCTGTTTGGGAATTGAAACAACTTAAAGAAGTTAATAGTGCTCTCATATTTGAAGAAAAATCTTTTTCTGTTTCTGCAACACTTCTTGATCACAAAGTTCCAACTTTAGCTTATTTGTTTAAAGAAAAAGATACTTTAAAAATTGATTTAGATTCGAGTAACTTTAAAGGAGGTAAATGGGTAAAAGATTTAAAAACTGCTTACGAACAACAAAATGTAAATACTACTATTATAATTAATGAAGAAAATTATATAGCTAAAGACTTATTTCATTTATTGCATATACAAAAAGGAGATTCTGTAGGTATTATTATGGATCATGCGGCTAATGAGGAAAATCATTTAAAAATTAAAAAACTATTTTTTAAATGTAAAAAAGTATTTATCGAAAGTTTTTATAAAAATGAAGACAAGGAACTGGCCGTATTAAACTTTCATAGCTATGCAAATATGTCTGGAAAGATCATGAAAGAATGTGAAGTTGAAAATCCTATACCTGTCCATTTTTCAAGAAAATATACTGAGAATGAAGTTCAAGAATTGATTAATGAGTTTGAGAATCATTTAAGATAAAAAAAAATTATCAACCCTTTACAACAACAATAACAACAACAATAACAACAACTTAAGTATTACTATTTGAAATACGATTTTATCCCATATTATTTAAAATACTTATTAATCGGTATTTTAAACCTCTTCAAAAAAAACTTTATTTGTTAATAATCAAACACTTAACATTATGAAGAATTTTATTTTTAAACTACTCGTTTGTATCTCTTTTTTCACTTCTTGTGACAAGGATGAACCTAATAACTTGCCTGAATTAGAAAATACTAAATCCGACCTTACATTAATGACCAATATTAATGATCCATTATTAGCTATTCATAAAGATAATGATGTTGAGACTTATTATTACGGAGAGAGAGATAATAAAGGAATACCATTAGGTATTAATTTAGTTGAAGTAGTTAGACAAAAAAATACTACACTTATTAGTTTTAATGAAAATGGACAACCTAAAAAAATATTTACACAAAATGGAGTCCAAATTAGTTTAGATTGGCTTTCTAATGAGAGTGCTTCTGTAGTTATGGTTTCTCCAAATGGAGAGCAGCAAATAAATTTTATTGTAAATCCATCTGAAACTTCGTCTAAAGTTAATCCAAAATCTTTGGCAACTTCTAGATTAAATAAAAAAATCATAACTAACAGAAGTCTTAAAGCATTAGATTTCAATAAAATAAAGAACACTAATAAAGGAAACGTCAAAATAAATACATCAAGCTGCTTCAAACCTACAAATGTTCCTAGAGTAGATTTAATAGTAAAAAGTAATGTCACTGGATTATGGAAAGGTAGATTCCCTGCTAAAAAAGGCTCAGAAACTGGAGAATATTACACTACAATCCCTACTAAAACGGCAGCAGAAATAAATATAAAAGAGGATATTTGTACCCCATTAGCTGATGCATTTAAAATAACATGTAAAATAGCTCAAAACACTCTTTTTCTCGATGCTCTTTGTATTTCATTATCTGCTGCAATAGCTTCTTCTGGTATAGGAGCTCCAGTTGCTGCTCCTTTTTTTGCAGCTTGTGAAGCTACTGTTTTTGAATTAAGACTTATTTGCCCTTTTAATAAAATAACTATTCCTTTAGCTACTAAACTATGTGAATCACCCGAAGTTAATAGAACTTTTACAGAATCATTAAAAATTTATGCTGTCGCTTCCGGTGCTGTTCTAACTTCCGATGGAGGAAATTCTATTACAAGTACTACTGAAGTAGTTGATGGAAGAGGGCCATTTCCTAGTCTTAAAATAGAATTAGGTTCTGAAACTTCTATTAGTCCACTAACTATTTCACCATCTATTCCTAAAAATGGTCAAAGCTACAATGTTTATATAGATTTATTATGCGTATATCAAAATACAAAAGTTGAATTTACTGTAGTTGGTACAGATGGTTTTAATGATACAAACACATCAATTTCTAGTACAACCTCTATGCAACCTTCTAAAAATGAGACATTTTATTTTAATATCCCTGGAGCAGACACTGGTGTTAGAGATAAAATTACAATTAAAATTACTTTTCCAGATGGAACTAGTAAAACTAGAAAAGCATCTTTAATTTTTAGTTAATTTACTTTTCTATTTTAATTATATTAAGAAAAATAGAAACATTAACTCAAAAACTTCTTTCTTTAATTTTAGTTTCTGAACTATCTAATTTTTTATAAAACTAAAAGATAAAGAAATGGAGGGATTAAATTTTAATAGCTATACAAAATATCTCCAGTAAAAATTGATAAACCAATATCTATGCATGAAATTAAAGGTTTAATAACAAGTTTGAAAAATTAAGCATAAAAAACCTCGCTAATTTTAAAACTAGCGAGGTTTACTTTTATATTATTAATTACAATTATTCGTCTGATCCTATATTATCTATAGTTTCCTTTTCTTCTAGTTCTTTGTTATTAAAAACACCTACTAGAATAAACATTAAGATCAAATAAATTACATGATAGATGTTTAACGAATCTCCTTGATTTAAATCAAAAACAACCTTAACCATTCCTAAAGTTATAAGTCCTAAGATCAACTTTGTTTTTGTATTGGTAGACTTAAACTCTATAAGTGACGATATGTATACTACTAAAACAGCTCCTAAAAAGTTTAACCATAAATAACTAATTATAGGGTCTAAACCTTGCTGTTCTAATCTAAATATTCCAAAATAATAAATTAAACATATAATTGCTTGTGTAATTACAGCTCCAATAAAAACTGCATTTGACTTTATAAACTTTAAGAAAAACGCTAATAAGAAAATTCCTAATACATTACCATAAAATATAGATCCGATAATATTTACTAATTGAATTAAATTATCAAATAAATTGGCGACACAGGCGACTAGAATAGCTAGAACACCCCAACCTAATGTAAACCATTTAGACATGGTAACATAATGTTGATCACTTTTCTCTTCTTTTTGATTCCTTTTATATAAATCTATTGCTGTTGTAGAAGCCAACGCATTTAGTTCTGATGCTGTAGAAGACATTGCGGCAGATAAAATTACAGCTAACAATAAACCTATTAATCCTTTTGGTAGATTATGTAGGATAAAATGAATAAAAACATAATCTTTATCATTGGTTTCTACTTCTGTTTCTGTTTTTTCTATAATAACTTTTGCAGCTCCTTTTAATACTTTATCTTTTTCGTTAAGCTCTTGCAGTTTTATTTTATTCTCTGGAGTTAATCCGGAAAAAATTAATGTCTTTTTTTGAGCCTCAATTTCTTTATGCTTATTTTCTAAATCTTTGTATTCTTGAGCAAATTCAGAATTAATAACGGCTTCTTGTGCTTTAGGATTAAAATTTAATGGTGATGCATTAAACTGATAAAAAACAAATACCATTACTCCTACTAATAAAATAAAGAATTGCATCGGTACTTTTAACAATCCATTAAAAATAAGTCCTAATTGACTTTCTCTAACTGATTTTCCTGATAAATACCGTTGTACTTGACTTTGATCTGTTCCAAAATAAGAAAGCATTAAAAATGTTCCTCCAAGAATACCTGTCCAAACCGTATAACGGTTATTTAAATCTAAAGAGAAGTCTAACACTTTCATTTTATCACTTGCTCCTGCTATTTCCAATGCTTTAGAAAAAGTAATTCCGTCTGGTAAGTATTGTAAAATTAAATAAAAGGCAATAAACATTCCTGAGAAAATGATTGCCATTTGTTGTTTTTGAGTAACACTAACGGCTTTTGTACCTCCGCTAACTGTATATACAATTACTAAAAAACCTATAATTATATTTAAGGTAATTAAATCCCATCCTAAAACAGCTGATAATATAATTGCTGGCGCAAAAATGGTAATACCAGCAGCTAAACCTCTTTGAATTAAGAAAAGAATTGCTGTTAATGTTCGTGTTTTTAAATCGAACCTACTTTCTAAGTATTCGTAGGCCGTATATACATTCAGTTTATGGTAAATAGGTATAAATACTAAGCAAATGATAACCATTGCTATAGGTAAACCGAAGTAAAATTGAACAAAGCCCATTCCACTATGAAAAGCTTGCCCTGGTGTAGATAAAAAAGTGATGGCACTAGCTTGAGTTGCCATTACCGACAAACCAATGGTCCACCACTTTGTATCATTTCCTCCTTTTATATATTCTTCTACATTTTTGCTCCCTCTTGTTTTCCAAGCTCCGTAAAATACGATAAACAATAATGTAATAGATAATACAATCCAATCTAAACTTTGCATGAGTTATTTTGTATATATGTTTGTTATAAAATAAAAGAAGACAATGTACACTAAATTTGCTAATAGGACTACGGTGTACTCCTTTTTCCATACATACTTTTTACTCATAATTATTGTTTGTTTTAGTTATTAGTTGGTTTATTAAAAAAATCATCTGCTAATGGTGCCTGGCTAACTAATGCTGATGAAAACTGAGTTGGTTCACGAGCTGGTTCAGATGGCATGCCTTTATCATCTTTTTTATACCAAGTTAGAGATTTTGGCAACAAGAAACCGTTAACATTTTCCCAATCATTATATCTAATTATGTTAAATTTATCTGTTGGTTTTTTAGAATTATAAGTAACAGAATAACCTAACCATTCCATTTGTTTAGTTTCTGGGTGATAAAAAACATAATAATTATCATCTGGCGAAGCTCCTATGTTTGCATTATATGAAATTTTAATTCCTGGATATGTTGTTCCTTCAAATTCTATTGGTTTAGCTTCTGAATACACAATTCCATCATCTGCCAATACAAAAGGCATTGCATAAAAATAGAAATATAAATTGTAGTAAAACTCTGGATTACCTTTAAATGCTGTACTGTCTTTTTGACTTACCCATGCTTCTTTACCATCATACCCTAAAGAATATTTTTCGGCAGTAATAAGTGCTTTTCTAGATTTTAAAGCTGTTGTATGTTCTTGTCCATTAACTTTATATGACACAAAACTAGATTTTCTCCAAGCATCAATACCTCCATGTTTTTTTAGGACTTCTCCTAATACTTTTGGAAAAGTATCTTCTTTTTTTACTTCCTCTTTAGTTTCTTTTGGAGTTTCTTTTTTAGACTCTTCTTTACATGCTATAACTATAGAAGATAACATGATTAATAAAATTAGTTTTTTCATTATTTAATTGATTTAACTCGCTAAGTCGAAATTTAAATACAAACTTACAAACTTTAATAAAAAAACAGACCACATCTATTTAAAACAGAAGAAAGCAATAAGCCCAAAATCTTTTCGTTAATTACAAAAATTAACAATAAAAATCAACTTAGATAATCCCAAGAAATGAACAAATCATTATTTAAAATCGCTTTAACACTTATTAGTTTTTTTAGCGCAACTTACCTTATTCAATCACAAACAATTCAAACTGAACAAAAAGCTGATTCTACTAAAATCGATCAAATTATAAAATGGACGAAAGATGGTGTAACCACTAAAATCACTTTTGCTCCTGGAACATATGAATTTGAAGTTCCTTTAGAAATTAGAAATGAAAACCTGATTTTAATAGGTAATGGTATCGATAATACAATTCTTAAACTAACAAAAGATAAAGGTACTTTTATAAATGCTTTTTCCAACAATATATCTGTAAAACATTTAACTATAGATGGAGCTTTTAAACAATCAAAATTTGGTAATGCTCTTTTTAAATTCAATAAAAGTAAAGACCATAATTTTTTTCATGTAAAATTTACAAATACGCATAGAGACGCTATCAATACTGTTTCTGGATGGCCTACGGAAGGTTTACGCGTTAAAGATTGTGTGTTTTCTAATATTGAAACTTTTTGTATTCATATTTTTAATAGAAATACAAACAAAAGAAATGGTCAAGTAATTACTTCTGTTGAAAAAATTATAATAGAAAATACGGTCTTTGAAGAAGGATATCAAAATGCTATTGCTTCTGATAATGGAAACGATAGAGAGAATGATGGCACTAGAGATGCAGATGGAAAACTGATAGGTAGAAGATTTACTGAAAGTACTAGTTTAAATGGTACCATTATACGAAATTGTATTTTTAAACCTTCAAAACAATTTCATATTGGAATGGTTCAGACAAAAGATGTTATTATTAAAAATAATGATTTTCAAGGAATGACAGATGATGCATCTGGTGGTTCGCAACCCTTACATTTTGAACAGTTTTCTCAAAATATTCAGATTTACAATAACACTTTCTCTATGAATACTACCGTACCTAAAGCTTATTCTTGTATTCACTTTAGAGGAACTGAAGGACATGTAAGAGCTTCTCAAGAACAACCTAGTAACACTTATACTACATGGAAATACTTTATTAATGGTGGTCCAGAGAGACGTGCTGACACTAAATGCTCAGCAAATGGACATAAAAATAGATTATGCAAAAGAGATGTACACGCATATGGGCCTAGAAATATATTTATTGCTGGTAATACTTTTAACGCCTCTAGTAAATTTAAAAATTATGTATTTGTAAATGAAGGTGAAAATATTCAATTAGGTATTAGAAAGAATGGAACTATTTCTTTAAATGATTTTCAAGGTGATGAGTCACTAAAAAAAATAGCTTTAAGTGGAAATGATGAAGGTACCTGTAAAGTAAAAATCGTTAAAGGTCAAAAAGTAACTATGAACAATATATCACTGGATGATGTTACCTTTGATTTAGAAAACTGTATTGATAGAAATCCTATTCAATTCATAAGTTCACGACTTTTTTCTACAAATAATACCCCTTTATCTGATACAATTCCTGTATTTATTCCTAATCCAGCTTCAGAAAGAATACAAATAAACCTACCTAGTGAAACTTATACAGTACTTATTTCTAATTTATCTGGAAAACCTGTTAAAAGTGTACATAAAAATTCATCTTCTACCAATGATTACATTAGTTTACATGGTATAAAACCTGGAATATATGCCTTGATTTTATATACTACTGGTAAAAAAACTATACAGAAACTTATCATACAGTAAATTTATTAAAAATATCAAAATACATTGTTTTTATAGAAACCAAGAATATGAATTCTTGGTTTCTTATTTAGAGTCAACTTCATCAATAATAACATTTGTTAATACTCCTTATCTGTAAGTGTTTTCATAAAAGCAATTATAGAAGCTATTTCTTCTTCAGATAATTGTAAGTTATCGAATGGTAATGTTTGATATTCATTATGAAAACCTAAACCATTTCCTCCTCCTTTATTATAAAAATCCATTACTTCTTCTAAAGTAGTGTATACACCATTATGCATGTAAGGTGCTGTTTTTTCTATATTTCTTATGGTAGGTGTTTTAAAAAAATGTTTACGCTCTTCAGTTTTAAATAAATTATACCTACCTAAATCATCACTTAAAGCCTTTTTTTCTAAATTAGGAACCCCAATAGCCTCTAATTCTGTATCATTAAAATCTGGAGGAACAGTTCCATTAAATACTGGTGCAAAATGACAAGTAGCACACAAAGCTTTTCCCATAAACAAATTAAAACCTTTTTCTTCCTCTTGAGTTAATGTGTTTTCTTCACCTCTAATATTTTTATCAAACTTAGAATTAAAATTATTCAAGGTTCTTATATAAGTAGCTATTGCATGTCTAATGTTAAAATCTGTTCTTTTATTTTTATATAAAGTTTCTATTTGTTTTTTATATTTTTTAATATTCATGACTCTACTTATTACAGAATCCATTGTCATATTAAACTCATTATGATTTTTTACTACTCCAACAACTTGTCCCTCTAAACTTCCCGCTCTAGAATCCATAAAAAAACCTTTTTGATATGCAGCATATGTAACTGTAGGTGTATTACGTGTTTGATTTTTATCAAAAGTTCTTTTACCATCTGTAAATGCCAATTCTTTAATATGACAGGTAGCACACGCCATATTATAATCTTTAGAAAGCGATTTATCATTGAACAACTCTTCTCCTAAAATCATTTTCTCTTCTATCTGAGTAGTATCACTTAAATAATCTGTAAAATAATCTTGATTCAGCATTTCTTTAGAGAAAACAGAAGTAAATTCATGAGATAATGCCATTTCAAATGGAAATTTCACTTTCCAATCTTTTTGTATTTTCAATAAAACAGCTAATTGATTAGCTGTTTGCGTTTTTATAAAACTAAATCTATTAAAAGAATCAAAATCATGATTTAGTTTTTGCTGTGCAGTTTCTATTAATTTCACAAACTCATTTAATAATGATTTAGAGGTAAAGTTTTCTTCTTTTAATTTAATAATATCTATTAATGTTTTATAAGCGTAACTACTTTCTTTTAAAGATTGATTTAAAACTGGAGAATCAAATCCTGTAATACCAGTAGTAGCTATCCTAATTATTTCAGATCGAAGTAACCAAATAATATGATAATCATTTAATTTTAACAAAACATTCTTTCTAATTAGCTTTAAACGATTGCTAGTAACAGTAATTGCTTTATTTAAAACTTTTACATCTAAGGGTTCTTCATATAATGTTTCTTCTATTACTTGAAAACCTATTGGCTTTAATACTCTTGTATCTCTACTTACTTCACCTTTAACAATAATAATGTTCGGTGCATTTAAAGATTTATAATTATCCTTATCAGTATACCCTAAAATAGGTTCCAATAATTTAAAAGATTTCCTAGCTAAAGCATAATGTTCTTTTTGTTTATTTATTGGTTTCCCTTTAATACTATCTAAATTAGTTATAGTATTGGTAAGATATTTTAAATATAATTTTTCTATCTCCTCGCTTCCATTTTTGTTTATAGATTTATACTCCTTTTCATTCTTATTTTTACAACCTATTGTTAAAAGCAAAAGACATACACAAAGGTATGTCTTAGCTTGACTTAATATTTTAGTCATGTTTTTTATCTTTCTAATCCTGTAATTGTATATAAAACAGAACCTTCTTTTCTAGATCCACTAGGAAAGTTTGCTGTTGGGTCTGTAAATGATGAACCATCTGTAGGTTCCCATCCATGGTTTTGAGTCATAATTAAAAATGTGTTTTCTCCATTTTTAACAACATCAGTAACATCAATCATTCCTGTAATTTCCCATGCTTTAGAAGTATTTCCATATCCTTTAGATGCTGCATCAATTTGATCACATTCAACAACAACTTTTAATTCTCCTGTTGCAAAATTATATTGATACATTCTAGCGTAATGCGTTTTACCAGCAGTTGTAGGTGAAATAGCTGGATCTTCTTGAATGTATGCGTAGTTTTCTGTAACTAAAATGTTATCTGGTGATAAAAACTCTTCTGCCTTACCTCCTACTACATCTCCATCTAATACACATGTGATTTTCCCGGCTCCATCAGGATTTGTATCATTTAAAACTACTTTATAAATACGTCCCGAGATAGTTCCTTTACCAACTAAATCTGTTTTGTTTCTTCCTGTAACTGCAAAGTATAACTCTCTATTATTAGCAGCAGAACCTCTTCTCCAATCAATATCTTCTAAACGTGAGAATCCCATTACTCCTTTTGCCTTAGCTTCCGCATCTAGTGCATCTTTTTCTCTTTCAACTAATTCTACAAATTCTACATCATATTCTACTCCTTCTAACATATTTACTTCATAAGTAATACCAAGACTAGTTACCTTTAAACCATATAATTTACCACTTGTTAAATCTCCAGGTCTACTTGAATAATACATTCCTAGCTGACCAGAAGGAACTGAATTATCTGAATGATCATCTCCAATAAAAACTACTGTTTTACCTGGATATGCGTCTTTACCTAATGCCACAGCATTTTCAGTAGACCATTGTCCTAAAGCTGGCAATAAAGTAGCACTATCTGCTCCTTGAGCTGATTTGTATGGATTGGTAGCAAAAACTCCTTTAGAAGCTCCTCCCCATTCTCCTCCTGAAAGGTATAAAGGTCCGAAACCATGTTCTTCTGGAGTAATTAAAGAACCAGAACATTGTGCTGTATAAGCTGTAGCAGAAGCATTTACTATATATTCACCATGAGCTGGCATAAGATCACTAGTTAATCTAATTCTAGCAATAGAATAATCAGCTTCAATATTGTTTATTAAAGTAAAAGTACCATCATCTTCTGCTAATAAACCTGCACCATCAGCCATAGATCCATATACAAAATCTGGAGCTCCTGGTATCTCATCTTCTGATGATAAAATAGGTGTTATTTTTATAGAAGAAAAATCTCCTGTAGCTTTTAAGAAATTTGGAGTTTTTGATGCTGTTAATGGATTTGTTAGATCGATATCATCAAAATTTTTACCGTCTTTTCCATCATTTCCATCGTTTCCGTCATTTCCATTTACTCCGTCTAAACCATCTTTACCATTCTCTACATCTTCACAACCTGTAAGAGTTGTCATCGATATTGATAAAGCTATCAATGCTACAAAGCTTAATTTTAATTTTTTCATTATTGTTTCTATTAGTTTTTATATAACTACAAAACAACAACTACAACTTAACCTTTGCATCACTTCGAATTTAACTCATTCTTAATAAATTGTTACCAAGTTAAACTTAAGCTTAATAATT
Organism: uncultured Tenacibaculum sp.; assembly: GCA_937922085.1. GTDB lineage: Bacteria > Bacteroidota > Bacteroidia > Flavobacteriales > Flavobacteriaceae > Polaribacter. The sequence continues at coordinate 19,811 of CAKZVD010000111.1, read as the reverse complement.
AGAATTAATTTAAATAAGCCCTTTTTTAGTCTAACCAAGCATTAAACATCCATATTGTTTTTTCTTGTTCAGATATAAAATCACTCATCATAGAATTTGTTCCTTCATCATTCATTTCATCTGATATATCTAAAATTTCTCTTTCTTTTTTTAACAATTGAGATATTGAATCTACTATTAATTTAATAGCCTTTTCATCATTATTAATATTTTCTCCTACTTTAACTGTTGCTTTAGATATATAATCTTTAAAAGTATGTAATGGTGTTCCTTGTAAAGTAAGTATTCTTTCAGCTATCAAATCTATTTTATCTTGTGCATCTAAATACAGTTCTTCGAACTTAACATGTAATTCAAAAAAATTCTTCCCTTTTATATTCCAATGTAAACCTCTTAATGTTTGATAATATATTTGAAAGTTTGATAAAAGAACATTTAATTCTTCCAATTCGTTTATTGTTTTATTTGTATCTAAACCTAATATTGTGCTAGTCATAATTTTTATTTTTTAATTTATGACAAAATTATTTCATTAATTTAAAAAGTAAACTATCAGTTTTATCGATAGAATTAATATCTTTATCAGAAATTATTATAAATGACAATTACCCAATTAAAATATACATTAGCTGTTGCTGAACATAAAAACTTTACTGTTGCAGCTGAATACTGTTTTGTTACTCAACCAACACTTAGTATGCAAATACAAAAATTGGAAGATGAGTTAGATGCAAAAATTTTTAATCGTTCTAAAAAACCTATTGAATTAACTCCAGTAGGGATAAAAATTGTAGAACAAGCTAAAGTAATTGTAGATGAGAGCAATAGAATTACAGATATTGTTCATCAACAAAAAGGATATATCGGAGGTGAATTTAAACTAGGTATTATTCCTACAATAATGCCTACATTATTACCTATGTTTTTAAAGACCTTCACTCGAACATATCCAAAAGTTCAGTTAATTATAGAAGAATTAACTACAGAAGAAATTATACGAAAACTAACAGATGGATATATTGATGCTGCTATAGCTGCTACTCCACTAGGAAATGAAGCTATTAAAGAACGTGTATTATATTATGAACCGTTTGTAGGTTTAATACCTGAAGAACATCGTTTATATGAAAAACAAAAATTAGATATTGAAGATTTAGAACTAGAAGATATTTTATTATTAGAAGACGGTCATTGCTTCAAAAATAGTGTTATCAATTTATGTAAAGTAAATAAAAAAGACGAGCATAAACGTTTTCATTTAGAAAGTGGAAGTTTTGACACCTTAATCAAATTATCTAAAGATGGTTTAGGAATGACATTGCTTCCTTATTTGAATACTTTAGATTTGAATGAAAACGATAAAAAACACCTGAGAGAATTTGACACTCCTCCTCCTGCAAGAGAAGTTAGTTTAATTTACCATAAATCACAATTAAAGATGCAACTAATTGAAGCCTTAAAAAATAGTATTGATGGTATTATTAGAGGTGCTATCGCTTTTAGTGATGTCGAAATAATAAGTCCAGTTCGAACTGAATAAAAAAAAGGAAGCTTTAAAAGCTTCCTTTTTTTTATTATTTATGAATACATCTTCTTTCTTAACTCTTTTATTTTAGGATCTCTTAAATAATCATCAAAAGTTGAGTACTTATCAATAACTCCATTAGGAGTTATTTCTATAATTCTATTAGCAACAGTTTGCGCAAACTCATGATCATGGGTTGTAAACAATATCGTTCCTTTAAAATTAATTAGTGAATTATTTAATGATTGAATCGATTCTAAATCCAAGTGATTGGTAGGTTCATCCACTAATAATATATTAGCTCTAGTCATCATCATCCTAGATAACATACAACGTACCTTTTCTCCTCCAGAAAGAACATTACTCTTTTTTAATGCTTCTTCTCCAGAAAAAATCATTTTTCCTAAAAAACCTCTTAAGAAAACTTCTTCACGCTCTTCTTCTGTTTTAGCATATTGTCTTAACCAATCTACTAAATTTAATTCTCCATTTTGAAAAAACTCAGAATTATCAGAAGGTAAATAAGATTGACTCGTGGTTACACCCCAATTAAATTTTCCCGAATCTGCTTCTTCATTCTCCATTAATATTTGATAAAGCGCACTAGAAGCTTTAGAATTTTTAGAAATTATAGCTACTTTATCTCCTTTATTTAAATTGATATCTATATTAGAAAATAAAACTTCTCCTTCTGCATCCTTTTTAGATAAACCTTCTACATTTAATATTTGATCTCCTGCTTCTCTATCTCTATCAAAAATAATAGCTGGGTATCTACGACTTGAAGGCTTAATATCTTCAACATTTAACTTCTCTATCATTTTTTTACGAGAAGTAGCCTGCTTAGATTTTGCTACATTGGCAGAAAAACGTCTAATAAACTCTTCTAATTCTTTCTTTTTATCTTCTGCTTTTTTATTTTGTTGTGCTCTTTGCTTAGCTGCTAATTGACTAGATTCATACCAAAAAGTGTAATTTCCAGAAAAATGATTAATTTTTCCAAAATCTATATCTGAAATATGAGTACACACAGAATCTAAGAAGTGACGGTCATGTGATACTACTATTACTGTATTATCATAATTAGCTAAAAAGTTCTCTAACCAAGAAATAGTTTCAAAATCAAGATCATTGGTTGGCTCATCCATTATTAGTACATCAGGATTACCAAATAATGCTTGTGCTAATAACACACGTACTTTTTGTTTACCATCCAAATCTTTAATTAATGAATAATGTAACTCTTCTTTAATACCTAAATTAGATAACATAGAAGCAGCTTCAGAATCTGCATTCCAACCATTCATTTCTTCAAACTGAACTTGTAACTCTCCAATTTTTTCAGCATTTTCATCTGTATAATCAGCATATAAAGCATCAATTTCTTTTTTAATTTTAAAAAGATCTTTATTTCCCATTACTACAGTTTCTAAAACAGGAAACTCATCAAATGCATAATGATCTTGTGAAAGCACAGACATTCTCTTTCCAGATTCTAGGTGTACTTGTCCAGAAGTAGCATCCATTTTTCCTGATAAAATCTTTAAAAAAGTAGATTTCCCCGCACCATTAGCACCTATAATTCCGTAACAATTACCTTGTACAAACTTAGTATTTACATCATCAAATAAAACGCGCTTACCAAATTGAACTGACAAATTAGAAACTGATAACATTTTTTATTTTTTAAAATTCGATGCAAAAGTATTAAAAACTATAGTCTTTTTTGCATTTGTAGTTAATAAATTGTACTCGTTAAAAATATCTTATAATTCTAATATTAACATCTAATTAACATCGAATTCTACTTCATATCTCTATTTTTGAGCGTTAGTTAATTATCTTTTTAAAAAGAAATATGATCAAATATTTTACTTTTTTTATTTCTGTTTTCTTAATAGGCTGTAATTCTACTGAAAAAAAAGAACTTACGTATTTTGGAGGTAAAATTATACACCCAAAAGATAATTTTGTTCTGCTCTTTGATAATAATCAAGAAATTATAGATTCTATTAAACTTAAAAAAGATAATACTTTTCTTGGTGAAATAAAAAATGTTAAATCTGGTCTTTATTATTTTAAACATGGTAGTGAAGTTCAATATATATTTTTAGAACCTAAAGACAGTTTATTAATTCGTTTAAACACATGGGATTTTGATGAATCTTTGGTATTTAGTGGTAATAATGCTACTAGAAATAATTTACTTATAGAAAGTTTTTTATCTAAAGAACAACAACAAAGGGATTTTTATAAATATTATAATTTACCTGCCAATGAATTTAAACATAAAGTTGATTCTCTTAAAATAGTTCAAGATCAGTTCATTGAAAATTATAAAGTTCAAAATCAAGAAAAGTCAGAAAAATTTATTGATATTTTAAAAATAGCTTTACACTATCCTTTATATACAAAGCTAGAAAGCTTTATAATTGATAATAGTCTAAAGGATGAACCAGAAATATTAGATAGCTCTTTTACTTCACATAGAAATTTAGCTCCTATAAGTAACCCATCATTAATGTTTTATTCTCCATATAGAGATTATGTATATAACAATTTATATAGTGATATCTATAAAAAGAAGATAAAAGATGATAGTGATGATTTTACGATAGCACTTTTGAATGCTATTAATGATAAAATAAGTTCTTCTGAACTTAAAAATAAATTACTAAAGGAAACAACTATTCGCCATTTTTATAATAAAAAGAGTTGTAGTATTAATAAAAAAGCTTTCCAAACCTTTATTTATTCTTCTACAAATCAAAAAGATAAAGATGAAATTTCTTCTTTGTTAAAGGATTTAAAAGGAATTCAAAAGAATGAGAAATTTTCTAATTTTTCACTCATGTCTCCTGATGGTAGTATAGAAAAAATAGACAATGTTATTAAACGTAAAAACGCTGTAATTTATTTTTGGAATAAAGAGTATGCTTCTAGCAATTGGGTAGCTTCTAGAGTAAATTATTTAATACGAAAAAACCCAAATGTTGAATTTATTGTTATAAATATAAATAATAATAAAAACGAATACGTTAAAGGTTTAAATATTAAGCATCAGTTTTATCTTCAACCAGAAAGTATTGCTCATAATTTTTTAACGAGTAAGCTTCCTAGAATGGTCTTAATTAACAAAAAAGGAATTGTTAAAAATGGTTTTTGTTCTTTATCTTCTAAAGCCATTGAAAAACAAATAACTGAGTTATAAAAAATCTAAAAAACAACTTTCTGTTATTTAATTAAATTTAATTACTTTTGTGCCGTCCTAATAATTAAGTTATAATTTAGAATTCATAGATAGGGCTTCTATGAGTTCATAAAACTCATAGTATGTCAACATTCTCTGATTTAGGTTTAAAAGAACCTATCAATAAGGCTTTGCGCGATTTAGGTTACGAAAAACCTACCGTAATTCAAGAAAAAGCAATTCCTCAAATAATCTCATCTTCTGACGATTTAAAGGCATTTGCACAAACAGGTACAGGTAAAACTGCAGCATTTAGTTTACCTATTATTGAACTTGCAGATGAAACCTCAACTGCAACTCAAGCAATTATATTATCTCCAACGAGAGAATTAGCAGTTCAAATTGGTAGAAATATTGAAGAATTTTCTAAATATCTTCCAAATTTAAAAGTTGTTACTGTTTATGGAGGTTCAAATATAGATCAACAAATAAGACAATTAAAAAGAGGAGCTCAAATTGTAGTAGGAACTCCTGGTCGTACTGTAGATTTAATTAAAAGAAGAGCTTTAAAATTAAACACAGTTAAATGGTTAGTTTTAGATGAAGCTGATGAAATGTTAAACATGGGGTTTAAGGATGAGCTAGATAAGGTACTAGAAGCTACTCCAGACACTAAACAAACTTTATTATTTTCTGCAACATTTCCTAGAGAAGTTGAATCTATTGCTCGTAATTATATGAGTAATCCTGTTGAAGTAACTTCTGGTCAAAAAAATCAAGGTTCAGATAATGTTAGTCATGAATCTTATTTTGTGACAGAAAGAAATAGATATCAAGCATTAAAAAGAATTGCTGATGTAAACCCTAATATATATGCTATTGTCTTTTGTAGAACAAGAAGGGAAACACAAGAAGTTGCAGATAAATTAATCCAAGACGGATATAATGCTGATTCTTTGCATGGTGATTTATCACAAGGGCAACGTGATAGCGTTATGGAAAAGTTCCGTAAAAAAAATATACAAATGCTTGTTGCAACTGATGTTGCTGCTCGTGGTTTAGATGTTAATAGTCTTACACACGTAATTAATCATAAATTACCAGATCAAATTGAAAATTACAATCATAGAAGTGGTAGAACGGGTAGAGCTGGAAACAAAGGGGTTTCTATTGCTTTAGTTAATAGAAAAGAAAAAGGTAAGTTAAGACCTATTGAACGAATTTTAAAAAAGAAATTTGTTGATAAGGAAATACCTACTGGAGAAGAAATTTGTAAAAAACAACTTTTCCATCTAATTGATAAAGTTGAAAACACTGAGATTAATACGACTAAGATAGATGCTTTTTTACCTAGTATTTATGAAAAATTAGAAGAGTTTTCTAGAGAAGAATTAATTAAAAAGTTTGTTTCATTAGAATTCAACTCTTTTTTATCTTACTATGAAAATGCTCCTGATCTAAACAATATGCCATCGAGAGATAGAGATGATCGTCGTTCAGGAGGTAGAATGTCTAACGAAAACATGTCTCGTTTCTTTATAAACTTAGGTAGAAAAGACAAATTAAACCCAGCTAAATTAATGGGATTAATTAATGAACAAGGCATCGATAAAAATGTAGAAATTGGAGCTATCGATATTTTAGACACCTTCTCTTTCTTTGAAATTGACAAAAACTTTGAGAGTCAAACTTTAGATGCTTTTGCTAGTAACAACTCTGATTTTAATGGTAGAAGAGTAAATGTAGAAATTACTAAAGAAAGAAAAGGCGGAAGAAGATCTGGTGGTTCTGGTGGCGGAAGAAGACGTGGAGATAGCCCTAATAGAGGCTTTGGAAGATCTAGAAACAATGATAAATTTCAAGGTAAAAAAAATAACAATCGTAAATTCGATAGAAGAAGTAAATAAACCTTTATTTCAAATCAAAAAAAGAGACTGTCTAAAAAGTAATTTTTAGACAGCTTTTTTATGCTTTTAATTTTAAAATTTATTTCAAATAGGTTTTAAATAGAGTTAAACAGCTTTTTTACACAATTTAATTCATAAACAAACATAAGATCTAGTCAATTGTATTAAAACCTTTAGATTCACCTAATATAACATCTAATAGAAGCCAAACATTTGTACTAAAATTATCAATTAAATAATACCCAACCATTACTAGTAAAACTAAAGAATTAATTGTGCTTCATAAGAAATCTGTGCATAGTATAGTTCTAGCTATACATAAAGTTAAATTAACAAATAGCAACTATTCTTTTCATGATTCTATAATTTTTAAATTAAGGAATGATCTAATAAAACTCGTTAAATCGTATATGACTTTTATCTGTTCATTTTTTTATAAAAAACAAAAGATGGTAATTTTTAATTACCATCTTTTTATAAATTAAGTTAAATATTCTTTTTTTACTTTGCTACATTCACTGCTCTAGTTTCTCTAATAACTGTAACTTTCACCTGCCCAGGATATGTCATATCATTTTGTATTTTTTGAGAAATACTAAATGATAACTCAGAAGCTTTTTCATCATTAACCTTCGTGCTTTCAACCATTACACGAAGTTCTCTACCAGCTTGTATAGCATACGCTTTCTGTACTCCATTAAAACCAAAAGCTATTTCTTCTAAATCCTTTAAACGTTGTATATAACTATCTAAAACTTGACGTCTTGCTCCAGGTCTTGCTCCAGATATAGCATCACATACTTGAACTATCGGAGCTAATAAACTTTTCATTTCAATTTCATCGTGGTGTGCTCCAATTGCATTACATACATCTTTCTTCTCTCCATATTTTTCTGCCCATTGCATACCCAACAAAGCATGAGGTAATTCACTTTCAGTTTCTGGAACTTTACCTATATCATGTAACAATCCAGCTCTTTTTGCTGCTTTAGCATTTAACCCCATTTCTGCAGCCATTATACCACATAAATTAGCTACTTCTCTTGAGTGTTGTAACAAATTCTGTCCATAAGATGAACGATACTTCATTCTTCCTACTGTTTTTAGTAATTCAGGATGTAAACCATGAATTCCTAAATCAATAACAGTTCGCTTACCAACTTCTATAATTTCTTGATTAATTTGTTTTTCTGTTTTCTTTACAATCTCTTCAATTCTTGCAGGATGAATTCTACCATCAGTTACTAACTTATGCATAGATAAACGCGCAACTTCTCTACGTACAGGGTCAAAACAAGATAAGATAATTGCTTCAGGTGTATCATCAACTATAATTTCTACTCCTGTTGCTGCTTCTAAAGCTCTAATATTTCTTCCTTCTCTACCAATAATACGCCCTTTAACATCATCTGATTCTAAATTGAATACAGACACACAGTTTTCTATTGCTTGTTCTACTCCTACTCTTTGAATAGTACTTAAAACTACTTTTCTAGCTTCTTGCTGAGCTGTCATTTTTGCTTCTTCAATAGTCTCTTGAATAAAGCCCATAGCATCCGTTTTTGCTTCTGCTTTTAATGAAGTTACTAATTCTGCCTTAGCTTCATCTGCTGAAAAACCAGAAATTTGTTCTAGCATATCAACATGACGTTTGTGCAATTTTTCTACATCAGACTCTTTTTTCTCTAAAAAATCTAATTTATAATCTAAACTAGATTCCTTTTTTTCTAATGATTGCGTTAACTTTTTATTTTTATCTAACTCAGAAGAAACTCTAGATTCTTTATCTCTTATACGTTTTTCAACATCAGACATTTTCTTTTCTCTAGATAAAATTACCTTCTCATGCTCTGCCTTAAGTTCAATAAACTTTTCTTTAGCCTGTAAAATTTTATCTTTTTTTATAACATCTGCCTCTACTTTAGCTTCTCTTATAATACTTTTTGCTGTTTTATCTGTTTCTTTTAATAGTTTATTAGCTTTTGATTTTTCAAGCATTTTAGCTATTATAAAACCTACTATCACTCCTACAAGGCCAACTAAAATTGGCACCACTAACTGTTCCATAATTATAATTTGGATAAAAATTCTTAAATAAAAAAGCCTACATTAGTAGGTTTTATAAACTCCAAATAAAATAGGTTTAGAACTAACTGGCTGATCAAGGTTCCGTTAATTACGGCATTCTTTACTAACCAAGACTCATTCTTTTTAATTGAATAGTGTTGAGTTTATTAAACATAATACTAATGTAGGCAGTATTTTAACTGTATATATAATGAACTTATTTTAAATGATAATCTAACAAATTTGTTAGCTCATTTACTCTTTTTGTTACTTTAATAGCTTCATCTTTTTTTTGGATTGCTCCAATTTCTAACTTAGAAGCAAATTGTAAAGCACACATTGCTAATACATCTTGCTTATCAGCTACCGCATAATTTTGTTCAAAACTTAAAATTAAATCATTAATGTTTTTTGCTGCCTTTCTCATCCCCTCTTCTTCCTGTTCATTACTAACAACAAGAGGATAATTTCTACCAGCTATTAAAACATTAACTTTTATTTTTTTCATTTTTTTGCAAAGAACTTTTTATGCATTCAAGAGTTTAATACATTTATCAATCTCTCGAATTAAAGTATTTATTTTGAGTTTTGTATTTCTCGTATCTTCATTACTGCCTTCCATAGTTTTTGCAACTTTTAACAAATCAAATTCATCCTTTTGATGTTGTAATTGTTGCTTACTCTCACTTAATAAAATTTGTAATTTACCATTTTGTCGAAGCAATATTTCATTTTCTTCTTTTAAAAATTCATATTTGGACAATAAATCATTCAACTTAACTTCCAGTAAATGAATTGCTTCTAACGTATTATTCATTTATTATTGAGAATAAACTATTTCAACAAAGTTAATAATCTCTTTCTACAATAACAACTCTTTACACTTTTTTTATTAATCTACTGACTACCAATAAAGTAATTTTTGGTATAATTTTAGTATTTTTGTTAGTAAATTAAAAAGCTTTGAGGTATTATTTTTCAGTATTGTTTTTATTTATTTTTTTTATTGGTTTTTCTCAAAAGAAATATCCTCAAAAATATTTTTCTCCTCCTATGAAAATTCCAGTTGTATTAGCTGGTACTTTTGGTGAATTAAGAAGTAATCACTTTCATTCTGGTATTGATCTTAAAACACAACAAAAAGAAGGAATTCCTATTTATGCTCCTGCTAGTGGCTATATTTTTAGAATAAAAGTTGCTCAATATGGTTTTGGTAAAGTTTTATATATGAAACACCCAAGTGGTCATACTACTGTATATGCTCATTTACAAAAATTTGCTCCTAAAATTCAGAAGTATGTAAAAAAAGCACAGTATAAAAAGCAAAGTTACTATACTGGAAACTTATTTCCTGGTGCAGAGAAATTCCCTATAGAAAAAGGCGAAATTATTGGTTTTTCTGGTGATACTGGTAGTTCTGGAGGTCCGCATTTACATTATGAAATTAGAGATTCTAAAACTGAAAAGATTATAAACCCTTTACATTTTGGCTTATTTCCTGCAGACACTAAAAGCCCAATAATTGAAAAATTAATGGTTTTTCCTTTAGATAATAATGCACAGGTGAATAACTCTAATGATAAAACTATTATTCCTATAAAGAAAATAGACGATAGCAATTACATTGCCCAACGTTTTACTGCAAACGGAAGTATTGGTTTAGGTATTAGTGTTTTTGATCGTTTAGATGATGCTCCTAATAGAAATGGAATTTATAGTTTAGAAATGTACATTAATGGAAATAAAGTTTATTATCATGATTTAGAAACTTTTTCTTTTTCTGAGAGTAAATACATTAACTTACTAATTGATTTTGAACACTATGCTAAATATAAAAAGCGTTTTCAAAAAACACATCGTGTAAAAGAGAATAAACTTAGTTTATATGAAAACTTAATTAATGAGGGTAATTTATCTATTAAACCAGAAGAAAATTATAATGTAGAAATTGTAGCTAAAGATTTTAAAGGAAATACTTCTACTTTAAAAATTCCTATCAAAGGAATTAAAAGTATACCTATTATTACAAAAAAAGATACAACATCATATAAAATATTCGCGAAAAAATTTAATAAATTTCAACAAAATGAAGCTACTATAGCTTTTCCTAAAAATAGTTTTTATTACGATACGTTTATTGATTTCAATGTTATAGATGGAATTGCTAAAATTCATGAACCAACTATACCTCTAAATAAAAAATTCACATTAACATTTAATACTTCTAATCTAACTTCTAAAGAGAAACAGCAAGTTTATATTGCTAATGTTACCAAAAAGAAGTATCCCAGATATGTATCAACAAAAAAGAAAGCAAATAAAGCATACACTAACCAAAAAACATTAGGTTCTTATTCTTTAAAATTTGATACAAAAAAACCAACTATTACTCTTGTAAACTTTTCTAAAGGCAAATGGATTTCTCAAAACAAAACATTAAAAGTTAAAATTAAAGATATCGAATCTGGTATTAGAAGTTTCAGAGCTAGTATAGATAATGATTGGATTTTAATGGAATACAATCATAAAAAAGGCCTTTTGACTTATGATTTTTCTGACAAAGAATTAGTAGGCAACAAACATATTTTTAAAATTGTAGTCTCTGACAATGTTGGTAATGCCAAAACAATTTCAACCACTTTTTACCGTAAAGAATAAATTATTTTGAAGACACTCTTATTTACTCTCCTATTCCCTATTTTAATTTTTTCTCAGAAAATGTCAACCATTAAAGGAAAAATTACGAATAAATTTAAAGATCCTATTGAAGGCGTTGCTATTTCTTATTTAGATAAAGGAACAACTACTGATAAAAATGGTTTTTTTGAGTTTAAAATCCCTATTCGAAAAACAGTTCCTGTTACTTTTTCTCATATCTCTTATAAAACACTTGTTAAAAAGTTTACTACTAGAGGAAAAAGAACGATTAACTATACTCCTACTTTGAAAATTAAAAATGATGAGTTAGAAGAAGTTATTGTTAAAAACAGAAAAAAACAAGCTGAGGGTATTACTAAAATAGATGTAAAAAAAGTAGAAACTGTCGTTGGTCCTAATGCTGGGGTAGAAACTGTTTTAATGACACTTCCTGGAGTTAATAACAATAATGAATTAAGTACTCAATATAACGTTAGAGGAGGAAACTTTGATGAAAACTTAGTTTACGTAAACGGTATTGAAATATACAGACCTTTTTTAATTAGATCTGGTCAACAAGAAGGTTTAAGTTTTATTAATTCACACTTAATTCAAAACATAGATTTTTCAGCAGGTGGTTTTCAAGCAAAATATGGTGATAAACTTTCTTCTGTTTTAGATATCACATATAGGAAGCCTAAAGAATTTGCAACTCAGGTTGATGCTAGTTTACTTGGTGGTAGTATAACTACCGAAGGTGTATTTTTTAATAAAAAATTAAGCGCAATATTAAGTGCTCGATATAGAGATAATAGTTTACTAGTTAACTCAAAACAAACAGATGTTAATTTTAGACCTAATTTTTCTGACATTCAAACATTTTTAACCTATGACGTTAACAATAAATTATCTCTTAATTTTTTAGGTAATTTTTCTTTAAACAATTACAACTACAAACCTTTAACAAGACAAACCCGTTTTGGGACTATTGTAAATCCTATTCAATTAACCGTTTTTTATCAAGGGCAAGAAGAAGATTCTTTTCAAACCTTATTCGGTGCTTTTAGTGCAGATTATAAAGTTTCAGACAAATTAAAATTAACAGGAACTATATCTTCTTTTAATACTCAGGAAGAGGAACACTTTGATATTAATGCTGCTTATAGATTAGGAGAAGTAAATACTAACATTGGTGATGAAGATTTTGGTGAAGTAGAGTTTTCTAGAGGTATTGGTTCTCAATTAAATCATGCGCGTAATGATTTAGATGCATTTATAAATAACATTCAAGTTAGAGCTACTTTAAAAGATAACGATAATGAATGGAGAGCAGGTATAAAATACCAAACCGAAAATATTAAAGATAGAATTAGAGAATGGGAAATTATAGATAGTGTTGGTTTTTCTATTCGTCCAACTATTTTAAACATTAGAAATGATCAACCATATCAACCGTTTGCTGGTCCTATAGAACCTTTTCAAAATGTAAGAGCTCAAAATGCTGTTGATATTAATAGAGTTACTGGTTTTCTTCAATTTAGTAGAAAAGCAAATTGGAATGATCATCAAATATGGTTTAATGTTGGAGTTAGAGCTCATAGTTGGTCTATAGATGCAAGAGGAAAAAACACTACTAATCAAATCATTATTAGTCCTAGAAGTCAATTTGCTATTAAACCTGATTGGAAAAGTGATATGCTGTTTAGAATTTCTGGAGGAATTTATTCTCAACCTCCTTTCTATAAAGAATTAAGAGGTTTTGACGGACAAATAAACCCAGATGTTAAAGCTCAAAAATCTATTCATTTAGTATTAGGTAACGATTATAGTTTTACAATGTGGAATCGTCCTTTTAAATTAGTTACAGAACTATATTATAAAGATTTAGATGATGTAAATGCATATTCTGTAGATAATGTTCGTATTCGATACAGAGCAGATAATATAACTAAAGCTTATGCTTATGGTTTAGATGTTCGATTAAATGGAGAATTTGTTCCTGGTAATGATAGCTGGGTAAGTTTCGGGTATTTAAAAACTGAAGAAAATATTAATAATCGTGGGTATATTGCCAGACCAACAGATCAGCGTATTAAATTAGGAATTCTTTTTCAAGATTATGTTCCAAACTTGCCTGATTTAAAAGCATATTTAAATTTGGTATACAACACAGGTGTACCTGGTGGGGCTCCAGCTTATGCTGATGTTTATGATTTTCAAAATAGACTAAGAGATTATAAAAGAGCAGATATTGGAGTTTCTTATATTTTTGTAGATGCTAATAAAAAAGCAACTAGTAATTTTTTAGGTAACTTTAAAGAATTGACGGCTGGTTTAGAATTATTTAATATGTTCGATATTCAAAACTCTATAACAAATACTTGGGTTAGAGATGTATTTAGTAAACAACAAGTAGGTATTCCAAATTTTATGACTGGTAGAGTTTTAAACTTTAAACTTCGAATGAAATTCTAATTACTCCATATAAAATTAACATCTTTCTTTATAGAGATCAGTAGACAATTAAAAATACAGTTTAAATTACTGGTTTTCAGTTGAAAAACGAAATTTTGATTATCAGTTCGAGCGCAGTCGAGAACTTTTTAGATTCTAAATAAATCTCGACTGCGCTCAATTTGACATAGTTTAGATCAAACTGTAAATTAAAAGTAGGTAAGTAACTACTGACCTCTAATTATTTAAATTGAGATGATAAATATATTTATAAACCGATGGTATTGCCCCTTTTAATGTTGCTAGAACTGAATAGCAAATTATTTTCGACCTAAAGTAAGTAATAGATCAAGAATTTAAGAATCACCTTTCTATAGATCAATTAATACAAAAACTAACAAGTAATAATCAGAACATACATTATTTAGTAAAAAATAAACTTAATATTAGCATCAAAAAATTAGAAACTAAAAAACGAATAATTGAAGATCAAAAACTAATTGCTTTCTCTAATAAACCTATAAAATCTGTTGCTTATGAGCAAGGATATAAAGGATGCGCCTATTTTGTTAAAAACTTTAAAAAGAATATCGGTTAACACCAGAGTAATTTAGAGATCAAATAGGATATCAATTAGAAGATGGTTTTGAAATAAATCTTTTTCAATTACTTCAAGAATTTCACACAATACAGAGAACACAATCATTTTATGCGGATAAAATGTACATGTCTGAGAAAAGCAAGTTAGAAACTAAATACTTCTATGCGACAGCTTATACGTTTTGAAATGATTCATACAACCAAAGATCTATTACTAACAGGAGAAAAAATAAAAAACACTGCTTTCATATTAGGTTTTGAAAAACCCAATCACTTCTCTTCCTTCTTTAAAAACTATACTAAAATTACTCCAACACAGTTTTTAGAAAAAAAACACAATCAATAGCCCTTAATTTGTACTAAAAACCTTTCAAAAGGAAGCCATTTTGTAGTGTAAATATTTAACTCAAAAACACACATAAAATGGATATTAGAAATCAAGTACAAAAAATAGATGCAATGGTAGCACAAGGTAACATTGTAAATGCTGTTAAGTTTTTTTTTAATACTGGTGCAAAATTTAGAGTAGATCCTAATAAATTTATCGTCTCAAATAACAAATACTATTTATTCCTTAATAATTTAGAATTAGACGCTAAACAATTATGATTAAACGAGAAAAATCATTCAAAGCTTATAAAATACAGCAGATAAAATTGGAATAAGTTAAAACAAACATATAATTAAAAGAAAACAGGTCTTAGATCTAACATTTAAAGCTTGTTTTTTTTACAAAAAAAATCAATTCATCCTTTAAAAATAACAGTTTGGTAAATTAATTTATAGTTATCCAACTAACTTTCTAATATTTGAATAACTATAAAAATTAACAAATTGATAGAAAACAGTATTAAAATAGCGATTTATATTCATGCCTTCTTTGGAGGTTTAGGTTTAATAACAGGAATTGGTAGTGCCATAGTAAAAAAGGGTAGTAATCTTCATAAAAAAATGGGAAAGCTTTTTTCTATAGGTATGCTTACTAGTTCTCTTATTTCATTACCTGTAGCTTGTATGCCTAAACATGAAAATCCATTTTTATTCTGTATTGGTTTATTTACCATATACCTTGTTTTAGCAGGAAATAGAGCTTTAACTTTTAAACCTAAAATAAAAGAGCAAGCAACTCTAATAGATAAGTTAATTTCTGGTAGTATGCTTATCATTTCTTTAGCTATGGTTGTATTAGGTAGTTTGGGCTTTATTCAGAAAATAAACAATAGTATTCTATACTTATTCTTTGGTAGTTTTGGTTTATTATTTTCTATTAGAGACTTTTATTTTTTTAAAAAATATAAAGAGCAAAAAAATGCTTGGTTACTAAGTCATATTAGTAAAATTACTGGGGCTTTAATTGCTTCAGTTACTGCATTCATTGTCGCTGGTATAGGTATAGGTAATTTAATTACTTGGACATTACCTTCTCTTATCGGTAGTTTTTATATAGCTTACTGGACTAAAAAATATAAATCAAAGAAAAGAAGGAGTAAACAATAGTTTTTTTATGCTTAGAGAATGCTATAAAAAGTCAAGTCTCCCTTCTTTATTTCAATTATATTCGTTTAAAATCTTTTAAACAACTTATAATTAATACATTCATGAAAAAAATCACATACTTTTTCATAATAATATTTACATTTTCTTTAATTAGATGTAAAAAACATACCACTGTTAACCAAAAAGAATTGAACACCAACTGGCAATTCAAAAACACAGATGAAAAACAATGGAAAACAGCTACTGTACCTGGTACAGTACATACAGATTTACTAACGAATAAAGATATTAAAGATCCTTTTTATAGACTTAATGAACATGATGTACAATGGGTAGATAAAAAAGATTGGGAATATAAAACGAACTTCATAATTTCTGAAGAGGAATTTTCTAAAGATCAATTAGAATTAGAATTTAAAGGTTTAGATACCTACGCTAAAATATTTTTAAATGATACTTTACTCTTAAAAACAGATAATATGTTTTTAAGGCATCGTGTAAATATTAAACCTTTTGTTAAGTTAAAAACAAATGAATTAAAAATAATTTTAGAATCTCCTATAAAAAAAGGAATAGAAAAACACGATGCTATTGACTATAACATTATCGTTTCTAACAATGATTTATCTGAAATAGGAAAAGTTGAAGGAAATAAAAAAGTAAGCATTTTCTCTAGAAAAGCAGGATATCATTTTGGTTGGGACTGGGGACCTCGTTTAGTTACTTCTGGTATTTGGAGGCCTGTTATTTTAAGAAGTTGGGATTCTTTTAAAATTGAGGATGTTTTTATTCAACAGAAAAAAATTGACACAATAGCAAACTTAAATGCACACATAGAATTAAGTACAACTAAAGAAATTGAAAAAAGTACTATTGAAGTTTTTGTAAATAACATCTTAGTAAAAAAAGAAGAGCAAAATTTAATATCAGGAATTAATAAAATCACTATTCCTTTTAATATTGAAAACCCAGAATTATGGTGGCCTAATGGTATGGGAAAACAACATTTATATAATGTAAATATAAAAGTTATTGCCAACAAACATTCTGATCAATTTTCTCACAAAATAGGATTGCGAACTGTTGAATTAATAACGGAAAAAGATACTATAGGTAGTTCTTTTTATTTTAAAGTAAATGGAAAAGCTACTTTTATGAAAGGTGCTAATTATATACCTCAAGATATTTTTTTATCACGTGTTAAAAAATCTAATTACGAACATATACTACAATCTGCAAAAGATGCAAACATGAATATGATTCGTGTTTGGGGTGGTGGTGTCTATGAACACGAAGATTTTTATAAACTTTGTGATGAAAAAGGGCTTTTAGTTTGGCAAGATTTTATGTTTGCTTGTGCTATGTATCCTGGTGACGCTAAATTCTTAGAAAGTGTAAAACAGGAAGCTATAGACAATGTAAAAAGGCTACGTAATCACACCTCTATTGCTTTATGGTGTGGTAACAATGAAGTATTATCTGCTTGGGAAAATTGGGGATGGAAAAAACAGACAAAAGAAAAACAATCTGAAGAAGCTGCAAACACTGTATGGAAAGCTTATACTGATATTTTTCATGAAATTTTACCTGAAGTTGTAAATGAATATGATTCTGATAGAAGATACTGGGCATCTTCTCCTAGTAGTAAATTAGGTGTTCCTGAATCTCATACTGACGGTGATGCTCATTATTGGGGTGTTTGGTGGGGAAAAGAACCTTTTGACAATTATAACGTTAAAATTCCTAGGTTCATGTCTGAATTTGGGTTTCAATCTTTTCCTGAATTAGCAACGGTTAACAAATATACCCTTCCAGAAGATCATGATATTTTTTCTGAAGTAATGAAATCTCATCAACGTTCAAGTATTGGTAATGGTACTATTGAAGAATACATGCTTCGTCATTATAAAAAACCTAAAGATTTTGAAAGTTTTTTATATGTAAGTCACTTGTTACAAGCTTATGGAATTTCTACTGGAATTGAAGCACATAGAAAAAACAGAGATCGTTGTATGGGGTCTCTTTATTGGCAAATTAACGATTGTTGGCCTGTAGCCTCTTGGTCTAGTATTGATTATTTTGGTAAATGGAAAGCGCTACATTATGGTGTGAAAAAATCTTTTAAAAAGACAATAGTCAGTTTTGATAAGCAAGAGAAATCTATTGAGATAATCGTAGCTACAGATTCTTTAAATGACATACATTCAAAATTAGAAATAAGTTTATTCGATTTTGAGGGTAATGAATTAAAAAAATGGAAAAAAGATGTAAGAGTAACAGCTAATACCTCTAAAACATACATCACACTTTCAGAAGAAGAAATAAACATGTTTAAAAATCAGTTTAAATCCTCTTTCTTACAAGCAAAACTTGTATCTGAAAATACAATTATTGATGACAAACAATTCTTTTTTGTTCCTTTTAAAGAGTTAAAATTGCCTACACTTGAATTAGTTTATGATGTTAAAGAAAATGACGATTACTATACGGTTACTATTAAAAATAAAAAACTAGCGATTGGTGTTTTTGCTTCTGGTAATTTTGATGAAAATTTTTCTGACAATTATTTTAACATGTTACCTAACTCTGAAAAATCAATTCAAATTAATAAAGGAAAAATGAATACTATCGACGATTTTAAGAAAAAACTTAAAATAATTAGTTTAGTTGACAGTTATAAAAAAGAGAAATAAATATCATTTGTAGATGTTTTTTACCTATGAATTTACTCTACAATAATGAATTTTATGACCTAAAAAAGGCTTGAGATTAAATTTCAAGCCTTTTTACAATTTTAAAATATACTATCAAATTTAATTATTTATTAATAAGTATTTTTTTACTTTTCATTCCTTGAATTGTTTGCAACTTTACAAGATAAACACCTGTTTTAATAACTGTAGGTAATGGAATTCTATTTTCCCCTTTTCCTATAAAAGTACCTTCAAACACCTTCTTACCTAAAACATTATATAAATCTACTTGAAAATCATCTTGTAAAACCCCTTCAATTATTAAATCTGAATTTG
Organism: uncultured Tenacibaculum sp.; assembly: GCA_937922085.1. Lineage (GTDB taxonomy): Bacteria > Bacteroidota > Bacteroidia > Flavobacteriales > Flavobacteriaceae > Polaribacter. The sequence goes on along the minus strand of CAKZVD010000111.1, from coordinate 905 downwards.
TGCTATAAACTTTAAATTCTCTTGTAAAATCAACATCTAATAAAGTTTTATAATTTGTATGTAAATAAAACCTTCCTATTCCTTCTTCTTTATTTTTGAACTGAACTTTATACGTATTAATATTTAAATCTGTGAATTTACCTAATGCTCTATCTTCTATATATACTTTAGTTCCAACGGGTAAATTAACTATGTTTGCACTAAATTCAACCTCTTCTCCTTAATCAATTTTTACACCAACAGGTATAGTTTGATTTTTTTTCATTTCTTTAGGCAATGATTGATAAGTAAAATCCTTTCCTTTTCCTTCTTTTACTAAATGAGTATATACATCTAAATCAGCTCCTTCAAAATTCCCTAAATCATACCCAGGATCTAAACCTAAACTAGCATTTGATCTATAAGCTATAGTAGTACTTACTTGTACCCCTTTTGAACTTACTAATAACTTAATACTTGATTCTTCTCCAAATACTCCTCTATTAAAAACTCCTCCTGTTCGTTCTACTGAACGTAATGACTCTTTAAAAACCAACTCTGTAACTCCAGTTCCTGTTTTTATGAAAAACCCCTGCCCTGGTGCCAAAGATCTTGCAGAACTTACTAAAGAATTTGCTATATATTTATTTTGAGCATTATCCCATAAATATACCCCTACATACGACGGGGCAAAGTTTGCTAAGTTATCTTGAATAAAGTTTGTCCCTCCATTTTCATTTACTGGTATATAAGCTGTATACGGATTTCCAACAAGAACCTATTACTTAACGTGAGTTCGACCTAAGCAATGCTGTTATTTGGCAGCATATTAGGTATTTTAATTGACGGTTTTTTTGGTAAAAAAGAATAGGCGATTAATCCAGATATCATATTTGTTATAAAGTTATCAAAAGATCGATGTCTAG
>CAKZVD010000110.1 GCA_937922085.1 uncultured Tenacibaculum sp. | reverse complement strand
AAAAAATCAGAGGAAAACCACAAACAAAAATAGACTTTAAACAAGACTTATTTTCTGTGAAAACTTAAAAAAAACACCTGTTTACAATAGGTAACAACCTAAATATAGGAGATCTTTAAAACTTTCGGACGGCAGTGATATATTTTAAAACGTTTCGAAAATGGCTATCAATTAGATTCTAAAGATAAAAAAAAGATAAACCAACAAATTGATCAAATGGCAGTTTCTTTATTTTCTGAAGGTAAAAATATTTTGTTTACGCAAGTTGGAGGCTATGGAGGTTGTACTGATAAGTTAATTGATTCTATAAAAATTAATAATATAAAAATTTTAAACTTAAAACTTTGCCATACTTGTACTGGCAGTCATAGAGACGATGAATTTGTTACCATTTTTAACAATCGAATGTGCTCTTTATTAAAAATTCATCCTTCAGATCATTTTACCTACTTTTTAAATGACGGCACTTTTCAGAAAACAAACACTATTTCTAACATAAAAATGACACTCAACAAAGACAGATCATTTAAATTTTGGGAATACAAAAAAGGTATTCTCTCAAATTATAGCGAAGGTATCTGGAAAAATAGCGGTAACATTTTAATTTTAAATTCTCAAAAAGCATTAGGTAAAAAAAGGGCAAGTAACAATTGGATTCACTTTAAAAACACCAAGTGGCAAATAAAAAAAAATCAATTATTTTCTAAAAAGAATAAGTATTGGAAATTAAAAAAAACAACCAATTCTTCATTTACATTTTCAAATAAAAATCTTTAGTCAAATTCTTATAATCCTCTGTATATACATGTCTATCTATTTCTATTATGAGCTCTTCTTCTTCCAACTCTTTCTGTTGAAAAGAAAAGTTCAACAAACTTCTTTTTATTTCCGAATTTGAATTTCCCCTAACCCTACACACCTTATTCAAATACATGTTGTGATTTTTGGCAAGTTGAATAAAATCTTTTTCTTCTTTATAAGGAATAATTGTACAAAAACACCCTTTATTATCTAGTAATTGAGAAGTTCCTGTTATTAATTCTTCGAAAGTAAGTGAAGATGTAAATCTTGCTTTATTGCGCGCCTCATCTTCCGTTTCAAAAGCATCATTGTAAAATGGCGGATTAGAAACAATTAAATCATACACCTCATCTTCTTCAATCATTTCTTTAGCAAAATTTTGAAAAGATGCATGGTAACAAAACAGGCGATCTCCCCAATCGGAGCGCTCAAAATTCTCTACTGTTTGCTCGTACGCATTATCTTCTATTTCAATAGCGTCAATTGTTAGAGCATCAGATCGTTGGGCTAACATTAATCCAAGCACTCCTGTACCTGAACCAATATCAAGTATTGTATCCGGATAATGATCTATAGTACTCCAAGCCCCTAATAAAACAGCATCTGTACCAATTTTCATTGCTGTTTTGTCTTGATAAATAGTAAACTCTTTAAACTTGAATGGTTTCATTTAAAATAGGCGTCCTAAAACTTTTTCTGCATTAAAAAACAAGTACAATACAATAATTAATAACAATATCAAGAATAAGCCTTTTTTAGGTTTTGTTTCTTTTCTGTTTCCAAATCTTCTTTGAAATTTCATCTTTATTTCTTTATATTTTTTAAAAAAGCACTCCAATCTTTACTTCTATAAAGTACAGATAAATAATACTTCGTTTTATAATCTTTAGTAATCACTCTCAATCCATCAACTGTTATTCTGGCTTGTCTTGTTTCCTTCTTCAAATCTAAGATCTCATTTAAATCATATTCTTTTTTATACCAAAAAAACATATGGTTTTTAATAATTAATTTCTGATTTTCAACAGCAAAATAAAAAAAGAAAAGACCAAATAAAAAAATTACCCCAAGTAGAATTAATGAAAAAACAACCCCGATAATTCCATTTCCTTCAAACAATAAAAGAAAAAACATAAATACAATCAACACTAAAAACAGTGATGCAAAATTAAAAACAGAACCTTTAATTTTTATATTTTCTACTCTTTTTAAGATTTTACTTTTTTTGTCTTTTGGACGAATTTTTCTTTCTAAAATTTTCTTTACCTTCCATAAATCAAGATAACTCTCTTCTTCAAATAAAACAAACTCACCATTTGAAAGAGTCAATTTCATCACACTATCTCCATAGCTATTTTGTAATCTTACCCTTTCAATATCTGTTATATGAAATTGTTTATTCTTAAAAAGGTAAAACACATTAATTATTTCTCCTTTAACAAATATTCTTGTTAAATATTTTTTCAGACCTGAATAAAGTGTATAAAAACTGAGTATCAATAAAAAAACACCTCCTAAAACTAAATCTGTTTTTAATTCTAAAAATAAAAATACCCCTAAACTAAAAAAGAAAACAGAAAAAACAACAATCATAAAGATTGCTAGAACATTTAATCTAGTTTTTATCATATTTAACTCCTCTTGGTTGCCCTCAGCATTTCTCTTTTTCCAGGAGGACCAGGCAATCTTTCTACAGAAAAGCCAACGGTTTCCATAGCTCTTCTTACACTTCCTTTTGCCGAATACGTAACTAAGACTCCTTCGTTCTTAAGTGATTTATACATTCTTAAAAAGATATCTTCAGTCCATAACTCTGGTTGAACTCTAGCTCCAAAGGCATCAAAATAAATTAAATCAAACACTTCAACATCTGAAATATCTTTAAAAAACTGTTTTCTTTTTATTAAAGAAAATGTTTCATTTATTTGATGTTTTTCTTCCCAAGCTGTTTCGTGTATCTTTTTAAAAAGAGATTCAGAATTCTGAACATTTAACGCTGCTACATAATTCAATTGCTTAATTTCATCTACAGCTACAGGGTAGGCTTCAACCCCTACATAATCAATATTTTTATTTGATTCAATAGCAGTAATAAAACAATTAAGCCCAGTACCAAACCCTATTTCTAAAATAGCTAGTTCTTCTTTATTTACATGCTCTAAACCACTTTTTATAAAAACATGATATGCCTCTTGAATAGCACCATGTTTAGAGTGATATTGTTCATCCCACTCTGGTATATGAATCGTTGTTGACCCATCTGAAGTAATTATTATTTCTCTTTTCAATTCTATTTCATTAAAACTCCGTGCGCTAAAAATGCCATTTCTTTTTTAGGCTCTATAATTTTTTCTATTTCTTCTTTTGATTTTCCTGCATCTTCAGCATAATGACGTAATTCATCTACAGGTGTTACTTTTACAAATGCTTTTCCTTCAACAATCACCTCTTTATTTTGGCTATCTAATGGCATAAAAAAACCATAATCTTTAAATTTAACCATTACTTTTTCTGAATCAGAAATAGGTAACTTCATCCAACATCCTTTTTTAGAACAAACTTCACTTATTTTAGATGCGTATTTTAATGTTACTGTGTCTCCTACATTTAATTTTTTATATGCATTATACACTTTGTCTGTGGTTAATACGTTATCACTTGAAATTTTTTCTCCAAAAGACACATATGCTAGTGTTTCTTTCTCTTTTACAGATTTTTTTTCTGTTTTACATGAAGTCAATGTTAAAATACAGCTAAAAAAAATAGCGATTAAGTTTTTCATTTTTAGATAGTTACTTAGTTAAACACAACAAAGATACAACATTGAAAGTATTATACTTTACTCTATTTCATTTAAAAGTGATCTCGATTTTGTAATTTTGCACAAAATCAAACACCTATCTTATGAGTTCTTCAAATATTAAAATTATTCCGATTCAACAATCAAAAATCGACTCTGTAGATTTTAACAATCTAACATTTGGTACTGTTTTTTCGGATTATATGTTTGAATGTGACTATAAAGATGGCGCTTGGCAAAACCCCACTGTAAAACCTTATGAAAATATATCTGTAGCTCCTTCTGCTAGAGTTTTTCATTATGGACAAGCGGTATTTGAAGGTATGAAAGCCTATAAAGATGACAATGATGCCATTTTTCTTTTTAGACCAGAAGAAAATTATGAGCGTATTAATAAATCATCTGAACGTCTTGCAATTCCTGCATTTCCTAAAGATTATTTTTTTAATGGTTTGACAGAACTTTTAAAATTAGATAAAGATTGGATAAAAAAAGGAGTTGGTAACTCTATGTATATTAGACCTTTTGTAATTGCTACACAACCTGCTATTTCAGCTTCTCCTGCAGATGAATATAAATTCATGATTATATTATCTCCTGCACAAGCTTATTATGCTGGTGAAGTTCGTGTTTTATTTGCTGAAGAATATAGTAGAGCGGCAGACGGTGGTGTTGGTTTTGCAAAGGCTGCTGGTAATTATGCCGCTCAGTTTTACCCTACTAAACTGGCAAATGAAAAAGGATTTCAACAAATTATTTGGACAGATGCAAATTCTCATGAATATTTAGAGGAAGCAGGTACCATGAATATTTTTTTTAGAGTTGGAGATACACTTATTACAACACCAAATAATGACCGAATTTTAGATGGAATAACAAGGAAGTCTGTAATTCAATTAGCAAAAGACAACGATATAAATTTAGAAATTAGAAGAATTTCTGTGGCAGAGATAAAAGAAGCTGCAAAAAATGGTTCTCTAAAAGAAATTTTTGGTTCTGGTACGGCTACAGTCATAAATCCTATTGCTGGTTTTAGCCATGGTGGAGAAGAATTTGAACTTCCTAAATTAGACACCTCTTATGCTTCATTTTTTAAAGAAAAATTAATGAACATTCAATATAATATTTCTGAAGACCCATATGGTTGGAGATTCAAAATATAAATTATTTTTAACAAATCGTAACTTTAAATTAACATAATATTATGTTTTTCATATATTTGTAACAATACATTACATTGGGGCGATTTTAGATATGAAAAATTTACTAATTACGATTGCAACTATTATAGGAGCTTTCTCATTAACATACTACGTTTTAACAAACTTATTTGAAACAAACGATTTTAATTCTGGCACTAAGACTAATGTAGTATCAGAACAAACTGTTAATGACTCAAATAATTCTACTTCTGAAGAAACAGAAACCACAACTGAAGCTTTACCTGAAGAAGATAATTCGGATGCAATTGCTGATGGTAATGATATGCTTCCAGATGTGACTCAATACCTCAATAGTCAAAAAAACTGGCGAAATTATTTTGAAGAAAACATAAATCTTTCTTCAGATTTCATTCCTTTAAACGAAGAAGGAGAAGAAATAGATAAAGATCAATTTTTAAACGATTTAACTTCTGGTGATTTTGCTCCTATTAAGCTTGCATCTGGAGAAGAAATGTACCAACTTTATGAATTAAATGACACTGATAGTCAAAATAAAATAGGAAAATCAATAAAATTAGTAGCGAACACTTCTTATTCTTACTATCAAAAACTGGGAACTCCGTTACCTGAATTTAATTTTATTGATTTAAACGGAAGTCATTTTTCTAGTGAGAATACAAAAAATAAAGTTTTAATTTTAACATGCTGGTACATTAACTGTAAAACCTGTATCGAAGAGTTTCCTAAATTAAACAACCTGTATGATAAATATGAAGCTTATGAAGATGTTGTTTTTTTAAGCTTAGCTTTCGATTCGTCTGATAAACTAAAAAAGTTTTTAATTAAAAAAACTTTTAGATATCCTGTTATTCCTAACCAAAAGAAATATATGGATAAAAAATTAGGTATAAAGCAATACCCTACTCACTTAATTGTAGATGAGGAAGGAAATATCGAAAAAATGGTTAGTAGTGTAGAAGAACTAATGATTGCTCTTGAAAAAATAGCGGCACCTGATTTAGCTGAATTTTAATTTTTTACTTCCTCTACACTAACCAACTTTACTCTAAAATTTCTTTAATATTTGGCTTAAAGTAATTAGGGCCTTTCATTACCTTTCCATCTTCTCTGTAAATAGGCTGTCCGTCCTCTCCCAATTTACTCATATTACTTCTTTGTATTTCATTAAAGACCTCTTCTATTTTATACTGCATACCATGTTCTATTATAGTACCACATAAAATATACAACATATCACCTAAAGCATCGGCTGTCTCTATTAAATCATTGTTTTTAACCGCCTCTAAATACTCCTCATTTTCTTCTTTCATTAAATTAAATCGAAGCATTTTTTTACTTTCTCCGATATCAACAATTGGAGCTTCGTTTACCCCTAAACCAAAAGCATTATGAAACTCCGTTACCGCTTTAATCTTATTTTTCATTTTATATTATTTTAAATATTTTTTCTGCTTCTTGTAGGTCAAAATCATTCCAAGTATTGATATGATATTGTACTCCTTGTTTTTTAAAGTCTTCAACATTTCTAGTATTTACTCCTACAAAATGAATACCTAAATTTTCAGCTGTTGTAGCATCCCAAAGTCCATCTCCAAAAGAGATAATCTGCTCAAAACTATCTACTTTAAAATAATGCTTTGCTTTATTAATCGCCGATTTCACAATTTCTTCTCTTGTAAAAATAGCATTAGATACTTCTAAAACATCTGAATAAAAAGGTATTTCCGCTTGTTTTAACTTTAACAACGCTGGTTGTAATAAAGATCCTGTAGCATAACAAACACCGTAATTTGTTTCATTAAGAAAAAAATCAACTACACTACTTGCTCCTAAAATCTCTTCTGAATCTTTATAACTTAAAAAATGAGAAGTCATTATTTCTTCAAATTCTTTAATTAAATCAAGAGAAAACTCTTTATTGTGAGTTTTCTCATAATTGGTTTTAAAAATATAACTATCTGTTGCATTTGCATAATTCCTCCAATCAGTATCTACCTCTACAATTCCAAATTCACGCATTGCAAACAATAAAGAGTCTGTATGTTTTTTCTCGCTACTCGTTAATGTATCATCAATATCTAATACAACTAAGTGTTTTTTTTCCATATTTATATTACTTTTTTTAAGATCCATGTTGGCACTAATTTAAGCACCCATGCTATCAACCTCCATCTTTTTGATATATAAGCAACTCTTCTCTTTCTTTTTATGGCTGTAAATATTTGCTTTGCAGCTTTTTCTAAAGGAACCATCCAAAAAATGCCTTCCCCTAAAGCCATTGCTGTATTTACAAACCCAGGACGTACATCTGTAATAAATACTTTTTTTGAAGAAATTGTTTTTGTTTTAAGATGTAAACTTTCTAAATACGCTTTTTGATATGCTTTAGAAGCAAAATAAGCTGGCGCTGCTCTATTTCCTCGTATTGATGCTATTGAACTAATCCCTACTAAATGTCCGAATCCTTGTTTTTTAAATAAATTATACGCTAAATCATACAACTTAGTTACCCCTATCACGTTAGTTAACATGGTTTCATTCTCTTTACTCCATTCTAATTTAGGATTCACATAACCTACACCAGAAGATTGTATTATCAAATCTATTTCACCAAATTCATTCACTATTTCATGAAGGATTTTTTCTACTTCATCTACCTCTTGAATATCATTTTGTTTAATAATAATATTTTTTGAATATTTAGATTGTAATTCTTCTAATTTATTTTTTCTTCTACCCGTAATTGCTACTTTATAGTTATTCTTTATTAATAATTCAGTTAATGACCAACCAAGACCAGAAGTAGCTCCAAATACAATAGCTTTTTTCATTTATTTAGTACTTTTGCTAAAAATACAAAGTTTGTATTTTATTGTTTATAAAATTAATTTAAAATTTATGCTGTTAATAGCTTCTAAAATGTTTACAACTGGAAGAATAATATTCGCTAGTTTCTTTATAATTGCCTTCGTAATTTTAATGATTTTTAGCTACAAGAAAGATGCTAAAAACAATAAAAAACATTATCCAAACACAGCTTTATACGTTGCTATTGGAATTTTAGTAACCATTGGTTTACTTTTTTTAGCAAAATTTTTAATAAAAGGTTAATCTAAACTTTCTACTTCACTTAATTTTTGGTGATTTAAAACCGTATAACCATCTTCATCAAAACTTGAAGATCGAGTATATTTTACATCGGTTAGTAATTGATCAAACTTATACGAAGAAGCTTGATATACTTTTTGACCAAAAGATTCTTCATGGTATTGTATTAAAACGTACAAACCTGCATCTAATTTTTGTATTTGGCTATTCGTTAAATTGTAAAGAGGACTTTCCTTGTCTATAGGATGAACAATCGTCCAAATTGTAGGTAAGTACATTATTTTTTTTCGTTCTAATTCTAACATAAAAAAACTTCTCTCATATTGTCCTTTTTCATTTTTTTCGTTTAATGATAAAGTTACAGTTACTTCTGGTTCTATCATTATCGTTTTTCTACTATTCATTAAACGAAACATTAAAGCTCTTTCTCCTTTTTTAAAATCTCTTACTATTAAATTATCACTAAATCGAATAGATGCTCGTGGCTTTGAAAATCGACCATACAATAAACCCGTTATAAAAGAAAAACTAGTTAACCCAATTAAAGCCTCAAATGCTGCTATTAAATTTGCTAAAATTCCTTTGGGAGCTATTCCTCCGTAACCTACAGTAGTTAATGTTTGCGCACTAAAGAAAAAACCATTTAAAAAATCTTCAAAAAAATTTCCTCTCGAAGGTGTTATTTGTTCTATACCTATTGCTACATATACTATTCCAAAAAGCACATTAAATAACGTATAAATTGCAATAACCATTACGAAAAACCGCCACCAACTTAACTCTAGAAAGTAGATATATAAATCATCTATACTAAACTTTCTATTAATATGAATAATATTAGAAGAACCGTCTTTATTAATTGTTCCCTTTACATTCTTCGCAGAATTATAACCAAAACCTGGATCTTTTGTTTTTGACATTCCTCTTTATTTTCTGAGTTTATATGATAATTTAAGGAGCCAATTTACCTATTTGGAATGACAACTAAAAACAACACTATTTATTAGATAAACTTTCTTTTACACTTCATCATATCTAAAACAATCTGTTACATGATCATTTACCATTCCTGTAGCTTGCATATAGGCATAAATTACTGTAGACCCCACAAACTTAAACCCTTTTTTCTTTAAATCTTTAGATATTTTATCTGATAATTCTGTTGTTGCTGGTACCTCTTCTCTATTTTTAAAATTATTTTTTATAGGAGTCCCATTACAAAATCCCCATATATACTTTGAGAAAGATCCATATTCTTCTTGAACTTCCATAAACGTTTTAGCATTGGAAATTGTCGCTTTTATTTTTAATTTATTCCTAATAATCCCTTTATCAGTTAATAACTCTTCATACTTTAATTCATCATATTTTACAATTTTTTGGTAATCAAAATTATCAAAGGCCTTTCTAAAATTTTCTCTCTTTTTTAAAATCGTTATCCAACTTAAGCCTGCCTGAAATGTTTCTAAAACTAAAAACTCAAATAATGTAGGATCGTCATAAACAGGAACTCCCCATTCTTCATCGTGATACTTTATATATAACGGATCATTTCCTGCCCAAAAACATCTTTTTTTCATTGTTTTCTATTTTGATCTAAATGTAATAAAAAAACGCTTTCTTTTTTTTGTATGAAAAAGGTTACTTTTACGTCTTACAGCAATAAAAGTAATTAATAATGAAGAAGTTTTTTTTTCTATTCGTTTTTGTTTTTTCAACGTTCACTAGTTTTTCACAAATTTTCAACCCTATTAAATGGAAAACAAATGTTGAAAAAATTTCTGACACCGAATTTAATTTAGTTACCACAGCAACCATTGATACTGGTTGGCACATGTACGCTCAAGAAGTTCCTAAAGGCGGACCTAGACCTACTGTTTTCACCTATAAACCCAATGATGATTACGAGTTAATTGGAAGCACTTCAGAAGATGTTGGTATTACAAAAAATGACAAGACCTTTAAAATGGTTATTAAATATTTTGAAAACAAGGCTGTTTTTAAACAAAAGATTAAACTACTAAAAACTACTACTACCATAAATGCAGATGTTCAATTTATGGTTTGTGATGATGAACGTTGTTTACCTCCTAAGGTAAAAGAGTTAACTTTTTTTGCTCCAAATAACAAAAATGGAACAACAAAAAAAGAAAAAGGCACTGTTGCTACATTAGAAAACGACGAAGCTAACAAAATTTTATATGGTCTTTCTACACAAGAAATACAACAGCCAACCATAGATATTAATACTGTTGACAATACTAATAATTCTATTCAAAAAAAGAATGATAGTTCTTCTCTTTTTGGTATCTTTTTTATTGCATTCTTATCTGGTTTTGCTGCTTTACTTACACCTTGTGTATTCCCTATGATTCCGATGACAGTAAGTTATTTTACAAAACAAAGTAAAAATAGAGCTGCTGGTATTCGAAATGCTATTATTTATGGAATTTGTATTATCGCTATTTATGTTTTCTTAGGATATATTATTACCATGATTTTTGGAGCAGATTCGTTAAATCGACTTTCTACCAATTTATGGTTTAATCTTATTTTCTTTATAATTTTAGTCGCTTTTGCTTTTTCATTTTTTGGTTTTTATGAGCTTACTTTACCTAGTTCATGGTCTACTAAAATTGACGACCAAGCAGATAAAAGTGGCTTTATAGGGATTTTCTTTATGGCTTTAGCTTTAGCTGTTGTCTCTTTCTCTTGTACGGGACCAATTGTTGGTACTTTACTTGTAGAAGCTGCTTCTAAAGGTGGGTTAGCTCCTGTAATAGGTATGCTAGGGTTTTCATTAGCTATTGCTTTACCTTTTGCTTTATTTGCGGCTTTTCCTGGTTGGTTAAATTCGTTACCTAAATCGGGAGGATGGATGACTAGTGTAAAAGTAGTATTAGGATTCCTAGAGCTTGCTTTGGCTTTCAAATTTTTATCAAATGCAGATTTAGTAGCGCATTGGAATCTTTTAAAAATTGAACCTTTCTTAATTATTTGGATTTTAATTTTCCTTGGGTTAGCACTCTTTCTTTTTGGGATTTTAAAATTTCCACATAGTTCTCCGTTACAAAAAATTAGTTTTCCAAGAATAACATTTGGTATTTTAGTAGCTGCATTTGTAATCTATTTAGCTTCTGGTTTTAGAATTAATAAAAACACAAATACGTTTACGCCACTATCTTTATTAAGTGGGCTGGCTCCTTCTGTAGGCTATAGTTATTTATATCCAAATGAATGCCCGAATAATCTTACTTGTTTTAAAGATTTAAAAGAAGGTATCGCATATGCTAAAAAAGTAAACAAACCTATTATGTTAGATTTCACAGGATATGCATGTGTAAACTGCCGTAAAATGGAAGAACATGTTTGGCCTATTGAAAAGGTAGATAATATTTTACGTAATGACTATGTATTAATATCTTTATATGTAGATGATAAGAAAGAATTGCCTAAAGAAGAGCAACTCGTAGTAAATAGAATTAGTGGAGAAACAAGAAAACTAATTACTTACGGTAATAAATGGTCTCATTTTCAAACTATTTTCTTTAAAACAAATACACAACCCTATTATGTGTTATTAAGTTCAGATGGAAATCAAATTTTAAATGAACCTGTAGGATATACTCCTGAAGAAGACACCTATTTAAACTGGTTATTAGACGGTAAAAAGAAATCAGAAAGCACACTTAATAATTTATTCAACTCTTCTGATTTATTGAAATAACAAAAAATTAACAAATCAAACTGCAAAAAGGTACACAAAAAAGTGTACCTTTTTGTGTATCTAAAAATGGTTTTACTTTAGTATTAAGACGAAATGAATAACGATATTAAATACATTAAAGACAATTTTATTGAATCAGATGAATTATGTAGAATTACTACTATTTCTAAACAAAAGTTAGAAAGATTAATTGATAGTGAGCTAATTCCTGATGCTTCTTATAAAATTGATTCAAAGTATACAATTAGCTCACCTTTAGGTGATGAAAAAATTGTTTCGAAAAAAGAAAAATATTTTCCTAAAAGTATAATACCTGTAATTCAAAAATGCACAACTCTTGAAAATTCAATAAAATATAAAGAAAATTTAAAAGCAGATTTCATAAAAACTTTTACAAACAGTGAAGATAAAAGGTTCGCTTACGATAATATTACATATGAAAACGGAAAAGTAGATATTAAAAAACTAAACTTCGTATTTGAACAAGAGTGGAAATATTATCTTCAAGGAATTTATGGTATTTGTACATTAAATGCAACTGGCTCTGAAATTGCAAAAAAAGAAATAGCTGTAAAAAAACTAATCGATTTCAATAAAAAACATGAAAATAAAAAACTCTCTGATAACGATAAAGAAACATTACGTATTTTAAATACTGAATTTAATAAAGTATCAAACTCATTTGCTCCTTACCAACGAGTAAAAAGTAGTAGAGGAAAATATCTTGATAAAATTTTAGAATTTAATTCTTTATCTGAATTAATAAAAAACTACGATTAAATAGTAAAAATAAAATATTTTGGTCATGAAAAAAGCAACACTTTATATCTTATTTTCAATTACATTTTTATCTTTTCTTTCTTGTAGCACAAGTACATTAAATAAGAAAGAAAAAGTTCAAGAAGAACCCGTTGTTATAAAAAATGACAGTTTAGAATATGAAATAATAATTATAGATAATGGTTTTAACACATATTTAAACTCTATCGCAAGACCTTCTGGCTATTATTCTCAAAATTATTTAGAAGTTAGAAATCGCCTTTATGTGCCTCTCTGGAATTTAAGAGTAAATAACCCTACTCAATTTAACCCAAATATTTATGAAAATATCATTGATTATGATCCTAATGTTGATTATGGATATGATGTAAATTATAAATTATTTAATTATTTTGAATTTGCACAACGTAAATACAGAATGAGGTTAAGATAAAAAGAAAAAAACACTGTTTTGTAATTGTATTTAGACAGTAAATAAATCATTGTAAAAATGTATATTTGTTCTCAATTTTAATAAAAGAAAATGAAGTTTTTACGTAATTTATTAGCCTCTATTTTAGGTTTTTTTATATCTCTATTTTTATTATTCTTCTTATTCATTGGTATTGCAGCTTTAGTTAGCAAACCTGAACCTGTTATTGTAAAATCAAATTCTATTTTAGAGTTAGATTTAGCTAGTATTATTAAAGATTATGCACCTAAAGAAAATAACGCTTTATTTGACCAATTAGATATAGGTGATGATAAACTAGCTTTAAATCATATTTTAAATGCAATTGACAATGCTCAATTAGACACCAATATTAAAGGAATTAGTTTAAACTCAACTGCTGTTAATGCAGGATTTGCACAAACACAAGCAATTCGAAAAAAATTAAATGAGTTTAAAGAATCTGGAAAATTCATTTATGCATATAACGATGTTTATAGTCAAAAAAACTATTACTTAAGTTCTGTTGCTGACAGTTTATTTTTAAATCCAGTTGGTCAAATAGATTTTAGTGGTCTTTCTTCTGAAATACTATATTACAAGGATTTTGAAGATAAATATGGTGTGAAAATGGAGGTAATTAGGCACGGTAAATATAAAAGTGCTGTCGAACCTTATTTAGAGAATAAAATGAGTGATGCCAATAGAGAACAAATTTCATCGTTTTTAAATTCTATATGGTCTGAAGTTACTGCTGGAATTAGTAAATCAAGAAATATTTCTGTTGAAAATTTAAACACCATTGCAGATAATTCTGAAGCTAGAAATGCTGAATTAGCTCAAAAAAACAAACTAATAGATGCAGCTATTTATCAAGATGAATACGATGCTAAATTAGAAAAAGCAGCTGATGGAAAAATTGCTACTATTTCTATAATTGATTACATTAAATCAGGAAAAGGTAAAAAATCTTCTGTTGCTAAAGATAAAATAGCTGTCATTTACGCACAAGGTCAAATAATATATGGAAAAGGTGATGAAAATGCTATAGGTCAAGGAATCATAAACAAAGCCATTAAGAAAGCTGTAAAAGATAAAAGAGTAAAAGCAATTGTTTTACGTGTAAATTCTCCAGGAGGAAGTGCTTTAGCTTCTGAATTAATTTGGAGAGAATTAGAATTAGCAAAGAAAGAAAAACCTTTAGTAGTATCTATGGGGAACTTAGCTGCGTCTGGTGGTTATTATATTGCTTGTAATGCCGATCTTATTATTGCAGAACCAACTACTATAACAGGATCTATAGGTGTATTTGGTGCTATTCCTAATGCATATGAATTATCTAAAAGAATAGGAATAAATGCTGAACAAGTAGCCACAAACAAGAGTGCTCAGTATAGTGTTTTTGAGCCTATTAGTAAAAACTTCTATGATGTAACCAAAGAAGGTGTAGAACAAATTTACACAACATTTGTAAACAGAGTAGCAACTGGTAGAAAACTTACTTTCGAACAAGTTGATGCTGTTGCACAAGGTAGAGTTTGGTCTGGTAAAGAAGCCGTTAGCAAAGGATTGGTAGATGAGTTAGGTAGTTTAGAAGATGCTATAAATTCAGCAGCTCAATTAGCAGAGCTAAAAAGCTTTAGAATTAAAAACTATCCTAATTACAAAAAAGAATTTAAAGAAATCATTAATGGTCTTTCTCCTTTTGCTAAAGTAACAAAAGAAGACATTTTAAAAGAGGCACTAGGGAATGAAAACTATCAATTATTTGAGCAAATAAATCAATTTAAAAACTTAAAAGGGGTACAAACAAGAATGCCGTACATTATAGATATAAAATAAAAAAGACATATACGTAATAAAAAAGGTCAAGTTATTTAACTTGACCTTTTTTATTTAGACATTATTTACGAGTGTATTCCTAACACATGAGATTAGTGTTAAAAAATCGTATAACTTTACTCATAAGAAAAACTTACAGCAGTAGATTCTGTTTCATTTCCTGATGTTAATAAAGCGATTGCTTTTGTAGGATAATTATCTGAATCATAAGTATAACTTACATCAACTGTCGCTGTAACTTCATTATTCTCATTTTTATAAACAATACTTTTTACATTATTTAATGGTAATAATCTTCTTGCTTTTATAATTTCAGAAGATTGCCCAGCAGAACTAAAATCTAATTGTACTCCATCCAAAATATCAATAATCCCAGCAGACTCTAATGTTGAAAAATATAAATTTGGTGCTTCATCATATTCTAATTCAGCTGTCATAGTAATCGTTTCACTTTCACCAGTCGTATAATTATATTTTTCAGTCCTAAATAATATTTTAGAAGGATTCTTACGACTATCATAATCAATCACCTCACCTGCTTCAAAAGCTTTATATGGTGACTGGTATAATGTTTCTACATTTAATGTTTCATTCGCATTATTACCAGACACATTAACCAATCTTCCTGTATTTGTATACTGAAAAGAAGATGTTTCTATTCCATTCCCTCCTTCAATTTTTTCTAATTTTGCATTCGCATCATAGAAAAACGTAGAAGATAATTCTTTTCCATTTTCATTTGTTGTAATTTTTTTTAACTTTTTCTTTGACACCTCACCATTAACATCTTCAAACTCATCAGTTGCGGAACTACTACAGCTCATTAATCCAATACTGATTGATAATGTTACGGCTAAAAAATTGATTTTCTTCATAGTTTTAAATCTTTTAAATTAAGGATGCAAATAAACGAAAAGAGCCTGAAATATTAAAAATATTTCAGGCTCTTTTACTTAAAGATTTATTATCTCTCTTATAAAGAAAAAGCTTGTTTAACTTTATCTACATAATCTAATTTTTCCCAAGTAAATAACTCAACATCTACAGTTTTATTTTCACCATTAGGTTGTGTAAATGTTTTTGAAATCACTTCATTTGCTCTTCCCATATGGCCATAAGCAGCTGTTTCACTATACATAGGAGTACGTAACTTCAATCTACTTTCTATAGCATGAGGTCTCATATCGAAAATTTGAGAAACTTTTTCTGCCACTTCTCCATCAGATAAACCAACTTTAGAAGTTCCATAAGTATCTACAAAAATCCCCATAGGTTCTACTACACCAATAGCATAAGACACTTGTACTAAAACCTCATCTGCAACACCAGCTGCAACTAAGTTTTTAGCGATATGTCTTGTAGCATAAGCAGCACTTCTGTCTACTTTACTTGGGTCTTTTCCTGAAAAAGCTCCACCACCATGTGCTCCTTTACCTCCGTAAGTATCTACTATAATTTTTCTCCCTGTTAAACCAGTATCTCCATGTGGTCCTCCAATTACAAATTTACCAGTAGGATTTATATGATATTTTATATCATCATTAAACAATGCTTGAGTAGCAGCTGGTAACTTTGAGATTACTCGTGGTATTAATATATTTTTAATGTCGGCTCTAATCTTAGCTAACATTACTTCATCAGCATCAAAATCATCGTGTTGTGTAGAAACTACAATCGCTTCAACTCGCACTGGTACATTATCATCTGAATATTCAATAGTCACTTGACTTTTAGCATCTGGACGTAAATACTTAATTTCATTGTTTTCTCTACGTAATTCCGCAAGCTCCTTTAAAATTAAATGAGATAAATCTAATGCCAAAGGCATAAAATTTTCTGTCTCATTAGTTGCATAACCAAACATCATTCCTTGATCTCCTGCTCCTTGTTCTTCTTTTTTAGCTCTATCTACTCCTCTATTAATATCATCAGATTGTTCATGAATTGCAGAAAAAACACCACAAGAATTACCATCGAACATATATTCGCTCTTAGTATATCCTATTTTATTAATTACATTTCTTGCTATTTTTTGAACATCTAAATATACTTTAGATTTAACTTCACCTGCTAAAACTACTTGCCCTGTAGTTACTAATGTTTCACAAGCAACCTTAGCTTCTGCATCGAATGCTAAAAAGTTATCGATTAAAGCATCACTTATTTGATCAGCTACTTTATCTGGATGTCCTTCAGATACACTTTCTGAGGTAAAAAAATATGACATAATTTTTTTCTTTTTTTATCTATTAATTTAGTAGGGTTATATGAAATAATCAGTCGTAAAAGAAGCAAAACATTACTGCTTTAGCATTTTTTTACGAGGTTGCAATCAAATCAAATCTTTCCTCTAAAGTCAACCCCAAATTTAAGACTATTATATCATTATAAAAATTAAAATTCTTAATATATTTATAAAATTGATTATTCAATAAAAAAAACCAATCTACAGGGCATTGACAAAAGTGAAATAAATGCTTACATTTGTAGGTATTAATAGATAAAAGACAAGAATATGGCATTAGAAATTACAGATACATCATTTGAAGAGTTAGTACTAAAATCTGACAAACCAGTTTTAGTAGATTTTTGGGCTACTTGGTGTGGACCATGTAGAATGGTTGGACCAATTATTGATGAGATTAGTACTGAATATGAAGGAAAAGCGATCATTGGTAAGGTAGATGTAGATGCTAATCAGGAATTTGCTGCAAAATACGGAGTTCGTAACATCCCTACTGTTTTAGTATTTAAAAACGGTGAAGTAGTTGCTAAACAAGTTGGTGCTGCTCCTAAGAAAGCATATACAGATAAAATTGATGCTGCTTTATAAAAGCACTTAAACATATATAAAGAGGCTGTATTAGATAATACAGCCTCTTTTTTTATAAACCATATAAATGTATTTAAACAAATTCACTCTTATTACCATATTGTTTCTTTCTTTTTTTTCCTGCAAAAAAGAAACACAAAACACTAAAAAGCAAGACCATATAAAAAAAGATGTTGTAAAAATCACTGACTCTTCTTTTGAACAAATAATCGCTACTTCTAATCAACCCGTCGTTATTTATCTTTGGGCAGATTGGTGTGGGCCTTGTAAATTTGTTTCACCAATTATTAATGAATTAAAAACTAAATACAGAGAATCTGTTATAATTAACAAAATTAATGTAGATACAAATCCAAAGTTTCTAGAAAGATATAAAGTAAGAAACATTCCCACTATCTTAATCTTTAAAAACGGAAAATTAATGGATCGACTAATTGGTTCACAACCAAAGGAAAGTTATATACAACACATAAATAACATATTGTAGTTTATAAATAGCCTTCTTTATTCTTTTAATTTAAAAGCTTTTTTTATTTTCGGTACATGAGTTTACAACTTTCAAAAATACAGTCATCAGAAATTAAAAACCTCGACTTGTTAGCTAAACAAGTAGTAGAAGGTTTTATAACAGGTATGCATAAAAGCCCCTTTCATGGTTTTTCTGTTGAGTTTTCTGAACATAAATTATATAACAAAGGGGAAAATACTAAACACATTGATTGGAAACTGTTTGCTAAAACAGAAAAATTATATATAAAAAAATATGAAGAAGAAACAAATTTAAGGTGTCATCTTATTATTGATAATTCTTCTTCCATGCATTATCCTATAAAAGAAACACAAAAACTAGATGATTTAAATAAAATTGGTTTTTCTATTGTAGCCGCTGCTTCTTTAATAGAAATTTTAAAGAAACAACGAGATGCTGTTGGTTTAAGTATCTATTCTGACACTTACGAATATTATGCTCCAGAAAAAGGAAATGATAGACATCGTAAATTACTTACTAGTCAATTAGAAAATATTTTAAAAAGTAAATCTTCTTCTAAGAAAACAGACACATATAAATATTTACATGAAATAGCAGAAAAAATCCACCGCCGCTCTTTAATTTTCATTTTCACAGATATGTTTCAACCATCAAAAGATCAAGAAGAACTTTTTGATGCTTTAAGGCATTTAAAACACAATAAACACGAAGTTGTTTTATTTCATACTATTGACAAAGAGCTAGAATTTAATTTTGACTTTGAAAATACTCCTAAAAAATTTATCGATGTTGAAACAAATGAAGAAATAAATTTATATGCTGATAGCGTTAAAGAGACTTATCAAAAAGAAGTTTCTTTATTTTTCAAAAAATTAAAAAATAAATGTTTACAATATAAAATAAGCTATGTGCCTGTAAATGTTAGAGAAGGCTTCGAAAAAGTACTTACAACGTATATGGTGAGCAGAAACAAACTTTAATTTTCATTTAAAAAAGTTTGTGAAAGAGAAAAAAGGTTGTATATTTGCACCCGCCTAGCGCAACGGTCTGGTAGTTCAGCTGGTTAGAATACATGCCTGTCACGCATGGGGTCGCGGGTTCGAATCCCGTCCAGACCGCGAAAAGTCTCTCAATTTTTGAGAGGCTTTTTTTGTTATTTCTCTTTTAAAATAAATTTTATCTAAAACCCTACTTCTTCTAAATTAGATTACCCTCATTTATTTGTATTAGCGCTATTAAATTTAATTTACCCGAATAGATATTTATTACAATCCCAAATCAATACAAACTATTATTAGCATACAAAAAACTACGCCTCTGACATTTCTAAACATTCAATTTTTACTCCCCTAAACTCATCTGAGAATTACAACCTACGAAATCGTTTCCTTAAAAAAACACGAAAAAGTTTGTTTTACTAAAAATTATTTTTAAGATTTGTCATATACAACAAAGACACAGAATATGTTACAAAATGTATGGCAAGGTTTCTATTTTTACTTTTACTATTTTAGTAAGAGGAGAGACTTTGTAATATAATTTTAAAAACATAAAATAATATAAATATAAAGTCTCGAAAATATCGAGGCTTTTTTTTTGCATTAAAATGAAGAAAATAGCCATACAAGGAATCGAAGGTAGCAACCATCATATTGTAGTTGAAAAATTTTATGATGACAAAGTAGAGATTAACGAATGTTTATCATTTGACACTCTTATTGATAGTTTATTAAACAAAAAATCGGAACAAGCGGTTATGGCTATAGAAAACACTATAGCAGGCTCTATTATCCCTAATTACGCTTTAATAGATTATAATAACATTCATATTGTTGGTGAGTATTACCTACCAATACACCATCATTTAATGGCGTTACCCAATCAGAAAATAGAAGATATAACTGAAGTGTGTTCTCATCCTATGGCTTTATTACAGTGTAAAAACTTTTTCAAACAATACAAACACATAAAATTAATTGAAGATGTAGATACTTCTGCTGTAGCTAAAAGAATAACAGAAAAAAAACTAGCTGGTGTAGCAGCAATAGCACCAAAAATAGCTGCTGATATTTTCAACCTAGAAGTTATTGAAGACGAAATACAAACGATTAAAAATAATGCAACTCGATTTGTAATTCTTCAAACATCAAAACCAAACAAAAATAGCGATATAAATAAGGCTTCTTTAAAATTTGAATTAGATCATAAAAGAGGCAGTTTAGCAACTATTTTAAACGTAATGAGTGATTGCAGCTTAAACTTAACTAAAATTCAATCATTACCTAAAATAGAAACCCCTTGGAAATATGCATTTTTTGTAGATGTTACATTCGATAATTATGAAGATTATACAAAAGCAAAAGCAATTATAGAAATAATGGCCAACGATTTTAAAATATTAGGCGAATACAAAAACGGAAGATTATGATACAATTTGCAAATCGTTTACAAACCGTTGAAGAATACTACTTTTCTAAAAAGTTAAAAGAAGTAAGACAACTAGCTAGCGAAGGAAAATCAATTATAAATATAGGAATTGGTAGCCCAGATTTATTACCTCCACAATCTGTTATTAATACATTAAAAGACAGTTTACAAGATAACACTGCCCATAAATATCAAAGTTATCAAGGAATTCCAGAGTTTAGAGAAGCTGTTAGTTCTTTTTATGACAAGCATTATAATGTTTCTATAAATGCAAATTCAGAAGTACTTCCTTTAATGGGGAGTAAAGAAGGTGTATTACATATATCTTTAGCCGTTTTAAATGAAGGCGATAAAGTTTTAATTCCAAATCCAGGATACCCTACTTATACCTCTGTAACAAAATTAGTAGGTGCTCAACCTCTTTTTTATAATTTATTAGAAGAAAATGAATACCAACCAAATTTTGGGGAATTAGAAAAAATTGATTTAACAGATGTAAAAATCATGTGGGTGAATTATCCGCACATGCCAACAGGAGCTGTAGCTACTGAAGACACTTATAAGAAGCTTATTTCATTTGGAAAAAAACATAATATTTTAATTGTTAATGACAATCCTTATAGTTTTATATTAAATGAAGCCCCAAAAAGCATTTTACAAACACCTGGAGCTAAAGAAGTTGTGCTCGAATTAAATTCTTTAAGTAAAACATTTAACATGGCAGGTTGGCGAGTAGGAATGTTGTTAGGTAATGAAATTTTTCTTAACAAAATACTCAAAGTAAAAACACAAATGGATTCAGGTATGTTTTATGGGGTTCAAAAAGGAGCTATTAACGCATTAAAAACCTCTTTTAAATGGATTCAAGAACAGAATGAAACCTACTATAAAAGACGTAAATTGGTTTGGTTATTAGCTAAAAAATTAAAATGTACTTATAATAAAACAGCTTCAGGTATGTTTGTTTGGGCAAAACTTCCTAAAAATGTAAGTTCTGAAGAACTTATTGACAAACTACTTTATGAATATCACCTTTTTGTAGCCCCAGGTACTGTTTTTGGAACTATGGGAGAAGGATACATTCGTTTTTCTTTATGTGTAAGTGAAGAAAAAATAGAAGAAGCAATTAACAGATTAGTAAATTATAATTAAGATAAAAGTGAACGTATTTGTAATAGGAACGGGTTTAATCGGTGGAAGTCTCGCTTTAGATATACAAGAAGCCTTTAAAGATGCTGTAATTTTTGGTATCGATAAAGATGAAGAAGCTCTTGAACATGCAAAAGAATTAAATATTATTCATAAGAAAGCTTCTCTTTCAGATCTAAGTATAGCTGATATTGTAATTATCTCTATACCTGTAGATATTTCAATAGCAATTATATCTGAAGTATTAGACATAGTAACTGATTCTTGCTTAGTTTTAGACGTAGGGTCTACTAAAGAAAAAATATGCAATGCTATAGAAAATCATCCTAAAAGAAGAAATTTCTTGGCTACTCATCCGATTGCTGGAACTGAATTTTCTGGACCTAAAGCAGCTTTAAAAAATTTATATAAAGGAAAAACGAACATTATTTGTGAAGTTGAAAAAACAGCTTTTAAACTACAAGAAAAAGCATTAGAAATTTTTTCTAAACTAGGTATGAGAATTCGTTATATGGATGCTAAATCACATGACAAACACATTGCTTATGTATCCCACTTATCTCATATTAGTTCTTTTATGCTAGGTAAAACTGTGATAGAAAAAGAAAAAAATGAACGCGATATTTTTGATATGGCTGGTAGTGGCTTCACCTCTACTGTTCGTTTAGCTAAAAGTTCACCAGATATGTGGACTCCTATTTTTAAACAAAACAAAGAAAATGTTATTGAAACATTGGATGAATACATACAGAATCTTCTTCAATTTAAAAAGTTGATGGAAGAAGACAACTTTTCTGAAATTTATACAGAAATGGAAAATACAAATTATATAAAACAAATTTTAAACGGAATTAAAGAAGTAAAGCTTCAATAAAAGTGAATCCAAATGGAAAACAAAAAAGAGTTAAGAACATGGTTAGATGATTTTAAATTAAATCATCCATTAGTAATTGCAGGTCCTTGTAGTGCCGAAACAGAGGATCAATTACTTAAAATTGCACATGAATTAAAAGATACAGATGCTTCAATATTAAGAGCAGGTATATGGAAACCAAGAACAAGACCTGGTAATTTTGAAGGTGTTGGTGCTTTAGGGCTAAAATGGTTACAAACAGCAAAGAAAGAGACAGGAATGTTAACTACTACTGAGGTAGCTAACAAAACACATGTTGAATTGGCTTTAAAACATGACATTGATGTTTTATGGATTGGAGCAAGAACAACAGTAAGTCCTTTTATTATTCAAGAGATCGCAGATGCTTTAAAAGGTACTGATAAAATAGTACTAGTTAAAAACCCTATAAATCCAGATTTACCACTTTGGCTAGGCGCTCTTGAAAGACTTTATACTGCCGATATTACAAAACTAGGTGCAATACATAGAGGTTTTTCTACGTACGAAAAAACAAGATACCGTAACAATCCAGAATGGCAAATTCCTATTGAATTACAAAATCGTTTTCCAGATTTACCTTTAATTTGTGATCCTTCTCATATTGCTGGTAGAAGAGATATTATTTTCGACATTTGTCAAACTGCATTAGATTTAAATTTTGATGGGTTAATGGTAGAAACTCATTATGACCCAGATAACGCTTGGAGTGATGCGAAACAACAAATTACACCTACATCGCTAATTCAAATGATGATTGATTTAAAGATCAGAAAAACTACAGATACTGAAGCTGATTATAAAAATGCGTTAAATACCTTGAGAACTCAAATAGACGTAGTAGATCATCAATTAACTGATATGCTAGGTAAACGAATGAAAATTTCTGATAAAATTGGAGCTCTTAAGAAAGAGAAAAATGTTGCCATTTTACAAACGAAACGTTGGAACGAAATTTTAGGCAAAATGATTCTTGAAGGTGAACAAAACAACCTTAGTGAAGAGTTTGTTTTAAAAATATTTAAAGCAATACATCAAGAAAGTATTAACCATCAGAAAAAAATAATAAACGGATAATCTATTTTTTTTTATCTAAAAAAAAGCGCCAAAAGGCGCTTTTTTTTTATTAAATCTTGTATCTAAAAGTAAACATTACTATTCTTGGTAAAGTATATGTTTTATTACTTGATATTATAAAATCAGAAAAACTATTATTTATTTTTAAATTATTATTTAGAAAATTTTGAGCAGAAACTTCAAAACTTAAAGGGTAATTTCTTTTTTTATAATTTAAAGAAGCATTTGCTATTTGGTACCTATTTATTTGGTCATTTTGATTTTTGGCATATGTAACTTCAAAATTTGCTTTAAACGTAAAAGATTTCAAAAAATCTGTACTTGTATTAAGCTTAATCCTATCAGAAGTCAATGAAGAATTCGTTAATCCGTTAAATTGACTGAATATTTTTTTATAACGAATACCTATTCTTGGTAATTTTTTATCAGCCGTTCTAATTTTAAATTCTAAATTTTGATTATTACTTTGATTTATACTCGCTCTATCATTTATCGTTTGTATAAAATCAAACCATCTTAATGACGCTCTAAATGACAACCTAAATTTATTAACTTGTTTCTCTAACATTCCTGAAACTTTTAAATTAATTTCAGGGTTATTCGTTATTACTGGAGTTATAAATTGATCTATACCTGTTAACTTAAGTTGATTCCTAATAGTTCTTATTTTTTTATTATAATCTACATCAGCCCTAATAATTAATCCTTTATACATGTTGTATTTAGAATATCGCAATTTTGCGTTATGAAATTTCTCATTCCTTAACAAAGAATTCCCTTTAAATATAGTGTTATAATTTATTAAAGTGAATTGTTCCAGAAATTGATTTGCATTCGGAAACTCATTCGAAAACTTATATTCTAATGCTAAATTTTCTGTAGGATTAAACTCGTATTCACTATTCCATTTTGGTTCAATTAACAATGTATTTATACGATAGTTATCTGTTTGTTGTGTCATTAAACTAAAAAAATGATTATATAAAGATAATTTATTCTCCCATTTTTTAATCTTAAATTTATATTCAAGTCCTATATAAAAATCATTTAAAAAATATTTTATATCATTTCCAAATTTGTTATTAGAAAAATCAACAATCATATTATTACTCAATAATTGTTGCTCTGAAGTTTTCAAATTTGTAATTTCTAAGTTGTTTCCTACATTAAAATAAAAATGATGTAAATCATGAGCAACCCAGTAATGTTTAATTAATGCATCAATAGTATTATTTTCAACTCTTTTAATTTGATTTAAATTGTATACATTCTCTTTTTCAAAAGGAATATATTGGTTTAAGATTGGATTATTACTAAGCCAATTTCTTTTCTCTCTTTTATTTTGATAATTCTGATTAAAAACAAAAGTAGTAATATGTTTATTGTTGTATTTCTTATGCCACTCTAAAAATTGCTTTAATTCATTAACATGTGCCTCTTCTTTTGTTTGGAGTGTCATTAATTGATTATTAAAAATTGACTTAAATTCCTCATCTTCTTCTGGTACAGAATTTTGAAATTGAAAATTATAAACAACTCTTGAATTAACACTAGGAGAATAATTCAATTTTAAACTTCCAATAGCTAATAACTCTTTATTTTCTCTATCGTAGATTCTATTTTCAGAAGAGAATGAATTAACCTGTAAGTATTTTATATCCTCTTCTTCTTTACCAACTGTACTAAGTTTCGAAAATATACCATAACTATCAATAGTAAGTTTAGAACTTAATTCAAAACTCGTATTTAATGCAGAAAATTGCGACTTACTTCTAAGTACATTACTGTTATCCCTAGCAAAATTTGAAAGATTTGTTTGATTTTTTCTGCTATCAATAAAACTACTCTTAACATTTTGAAAACGCATTACATCTTCAAATGAAAAAGAACGTTTTCCTATATTATTAAGATCTCCTATAAAACTTAAGTTCGTTCTTTTGTTATACGAAAACAACGCAGAATGCAATGAATAAAACCCGTTATCTTCCGCTATTTCTGCTCCAGCTTCAACATCTCCAAAAACAAATTCTTTCTTGTTTTTTTTTAATTTTACATTAATTATCATATCTTTACTATCAGAAACCTGTTTTAAAAAAGCGACCTCATTAAAATTATCGATCACTTCTATTTTATCTAAAGCATCTGCAGGAATATTTTCTATTGCTAGTTTGGTACTACCTCCAAAAAAAGGTTTATTTTCAACTAACATTTTAGTTACTTTTTTACCTTGAACTTTTACAGTTCCATTTTCCTCTACTTCAAAGCCTGGCATTTTCTCTAGCACTTCAATCATCTTGAATTCTTTCCCATTTTTAAAAGAATTTACATCATAAATAAGCGTATCCTTTTTTACAATAATGGGTGCTGCATGTTTATACTTTATTACTATTTCGTTAAGTAATTCTTCTTTCTGTTTAAGTATAAAATGGTATTCTTTTTTAGAAAAATTAACAACTGTTCGGTAAGTTTTAGTAATATACCCGATATATGATATAGTAATAGTATATGAAACATCTTTTTCTAACTTTAACCTATACCTACCTAAATGATCTGTAATAGAAAAACTTAATTCTTCTCCTTCTTCTATGGGTTCAGCTATTACATTTGCATTTTGCAAAGGAACACCAAGTGTATCTTTTACGGTACCAAAAAAAGTTTGACAATGAATATTTAGAGAAAAAAAGAGAATTAAAAAACAGAATTTATTTCTTTTATTAACTATGTTGTTCTTCATTAGAATAAAAATACATATACATAATAATTTCACCTAAAAACTTAATTTCAGGCGACTTCATTAATTATAACTCTATTAATTAATTACTTAATTGTTCTTTCGCTTTTTTATGTCTTTTATTTATTTCTTCTTCTGTTAGTAACTCTCCTTTATTAGGCTCTTTAATTTTCACATCTTCATTTAAAAATTTTATTTTATCAACAATAAAACCTCTTTTATTTTCAGATAATTCTAAAATAAGTCCTGGAAGTCCACTGTAACGAATAGGACCATACGGCAATGGTATCTCTGGGCTGTACCATGCTACTACTTTCCAAGGAAACTCTCTTCCTCTCCATTTTTGAATATATGTATAGGTAGCTTTATAACATTTATACCCACTTATATTTTTTGTTTCTTTGGTTAATTTCCATTTTACTAAACTAGCTTTCCTATGTTTAAGTAAAAAACCAAATGAATAATACAATTGTTCTACCAATTTATCTTCATTTCTGCTTACATAAATTTTATCATAACCATAGAACATCCCTGTAACATAATTTTTCCTATCTTGGTTTTCATGTTCTGAAATTAAGCTCTTTGATAAATAAAATAAGGATTCGTTATTATTAAAATCAAGATTAAATGATAGCATTTCCGCCATCATTTCTTCATCTAATAAATCTTGGTAATGTTTTATACTTTTATTTCTTAATTCTTCTGTTGCCTCAGATATTGCGAAAAATGCTTTATAAGTTACTCTCCCATTTGTTTGGGAAAAAATTAAACTAAAATTGAATAAAAAGGTTAATAAAATAAATTTTTTCATTTTTATATTTTCAGGAGGTTAAGGAGAAGGATAAAGATATTAAAAATCATCATTAGGCTCCATATAATTAAAACCCAATGATGATTATTTTTAAATGTAATAAAAACTACACTTTTAAATATTTATTTACTGGCATTCAGAAGATTTTGATCTACAACTTTCTAAATCCGCACTCCATTTTACAAGTTGTCTATCTGTTCCATCATCTCTAGAGTCTGCATAGGCTATACACCCTCCACAATCATCATTTCCTCCATTAATTTGTCTTTGTTGCGCTCTATTTAACGCGTTTCCTAAATTTAAAATTTGTTTTTTCATAATTAAAATATTACGGTTAATTTTTTAGTGAACAATTTAAAGACACTCACTAAATATGCCTACTCTTTATTAAACATTTAATATAAGAAATTAATTTACTGATAAAAAAGTGTATACATTATTCATGGCAGTTTTATCATTTTTCCTAGCTAGAAGTTGTGTACTAAAGTTAGCTAATTCTTAACACACAACATAACAAATATATTCTTTTACATTTACCTGTCATTGAATATTTAATTAATAAAATGTTAATTTTAGATAAATAACATGCAATATCAGGGTAAACTTCTCTAATTATTCATTTAAACACTCTGTTATCCCACTTTCATAATTTAAAAATAGTTAATTTATTAAAAGAATAACTTCTTCTACCTTCATTTTTTATTCCCATCTTTGTTATATGGTAGGTACGGTATATAAATCAACAGGAAGTTGGTATTGGGTAAAAGCTGAAAATCAAAGTTTTTACAAATGTAGGATTAAAGGAAAATTTAGACTTAAAGGAATAAAAAGTACTAATCCTATTGCTGTTGGAGATAAGGTTGAGTTTGAAATAGACAACAAAAGCGATGAAGAAACAGGTGTAATTATTACTATTTTTGATCGTAAAAACTTAATAGTTAGAAAATCTGTTAATTTATCTAAGCAAACTCATATAATTGCTTCGAATATAGATCAGGTCTTCCTTTTAGTTACGATTAACAATCCACCAACATTTACCACTTTTATAGACCGTTTTTTAGCAACTGCAGAAGCTTATTCTATTGAAACTATTCTTGTTTTTAATAAAATTGACACCTATGAAATTGAAGAAAAAGCAGAAATATTATATCTAAAAGATATTTATGAACCTATCGGTTACAAATGTATTGAAACATCTGCCACAACAGGAGAAAATGTAGCTTTAATAAAAGAGATGATGCTTCATAAAACAAGTATGTTTTCTGGTCATTCTGGAGTAGGAAAAACTACACTATTAAACAATATTGAACCCCAATTAAATTTAAAAACAAAAGAAATTTCTGAACAACATCAACAAGGACAACATACTACTACCTTTGCAGAAATGTTCGACTTAAGTTTTGATGCGCAAATCATAGACACTCCAGGTATAAAAGGATTTGGGGTAGTTGATATGGATAAAGATGAGTTAGGTGATTATTTTCCTGAATTTTTTGCTTTAAAACAAAATTGTAAGTTTAATAATTGTATTCATATAAATGAGCCTAATTGTGCTGTTAAAGAAGCTTTAGAAAATGAAGAAATATCTTGGTCTCGTTATAAAAGTTATTTACAAATTTTAGAAGGAGAAGAAGAAAATTATAGAACAGATATTTTATCAGGAAAATAACAAGATTTAAATTATGAAAGCTGTTATACAAAGAGTTTCACATGCAAGTGTAACTGTAGCTACTAAAAAAATAGCTAATATAAATCAAGGTCTTTTAATTTTAGTAGGAATTGAAAATGCAGATACATATGAAGATATTAATTGGTTAACAAGTAAAATTGCAAACCTAAGAATCTTTAATGATGAAAATAATAGTATGAATGTTTCTTTATTAGATATAAACGGAGAAGCCATAATTGTTAGTCAGTTTACACTTCAAGCTTCTACAAAAAAAGGAAACAGACCCAGTTATATAAAAGCTTCAAAACCGGAATTTGCGATCCCTATATATAACCAATTTATTTCAGAGTTTGAAAAAAAATTAAACAAGAAAGTACAAACTGGAGAATTTGGCGCAGATATGAAAGTTGAGTTATTAAATGATGGTCCTGTGACGATTATAATCGATACAAAAGACAAAAAATAGTTTTTAAAGCAATAAATAGTATATATATTTGCCATGGAATATAAATTAAAATTCTAAAATTAAAAAAATGAAAAAACTAATTTTATCATTAGCAGTTGTAGCAATAGCATTAACTTCTTGTAAAGGCGAAAAAAAAGTTGAGACTAAAGAAGAAGTAAAAGTTGAAAAAAAAGTAACGAATCCTATTAATTCTTACAATGCAAATGTTGCTGAGTCAACAATTACATGGAAAGGAGCTCACCCTGTTGGAGAAGGACATAACGGAACTATTACACTTGAAAAAGGATTATTTGATATAGAAAACGGTGTTTTAAAAGCTGGTGAATTCGTTCTTGACATGAAATCTATTGCTAACTTAGATATTGAAGATGCAAAAAAGAGAGCAGGTTTAGAAGGTCATTTAAAAGGTGAAGATTTTTTTAATGTTGAAAAATTCTCTACTGCTAAATTTGTTATTGCTAGTTCTGAAGTAAAAGGAGGAAAACTTCATGTTACTGGTAACTTAACAATTAAAGGAATTACAAAAAGTATAACAATTCCTACAACTATTACAGAAAATGGTAACGATGTTACTTTTAAAAGTGATGTATTTAATGTAGATAGAACTGACTTTGGTGTTCAATACGGTTCTGGTAAATTCTTTGATAACTTAAAAAACAAAGCTATTAATGATTTAATTGCTTTTTCTTTCGAAATTAAAGCAAGAAAATAATTACAGCCAAATTATATATTATCTAGAAAAGCGAGTATTATTAAATGCTCGCTTTTTTTATGTACTCATTTATCTCAAATAAATTTTTAAAGTGCTCTAATATTTTCCCCTTAACCTCTTCTAAAGATACTTTTTTTCCTAATTCAGCTTCCATAGAAGTCACCGCTTTTCCTTTTATTCCACAAGGAATTATATTATCAAAATATCCCAAATCTGTATTTACATTTAAAGCAAAACCATGCATGGTTACCCATCGACTTGCTTTAATACCCATAGCGCATATTTTTCTAGCAAAAGGAGTTCCAACATCTAACCAAACTCCTGTTTCACCTTCACTACGTTCACCTTTAAGGCCATACTCTCCTATAACTTTAATAATCATTTCTTCTAAAAAGCGTAAGTACTTATGAATATCTGTAAAAAAATTCTCTAAATCTAATATTGGATATCCAACAATTTGCCCTGGTCCATGATACGTTATATCCCCTCCTCTATTAATTTTATAAAAAGAAGCTTCTTTATTTTTTAATTGTTCTTCATTTAATAATAAGTTGTTCATACTTCCACTTTTCCCAAGTGTATAAACATGAGGGTGCTCTACAAACAAAAAATAATTATCAGTCTTTAAGTTTTTGTTTTCTCTTCTATTTCTAATTTTTAAATCAACAATACCTTTAAGTAATTCAGTTTGTAAATCCCACGTTTCTTTATAATCTTTTTGAAATAATTCTACTAAATAGACGTTTTTATTCATACTTTTGTATAGTAATTAGTTTTTTGTTAACAAATTAATAAATGTTAATTATTACAAAAAACTTATAATTTTAAATTAAACCTTTATGAAAAAAATTACACTGTTTTTAATTTTACTAAGTGTTAGTTTTATTGTTGAAGCGCAAAGTTCGTGGAAAAAATTGAATATTGAAAATGTTGCATTTAAAGGTCAGTCAACATTTAGAAAAACTCAACCTAAAAAGAGTACATTATATAGTTTAAATATTGAGGATTTTAAGAGACAATTAAATATTCAAAATAGAGGATCAAAAAAAACTATTGAATTACCTAATAATGATGGTACCATTTCTAAATTTTATTTGATTGAGTCTTCAAATTTTTCAGAACCACTTAGTTCTGAATATGGTTTTATTAAATCGTATTCTTTACAGAATATTAAAGATAGTGCTTCTACTGGTAAAATGAGTATTGGAAATGATGGAATACACGTTGCTATATATTCTTCAAGTAAACCTACATTTTACATTGACCCATACACAAAAGATAACAAAACATATATTAGTTATAGCAGAGCAAACATCCAAAAACAAACCTCTGATTTTCAATGCGTTCTTAAAGAACAACAAACAAAGGAAGAAAAAACGGCAACTTCAAGAAATGCCAATGATGGAAAACTAAGAACATTCCGTTTAGCCTTATCTTGTACAGGTGAATATGCTCAGTTTCATATAACAAATCAAGGAGTTACTACTGGTACTGATACTCAAAAAAGAGCTGCAGTTCTTTCTGCAATGAATACAACTATGGCTAGAGTTAATGGTTTATTTGAAAGAGATTTAGCTGTTAAAATGAATATTGTTTTAAATAGTGGGGCTAATCCATTAATTAATTTAGATCCTACTACTGATAATTTAACAAATAATAATGAACAAACGTTAATTGATGAAAATCAACTACTTTGCGATAGAGTAATTGGCACTTCTAATTATGATATAGGTCATTCTTTTGCACAAGGTAGTAATAGTGGGTTAGCAACAACACCGTCAATATGTAGTTCTTCTAAAGCAAGTGCGATGACTTCAGGAGTAACTCCTATTGGAGATCCCTATGATGTAGATTTTGTTTCTCATGAAATAGGTCATCAATTCGGAGCTTTTCATACTCAAAATAATGATTGTAATAGATCTCCTTCAACATCTGTAGAACCTGGTAGTGGATCTACTATAATGAGTTATGCAGGTATATGTAATCCAAACGTTCAACCTAATACTGATGATTACTTTCATGCTATTAGTATAGCCCAAATGAGAGGTACACTTCAAACACACACTTGTGCTACAGAAACAGATACAGGAAATAATGCACCAATAGCAAATGCTGGTTTAGATTATATTGTTCCAAAATTAACTCCATTAAAACTAGATGGATCTGGTACAGACCCTGATGGAAATGTAAATTTAACTTATTGTTGGGAACAAATAGATAATGAAATCACAACTGCTCCTCCTGTCTCTGGAGCTATTGCTGGTCCCTTATTTAGATCCTTACCTCCAAAAAGCACAACTTCTAGACATTTACCTCCTTTATCGGAAGTAGTACAAGGTAACTTATTTACAACATGGGAAGTATTACCTAGTGTAGCTAGAGAAATGAATTTTTCATTAACTGTTCGTGACAATAGCTCTAACGGAGGGTCTACTGCAAGAGATGACATGAAAATTACGGTTGCTGATGTTGAAGCTTTTTCTGTTACTGCTCCTAGTACAGCCGGAACGTGGGACACTGGAACTACTCAAACAATTACTTGGGATAAATCAACAACAGATCAAGCTCCTATTAATTGCCAAAATGTAAGAATTAAACTTTCTTTAGATGGAGGAATTACTTTTCCTATAACACTTGTAGATAGCACTCCTAATGATGGGAGTCATGATATTATTGTTCCAGATAATGCAACTACAACTGCTAGAATTATGGTTGAAGCAGTTGGCAATATTTTTTACAATGTTAATTCAATAAACTTTACAATAAACTCTACTACTCCTACATTTACTGTTGATACCGCTACTACTAGGCAAGCTGCATGTAACATAGGAAACCCTACTGTTGAATATGATTTTAACTTCGATTTTGTAAATGGTTTTAACGAAACAGTGTCTTTAAGCGCTTCCAATGCTCCTACAGGTGCTACTATTACTTTTTCTCCTTCAACAATAAATAGCGATGGTACAGTTAAAATGACTATCACAAATTTAAATGGAATTGCTCCAGATATTTATGATGTTACTATTCAAGCTAATTCTACATCTATTTCTCAAACAACAAATATAGAATTACAAATACTAGACAATTCTTTTCCTAGTTTCTCATTGCAATCTCCAACAAATGGAGCTACAAATATTAGTATTATACCAGATTTTACTTGGGAAAACATTGCCGAAGCTACTTCTTTTGACATAGAAATAGCAACAGACAATACGTTTAACAATATTGTTTTTTCTGATAATTCAACTACTAATTCTTACTCACTTAGCAGCATTCCTTTAGAAGGTTTATCTCAATATTTTTGGAGAATAAAACCTAAAAAACCTTGTGGAGAAGGGAATTATACAAGTGTTTTTAGTTTTACAACTGAAGACCCTGTTTATTGTACTTCTCTTTTTACTGATGAAGCAGGCGGAACAGAACACATTACAAATGTTACTTTTAACACAATAAATAACAATTCTGGTAATGACACTGTAGATGGTTATGAAGATTTCACTTCTATTTTCACTAATCTTAAAGCTGATGAAACTCATACTATAAGTGTAACGTTTAACCCTGTTGGTTTTCAAGATCATTGTTATGTTTTTATCGACTGGAATAAAGATTTAATTTTTAATACTACTGATGAAAGATATGATTTAGGAAGTTTATCTGGCGCAACTAGTACAGTTAGCTTAGATATTAAAGTTCCCTCAAGTGTTCGAAATGTAGTTACAAGGATGCGGGTTGTTATAGAATATTTTGGAAACATCAATTCAACTACTTCAGTTGATTTTGGAAAAGGCGCTTGTGACTCTGATCATAACACTTCTGAATGGGGAGAAACAGAAGATTATACTGTTTCATTAGGTAGCGCTACTGCTTCTTTAGATGATTTTAATTTTGGAAAATTTAATCTATATCCGAATCCATCAAATGGAACCTTCAATTTATCTTTTGAAGTATTAGATACAGACAAAGTAGATATACAAGTGCATGATATTAGAGGTAGAGTGGTAAAATCTTTAATGTATAAAAACACTCCAAACACGTTCTCTGAAGAATTAAGTTTTGACAATTTAAATAGTGGATTGTATTTATTACAAATTAGAAATGGAAACAAACAATCTACCAAGAAGATTATTATAAAATAAGAAGTTTAAAATTTTATATTTAAAAAGGGTGAGTTATTAAATAACTCACCCTTTTTCTTACTAATTAAACTCAAACTACAAATTATATTTCATGCTAAAAGTCACATACCTTGGCTGTATTATATAAGCAGAAGTGCTATTAAAAATTGTGTTCGTATTATCTTGATTTAGTGTTTTTGTATTTAATATATTCGTAGCTTTTATTTTATATTCCCAACTACTTTTTGCTTTCTGATATGTTAAATCAGCATCCCAAAAACTATAATCATTTAATACTCTTAACTCGTTTCTATAATTATTATAAGTATATTTTGTATTAAACACTAATTCATCAGTAATAAATGTATCAAACTTTACAAAAGGACTATGAGTTGTAAATGTGTTTACAATTCCTCCTTGATCATATTTATTAATACTAAGGTTATAACCTATATCAAAATTTGGTGCATTTCTAAAATTAGAACTGAATCTTGTTCTATAAGATTGAGAAAGAGAATTAGACTCTCTATTTTCTATAGATCCATCTTGAAGTGAAAAAAGGTTATTAGATATTGAGTATCCAACATTACCTCCTACAGTTATTTTAAACTTTCTATAACTTTTTTGAAAATTTCCATTTGCAGAAATTGTTTCATCAGGAAAAACAGAATTAATAGAACTAGCTACTTGATCTACACCATCAAATCTTGTTAACCCTTTTACAGCATCTATTCGCTTACTATAATTAATATTTGCAAATACATTTGTATAATTAAACATATTAAAACTAAAGTAACTTAAATTAACATTGTGAGATAATGAGTTTTCTAACTCTCTATTTCCACTATACAAACGATTATAATTGTTAAAAACAAATCCTTCTGCAACACTATTAATATCTGTAAAACTAACTTGTTGACTATAATTTAATCTTAATGTTTCTGATTTTTTTAAAGACACCTTAATAGAAGCATCTGGTAATAACTTTGTAAAACTATTATCAAAAACACTTCCTAATTGTGTGTTTTCTGCTGAATATTGATGCGCTGTAAACCCTTGATTAAATGTAAAAATTCCTGTAATAAATTTATAGTGTAATCCTACATAATAATCATCAAAAGAATAGTCAACATCATTAATTGCAGTTGAATTATTAATATTTACTTGAGTACCGTTATCTAAAAACTGAAAAACATCTGAATTAAACTGTTGATTACTTATAGTGGTTCCTAAAGTAACATTTATATTATTTTTCGGATTTATTACATAGTAATAATCTAGCTTAGCATCTACTTTATTTGTTTTAATTCTTTTATTCTGAGAAGTATCAAATAAGGCTTGCGTATTATCTAAACCTAATTGATTAGAGAATGATAGTTGAGATAATTTAGCATTATAAAAAGGGTCTTCGTCTTGCCATAAATGTTGTCCTTCAAAAGCAAAAATATTTCGTTCATTTAAAGTATAATAATAATTTAAATTTTGATTAATTGAATAAGGGTTTTGCTTTGTTAATTGATTAATTGGCACAATTGTAGACACATCTTTAATCGTTGTTCTATTTGATGTTAATAATTGCTGTTCTTCTTGATCTGAAATTTTTGCAAACACATCATAATCGAACTGATTATTTACATTTGGTTTATAACTAGAGCTTAATTTTATTAACCCTAAGTTACTTTTTTGACTCGTTACACTTTCTGTCGTTTCTGTATCTATAGAAGCATCATTTGATTCATTTGGATTGATGTAATTTCGTAATGTGTTTTCTTCTATATCTATATCATTTCCCGAATAGATTGCAAAACCGCTTAAATCCCAATTCTTTTTTGGAGAATAACTAAAATTTAATGCTCCAAACCTAGCTTCAATTTCTTTTGCTCTATTATTCCTTAATGTTAAGAATCCAATATCAGAAGAAGCTACATTAAATCCTGTTCCTCTTCCACCTCCACCTCTAAAACCTCCGGTAAATTTAAAGTAATCGCGACGTGTAAAAGGAACTTCTCCTATATTGTTAAAATCCGTAATAAAATTTAAACTATACTTAGGGCTGTAATAGAACAATTTTGGGTGAATTAAATAACGTGAATCCTCTGTAGCCATTCCTATACCAGCAGAAATTTCGCCAAACCAAAAATTCTTTTTTCCTTCTTTCAATTTTATATTAATGACAATATTATCTTCATTATCCGTCACACTACTCATCTGACTCACCTCACTATGATTCTTTAAAACCTGAACTTTATCGATCGCATTTGCAGGAATATTTTGGGTTGCTAATTTAGAATCACCGTCAAAGAAATCTTTACCTTCAACCATTACCTTTTTCACCGTTTTCCCTTCTACCTGAATCTCTCCTTCATCATTTACTTCTACTCCTGGTAATTTATTTAAAACATCTCCCAACTTCTTCTCTGTTCCACTTTTAAAAGAATCAGCATTATAAACAATAGTATCTCCTTTAACAGTTACAGGCATTTTAGAAATAATTTCTACCTCATCTAATGTATTATCTAACTGTAAAACAATTTCTTTTTTTATTTCTTTTTCTTTAGTAGAAATAGTAATATTAGTTGTTTTCATCCCAACATAACTCACTGTAACAGTATAGTTTGAATTTTTCTTTAAATTCAACTTATAATTTCCAAAAGCATCAGTAAAGCCGTAAGAATCTATCTTCTTATTTTGTTTATTAATAGCTATTAAATTAGCCATCTTTAAGTTATTCCCTAAACTATCTTTCACAACTCCTGTGAGTTTAATTTGGGCACTAGTATAACTTGCAATTAAAATAATTGCTATTGTAAATAGTTTTTTCATACTTTAAAATTTGATTAACTAACGTCTAGATCCTCTTCCCCTTCCTCTTCTTCCTCTCCACATTTCTCTCATTTCCTCCATCTTCTTTTTCACTATAACATTATATTCCTTCCTTGTAACGTTTTCTCCTTTTGCAGGCTCTTTAATTGTTGTTTTTTCTTTAGGGTTTAAAATTACTTCTGTACATAAAATTGTAGTTCTTTCTGAGTTTACTTCCAAAATTAAACCTGGTAACCCCCAGTATTCACCTGGACCATTACTAACAGGAATTTGAGGAGTATACCATGCTGTAACTAAAACCTCTTTTGGCATTTCAATTTCTTCTGTAATATTTTTAACTTCTGTATTTTCTTTCTTTTTTTTGCCTTTAGGTCTTCTTCTCATATTTCTCCAATCAAAAGCATCTGTTTTTTTTATCATTGTTGCTTTATAACATAAATAGCTTCCTATCTTTTTTGTTTCAGAGCTCATTTCCCATTCAGGCATTGTACTTTCATCACTTATCAAAAACTTTTTTCCGAAAAACTCACTTTCTTCTAAAAATACTTTACTTGAGGTATTTTTATATTTAACTCCTCCTGTAAAACCTCCAAAACGAAAACCTCCTCTTCCTCCTGGCGCATCTAACTTTTCTTCTTCTTTATATACAGAAGCTGTTTTATTAAAATCTAAGAAATATGTTTTTTCTAACATATTTTTCATCCTTTCCATAATTCTTTTCTTTTGCTGTTCAGACATTTCTCGATTATTCCATTGATTCATATCAAATGTTGTTTTTGATTGATATATTGCTTTTCCTTGAAAGGATTTTTGAGAAAAACTGGTAAAAGAATATAGAATAAACAGATAGGTAAAAAAAGATTTCATGATAAATTAGCTTTTTATTTAATTTAAAAAATAGCTTTTGCTATTTCAGTAGGACTATAAAAAAAGCTAAAGGTTTAATCACCTAAAAATTATCCTTTAATTTCAAAACTCATACTTTCTCCGTTTTTGTTAGATTTTCTATTATTTTTAAATCTTTCCATCATTTCTTGAGTTTTCTCTTTCATAACTTCCTCAAACTTTTGTTGTGTTACTTTCTTTCCTTTCTTAGGCTCCTTTATCTCTATCTTCTTAGAAGAATTCAATACTAATTCGACACATACAATTGTTTGTTCTCCTTCATGAGCTTCTAAGATTAAACCTGGTAAGCCCCAATACATATCTGGCCCGTTGTTTATTGGAATTTGAGGGGTATACCATACTGTAGTTTTCACTATTACTTTTTCTTTATTCTCTTCATTTTCTCCATCTACCATTATATAACTAGTTTTCTCTTCTTCTCTTGTTCTAGTTGCCTTATAGCAAGTATATTTACCTATTTTCTTTGTCTCAGAACTCATTTCCCATTCATATTCTTTAAGTTTATCTTTAATTAAAAATTGTTTTCCACTAATTTCTGTTTTATTTACATATCTTTTTTCTCCTGTATTTTTATAAAGAATATCATTACCGCCTCCATTTCCAATAATCATCACCTTTACTCCTCCATTCTTCACTTCAGGTTCTAATTCTTTGTTTTGAGTATATGTAGAATTTGTTTTTGTAAAATTTAGTGTATATGTTTTTTGAAACATTTTTTTCATTTGTTCATGCAATTTCTTTTGCAAATCAGCATTAGGAGCGTTTTTTCCTGTACTAATTTTTAAATCTGGATTTCTATGTGTTTTATAAATCGCTTTCCCTTGAAAATTTTGAGCATGTAAACTACTTATTAAAAAAAATAGTAAAATTGTTATAAGTCGTATCATTTTTTAATATTTTAAATTCTTCGACAAAGATGTCATTCAAATTCTTCCTCTTTGGTTAACGAGTGTTAACTAGTGTTAATCGGCTTATTTTTATTGATTTATAAATGTACCTTTGAATTATGAAAACCCAGAAATACAATTGGATTCTTTACTTTATTTCTGCAACTATCATTATGACAATTGCAGTACAGTTTTATTGGAATTACAAAAATTACCAACAAAACAAGCAACGTGTTGTAAATGAAATTCAAATAAGTTTAGATAATGCTTTAGAACAATATTTTGTTGATTTATCTAAGGAAACTTACTTCACTATTATAGATAAAAACGACTTAAATAATAAAAAATCAATTGACAAAACTATAGAATGTTTTTTCCCTTCAAATGGAAAGAAAAAAAAGATGACTGTCTTTTATATAGTTCTACTAATAACTATGATTGTAGCGACTCTCATAATCATAGAGGTTCTGTATCTATGACTAGGCTTAATAAAGATAACACAATAGATACTCTTCTTAAACAAGATAAAATACAAGATTTTAGACTTGCTAAAAACAAAAGTATTCATGTTTTTAAAGGGAAAAAAGCTTCCGATAGTTTAAAAATAATTAACAGTCTAAAAACGGTGTTTATATCAGTCCAAAATGACACTATTAATCATCAAAAAATAGACTCTATTTTACAAGAAGATTTAATTAAGAAAAATATTAAAGTTAACTATGCTTTTGATTACTATGAAGGAGATTCTATTCATACAAGTCATAACTCTTTTCCTTTCAAAACGTTTAAAAACATAGAATCTAAATCTACTTTTTTAGGTATTGACAAACGCTTTAAAATGAAATACACCAACCCTAATGCCGAAGCTTTAAAAAGAAGTTCTACAGGTATACTTTTATCCTTATTTCTTTCTTTAGCTGTTATATCTAGTTTCACTGCCGTCCGAAAGTTTTAAAGATCTCCTATATTTAGGTTGTTACCTATTGTAAACAGGTGTTTTTTTTAAGTTTTCACAGAAAATAAGTCTTGTTTAAAGTCTATTTTTGTTTGTGGTTTTCCTCTGATTTTTT
>CAKZVD010000109.1 GCA_937922085.1 uncultured Tenacibaculum sp. | reverse complement strand
GCCTATTAAAATTAAAAAACATCATAGAAGAGCTAAAAGTATATTCAAATATGGATTGAATTTCATTGCTAATATATTTTTAAACGCTAAAAATCAAAATAATATAAATATCTATAAATTTTTGTCATGTACTTAGATGATCTTTAGAAAATAATAAGAAATCATAAAAATATTCTTGTATGCCTTTAATACCATTATTAGAATTCAAAAGTTTATCTGTTATAACTTTTAATTTTTTTCGATAACATTTTATACTTTCTAAAAGAACACCATTTTTACTTCCAAAGCTAGAATAAATGGAAAATTTATTTATTCCCATTTCTTTTTCTAACATTTGCATAGAAGTTGTTTCATAGCCATTTTTCCAAAACAAATTCATTGCTTTTTCAATAACTTCCTCCTCTACATATTCTTTTTTTCGTGCCATATACTTGAATTCAATACAAAACTAAACGATTGTTTAGAAATAAAAAAATATTTAACAAAATTTAATATTAAAAATATAAAATTTTGATCTCAAGTTAGGTGAATAAGTATAAGGTATTCAAAAAAATAAGAAGCTAGATTATTTTTTTCTAGCTTCTTGTTTTGATTTAATAAAGTGATTTTATTTTTTGAAATTTCTGTCTTGAAATGAAGTTTATTAATCTAAAATATTTTCAATCAATTTTTCAATTTGACTTTTATTTTTATGTAAAATATCTTCAACATGAAGTTGTAAAGCTCTTATATTATCAATTGAAGCATCATCCATAGCTTCGTTTCCTTCTTTTAATTCAGTTTGAAATCTGAAGTAATTTTCTTTTTTTAATATTTTAGATAATTGATAATCTACAGTTTCACTCAACCCATCAAAAACACAGCTAAGTATAGGTTGTGCCCAACCAACTAAACCTAAATCTTTAATATCATCGTGAAATAACCTTTTAGTAAGATGACCAGTACCTAATGATACAATTTTAATTTCTTCATCGGTCTTTTTAAAATAAGATTTAGCTTCGGTATATGCACACATTGCAGGATTGTTAGCATAAATTCCACCATCTATAAAAGACAAATAATCGTTTTCTTTATATTGTATTTTATGAGGTTCAAAATAAGTAGGGGCTGCAGACGTTGCTAAAGCTACATCTACGATATTAAAATCATAGTCAGTTTTTTCAGGATTTTTAGCATGCATACTTTTAAAAATCCAAGGTATTCTTCTTTCAGTTTCATAAGAAGTAATTAAAACATCAGATAAAGAATCTTTAAGTCTAGCGTTACCAAAATATTCAGTTAACAGATTAGTGAATTTTTCATTAGGGTATTTTTCATCTCTTAAATTACCTAAAGATTTTATTTTATGAAGCGTACTCCTACTAAAAATTTGATCTCCTTTATCTCTATATAATTTAACTAGATCTGAGGCAGTATATTTAGGTTGTTTCCTTCCATTATCTACTGTTAATCCTAAGGCAATAATACCTCCTGTAGAAGTACCTGCAATTAAATCAAATAAGTTAGTAATAGGTTCTTGAGTAATTTCTTCAATTTTTTCTAAAATCATAGCGGGTATTAAACCGCGAATTCCGCCGCCGTCTATAGATAATATTTTCATTTTTTTTCTTTTTATATTAATTTATACTTTTCTTATTTCTGATTTTCTTGCCATTCCCAGGCAGATTTTAAAGCTTCTTCTAACGTTTTTTCAGTTTTCCAATTTAACTCTTTATTTGCAATTGTAGTATCTGCATAAGCAGATGTAATATCTCCTTCACGTCTTTCTACAATTTTATAATTTAATTTTTGTGTAGTAGCGTTTTCAAAAGCTTGTATAATCTCTAAAACAGAAGTACCTGTTCCTGTACCAACATTAAAACATTCAAAATTGTTTTTATTTTCTTTATTTAATAATCGTTGCAGTGCCGAAATATGAGCTTTTGCTAAATCAACAACATGAATGTAATCTCGAATAGCCGTTCCGTCTGGTGTGTCATAGTCATCACCAAAAACAGAAAGTTGTTCTCTAATTCCAGCAGCAGTTTGTGTAACGTAAGGTATTAAATTCTGAGGAACACCCAATGGCAATTCACCAATTTTAACACTATCATGTGCTCCAATTGGATTAAAGTATCGTAAAGCGATTGCGTTTAATCCATTTGCTTTACAAGTATCTTTAATAATTTCTTCACCAATTTGTTTGGTGTTACCATAAGGAGATTCTGCAGGTTTAATAGGTGCTTTTTCAGTAATAGGTAATTCATCGGCTTGCCCATAAACAGTACAAGAAGAACTGAATATAAAATTGTCAATTTTTCGATCTCTCATTTCTTGTAAAAGGTACACCAAACTACCAATGTTATTTTCGTAATAATCTAATGGATTTTGAACGCTTTCACCTACAGCTTTAAAAGCAGCAAAATGAATAATTCCATCAATAGAATTAGTATCAAAGAAACTTTTTACTGTTTCTTTATTGCGTAAATCTATTTTATGAAAAGTGGGTTTTTTACCGGTTATCTCAGTAATGCTATCTAGAACTCTAATTTTTGAGTTTGATAAATCATCAATAATAATAACATTAAAACCAATATTTTGAAGTTCAACAACAGTGTGAGAACCAATAAATCCAAGACCACCAGTTACTAAAATTGTTTTCATAAATTATGAGTTTAATTCAGTGTTTTTTATATTTAAAGTTTGTGCTATGTTATTTTTTACAGGACGTATGAAATACATATAAATAAGTAAAATAAATCCTAATAAAATAAAATCAGGTTTTAAAAGGAGAATAATAAAACAAGCAACTTCAATAGTTGCCCATCGCACTATTGAAGCTGATTGATATACTGTTAATTTTTCTTCTATAGAAGAATTTTTTTGAATTCCCTTTAATATTCTTTTAAAGATAAAATTACTTAAATAATAAGCAACCAAAGGAATAAAAGCAAAAGGTAATGAATCTGTATCTATTTTTAAATTGAATGAATTTTTAAGATCTCCAAGAATTATAAAGGCAATACAAATACCAAAAATTAAAAATAAATGAATAATTTGTAGTGTTTTAATTCGTTGAGTCATGTTGTTATTTTAAAAAATCATTAATTGTTTTTGTTATAAAAACTAATTGTTCTTCATCTAATTCTGTATGCATAGGTAAAGAAATGACTGTGTCAATTAATTGGTTAGTAACCTTAAAATCTTCTTCTTTATAACGAATATCTACGTATGCTTTTTGTTTATGTAAAGGAACAGGATAGTAGATTGCATTAGCTATACCATTATCTAATAAATGTTGATGTAATTCATCACGCTTACCATTTGTAATTTGTAATGTGTATTGATGAAAAACATGACAATCACAATGTTCACAAACTTGATTACATGAAGAGGTTGTTGGTGTAATAATATTTGCATTATTAGAAAAGGCTTTATTGTAAAATTTTGCAGCATTTCTACGTGCATTACAATAAGAATCTAATAAAGGTAATTTTATTTTTAAAACAGCAGCTTGCATACTATCTAAACGTGAATTGACACCTACAACATCATGGTAATAACGTTTATACATTCCATGATTAACAATACCCCTAATAGTATGTGCTAAATCATCGTCATTTGTAAAAATAGCTCCACCATCACCATAACAACCTAAGTTTTTTGAAGGGAAAAAAGAAGTAGTTCCTACGTTTCCAATAGTTCCTGCTTTTTTCTTTGTTCCATCTTTAGAAGTATAATTAGCACCAATGGCTTGTGCATTATCTTCAATAACAAAAAGATTATGTTCTTTAGCTATTTCCATAATGGCATCCATATTTGCAACCTGTCCAAATAAATGAACTGGTACAATTGCTTTTGTTTTTGGTGTAATAGCTTTCTTTAAAGCATCTATGTCAATATTAAATGTATTTGCTTCAACATCTACTAATACAGGAGTTAATTGTAATAAAGCAATAACTTCAACAGTAGCAGCAAAAGTAAAATCAGCAGTAATAACTTCATCACCAGGTTGCAATCCTAATCCCATCATTGCAATTTGTAAAGCATCCGTTCCATTT
This sequence comes from uncultured Tenacibaculum sp., assembly GCA_937922085.1. Classification (GTDB taxonomy): domain Bacteria; phylum Bacteroidota; class Bacteroidia; order Flavobacteriales; family Flavobacteriaceae; genus Polaribacter. The sequence goes on along the minus strand of CAKZVD010000109.1, from coordinate 12,047 downwards.
GCACAAGGAATTACATGTTTTACATCTAAGTAACTTTCTAAACCTGCTTGAAATTCTTTAACCTGTGGGCCGTTTATATACGCAGAAGAATTCAGAACTTCTTGAATAGACTGATCTACAGTTTCTTTTATTTTTTGATATTGACTTTGTAAGTCAACCATATGAATTTTTTTCATGTAAAACGGAATTTATAGAACATCAAAAATACAAATTTAAAACTGTTATATTTGAGAAAATATCTTACCTAATGAAAGTGCTAAAAAAGCTTTTTAAATTTTTAATTGTACTTATAGTTATACTTGTAGTCGCTTATTTGTTCATTAGTAGTCAATTAAAACCAAAGTATAATGGGGAGCTAGAAATAGCAAATTTAAAAGAAAAAGTGACTGTTTTTTATGATGAAAACGGGGTGCCACATATACAAGCAAATAATCAAGAAGATGCATACCGTGTTTTTGGTTATGTTCATGCACAAGATAGACTTTGGCAAATGGAAGTTATTAGACGAATTTCTGCCGGAAGATTAAGTGAGATTTTTGGAAAAGAAATGATAAGAACAGATAAATTCTTTTCAAGTTTAGGTATAGAAGAAGCCTCTAAAGAAACAATAGCTGGTTTAGATAAAAATTCACAAGCATATAAATTAACAGAAGCATATTTAGAAGGAATAAATAGTTTTATAGAAAAAGGAGCAACTCCTTTAGAGTTTTATTTAATAGGTTTAGAAAAAGAAAAATACACAATAAAAGATGTATATAATGTTTTTGGTTATATGGCATTTAGTTTTGCTGCGGCACATAAAACAGATCCTTTATTAAATGAAATAAAAGAAAAATATGGGGCAAAATATATTAAAGAATTAGGGGTTTCAGCAAAAGAAACTACGATAATAAAAAATGCTAGAAAGCCAGAAATAAAAGCGCAATTTTCTTCAGAGATAAGTCATATAATGAACAACCTTCCAGTATCTAATTTTATAGGAAGTAATGCTTGGGTACTTGGAGCTGATAGAACTAAAAACGGGAAAGTTATTTTTGCAAACGACCCACATATTGCGTTTTCACAACCTTCTGTTTGGTATCAGAATCATATAAAAACACCAGATTATGAAATGTATGGTTTTAATTTAGGTTTATCACCTTTTCCTCTTTTAGGGCATAATAAAAAATATGCTTATGGATTGACAATGTTTGAAAATGATGATGTAGATTTTTATTTAGAACAAAATAATCCTAAGAATAATTTAGAGTATAAAACCCCTGAAGGTTTTATGTCTTATAAAGTTTTAGAGAAACGAATTAAAGTAAAAGGAGAGAAAGATACTGTTTATAAGGTTAGAGTTAGTAAGCATGGACCTATAATGAATGATGTTATTGAACAAATTGAAGATGATCGACCAATTGCAATGAAATGGATATATACAAAAACTCAGAATCAATTATTAGATGTTGGTTACGAAATGTCTCATGCAAATTCTTTAGCTGAATTTAAAAAAGGGGTATCTAAAATTAGTGCACCAGGTTTAAATGTGATGTATGGTGATGCTAAAGATAATATAGGTTGGTTTGCTGCAGCAAAATTATATAAGTATAGAGATAGTTTAAATACAAAAATATATTTAGATGGAGCTTCAGGAAAAGATGAGCAAATTTGTTTTTATGATTTTGAAGAAAACCCACAAGCTATTAATCCAGATTGGGGATACGTGTATTCAGCAAATAATCAACCAGATTCTGTTAGAGGTAAACTATATCCTGGATATTATTTGCCAGAAGATAGAGCAAAGAGAATAACAAATTTAATTGGAGAGAAAAAAGATTTTACAAAACAGGATGTTGCAAAAATGTTATATGATACTAAATCTTCTGTAGTTGTAGATATTATTAAAATTTTTTCAAAAGAATTAGAAATTAAAAAATTGAGTAATCTTGAAAAAGAAGGGTACGATGTTTTAGTAAAATGGAATGGAGATTATTTAAAAGAAGCGAAAGCACCCACTATTTATAATCGATTCATTTATGAATTTTTAAAGAATACGTTTTCTGATGAAATGGGAAAGAAAGGATTTTTACAGTTTATGGACGGAACTCCTTTTTATAAAAAAATGATTGCTTTTCAAATGAATAAAAAAGAATCTGTTTGGTGGGATGATGTTACTACAGATAATGTAAAAGAAGATAAAAAAGAGATTATTCAAAAATCTTTTTCAAAGGCAATTAGTTTTTTAAGTAATCAATTAGGAGAAAATGTAAATGAATGGAAATGGGAAAAAGTGTTATCAGTAGAGCATGGACATCCTATTGGAATGGCAGGAGGAATATTGAGAACTATTTTTAATGTAGGTCCTTTTAAAACAAATGGAGGTAATGAGGTGATTAACAATCATATTTTTAAATTAGATAGTACAGGAATATATAATGTAACTGCAGGGCCATCTTCACGAAGAGTAATAGATTTTTCTGATGTAGAAAATAGTTTAGCTATTATTCCTACTGGACAAAGTGGTAATCGATTCAGTCAATTTTATAAAGACCAAGCAAAAAAGTATTTGAAAGGAGGCTTTATTAAAATGAAATTAAATAAAGCTGAAATTGAAAATTCAGAAAATAAATTGGTGTTTTTGCCTGAGTTAAAAAAGGAATAAGATGACAACTAGAAAAATAATAATTTTTGGCACTATATTTCTAATGTGTAAATTAATGAATGCTCAAAAAGTATATGTTGTAGATTATGCAAATCAGGCGGATGTGAAAATTTTTGTGGCACCTTATAAGAATCAAGCAGACTTACTTGTTTATAAAGTAGCTTATGAAAATAAAGCAGGAGAAAATAATGGGGAATGGTATTTTACTAAATATAGTAATCAGGCAAAAAAGAAAATATTTTTCACAAAATATGCAAATCAAGCTGACTTGAAGATTTATTATGTTGATTATGTAAATCAAGCTGGTTGGGAAAAAGCAGCCAAAAAGAATCTTATGAATTGAAATTTATAAATGCATAAAAGTTGATAACCTTTTTTATGAAAACAATGAGCTTATTAAACCCATTGTTCTGTATATATATTTATTGGTTGAAATTTATATAAATTACTTTTTAATTATAGATTTAATAGATCTTGTTTTTTTATCATTAGAAATTAGTTCTAAATAATAAGTTCCACTTTTTAAATTGCTACCTAAATTAATTGGATTTAATGTGTTTTGATATGTATTAGTACTAATTTTTTGCCCTACTAAATTATAAATATTAATAGTTCCTTTCGAAATACTTTTGGGTGCCGTAATAGATAAGGTAGTACTGAATGGATTTGGGTAAATGTTAAAAGTTGTTTTTTCTTTTTCAATATTTGATGTACTTAAGGTTTTATCTTCTACAAATACTTTAATAGATGCTGAAGTATTAGGAGTTGAGGTATATTCGGTAAAAAGGAATGTTAGAACTAATTTTATGGTATGCTCTCCAGAAGCAAGAGAATTAAATTGAATAGGAGAGAAGGTACTTTCCCAAATTCCAATCTTTTTATCATCAAGATAATAATTTATTCCGGTACCATATTTGCTATCAAAAGTGAAAGGTTCAATCATATTTACATTAAATTGAACTTCAAAAGAAGTATCGGTACTTTCATTATTTGTAGGAGAGATTATTTCTATACTTGGAGTTTTGTAATTGGCCTCTAAGTTGATACTAGTTTCTTTTGGACTACAATTAGCAATTACCGAAAATTTTTGCTCATAAGTAGTTTTAGGATTAAATTTAACAACTGCACTAGTAGTGTTTGTATATTCTAAAGGAAAAGAAAAATCTCCACTTCCACTAATAACTTTATAAATTTTCACATCAGGTATAGCATCCCAAACTAATTCCATAGTATTATTAGTATCATCTTTATTTACAATTCTTAAGTTTTTTACTTCTCCACAATCAATAGCAGCATCTACGATAATAGATGTCCAATTAACATTACAAGAACGTTTTACTTCTATTATATATTTTTGATTAGAATGTTCTCTTAAAAAAGTATATTCATTTCCATTTTCTATTGTATCATAAGTAAAAGAGTCTTCTTTTTCGGCTTTATATCTTAGATATATAAATTCACTATTACCATTATCTTTACCATCTGGATATTCCCAGTTAAAAGTTATTTTTTTATGCCCAGAGAATTCTATGTTAATTTTTTTTAATGATTCACATATGGTTGATTTAGAATCATTAATTCCTACCGCTTTAAATGCTTCTATTACTTGTTCTTTTTCAAAAGAAGAAGCTCCAAATAAATCTTCAGCGGCTTGAATACCTGAGTGTTTTGTGAAAGCATAATCTGATGTGGGCTCTAAATATACTGTTAGCATACGATACACAATTTTTTCAGCACCATCAATACCAATTGGTTTTACATTATATGAAAAGCCATCATCATTAGTACCAGAGCCACCAGCTGTAATAAGGTAAAACCAATAATTAAGAACACCACTATAATTTATAAGCTAGAGAAGCATTTTTGTTTTTTGAATTTTTAAAATCCTTGCAGATAACAATTTCAGCTTTTGGCTTTTTATTGAATTTAGGATCTTTCAAAATTTTATTTTTTATTTTCCAACTATAATTTTTTCCATTTATGTTTTTAAGAGCAAATTTTAATGCCTCTTTTTCTGAGATACGTTTTTTGTTGAAAATACTTTGTTTAACCTTTATAAAGTTACCAGTTAAACTTTTTAAATTATTGTTTTTTTTGTGAATGGTAAATGTTCCAAACTCTACTTTTATATTCTGGTAATATTGTTGATAAGTACTATGTTTAATATCATAACTATCAATTTTAATATTAACAGTTTTGTATTGGTCTAAGTTTGATAAAGGGAGATAATGATTTAATATTTCTTTATCATTTTTAAGAGATGTTTTTAATTTGTGTTGTTGTCCATTTTTAAAACTCATAAAACGAGGTGTTCCATTAATATCAGTAAGTTTTTTTGACTGATTGAATGAGTTAAAATAAAGAAGAAAAATAAAAAGGAAATTTTATTGAAAATTTTAAGTAATGTTAGTTCCATTGAATTTCAGTTTGGTTCAATAGTACTACAGGTTTATAACAAAATACCCTAACTTTTGTCTGTTAAGTGTTTTGATTTATTGATGGTTATGAGAAGTTATGCCAATTTTCTTTTTTAATTAAATTATTAATAGACCTTTCAATCCAATTATATTCATTTAACTCTTTTAGTTTATTGAGTAAATTGTTAGGAATTCCTTTTTTGCCAATTAAAGTGCCGGCTATTTGTCCGGCAATAGAACAATTGGTATCTGTATCGCCTCCAATTTTAATTAATTTTGAATACATTTCTTCGATTCCAATTTGATTTATTTTATTAGCAGCGGCAATAGCTAAAGGAATAGAATTTACAACATATCCGTTATTTCCTTTTTGTCCAATTTCATCAAGATTGTCAATGTTTTTTATTTCAATAAAGCGATCTCTTACTCTAGTATCAGGAATTTGTTCAATGATTAGTTCTATTAAATTTGATTTTCCATTCCAGTTCCCTTTCAAAATTTCTCTTATTGCAATTAGCACACTTTTCGCTCCAACATAAGCTTCGTCATTATTATTACTTATGATACAAATATCTCTAACTTCAGAAGACGAAATATTTTCTTTAAATGCAATTGGTGCTATTCTCATAGCGGCACCGTTACCAGCAGCATATTCACCTCTTCTTCCAACTTGACTCCAATGCCCGCCAACACTTAATTCTTTTAAAGCTTTTAAAGTACTAGCACCAACGCCTTTTAAGCTTCTTTGATTGTAGTATTTAAGAAATTTATTAGCAATTAATTCAGGTTTAATTTTTTTATTCTCAATCATTGCTTCAATGGTAGCTATAGTTAATTGAGTATCATCCGTAATTCCCCATGTAGGTGTTTTTACATAAGAATTTCCAAATAGATAAAATGTATCATCTTCTTCCGTAAACTGATTTTCAAAGCCACTTCCCCAGGCATCTCCAATAGCTCCTCCTAGTATACATCCTTCAAACCTTTCTGCTTTTGTCATTGATTATTTTCTCTTTTTCTAATTTGTTGTAATGATAGTTGAATTTTAAATCTATTTTAAATTTATAGCCAATTAATAACGATAGTAATTTTGAGTAGATTAAAAAGTAGTTAAATCTACCCAAAATTACTTTTATAAATGATAAAAAAAGTCTGTTTATTCTACATGTGTAAAAATTTTATTTATAATTTTCCAGTTATTGTTAATCTTGAAAAGAGATAAATAATCATAATAATTGTAACCTAGCATAGGTACATGCAACTTAGTCATAGCAGTTTTACCAATTATATCGATACCTAAAATTTTCATTTTAAAATCTTCATTTAATTCTTTTGGACTTTGTCTGTTTTTTACTTTTTCAAAATATTCTTTTAAACTGTTCAAATAAATAACATCTTTAATATCTCCGTAAAGGTGACAGTTTTCATGAAAACAAGATTTAAGTTTAATTAGATTTCCAAAGTAAAGTCCTTCAAAATAATTATTAATTAAAAGATCTATTTTTATAACATCATCTTTATACATAGTATTATTCTTTACCTAGATATTGTTGTCCATTTACGCCCCAGTTTTCTACAGGTATTTCATCTATAACAATATGAGTTGTTCTTGGTTTTTTATTTAAAACAGTAACCATTAATTGTGTAACTCCTTCAATTAATAATCTTTTTTGGTCTTTGGTTACATTTTCATCTGTAACTCGAATGTTAATATAAGGCATGATTTTATGAATTTTATTTAAGTCTTAATCTTCAATTAAATTTGATGATAGTACATCTTTTCCAGCTCCTAAGAAGAAAATAGAGATAGCACCAAATAAATACAATCCTTGCAGTTCTATAGCCCAACCACCATACTTATTTAAAGAAAAAAGATCAGATGAGTGTGCAATTAAAATAGCGATTAACATATTAAAAGCGAGTATTAAACTAGCTAATCTTGTTTTATAGCCTATTATAATTAAAATAGGAGCGATTATTTCACCAATAAATACACCGTAAGCGATACTTTTTGGTAAACCTATGTTATTTAATACAGTTTTAATAAAAGAGTAGTTGGAAAGCATATTAGAAACACCATGAAATAAGATGAGTATACTTATACTAACTCGATGGATTAATAATCCGATTTCTTTGTTTTGAGTTTTGTTTAAAAGCGTCATAGTTTATTTAATTTTAAAATAATGATGACACAAAATTCAGGAAATTAGAAAATAGATAATAGGACAATTGTCACAATAAATTTGTGATAAATGTCACGTAAAAAATATTCTAATTATGAATTTAATCTACTTAAAGTTTCTCTAGAAACACCAAGATAAGCAGCAATTAATTTTTTAGGAACTCTTTGAAAAAGTTTTGGATATTGTTCAAGAAGTAACTCGTACCGTTCTTTTGATGAGTTTTTTAATAAAGAAAGAATTCTATTTTGTAAAGCGATTCTTCCATACTTACTTTTTTTTGCCCAAAATCGTTCCATTTTATGCATTTTAGAAGTAAGTTTTTCTCTGTTTTCATAAGTAATATAAAGTAACTCACTATCTTCAATACAATCAATATAAATTTTAGATTTTGATTGATTTATAAAAGAATCATAATCAGTAATCCACCAATTTTCCATACCAAATTGTAAAATATGCTCTTTTCCATCATTATCAAAAAAACTACTCTTTAAACAACCACTAATAATCCAATACTCTTTATTTGCGATTTCGTCTTTTTGGAGAATATGTTGATGCTTACGTTTCTTTATTTGCTCAAAATGACTCAAAACAAAATCAAACTCTTCGTCTGTAAGACTGATGATTTTTTCAATATGTTGACGAAGAGGATGTGGCATTTTAATTATTTATTGGTTTGAGCGTGAAAAGATTTTTTAGTCAAAAAATTATAGTGTTTAAAATAAAAAAATTACTTTAAATATAGTAATTGAATAAAATATAAAGTTATAGATATTAATAGGCTTAAGTGAGAGTATTTATGGAGTTTTATAGCTTGAGCAACTTTTTTCTTGACCTGTTGATTATTAGTTGAAATAAAAACTTTTTTTGAATCCTTAAACGTAGGTCCCCAAGTTCTTTCTTCTAATTTAAAACCAATAGTATTAATATATTCATCTTCGTATAAGAATAAAAGTTTATTGGTAGCAATAGTTTTTAGAACAGGAAAACCTAAAAAAAAAATTGGTAATATTATTAAAATGAAATTTCTCAATTGAAGTTTAATTTTTTTGTAAAATACTCAACTTAAAAAACTATATTTCTTTATAAATTTCTTCAAATGGAATTCTAAAACGTTTACCATACACGCCCTCAGGTTTTCGGATTCCACAAGAAATAATCATATTTATTTCTGCGCTAATAGGTAAACCTAAAACACGTTTTACTCTCCAAGTATCAGAACCTTCCATTGGGCAAGTGTCATATCCCTCAGCAGCCATACTTAACATAAAATTTTGTGCAGCCAAAGCAGCACTTTTGTGCGCAACTACTCGCATATCTTTATTTCTAACTTCTCGATACATCGGTTTAAATATTCCAGTAATTAAAATGATTAAATATTTAATCATTCCAAAAACACCAAAGAAATCAGAATAAGTAAACGGAATTAATTTTTTATAATAGCTTTTAGCAAATTTTTCTCTGCTACTTTGTTCACTCACAGGTTTTGGAGGGAAAAGAATGTTCAAATGATCTAAATTGGCTTTTGCTCTTTTCTTCCATAAATCCTTTCTAGCTGTAATCACAACTAATTGTTGTGCTGTTTTAGCAGCATTTTGATTAAAACAAAGTGGGGCAATTTTATTAATAGTATCTTCTGAAGTTACATGATAAAATTCCCAAAGTTGCATATTACTACTGTTCGGAGCTAAAACGGCTTGTTCAATACATTTTTTTACTATAGAAGAATCAATTTTTTGTTCAGCATCGAAAACTCTTACTGAACGTCTATAATTAATAGCTTCGCTAACTGTTTTTTGAGACATAATTACGTTATCCTAATTTCATTAAAGTTTTTAATTGTTTTAATTTTCCTTTATAAGGAGCATATCTTGTAGGTATATCTAGCCAATTACCTCTAGTAACTACTCCTTTTTTATGAGAAAAAACATCAAATGTGTTTTTACCATGATAACTACCAATACCACTTTCACCTACACCACCAAAAGGAAGTCTATGATTAGCAAAATGTACTGTAGTGTCATTTACAGTTCCTCCACCAAAAGAATATTTTTTAATTAGATTTTTAGCAAAAGAAGTACGTTTTGTAAATACGTAAAAAGCTAAGGGCTTATCATAATTAGATAAAACTTGATCAATACGATCCTCAGAATCATAAGAAATTAAAGGAAGAATTGGTCCAAAAATTTCACCTTTCATAGCTTCACTATCCAAATTAGGCTCATCAATTAATGTCGGAGAAATATAACGACTCTCTCTATTGTTTTTTCCACCAATTAAAACAGATTCGTTTTCTATCATGGCATTTAATCGATCAAAATTTCGAGTATTTACAATTCTAGAGAAGTCTTCAGATTGTTCAGGGTTTGCACCATAAGCATTTTCAATTTCTCTTTTAAAATGGGCAACAAAGGAGTCTTTCACTTTTTTATGAATTAATAAATAATCTGGAGCAATACAGGTTTGTCCGCCATTTAAAAATTTACCCCAAACAATTCGTTTAGCTGCAAGTTTTATATTAGCAGTTTCGTCAACAATACAAGGGCTTTTACCTCCTAATTCTAAAGTTACAGGAGTAATATGTTCTGCAGCAGCCTTGGCAATAATTTTACCAACAGGAACACTTCCTGTAAAGAAAATATAATCCCAACGTTGTGCTAATAATTCTTGTGTTTCAGGAATTCCACCTTCAATAACAGCAACGTGTTCTTTTGCAAATACTGCGTCTATAATTTCTTTACAAATAGCACTTGTATGTGGGGTAAGTTCTGAAGGTTTTAGAACAACAGTATTACCAGCAGCAATAGCACCCACTAATGGAGAAAATGCTAACTGATAAGGATAGTTCCATGGAGCAATAATTAAAGTAGTACCATATGGCTCTTTATGAATTTTGGCAGAGGAAGGAAAGTTTAATAAAGCTGGTAACACTCTTTTTGGTTTAGACCAAGAATGAATGTTTTTTATCATCATCTTTAGTTCAGAAAGTACAATAGAGGTTTCTGTCATTACACCTTCATATTCTGGCTTTTTAAAATCATTATGTAAAGCTTTTAAAATGTCTTTTTCTCTTCTAATAATTTCTTTCTGAAGTTTTTGTAAGCTTTTTTTTCTAAAAGAAACATCTTTAGTTTGTTGTGTAGCGAAAAAACTTTTTTGTGCTAATATAAGTTCAGGAATTCCATTAGTAGTTTGATTTGTAGCCATGTATTAAATTTCTTGTATTTTTTTATTCATTATTTTAAACCAAAGCGGAGGTAATAATGAAAGAAGCATCATGCCAGGATAACCAGTAGGCATTTGCGGACTTTCGGGTACAGATTTTAAAATCTGATAATGTTTACTTCCATTATAATGGTGATCAGAATGTCGTGATAAGTTAAATAAAACTAGCTTTCCTATAACATGATTTGAGTTCCAAGAATGCGTGTGTTTTACTCGTTCATATCTTCCAAATTTATTTTTCTTTCTTAATAGTCCGTAATGTTCTATATAATTTACAGTCTCTAATAATAAAATTCCAAAAATTGCAGCAATTAAGAAAAACAAGAGGGTTTTAAACCCAAAGAAAAAATAAATTATATTTAGTAATAAAAGGTGGCAAATCGTATAGATTAACATTCTGTTTTGAAGGTGAAACCAATTTCTTTCTGAAGTGATTAATCGTTTGTTTTCTGCTTTCCAAGCTTGAAAATAACTCATTATTTGAGAACGAAACCAAAAAAAATAAATAGGTTCATTTTTTCTAGCTGTTGCAGCATCTTCCTTGGTAGCAACATTCAAATGATGACCTGCATTATGATAAGGCAGAAAATGAGTTTCTAATGAGGTTAATAACAATATTTCACCTAAAAGTTCTTCAAAACGATTGTTTCTATGCCCTAATTCATGTCCAACATTAATGCCAATAACACCACACATAATTCCCATAGCAGATATCCTTCCCATTAAATCAAAAGTGGTAACTTCTTGGTATTTCATAACAAATAAAAACCAAATTAAGAAACCTATTTGTACAGGCAATGTAGTGTATAATATATATGAATATAGTTTGTTGTTTTTTTCTATTTCCTCTTGTTCTTTATCAAAATTATCAGCATTTATTTTAATGAAAACATCAGATAAAGGAACAATTCCAAAAACATAAATTAAAGGCAAAAAGGTAAGCAAACCAGTATATGTAAAAGAAATGTAAACAGTTAAAGGAATCGTAAAAACTAACAAATACTTTAATGCTTTCATAAAAGGGAATTTAAAAACTAAATGTACAATTTACAATTAATTATTTTATATGTTATTGATTTAATTTAAAAGAGATCAAAAGATTTTAATCAACAGTTTAAAGTTAGTAGATGAAAATAAAGTTTAAAAACCATTATTAGTTACTACAAGCATCCCAAATAGGATTTTTAGGAGTAGGGGCTAAAATTTCAATAGTTTCTTTAGTAACAGGATGTGTAAAACTGATTTTTCTAGCATGAAGATGAATACTACCATCTTTATTACTTCTAGGAGCTCCATATTTTAAATCCCCTTTAATAGTTGCTCCTATTGTAGATAGTTGACTTCGTATTTGGTGGTGTCTACCAGTTTCTAGATCAATTTCTAATAAAAAATAATTGTCTAATTTTTTTATAGTATTATAATGTAAGATAGCTTTTTTACTATTAGTAATTTCTTTACCGTAAGCGGTAGATTTATTGTTCTTAGGGTTTTTCTTTAAAAAATGAACTAAAGTATCTTTAGTTTTTTTTGGTTGGTTTTTTACAACTGCCCAATATGTTTTTTTTATTTCTTTATCTCGTA
>CAKZVD010000108.1 GCA_937922085.1 uncultured Tenacibaculum sp. | reverse complement strand
TTACTTCTTACACTATAAATTTACAAGAAACTATTGTTGCTATTTTATTTTATCGATGAAAGGTAGTTTTCATTGGTTAATTATATTTAAACTAATGATTAATAATAAAAACACCTGCAAAGCTAACTTCACAGGTGTTTTTATTATTTTTTAAACCGTCTATTTATTTTAGGACGATATAATTTTCTTATTTAAAAGAATAAGTAGGTGTATAAGTTTCATCATCATTTTTTACAAGTCTTAAAGAAACATGTTCAATAGGGTTCGTTTTATAATGCTCTTCATAATCTTTTTTAATTTCTTCTAAGTTTTCTTTAGAAAAAACAATCTTTTTGCAAATAGTAACCCCACCAGTACAATGATGAGAAGTAGTTACATCTACACAAATTTCAACTAATCCTTCATTTAATGCAGTTGTGTAATTACGTACTTCATTACTAGTTGTTGTACCTACAACACTACCAGAATCATTTAAACTATTAACAGTCCATGTAGTTTGAATAGTACCTAAAACATCATTTACATTTAAAATAAGGTTTTTAAAATCTTTTGTTAAATCTACATGATAACTAATAGGATCACAAGAATTAAATGGAGGCGTTTTAGTAAATGATTTAGTAACAGTAATACCTTCTGTACACTCTTTGGTTTTTACAGTTACAGAAACCTCAGCATCTTTAAATCTGTCAAATTCTACATACGCTAAATTTTTAAGATGATTAGGAATAGCGTCAGTAATTTCTGAAGGAAGGTCTTTAAAAGTATCTGGTGTAATAAATTTATTTTCTACAGATTCTCCATTAACCGTCCATTCATAAGAAACAGCATCTTCAATAATAGGAATATAAGCAGATGATTTTTCACTATAATTTAAACTTATAATTTTTTCACCATTACTACTAAATAGTATATCAAATTTTATATCTGAACAAGCTACAGCACTTTTATCTAACCCTTCTTCTTCTTTATTTTTTTCACATGAAAAAAATGTTAGTATTGTTATTGATAATAAAACAATAGATTTTAAGTAATTTAATTTAAGCATAATTAATTATTTCGATTTTACATGTATACTACATCTTAGTATAAAAAGACCCTACCTAATTGTATAAATATTCTATTTTGGTATTTACTTTTAATTGTTTCGCATAATCGTCCTTTTACTTCAAAGGAAATCAAGGGGTTTAAACCCCTTGTTAAGGTTTTAATGCGAAATTATAATCTGAAAATCGTATAATATTATTTACATGAAATAGATAATTATATGTTACTATTTTTTTTAGATTCACCTAATTTGTAGCTTTGTACTATTAAAAAGATATTATGCAAATTCTTTTATTTTTAAAGAAGTTATTTGGTAAAAAAATAGAAACTCAAGAAGAAATTATGAAGAAGTTTTTAATAGTGGGCTTAGGAAATATTGGTGAAAAGTATGATAATACTCGACATAATATAGGGTTTAAAATTGCAGATGCTTTTGTTAAAGAAAATGAAGAATCTTTTTCAACTGAAAAATTAGGAGATATCGCTAAACTTAAAATTAAAGGAAAAACAGTATTTGTATTAAAACCGAATACGTATATGAATTTAAGTGGTAAGGCGGTTTTATATTGGATGAAAAAAGAAAATATTCAAATGGAGAATATTTTAGTAGTTACAGATGATTTAAATATAGATTTTGGTAAGGTTAGAATAAAAGGTAAAGGAAGTGCTGGTGGGCATAATGGACTAAAGGATATTCAAGATAAATTTAATACAGGAACTTACCCTAGATTTCGTTTTGGTGTAGGGGCTGATTATGGTAGAGGTAGGCAAGTAGATTTTGTTTTAGGTACCTGGAGTAAAGAAGAGGAAAGTGTTTTAATAGAACGTATTCCAATGAGTGTAAACGCAATTACATCTTTTATTACTGGCGGTTTATCAAACACGATGAATACATTTAATGGAAAATAGAAAAACCTGACAAAATTATATTTGTCAGGTTTAAAAAATATATAGTATTATTTTTTAACTTCTATTAAAAGTAACAGAAGTGTTAATCTCATCTTTAATTGCAGTACCTGGTTCTATTTCTTCTTTTTCTAATGAAATTTTAAGGCTATTTTCATTAAATGTATCTATTTTATAAGTTCCATTAAAAGCATCTGAACCTGTAGTTGAAGAAGTAAATGTAATTTCCTTATTGCTTATATTTAATGTATAATTACCATTATCAGCAATTGTAATTATTTCTGAATCCTCTTCAGATGGAGATCCATTATTAAAGGTAGTTTTAGATACTTGTCTATACTCTCCTGATAAAGTGAAAGTACTATTACCTGATAATATTAAATTTACCTGAAATGTATCTCCTGTAGTAGTAGTAGTTGAAAGATCTGTGGTTTGACCAGAGCTCGTTATAGATTCTTTAACTATAGTTTCAAATTTCTCCATTGAATAAGTTGCTGCAATATTTTCAGCAGATAAATCAAAACTAGGTGTATCATCATCACTACAGCTAATTATACTAGTAATGGCAATAAAGAAAATAAATGATTTTAATAATTTCATAATTGAGGACTTTTTTTTTTAGATTAGTTACAAAGGTATTGTTTTTACAATTGCTTACAAAAACAAGGAATAAATTTACTTTTTTCGATAAAAATATAAAAGAAGTAAATGAATTTTTTATAGATACTAAATAGTGTTTTTACAAATGAAGAGTTAAGTTAGATCTAACTTAACTTTTTAATTTCACAATGTAGCTGTTCCTTTATATTTATAGGATTCGTTGTATGCAATTGAATTTCTTTACATTCATTAAAGACTAAGAAAGCAGCTAATTCTTTACTTAAAGCATTAATAAAAGAATCTACTTTCTTTAATGAAGATTCTAATGTAAGATTATAAATATGTAAAACAGCAGACTTTCTATCTACCTTACAATCCATTCGAGCCACTAGTTTTCCATCCCACAAAATAGGGAGTACAAAATACCCAAATTTTCTTTTTAACGCAGGTACGTAACATTCTAATAAATAATCAAAATTAAATAACTCTTTGGTACGTTTACGTTGAATAAGAAGATTATCAAAAGGAGATAGTATTTTAAGAGTGCTTCTTTTTAAAGGTTTCTCTAAAAGATTTAAGGAAGAGGGTAATGCGTAATAGAGTTCTTTTTTAACTTCTATTTGTATTAATTCATTACTTAGCATCATTTCTTTCAATGTATTTAATACATTGGATTTTATGTTTTTTAGTAAATAAATCATTTCAGAAGCTTTTCCTATTCCGTTTGTTTTTAAATATTTTAAAATTAAAAACCGAGTATGTTCTCTAGTATTTGGTAGAGAGACATCTATATTTTTAGGCAAAACACGTTCTGTTAAATCATAAACTTTTTGAAAGTTATTACGATGAGAAATCATTAGTTCACCTTGCATAAATAAATTTACCAAAGCTTTTTTTGTTGGTTTTGTTTGCCATTCTCCAGTCTTCTTTCCTTTATCATCAAAGTCTTTAGCCATTAAAGGACCTTCTTCGGCAATTCTATTAAGAACAAACGTCATTAATTGGTCATCACATTTATGCCAATGTTTTTCTATACCGTTAGCAAATGCTTTTTTTCGAGGTAAACTATATCGATATTCTTCCATAGGAAGATATGCAGCAGCATGCGACCAATATTCGAAAACTTGTTTACTAGTCATTAAATCATCTATATGCGTAGCTTTATAACTAGGATTTCGATTCCATAAGGTATGATGATGCGCTCTCTGAATAACAGAAATGGTATCAATTTGAATATACCCTAAATGTTGAATTGCTTTTAAAGTGGCATTAAGAGAAGTTCCTTTTTCCTTTATTGGAGGAATTTTTTGAGACAACAATATAATTTTTCTAGCTTCTTGAATAGAAATTTTATGCATTTTAGTTGTCTTAAAAAGGATAAAATATAAATTTAATTATCACTTGCAAACCATTCTGCAAAACAAGTTTCAGTTTCCTGAAGCTTTAAAGAATGTAGCATTAAATTTTCTGGTAAACGGGCTTTTATTTTTTGAGCAAAATCAATCACCATCATTTCACTAGTTGGTTGATAATCGACTAAAATAACATCAAGACCTCTGTTTTTTAGTTCCATTGCAAGCTCTAAATGAGGTGTGTTTTTGTTAAATACAGTAGCATGATCAAAAAGATCTACGATCTCTTCTTTTACAATGGTTTTTAAATCACCAAAATCAATTACCATTCCATATTTTACATTATTACTATCCATTATTGGAGTACCAATAACTGTAACAGATAATTTGTAGCTATGCCCGTGTACATTTTTACATTTACCGTCATAACCATAAAGAGCATGACCTGTTTCAAAAGTAAATTGCTTTGTAATTCTAATGTTACTCACTATCTTCTATATTTTTTATTACTTCTGTACTTATTAAAAAAATAAACGATTGCAACACCGAAGCCTAAAACAAGAAATAAATAATCTCCTCCCATATTCTACTATTAATTTATTCGTCAAAAGTACGAATTATACTAATTAGATTTTAAGTATTTAATTATTTTTGATAAAGCAAAGAATAAAGTACCCACTAGCACAATTCCTATAATAGTAGCTAAAAATGTGTGATCTGCTATCCATTTACCTATTTCATAGCCTGCTTTGTAAGATGTAGTTTCTTCTAATTTTTGATATAAAAACATTATTTTATTATTATTTTTTCAAAACATAAACTTTCTTCAATACCAGCATATTGTCCATAATTTTCTATTATAACATACATGTTTTTTTTATACAAACCAATAGCTTCTATTTGACGTATTCCTGTTTCTAAAACACATCTTTTATAGTTGAGTTCTGAAGCCCATTTTTCCAATTCTAATAATACTTTAGATGCAAGCCCTTTTCCTCTTGCTTGTTGTGAAGTAAACATTCTTTTTATTTCCACAGTTGTGGTATCAAATTGTTTTATTGCTCCACAAGCTACAGGTATTTTGTTACTGTAAATAACCAACACATGTTTAATGGTATCTAATTGATTAAACTGATTATAAAAAGCATGATCTTCACCATCAGTAACAGCTAAAAAAGAATCTAAATCTTTTACTAGTTTTATAAAATCTTTATTTGTTGAATTGGTACGAACTAAAGTAATCACTTTTTAAATTTTGCTAATGCGCTTTTAGTAAATTCAGATAATACTAATTTCCCTGAAGTTTCTGCACGTTCAACTAATAAATTATCCCAATTTTCAGTTCCTTTCCATAATGCTTTTTTCATTTCTAATAAAGCTTCTGGATTATAACTTGCTAAGTTTTCAGCTAATATTTCTACTTCCTTCTCTAATTCAGAAATAGATTCAAAAACGCGTGCATACAATCCTTTCTCTTTTGCCCAATACGCATTTTTCCAACTTTTGGCGTCTAAGGTTAATTCACTTAAACCACTAAGACCTATTTTACGTTCTACAGCAGGAGCAATTACAAACGGACCAATACCAATAGTTAATTCTGATAACTTTATAGAAGCAGCCTCTGTTGCTAACACATAATCGCAAGCAGCAGCTAAACCAACACCACCACCTACAGTTTTACCTTGTACACTACCTATAATAAGTTTATTACATTTTCTCATAGCATTAATAACATTGGCAAAACCAGAGAAAAAAGCTTTTCCATCTTCTAAATTATCAATTGCAATTAATTCATCAAAAGAAGCACCTGCACAAAAAGCTCTTTCTCCTTCAGATTTTAAAATGATAACAGCAACATCATTATTTTTAGATAACTTATTAAGTTCATTGGTTAATCTTTCTAATAATTCACTTGGAAATGAATTACTTGCCGGATGGCCAAACTCAAGAATCGCTATTTTATTTTCAATCCTGGTATATAAACTTCCGTTAGGTCTTGTTGTGGTCATTATTTTATGTTATTTCTTCAAAAATAATCTTAATTTTAATTTTTAAGAAATTATGAGCAATCAAAACCTAAAATTAATAATTATAGAAGGTATTCCTGAAGATACTGTTTTAAAAGTACTTTTAGATTTGTACATGGTTGTTTTTGATGATGCAATCAGCAATTTTTTCATTAAAAGGATAGAAACAAAGGAAGATATAATTTCTATAATTGCTTATAATGAAGGAGAAGTCGTGGGTTTTAAAATTGGTTATAAGTACAATAAAACCACTTTTTATAGTTGGGTAGGGGGTGTTTTACCAAATTATAGAAGAAGAGGAATAGGAAAGAAATTAGCAGAGAAACAAGAAAAGATTGTTAAAGAAAAAGGATATATAAAATTGAGAACAAAATCGATGAACCATTTTAAACCAATGATTTTAATGAATGTAAAAAATGGGTTTGATATTATACAAGTTTATACGAATGAGAAAGGAAAACAAAAAATAGTTTTTGAAAAAGAGATTTAAATACTTTAACAATCAATTTTATAAGTTGTTGTAGTACGTTTTGAAAATTTACCCTTCATTTCCATTTCTATGAATACTTCTTGAACTCCATGGTATTTTTTCTTAAACTTAATTTTTGTAGTATATCTAACTCGATACTGATTAAGTAAGATATCGATGTCGTTTTTTTCAGTTTTTGCAAGTTTGAGTTCTTTTCTGTGTGTATTTAACATTCTATAGGCTACAGACCAAGATGTGAATCCTGCTCCTATCATTAAATATGCAACATAGTAAATTAGAAGTCCTGAAAAATAAATTAAAAATGAAAACCCATTAATTATTAAAACAAAACCAATGAGTATTGAAATATAAAACCTAACAAGAATAGAGCTTTTTCGTTGTTTAATTGTTTCAACTTCAATATTTATAAGATCTAATTTTTCTTGAAGGTCATTCTTAAAATCAATATTAGAACAGGTATTTTTAAAACTAGGTGTTAAGTTAGTTAAACCACAAGTCATTCCGTCTTTTAAACTTGTTTGTTGATGAAGACATAAATCGCAATGTTTTTGGAAACTCATTTAGTGTTTTTTAATACATCATAGCATAACCCAAAACTACACTTTTTTAGAAAGTGTTAAAAAAATACTTCTAAATTTAAAAATTAAAAACTCCACGAACTATAATCCATAAGAAAAAGGCAATCCATATAGCAAGTGATGTTGATAAAATTAAACACATTATAACTACAATTACAAATTCTCACAATCTAATATTATTTATTATAATTAACTACAATGCTATAGTTAAAATCATAAAGCATATACCTTGCTCAAAAAATAAAATAATGAAAATTACAACAACGCGAATAGAGTCCATTGACATTTTAAGAGGTCTTGTTATGGTAATAATGGCGTTAGACCATGTTAGAGATTATTTTCATTACGGCTCGTTTTTTAGTGATCCTTCTAATATAGAAACAACAACACCAATACTTTTTTTTACACGATTTATTACTCATTATTGCGCCCCGGTATTTGTGTTTTTAGCAGGTACTTCAGCATTTCTTTACGGAAGTAAAAAAACAAAACCTGAATTATTTAAATTTCTTTTAACACGGGGTATTTGGTTAATATTTCTTGAAATTGTTGTTAATAATTTTATTTGGACTTTTGATTTTAGTTATAGTACTCAATTATTTCAAGTTATTTGGGCTATTGGATTTAGTATGGTCTGTTTATCTTTTTTGATATACCTATCAAAAAAAATACTTCTTGTGCTAGGGATTATTCTTGTTGTTGGGCATAATATTCTAGACAATATTATAATGAATGGACAAAGTTTTCAAGATATAGTATGGTATTTAATGCATCAACAAAAGTTTTTAGTGGTTAAACCAGATCATATAATTGTTTTACAATACCCAGTAATTCCATGGATTGGTTTAATTATTTTAGGGTATTTGTTGGGTACATTTTATCAAAAAGGTTTCGATATTGATGTTAGAAAAAAATGGCTTTTACGGTTAGGAGTTGGTTTAATTATTTTGTTTTTTTCGATAAGAGGGTTAAATGTTTATGGAGATTTGATTCCTTGGAGTACTCAAGATACAATGACAAAAACAATCTTTTCTTTCTTTAGTCTTTCTAAATACCCACCATCATTATTATTTATTTGTATAACCTTAGGGCCCTCATTATTATTTTTATGGATGTTTGATTCTATCAAGAATAAAGTAACAGATATCTTTTTAGTATTCGGTAGAGTACCTTTGTTTTATTACTTCTTACACGTCCTTTTAATTCACTTATTAGCTATTGGAGGTATATTAATCTTCGGCGGTAACTGGAAAGACATGATTTTAACTGCCGATGTTTTTATGGAAGCTAAACTAATGAACTACGGTTATCCACTTTATATTGTATATTTAATATGGATAAGTGTTATACTGTTACTGTATCCATTAAGTAAAAAGTATATGATATATAAAGCAAATAATAAAAACAAGTGGTGGTTAAGTTATTTATAGAGATACTTGTATTATGAGTAAAATTAAGATTGTTTATTTATATTAAATGCTATAATAAATAAGAGTATAAAAAATAAAGATTTTGATGCTTCTCTTAAGTTTTAGCACATATCATAAAACCTAATAGGTTTTTAATTTGTCTCCGTTATTAAATGAAAACTATACTTTGTGCGCAAGTGATGAAAACTTACTTCTAAATTTAAAGATTAAAGGAACTCCACGAGCTATAATCCATAAAAAAAAGGCAATCCATATAGCATATAGTTTGTAGTTTAAAAAATCAAATAAAAGTAATGTTGGAATAAAAACAAAGATGGTGGTTGTTAATAATAAATTTCGTAAAAATTTCATTTCGCCTAAACCCTTAAACATACCATCAAAAATAAATGCTAAAGAACAAAAAGGTTGCATTAATAATATAACCCAAAACACCTTATAAAATTCAGTTAAAACAGTAGTTTCTTTTGTAAACAATAAACCAATAGGTTTATATAAAAGAAGACCAATAATAGCTAAAAAAACTCCTTGTAGAAAACCATATAAAATTAATCTATTACTTAGTTTAAGTAAGTTATTATAATCTTTTGCACCTAATAGTTTTCCAGATAAAATATTACCAGCAGAAGAATATCCGTCCATAATGAAAGCACCCATTAACCATAAATTAAGTCCTATGGTATAAGCAGCAATAAATTCATTTCCATAAGAAGTAGCATACGACGTCCCGAAATATAAAGCTAAGTTTAAAGCAATGGTTCTAACAAATAAGTTTAAAACCATAGTAATAAATCGAGGTATTTCTTCGTGTAAAGGCATTTTAAATTGTAAAGAAATAGTTGTTTTTTTATATAATAAAATAACAGAAATAATAGCCATACTTATTTGGGCAATTACACTTGCATAAGCGGCACCTTCTATGTGCATAGGAGAAATATAGCCTTCAATACCATATACAAAAGCAATATCTAAAACAATATTAATTAATGTACCTATAATAGCAATAATCATAGGATAAAAGGTGTTTTGTAAACCTCTAAATGTACCAAAAACGGCAATTGTAAGTAATGTAAAAGGAAATCCAAAAACCCTAATTTTATAATAAGAAATAGCATAATCTAATACCATTCCTGATGCATTATAAAATTGAAAAATTTGTTTTGCAAAAGGATAACTAATTCCTAATATAAATAGACTTACAACTACAATAATTACGGTAGCTTGTGCAGGAAGCGTTTTTATATTTTCTAATTTATTGGCACCTACATATTGTGATACAATGGAAGAAATACCACTACGTGTTTGCCCGAATACCCATATAAGCATAGATAAAAAAGCTCCTACAATACCAATGGCAGCAATATTTTCTGTAGCGTTATGTTGTATATTACCTACAATAGCTAAATCAGTTGTTGAAAGTAATGGTTCAGCAACTCCGGTAATTAATGCAGGTATTGCTAATTTGTTAATGTATTTAAAACTAATGTTCTGTTGCTTTTGCATTATTTAATCGAATAATGAATGGATTGTTTTTTGTAAAGAGAATAAATTACTAACGGTATAAGTTCCACTAGGTTTTTCTAAATGTGAGTTGTTAGGAGCATTTTCAATATGAATACTAGCTCCCATTAAGTGGATTTGATTTGCTAAATCAGGTAAATTTTTCATTCCATAAATCGCATGGCGAGAAATATATCTTTTACCATCGTTTAGCTTTTTGCCTCTTGCTTTTCTTATGTTTTTAAGGTCTTTTAATTGAGGCTTTTTATCAAAAATAATATCGTAAAATTCAAGAACAGGACTTTCATTTACACCAGTAATTTCTAAAATATATGCACAATAATATTTTTCTTTATACTGTATTGATATTATATCTTTTGCTCTATAAAAAGTAATACTTTCTATACGATTTGGTTTCTTTGTTAAAGGTTTAGGTATTGATGATAATAAACTTTTTATGTCTTCAGATTTTCTAAAAAAATCATCACTTAAAGCAACATTTTCGTTTAGTATATCTATTGATTTAATTGCTTTTTTAGTAATTTCAGTATCAGATAAACCATATTTATGTAATAAGAGAGCAAGTGCTATAGTAACAGTTTTTTTGTAATTTTTTTTCAATTCATTATTTGCTAACAAAACACAATTCCAACGATTTAATAATAAAGGAATAACATAGCTATTAAGGTTTGTAATAGATTTATTTTTTAAAAAAGACATTCCTTTAATCATTAATCGTGTTATATCTTCATCTATTGATTTTATAACAAACCTTGCTGCTAATTTATCTAGTGCTTGTTGGTGTTTCATTTATATGATTTTAAGGTATTCAAAAATAATTATATTAATGATCGAATTTATACATTTGAATAAATTGTTTTTATGGGAGAATTAATTGCTTATTTATTGGAATTAATAGCAGAAATAGGTTTATGTATTCAAGAATTTTTCTTCAGAAAAAAGAAAAAGAAAAGACGTGCATATGAAAAGGAAAATAATTTACCTAAAAAACGTATGATTTCACTAAACCAAAGAGTATATATTTTATTTGCTGCTGTGGTTTTTATTTTATTCATTACTACAATAATATTTTTCCCATCTTCATCAAATAAAGAGTTAACTCTTAAAAAAATAACCGAGATAAAGGAATTATTAGAAAAAGAGAAGGAAGTTTTTGGTAAGTACCCTAAGGCATTAGAAATAATTATTAGAAACAATCCACTACGAGAAAATTTATTAAAAGATGGTTGGAGTAATTCTTTTAAATATGAAGTTAAAGAGGATGGAACAGATTATTTTTTAGTTTCTTCAGGAAGAGATGAAGAATTTATGACAGAAGATGATATTATTATAACTAACAATTAATTATTGATCTGTTATTTTAAAGGAAACTAACTGAATTTACTTACCGATGAATTTTAAGAAGAACACTCATTACATTTTCCTACCAAAAAAACGGCCGCATTTTCAATCGTATAATTTTCTACAATAGGAATTTTAATTTCAACAGGTAAGCAAGTTACTTTTTTACAATTAGTACATTGAAAATGTGGGTGTATATCATTATGATTATTAGAAGAACAACCCGTGCATTTTGCATACCATTTTAAACCATCACTACCTACAAAAGAATGTATAATACCTTCATTTTCAAGTCTGTCTAAAATTCGATAAACGGTGGTTTTATTCATTTCTTCTTTTAGTTGTGCTATTAAATCAACAGCTAAAATTGCCGAAACAGTTGGTTCAAATAAACTCAACAGCTTTTTTACGGCTTTTGTTTTTCTAGTAATTCCCATAAAATAAGCTTAACGCAACTTTGTTGCAGTAAAATAATTAATGTATTTTTGCATTCCAAATTACTAAATTAAAAAAAATCAATGGTATTAGCGCAAAAGTCAAATATATTAGGAGCTTTATCTAGTGGATTATGTTTAATACACTGTGTTTTTACTCCTTTTTTGTTTATAGCAAAATCCCATTCTATGGCCTGCTGTGAGGCTACTCCAAATTGGTGGGGTACTATTGATTATTTATTTTTAATAATTTCATTTTACGCAATATACGTATCTGTAAAAACAACCTCAAAGAAATGGATGAAATATGCTTTGTGGTTTAGTTGGGTTTTACTTTTTTTTATAATTATAAATGAACACTTTTCTTTTATTCATCTTGCAGAAGAAAGCATTTACATACCTTCTTTAAGTTTAGTTGTTTTACATATTTATAACAGTAAATATTGTCAATGTTCAGATGATAAATGTTGCTCAAGCAATATTAATTTAAAACAAATTTAGAGATGGAAAAACACGATCATATAGGAGATAATCATATTTTAACAAATGTTGAAACTCCAATGCTTCCTACAGCTTTTGATAAGTCAGATGACGAAAAAATAGCCAATATTCAAGGGTATTTCTCAAAAATTATGGAAGAATTAGGTTTAGATTTATCAGACGATAGTTTATCAGGTACACCTTATCGATTTGCAAAGATGTATATTAAAGAACTTTTTTATGGTTTAAACCCTGCTAACAAGCCTAAAATATCCACTTTTGAAAATAAGTATGGATATAAAAAAATGTTGGTTGAGCAAAATATAACAATAGATTCTTCTTGCGAACATCATTTTTTACCAATTACAGGATATGCACATGTAGCGTATATACCAAAAGATAAAGTAATAGGACTTTCAAAAATTAATCGTTTGGTCGATTATTATTCACACCGTCCACAGGTACAAGAACGATTGTGTTTACAAATCCTAAAAGATCTTCAGGAATCACTTGGAACAGAAGATGTAATTATTCTTGTAAATGCAAAGCACTTATGTGTTTCTTCTAGAGGAATAAAAGACAAAAATAGTTTTACAACAACAGTAGAATATGGAGGTTGTTTTAAAGACATCTCTATTCGTAATGAATTTTATAGAATTTGTAATTTAAAAGATGTAGAGTAATTTATTTTAATATTAATAATAGAGCGATAGTTAAAAAGTTAATTATTAAATACTTTTTATGAGGTTATTGCTCTGCTATTAGAATAGGGAGTAACACCTAAAAGTAAATTATTCTTCTAAATATGCTTTTTTAAATTCTCCATTTACATTTCCTTCTACATTAATCATATAATGATATGTTTTAAGAATATAACTAATAAAAAAGTCGCCATTAGGATAGATATCAATAGTGTCTATAATTGAATCATTTTTTAAAGTATTCATAGTAATTTTAGAATGCTCACTGTAATTTGAAATCCAATCATTTACTTTTTCAAGAGTTTGCTCTGCAATATATGTTTTTAACTTATGATCCCAAGAAGATATATTTTTCATTATCTTCTTTAAATGTATTAAAGTTTGTTTTGCAGAGGTAATGTTTTGAACATTAGAAAAATACACGAAAACTTCTTCTCCCAACCAATTTATTTCACCCTCTGCTGTATTATCATTTTTATCAAATTCAAAATTAGCAATAGCATCTACTATAAAAAACTCATCTATTAAAGAGAGTAATTGGTTGTTTTTATTAAAACTATCAATTACTTCTACGAAAGAAAATATTAAAAGATCGTTTTTCTTAATCTGTTTAACTTTTACCTTATAAATTGTTTTAGGTTCAAAATTAAAAGGATGTTTGTTATTATCTTTTGTTTGCCAACTAATGATCCCTTTTGTTTTGTAAAGCTGATTTGTTTCACAATCCACATAAGCAACAAATGTTTGTGAACAAGTCCAATGTGTATCATTTTCAGATTTAACGCCCCCTGCGAAAGTTGATAATGATGTTAAAATATAAACCTCTTTTTCTGATGTGTTTTTGAAAAAATTTAATATACTTTTAATCATTCTGAAATTTTAGAAACTCTAAATTATAATTATTTAGATTTAAATACAAGTTGAACAACAAAAAGAAGAGGTAGCAAAAAGCATAATTAATTCGGTTTTGGATTTTTAAATTATAATGAAGGGAGTTTAAGCCTCTTAATTTTTTTTGAAATTAAATGAAAACAACAAAAATTATTGTCTTTGATTTATATAATACATTGGTTGAAATAAAGAAACCAAGTAAATTCTTTTTAAGATTATTTAAAGAAGCTAAAACAGGTTTTAACTTAGATATATCATCTTATTTAAATCTTGTAATGACTAAAGATATAGAAGAGTTAAAGCAAATATTACCTCCTGATTTTGATGAACTGTATACTAAAAACAAAAACCTTTTAAATAGTGAGTTATAATCTATTGTTGTTTATGATGAGGTTGTTAAAACACTTTCCCATTTAAAACAGAATCATCAACTTTTCTTAATCTCAAATTTAGCTTCACCTTATAAACAGCCTGTTTTTGATAAGGAATTACATTTGTTTTTTGAAAGGATGATTTTTTCTTGTGATTTTGGAATGTTAAAACCCAATAACTCTATATTTAAAGAAGTAGAAAATAGTACAAAAGCAAAGCCCAATGAAATATTAATGGTTGGAGATTCTTATACTTCAGATATTAAAGGAGCAGAGAATATGGGATGGAATTATTTAAGAATAAATAGAAAGAAAAAGAATTCTAGAGTTTATGATATTCAAGATTTAAGAGAGATTAAAAAAAAATTCCTCTAATTCTTACTCTTTTTTTGGAAATATAACTTTTCGTGGTAAATCAATCCACACTTCACCTTTGTTATAAACAAAGTCTTTTCCCCATTCCATTTCGTTCATGTTTCCAATCATGCTAATTTTGGCAGTAGAAATCACTTTTTTATTAATTTCATCGTACACATATACTTTTCCAGGTGCGTCAGAACTTCTAGATCCAGGAAAG
>CAKZVD010000107.1 GCA_937922085.1 uncultured Tenacibaculum sp. | reverse complement strand
TAAATCTATGATTTGGCGGATTAGTGGCTTGTTTGTATTTTTAGTGCGCTTGAAGAGTCCCATAAATTGTATTTTTTGTTCGCAAAACTAAAATACGGGATTCTCAAGCTTTTATGGTATTCAAACTTTCGGATGCTTGTGCTATAATATAAAAAGGCTATATGAAAAAACTATTTATTTCATTTATTCTAATATTAACTTCAGTAATTATAAACGGACAAGAACTTACTCCGTTAGAATTAGTAGAAAAGGTATTTACAGATAAAGAATTTGCTGAAAAAAAATCTAAATATTCTACAGGAGAATACAAGGGGAGACCAAATGCAACTGACTTTAAAAAAAAGCCAAAATTAAATTTCAGACTTCTTAGTGAAAATGAAAATTCTGCTGTTGTTAATATGACCATAATTGATGACTTAAGTAATGGAATAGATACATATGTTCATCTTATAAAGAATAAAAAATGGAAAATAGAAGCTTTTAGAGCTTTAGCGATGACAGGAATTTTACAAAAAATGAAATCAGAATTTGAAAAAATGACTGATAAAGAAATTGATAGTTTACTAAAAATTGATAAAAAAAGTTTTAAATCAAAGAAAGATTTTAAAAGAGAGTTAGAAAACATTAAACTTACCCTAGCTTTTGATGATAAAATTATTGAACATTTTAAGAAAAATAAAGACAGATTTGAGGAAATAAAAAGAGCGCTTTTAAATGTGAAAGTAAAAGAAGACGAAGTATCGTACAGAAAAATTAATTTAGGGAGTAAAATAAAATCTGATTATAAATATTTACTAATAAATTCAATTTCAAATAATTATAATTGTGGAAAATGTTTTGAATTTGTAATAGGAGGAATGATAGACAATACAGTTGGATATTTATATATTCCTGAAGGAGAAACGATACCTAAAATGAATCCAAGTAGATTAATAATGTTGAGAGAAATTGGTAATGGATGGTATATTTTTAAAACAACATAAAAAAAGTTAATAAAATATGGGCGGAATGTTTCATCCTACATCTAAAGGGGTATTTGATGGACGTATAATAGGTTTAAATAATTCAGAAGACATTACTTTGTATATTATCAATAATGGAGTAAACCAGTTGAAAATTCCAGTTAATTATACATCACCAGGAATTGAATATTATATCGGTTTTGGTACTGGCTATGAAGAGGGACAAAAACTGAGAGTGTTATTAGAAAAAGATACAAGCAATCAGATGTCTTTAAACAAAAAAATAGAATGCCTTTCATTCTTATTAAAGAAGCAAGAAACATGTAGATTACTATTATCTATAGAATCTTTTTTAGATAATATTAAATATTGGGGAGAATTTAGTATTTCAAATGCTACAATTGAAGAAGTAGAGAAATTACTGAATGAAGATAAAATTCAAAGAGCAATTAATAAGGTATTTATATATTTGAAAAAAAGGTTCTATTTAAAATCATTAATAGAGTTTTATATTATTTATCAAGCTCTTAAAAAAATAAGAGAAAAGAAAAAGAAGGATAAAGAATACGCAGTTATAAAAGAATTAGAAAAAATAAAAATTGAAATACGTAATTTTATTAGCTCTAAGGAAAAAAGGGGGTGAATATTACGTTTATTTTTTTTGAAGACTTAATTTAGGAGAAGTTTTAACTAATTATTTAGAAAGAAATTCATTATTTTTAATCCTCTTGTATTAACCATATATGAAAAACTAAATAGTAATTATAAAACTAAAAAAATGATTAAGAAAAAGCTATTGAAACCTTGTTTATTAATTCTCTCTACTATAATATTTTTTAGCTGTGATAATAGTAATGATGATTTAAATAATGAGTTTGAACTATATACAGGTAATTATAAAATTATATCATTTAAATCTAATATTGCTGTTGATTTAAATAATGATGATAGCACTTCAAAAGAACTGATAAATGAGATAGACTCTTTTGATTTTAATGACTTAGAAATTAGACCTAATGAATACCAAACTGATTCAGCTAAATTAATTTCATTTTCTTTTCCAAAAACATGGATGACTTTTGAATATCCTAGCGCACCAGAAGGTAGTGTAGAATTTATTGGGTATGGCTTTTTAACTACCTATGAATATGTAGATAGTTCATTTTCGCTAAAGAATAATAATTACATAGAGAAGTCTTTTATAGATAATGTAGAGAGTCATAAAAATGTAAATATCAATAGTGTTATTAATGTGATTGATGAAAACCATTTAAAAACATCTATATCTAAAGAATACTATGATTTTAATTCAAGTAATTGGATTATGTTAGATATTGAAGTAGTGTATGAGAAACGTATTTAGTGCAGTATTAAAATCGAAAATAAAACTTGATGAATAAAATAATATTAGGAATAGTTATATTATTAATTATTTCATGTAAAGAAAAGAAAGAATCTGAGTTTTCTTTAAAAGGTAAAACAAAGATATTTAGAAATGGTACAAGCATTTATTTGAGTTTTCAAAATAAAATAATTGACTCCACAAAAATTGAAAATAATGCATTTCTTTTTACAACTAAATTGCCAAGTTATCCTTTAGATATAGTTATTCATACCAAAGAAATTTCTCAAACAAAATCTGTATGGATAGAGAATAAACCTATGGTTTTTGATGCAACGGAGACAGATTTTTTTAAATATGCTAAAATTATAGGTTCTAAAACAGAAGATTTAAGACAAAAACTTCGTGAAGAAACAAAAACACTTTCAATAGAAGAATCATCAAAAAAAGACATTGAATTTGTTAAAAATAATCCAGATAATATAATAAGTGCAGAACTTCTTTCTTTTTATTCAACAACTTGGGGAAAAGAAAAAACAAAAGAGCTATTTGCAGGTTTTTCAGAAAAGAATAAAGTTTCAGTATATGGAAAACAAATTACTAAATACATTGAATTAAACAGAGAGCCTAAAATAGGAGAAAAGTTTGTTGATTTTGAAATGAAAGACCAAAATGGTAACCTTCAAAAAATATCAGATATTAAAGGAAAAACTGTTCTTCTTGAATTTTGGGCTTCATATTGTGGTTTTTGCCTTCAAGAAAATCCAAATCTTGTAAAAACATATAAAGATTATAAGAGTAAAGGGTTTGAAATATTTGCTGTTTCTTTAGACGCAGATAAAAATGACTGGATAGAAGCAATAAAAAAAGATAGTTTAAACTGGACGAATGTAAATGATTTGAAAGGAAATCAAAATGAAGCTTCTTTCATTTATGGCATTAATTCAATACCTAACAATTTTTTGATTGCTGAGAATGGTAAAATAATAGCAAAGAACCTTAGAGGAGACGAATTGAACAATAAGTTAAAAGAGATTTTGAAATAATATTTAAGTAGTGAAATTAAACCTTTATAGGCAATTGCCCATAATTAGAATACTCGAAAAAATAAATGTTAAAAAATTTTATAAAACAACTTCGAATTACAGAAGAAGAACTTCAGGAAGAACTTCAAAAATATTCAAACATAACTGTTCACACTAAAGGTGACTTTATTATTAAAAATGATGAATATATTAAAGTTTTAAAAATTGTTTTAAGAGGAAAAGTAAGAGTTTATCAAGACAATGAAGACCGAGAAATACTGATTTATTATTTAAATGATATGGAAACTTGTACATTATCTTTATCGGCTTGCTTTGAAGATTGTAAAAGTACTGTAAATGCAATTGTAGAAGAAGATTGCGCCATCTTAAACATACCAGTACGGTTTGTAAAAGATTGGAATTTTAAATATAAATCATGGAATACTTTTACAACAAACACTTTTAGAGAAAGTTATAATCATTTAATTAACCAATATTCTAATTTAGCATTTCAACCACTTAAAGATCGATTATTCGATTATCTAGTTTCAAAAGCAAGTAATTTTATAGTAAAAAAATCACATCAACAATTAGCAAGAGAGTTAGGAACAACAAGAGAAGTTGTTTCTAGATTGTTAAAAACGATAGAAAAAGAAAATAAAGTAAAATTAGGCTTAAAAGAAATAATAATATTAGATAAAAATTAATGCTGTAACAAAAGTCACAGGTAGTAACTTCTTAATTACTTTTTCTTTGTATTCAATTAAAATACATTTAAAATGAAAAGTATCCTAAAAGGAATTACACTACTATTATTATTAATAAGTTTTATCTCTTGTAAAAAAGAACTAAAAAAAGAAGTTAAACAATCATTTACAGAACATAGTCCAACAGCACATCATAAAATAGCATTAGAAATACTAAAAGCTAGTAAAAATTGGATAACTAACTTTAATAAAGGAAATACTGATGCTTGTGTAAATGGATATGACAAAAAAGCAATTATGCGTGCTATGCCTTTTGGTTTAAAGAAAGAGAGAACAAAAATTTCTGAATTTTGGAAACCTTTTATTAAATCGGGGGCTACTAATTTAATTTATACAAATGTTAGTATTGAAGTTGTAAATGAAACAACCGCTTTTTTATCTGCAAATTGGAGTATGAATATTGGTAAAGGCATTATTTATCAAGAAAAATGGGAAAAGAAAAACGAAGTTTGGGTACTTACTTATGATGATTTTAAAGTACTAGAACAATTTAAAGAGCCAAAAGAGAATATTACAAATCCTGTAGCTAGTCATATCACTTTAGAAGAAGTTATTAAAGCTTCTATTAAGTTTACCAATGCTTTTAATTCAGGAAAAGGAGAGATGTGTGGAAACGGATATTTAGAAAATGGAACATTAAATGCGATACCATTTGCAATAATCAATGGAAAAAAAGGAATTGAAGATTTTTGGAGAAAATTAATTAAAGAGGGTGCTACTAATTTAACATATCATAATCCTACCTTTAAAGTAACAACAGATACGAGTGTGTTTTTAGCATCACAATGGAGTATGAATATAGGTGAAGGTAAAATATACCAAGAAAAGTGGGAGAAAATAAATGGTGTTTGGTTATTAAGTTATGATGAATTTAAAGTTTTAAAACAATATTAATTTTTTAAAAGGCTGTTTTTAGTTCATAAAAACAGTCTCCTTTTTCGTATGAAATTACATAGTTTTACATTACAGATTTTTGAACCAAAAAAGACACTGTCTTTTTATATTCAGGTATTAGGATTTAAGTTGTTAAATGAATATTTAGAAAACGGATCTACTTATTACGAGTTGGGTTTTGAAAATACTTTCTTTTACCTTCAGTTAAAATACACTCCAGCACTAAATAAAATAGCGTATAAAGAAAGAGCAACAGATAATTATTGGAAGTATAGCATATTTGTAAATGATATTCAAAGAGTTTATAAGAAACTTAAAGAACAGGAAGTAACTATTGGAAAACCTTTTCAATTTGGAGAAATAGGTTATTTATCACATACAGTTGACTTTGAAAACCATCAAATTGAATTTATCCAAAAGACATTTAAACAGAATACACCAAATAGTAATAAATCTTTATTAGAAAAACCGGAGTTAGGTTTAATAACTATTAGAACAAAAGATCCTATAAAAAGTATTAAATTTTTTGAAACTATTTTAGATTTAAAATTATTTGTTCGTATGTATGTAGATAGAGGAGAAGGGTTTACATTATATTTTTTAGGAAATAAAAATCTACAAGCACCAAACCCAGATATTGATGCAATAGAAAACAGAGAATGGATGTATCAACAGAATCATTTATTTATTGAAATTCAACATTATTGGAACAGTGAATATGATATTGATTTTTCATTAAAACCTACAGAATGTAATGGTTTAAAAAGTATTAATTTTTCAGGGAATTTAAATGTTATAAAAGAGAGATTGATGAAAAATAAGATTTCATTTCATCAAGAAAAAGACAAAATTATCTTTGAAACAATTGACAAACATCAAATTTTACTAAAAAATAATGATTTTAGTATTTAAACGAAAATGATTTTTATATTATTGGTATAAAATAAAGGCTTAAAATACAGTGAAACTACATATTTTAATATTGACTTTTATATTAATTGTAAGTTGCAATTCAGCAGATGAAATTTTCGTTTTTTATAAAACGGACTTAATTTCTAAAAGCATTTGTAAGAATAATAAAATAAAAAACCGAATAGACATTTTACATAATTTAGTTTCAAATAAAAGGGATATTATAAGACTTCTTGAATTTGATAAAAAAGGAAATTTAACAGAGATATCTATTAATGCAGGAAAACTCAAATATTATTATAATGATCCTTTATTGAATAATCGTTTAGAAGTTGTAATTGGATCAAGAAGTTTAGATGATGGAACAAGAATCATTGGTCAATTTTATCCTAATTCGGGTAATGAAATGATAACTTTTTCTAAAAGAGAGTTAGAAGCCTTTAAAAAAATACTTTATTACACAAGCATCCGAAAGTTTGAATACCATAAAAGCTTGAGAATCCCGTATTTTAGTTTTGCGAACAAAAAATACAATTTATGGGACTCTTCAAGCGCACTAAAAATACAAACAAGCCACTAATCCGCCAAATCATAGAT
>CAKZVD010000106.1 GCA_937922085.1 uncultured Tenacibaculum sp. | reverse complement strand
ACCAAACCAATACGAGCTTCATCGGCAGGTACAAAACTTCCCATTTGTGCTAATAAAACAATTAAGGCAGTTTGACGAAGAATAGCCGATTTACCAGACATGTTGGGCCCAGTAATCATAATTACTTGTTGTTCCGTTCTGTTTAATAAAACATCATTAGAAATGTATTCATCACCAATAGGCAACTGCTTTTCTATTACAGGGTGACGTCCATTTTTAATATCAATATCGGTACTTTCATCTATTAACGGACGCACATAGTTGTTTTCTTTTGCCAAATTAGCAAACGATAATAAACAGTCTAATTGCGCTATTAGTTGTGCATTGCTTTGTACCTCTTGTACATATTGAATAATAAACTGAATAAGTTCTGCAAACAATTCAGCTTCTAATAACTGAATTTTATCTTCTGCACCTAATATTTTAGCTTCATATTCCTTTAATTCTTCGGTAATATAACGCTCAGCATTTACTAACGTTTGTTTACGAATCCAATCTTCTGGTACTTTATCTTTATGGGTATTTCGTACTTCAATATAGTACCCAAATACATTATTAAAGGCAATTTTTAAACTTGTAATACCCGTACGTTCTGTTTCACGAGCTAGCATTCCGTCTAAATATTCTTTTCCAGAATTAGAAATGTTTCGTAATTCATCTAGCTCTTCAGAAATATTATTAGCAATGGCATTTCCTTTGTTAATATTTACAGGCGCATCATCAAATAAAGTAGTCGAAATTTTATCAATTAATTCATTACAATCATTAATTAATGAACCAATCATTTTAACCGTAGCATTTTTAGTTGCCTCGGCTGCAGTTTTAATAGGATGAATGGCTTTTAATGAGTTTTTTAGTAAAACAACTTCTCTAGGAGAAACCTTACCAGTAGCTACTTTAGAAATTAAACGTTCTAAATCAGAAATTTGTTTTAGTTGGTAGGTAATGGTATCAAAAAAAGATTCATCTTTAATTAAATATTGTACTTGTTCTTGACGTTGTTGTATTGGTTTTAAATCTTTTAAAGGAAGTGCCAACCAACGTTTTAATAAACGTCCTCCCATAGGAGAAATGGTTTTGTCAATTATATTTAATAACGAAACAGAATTAATAGAATTTCCGCCATACAATTCTAGGTTTCTTACAGTAAAACGATCCATCCATACATATAAATCCTCTGCAATTCTACTAATCGATTGTATATGATCTAATTTATTATGCTGTGTTTCCGATAAATAATACATAATAGCACCACCGGCTACAATACCAGGTACTAATTCTTCTACACCAAAACCTTGTAATGTTTTTACTTTAAAATGATTGATTAATGTTTCATAACCATAATCTTTTTGAAATACCCAATCTTCTAAATAAAAGGTGTGAAATCTGTTAGTAAAGGCTTCTAAAAATTGTTGTTTGTGTTGTTTTTGTACCAAAACTTCACTTGGCGAAAAGTTTTGTAACAATTTATCTACATAAGCAATATCACCTTGTGCAATTAAAAATTCACCAGTAGATACATCTAAAAAAGAAACTCCTAGTTGCTTTTTATCAAAATGAATTGCTGCTAAAAAGTTATTGGTTTTCGATTGTAATACTTCATCATTTAAAGCAACACCTGGTGTTACTAATTCAGTAACGCCACGTTTTACAATCTTTTTGGTCATTTTCGGATCTTCTAATTGATCGCAAATAGCCACTCTATGACCTGCTTTAACTAACTTAGGTAAATACGTGTTTAAGGAATGGTGTGGAAAACCAGCTAAAGCTGTTTCACTTTCGCTACCAGCACCACGTTTGGTTAATACAATACCTAAAACTTCTGAGGCTTTTACAGCATCTTCTCCAAAAGTTTCATAAAAATCACCCACACGAAATAGCAACATAGCATCGGGGTATTTAGACTTAATACCATTGTATTGTTGCATTAATGGAGTTACCTTTTTTGCCTTTGTTTTTGCCAAGGGTATCGATTTTTAGGTTAGTTTTGCGAAGATAGAAAATAGTCAATTAACAATTATCAATTATCGGTGATCAATTATCATTGTTAATTGTTAATTGATCACTGATAATTGAATCATGAGAAAACTTAGAAATAGCGAATTAGGAAGAATCTCTGTTAATGAATTTAAAGAAGCGAATAAAACACCAATAATTGTGGTGTTAGATAACATTCGTAGTTTAAATAATGTGGGCTCGGTATTTAGAACTTCAGACGCTTTTTTAATTGAAAAAATATATTTGTGTGGTATTACTGCTACGCCACCAAACAAAGAAATTCATAAAACAGCTTTAGGGTCTACAGATTCTGTTGTATGGGAGCATGTAGAAAACACATTAGAGTTGGTTGAAAGGTTGAAGGTTGAGGGTGTAAAAGTCTTGTCTATTGAACAAGCAGACAACAGTACCATGTTAAATGATTTTACTGTAGAAAAAGATCAAAAATATGCCGTAGTATTTGGTAATGAAGTTAAAGGTGTACAACAAGAAGTGGTTTCTGCTTCTAATCATTGTATAGAAATACCGCAATTAGGAACCAAACATTCCTTAAATATATCTGTAAGTTGTGGAGTAGTACTTTGGGATTTGTTTTGTAAGCTTACAAAGTAACTAAAACTAGTTACAACAGTTTTTATTCCTTCTAACTTTTTACATGAACCTAATAACATAAAGTAGTCTATTATCGTAAAAAGATAATAGACTACAGATAATTTTAAATTGAAAAGAAGGTGTTTAATGTTTTTTAAAAATAATATTATTGATTCATAATATTATATATAGTACGTTCAGATAAAAATAATCTTTCTGAAAGCTCAGACACGATTAATTTCATTTGTTTGTCTTGATTATTGTTTACATACACTTTAACAAATTCATTTCTTTTTTTTAATAAACTTAAATTTCTTCTCATAACTAATGATTTTAATAGGTTAATTCTTTTTCTTTTTTTAACAGTTTTCCCCGGCGTAATTTTTTGGTATAAACAAGTGAGGTTAAAACAAATGTTTATATTACTGATGCAAATATACAAACATATTACAATTAAAACAAATTAAATTTCATTTTAATTGTAATATGTTTAATTAAGTATTTGTGTTTTGTGATAATTTAAAAACCCACAACAAGAATGTTATGGGTTGTATTTTCTTCTTGTTAGAACCTAAAAAGATTCGATCAAGAGTATATTTATGATGTAATATTCTTAGTAAGAATATCGTTTTTATTTAAGCACAATTTCTTATCACGTTTCTACCATAAATTAAAAGGCCACAAAATAATAATAGTTCGTTTTCTATCTTTGATTTTATTTGCCCTCTAAAAGCATTCTTTTTAAATTTAATTACTGAAAATCCATTTTCAGAAATACTCCATTTTGTTCGCCAAAAGTTTTCATATTTCCATTCAAACCTTTTACCTTTAATTTTTAATTTGGCTCTGTTACTCCATATATTAAAGCTAATACTTCCAATAGCCTTATTTAAATTTAAATCTATAATTTCTATTTCTGAACTAAAAAAACTTCTTTTTTGAAATTTAAAAGTCTTGTTATTTATTTTTCCTACCAAAACACCACCATACATTCTACCATTTAATTCTCCAATTTTTTTGTTTTGAGAAAACAATTCGTATTTGGAAGAAAAAAGAGTTTTTTTCCAATGAAATTTTAATAATTCTGATTTTGTAAAATCTATTTCTAGAGGTACTAAATCTGAAGATGTTTTTTTTATGATCATATACTAAAGAATTAAGATTTATTTATAAGTATCTTTTTTTAATTAAAAGTTACACTTACCATCTAATTAATTACTTTTATATAAGAGTGTTTTCTTATTGATATTAAATTTTAAATTGTTTTTTCGTTTATAAAATATGGTAAACCCAATAATGAAAAGAATGGTTAATATTCTAAAAATATTGGCATACAAATTTCCATAAGCATTACTAGCAACAGAAAATAATAACCAAAATAGATTCATAAAAAGATGTAAAAAAATAGAAACCCATAAATTATAGTTCCATTCTACATATACCCAAGCAAATAAAATAGCACCTAAAAAAGTAGTTATAAACACTCCAATTAAGATAGGTAAATCTTGACTTTGAGATAAATGAGCGGCAGCAAATATTATAGCTCCAAAAATTATTGCAGGAAGAAACCCAATTTTAGTAAAACGATATATTTGTCCGAATAAAATACCTCTAAAATAAAGCTCTTCAATAAAAGCTGCTATAACAGCTCCTGTTAAAATTTGATTAATAGTAATGTTTGAATTAAAATTAAAAAAAATAGCATAACCTATAAGCATCGGTAGCGTACATATAAAAGACAAGAAAACAGCTTTTAAAATAGATTTATTAAGCCCTAAATTAATATGGAAATTTTTGAAATTGTGAATTAATCCAACACCTAAAAAGAGAGGAATACCAATAGCAATACTTTTAATAAAATAGCTGATTGTATTATTATTAATGTACAGATTTATTTTTTTTGATAAGTCTGTAAAAACAGTTTCTCGTAGAATTACAGAGATACTAAATGTTATAATTATGATTACTATTATTTTTAAACTCTTGCTCATTTTACTTTTGTTTTTTAACAAATGTCTGTGAACAGAAATGATTAGAAAAAATAAAGTGAAGTATTACAAAAAACAGGGCTGAACTTTATATAAAAGGGGAGTATTACAATTTTTAGGGCTGAAATACATTAAAAAAGCCTTTAGAATAAAGAGGTTTACTTAATTATCTTTTTTACAGTCTTAATTACAGAACGAGAAACGGGAAGATATATATCGTTGTTTTTTACTTTTATAAAATAAGTAGAGTTCGAAATTTTTAAAGAATCAATTGCTTTAATATTTACAATATAAGAACGATGAATTTTTAAAAAATCATGCTCAGGTAATTTACCTTCTACGTAGTTTAATGAATTTCTAATTAAACGAGAAGTAGCATTATTTTTCGTAAAAACCTCAATATAATTACTACTCGATTTAATGTAAATAAGTTCTTCTGATTTTATATGAATAGGTTCCTCTTTTTTATTGTTGCTATTAATTGTTATTGTATAATCTGTTTGTCCATTTGAAAATTGAATTTTGGTAAGTTTGTTTTTTAACCATTTATAATAATAAATAGCAGAAAAGGGAACTATTCCAATAGCAAAACTGACTAGAAAAAAAGAAAGAAAATGATTTATTTCTATCGTATAATTTTCCAATACTAAATTGTAGTAATAAAGCGAAACAATAGGGATAATTAATAGTATAGGAATTAGGGTAACAATCTCTTTTAAAACAGTCCATTTTTGTGGTAAAAACCATTTTTTAAATAAAATCATTAGTAAACTATAATATGCGGAATAAACGGCAGTACAAATAATACCGTAACCAAATAGAAACAAGAATTTGTTTTTAATCTTAAAATTATAGGTGCCAAACGGTTGAAATACAATTAAGATAAAAGAAATAAAAAGACCAATAACTGCTCCTATAAATAGTTGGTTTTTTATACCTGTAACAGGGTAAGGCTTTAAAAATAAATGTTGTTTTTTGTTTGTAACCATATTAAATATCAACTCTATTTAAAAAAGACATTGAAATATAATAAACTTATAAGTATAACCATTGGTTTCATTTTAAAAATTAGTTTGAGTTGGTAATAAAACAAACTTTTTTGCTTCATAATGATTAACAAATTCATTATTCTTTAAATGGTTTATAAATTTTTTTTACTTTTAAAAACAGATTTAATAACCACCTATGAAATTAATACCTTTTTTAATCTTC
>CAKZVD010000105.1 GCA_937922085.1 uncultured Tenacibaculum sp. | reverse complement strand
CATGTACTATTTTATTACAAAATGAAAATGGAACATTGACAAAAGAAAATATAGAATGGTTAGTATTGCGAAAAAAACATTTGCAGCAAAAATTAACAGAATTGTCTTTTTATGATGAGGTATTGCTTATAGCAAAAATTGAAGGGCTGAAAAAGGAAGTTAAAATGATACAAAAAACGATAAATATTTCTATTACGATCTAATTAAAATAACTGATTAAATTTAAAAAAGAGATTACTGTTAGGTAATCTCTTTTTTTTAGAATAAACAGATTATCAAAATCATTGTAGTTTTAAACGTTATTTTTTACATGTTACAAATGCTTGTTTTTCTTTTTTACAATACTATAACTACAAGATCTATTTTCAATATATTCAATCTTAAACTCAAATAGAAGTTGTACAATTATTTCCCTTGTCTCCGTTTCATTTAAGTTAATTTTTTCTCCAAGATCAATTTCATTTAAACGTCCGTTATTTTCAATTAAAGCTTTAAAGTAAATGTCTTTATTTTCCATATTTGGGTTGTTTTTTTAGAGCGATCATCATATGCGGACTAAAAGGTAGAAGATAGCTGTCGTTTTCTGTAATTCTTGTGAGTTCTATTAATGTTTTTCTTTTTGAATCGTTTAACATACTTGCAAAGTAATCTTTGTCTAACCAGGCCATCCCTTCAATCGCATACGTATTAAGGTAGGTAAATCCTTGATTTATAAATTCCTCTTTCAGTTCTTTTGGTTTATGATAATATGCTTCAGCTAAAAGCCAAGGAAAATTATCTGGAGGATTGTGTATTCCTGTAGTTAATTCGGTAGTACACATTTTGAAAAAAGTTTTTTTATGAATTAAACCATTTAATAAACCGACTAGAGTAGAAGCTGTATAATTAATTGCAAAGCCTAAAATAATACCATTGTTTTTTAAAACACGTTTAGCTTCATTAATAGCTAAATTTCTCTCCTCTCTTTTTTGAAGATGATAAAGAGGACCGTGTAAAATGATTAAATCGGCAAAGTTATTGGCGAATTCTAATTTTCTAGCTTCCCCTAAATGAACCGAAAAAGTATTCTTTAATTTACGGGCTCTATTTTTAGCTAATTTTATATGTTTAGAAACAGGTTCTACTAAATAAACGTCATGCCCTTTTTTAGCAAGCCATTCTGAATATTTACCTGTTCCTCCACCTACATCAATTATTTTAGAAGATGTTGTTGATATATATTTTTCAATGAGCGATTTAATTCTTTCGAATTCAAAAACTCCCATTCCTTTTTCAAGTCGAGTTTCTTCAGATGCTTTGTTGTAAAAGGTTTCTATATTTTTACTGATTAACGGTCTGTTTTTCATTATTAATTCATTGTATTATCATCACATTTTAAAGTGTTGAATGTATTGTAAATAGATGACTCAATTGATTTGATAATCAATTGTTCATGTTTTTATAAAATAAAAGGGTTGTATTATCTAAGCATTAAAAAATCAGATGATTTTTATGCTTTAAAACTCGTTTTTTCGAGATTTCCTTTTTAAAGGTTAGATAATATGTAGAATTAATATAACAGACTACAAATATAAAAAATCTCAGTTGATTATTGTTGAGGTAATTAGTTTAGATAAGAATTATTTATTTGTAAAGAGTAATTTAAATTGTTGGCGTAAAAATAAATGAGCTTAATTAACAAAGTTGTTATCAATTATTATTACTTCTTGTCAATAGTTCTTTTGGCTCTTTTTATAATTTTTTTAGTTGCTGTTTTATCAGATTCAAGAGACCATTTATTACAAAGATTTATCACAAAATTAGGAACTGTTTTACTAGCATCATTTAGCCAATTACCAACACTATCTTGAACATATTTAGACGTGTCAGCTTTTAATTCTTCTAAAATAGGAAGTGCTATTTCAGGATGCTCTTTTAAGGTTTCTATATGCTTGCACCAAACACCTCTTGGCCTTGTAGCTTCAGTAGTAAATCTTCTAATATTTTCATCTTTATCTTTGGTCCATGTACTTAAAAAAGAAACGGATTCATTTAAGTTTTCAGCTATTTGAGGTCGTAAAGCCATCCATACAATTTCTCTAATACCAAAATGTTTATCAGCAATTAAACTTTTAGATACATTAAATTTCTCTTGTAATGTTAAACGTTCATCTAAAGAAATTAAATAGGGAGCATAACATCTAATAGCATCAGAAGTATGTGTACTTAATTTTTTTATAATGAGTTTATAATTTTTATCGTTATTGTATAATTCATATAAAGAAGGACCTACAAGTTTAGTAATACTCATAGTTGTTGGCTTTTTAAGTGCTATAATTCTTTCTTTTATAAGCGTTATATTTTCTTTAGAAATTCCAATATCTGGAAAAACATTCTCAATTAATTCCACATGATCAATAGCTAACCATTCAGTTAAGTTAACAGTCTCAATCTCCCCTTTATTTAATAAAGTTAAAACAGTATTAGAGATATCCATTACTTTTCTAGCCCCTTTTCTGTCTATTATTTCTTGATCGATTGTCATGTGTTCTTTTTTAAATAAATTCTATCTATAATAAACGTTTTGTTTAAAGGTAAAAAAAAGGTTAAAATTTTGTGATTAATATAACAGTTAATAGTTATAAACAAATAAATATATATAGTTTTTTTAAAACCACCATAAAGTAAACATAATTTGATTTTAATAGGTTAGGAGCAGTCTATTAATTATTAGTTACTTATGAGAAATATAATTGTTTTTTATCGTTTTATCTTATTTTTCACCTTATTTAATTTGGTTAGTTGTAACCAAGATGAGGTTTTATATGAAGAAGAGGTATCTGTACCTTTTTTAATTGAAAATACGATTGATGTGCCTACTTATTTTTATGATAATCATGGTGCTCATGAACATAATTTTACGGCAAACAGAAGTGTAGGTTTTACAGAAACATTTGAAACAGGAGCAAAGAGTTTTTATTCTGAAGGTAGTGTAACTTTATCTAATTCAGAATCTTGGTATTTTAATGATGCTTTGTTAGGAGATCTCTCTAATGATAGAAAGTTTGGTTCTAAATCTGCAAGAATTAGAAATAATGGCTATTTTATTATGTCTTTTAATATGGATAATGGTGCGCAAACAATTAGAATTAGACATGCTAAATATGGGAATGATAATAATTCTCAATGGCGTTTAATTGCTTCTTATGATAATGGTACTTCTTGGTCTTATGTAGGTGCCACAGTAACTACTTCATCTACATCGTTAAATACAGCAACATTTATTGTAAATGAATCTAGGAGCGTTAGATATGGAGTTTATAAAACATCGGGAGGCTCTAATAGAATTAATATTGATGATTTTGAAATAGTAAGAGGTTCTTCTTCAGGAGGAAATGGTAGTGGAGTTGCTACTAGAGATAGTAATATTACATTTGGAAATCCTTCTAATGCAAATACTAGTGCTAATAACTATTATTTATCTAAGCCAGATTATACATTGTCATATAATAATAGTAAAGGAACTGCTAACTGGGTTAGTTGGCATTTAAGTAGTGCTTGGGTAGGTAATTCAAGACGTTGTAATTGTTTTAAAAGCGATGGAGATTTACCGAGTAACTTTTTTAGAGCAACGACTGGTGATTATACAAATTCTGGTTTTGATCGTGGGCACATGTGTCCTTCAGCAGATAGAAACAGATCATCATCATCAAATTCGAATACTTATTTTATGACCAATATAGCTCCGCAAGCTCCTGATAATAATCAAAGAAGTTGGGCAAATTTTGAAAGTTACTTACGTACTTTATTAGCAGATGAAAATGAAATATATATTATAGCAGGAGTGGCAGGATCTGGAGGAACTGGTAGAAATGGATTTGCTTCTACTATTGATAACGGAAACATAACAGTACCAGATTCATTTTGGAAAGTAGCTTTAATTTTACCAAACGGATCTAATGATATTAACAGAGTAACTTCTTCCACAAGAGTTATAGCCATTAATGTACCCAATGACCAAGGAATTAATAGAAGTTGGACTCAGTTTAAAACAACAGTAAATAATATTGAAAATTTAACAGGCTTAGATTTATTTGAAAATATTCCTAATAGAATAGAATCGGTTTTAGAATCTAGAATAGATAATGGTCCTTCAAGTTAAATAGGAGTATCTAAATCATTTTATTTAAATAATAAAGAAAGCAATTACATGAATATGTAATCGCTTTCTTTTCATCTCTCTTTTCCCAAGACGGCGGTTGTTTTCTATTTCTTCACTATTTTTGTTTTTCTCCAATATTAATAACTGAAAATTAGATTTAAATCAGTGCAATTAAAAAAGTAAAAGCACAGATGAAATAACAAGAAATGATAACTACTCTAAACCATTTCTTTGTGAAAACTTATAAACCAATATATTTTAATAAAAATGATCAAACTTTAAAATAAAGATAGTTTAATAATTAGATTGATATTTAGGTTATTAGTTCAAAGTATGTGTCTCTATAGATGAATGGTAATTTTATATTTTATCCTTGTTTTTTTACTTTCCTCCAATATAAGTAGCCAAAAATTAAGATTAAATCAAAATACAGCGTACAAAAAAGCATAGAAGAGGCCAATTCATTTTTTACTTTAGTAATAGAAAATAATATTTCATAAAAACGATTGTTAGTAGCATGTAGAAAAACACCAATAAAAAGAGAATATTTATTGAAACCTATGTAAGCAATGATAAAAGAAAAAGCAATACAGCCCAAAGGATACACTAAAAAGGTTTCAATATAAGGGTAGTTAGGAAATACGATTCCTTTTAAAGCTAAAGGTAAATGCCAAAAACCCCATACTAATCCTAAGATAATGATGCCTTTTATTTCACCAAATGCGTTAATAAGTTTTTCTTGTAAATAACCTCTCCAACCAATTTCTTCTCCTAATACTAAAATTAACAATGGAGTATAAACAATAATAATTGTTAAAATGAATTGTGTAGTAGTTCCCATTAATTCCCATTTAGGAGAAGTTCTATAATTTAAATGAACTTGTAAATAAAAAATAATGCCTGCATATAATAAAGGAATAATTATAGCTAATAAAACACCTTTTAAAG
The DNA here is from genome assembly GCA_937922085.1 of uncultured Tenacibaculum sp. Taxonomy (GTDB): domain Bacteria; phylum Bacteroidota; class Bacteroidia; order Flavobacteriales; family Flavobacteriaceae; genus Polaribacter. The sequence goes on along the minus strand of CAKZVD010000105.1, from coordinate 32,684 downwards.
AAGGTTTAAAAAAATTTAAAGATTTCCAATTACCTCCTTCTTTTTTATTAAGAATTAGAGCAATTATAGCAGGAAGAAAACCATATATTAAAGAAAAAATAGTAAAAGGAATAGGTGTTTTTTTACTAATAAACTCTAAAGATAAAAAACCAAATAACCAAGATACTCCTAAGACCCAAAGGATATATTTTTTTGCTTTTTTTAAGTCTGCTATATTGTTTTTAAATGTTGCTTTTTTTGTTTTCATGATAATTATTTGTTCATTTAAATTTTGAGCAAATAAACTGAGAAACAATGCGCAAGTCGTCTCAATAGAAGTATTGAGACCTATTTATTTAAAGAATTTTTAAATTGAAAAGGAGTAACACCTTCTAGTTGTTTAAAAACCCTATTAAAAGTTGCTTTAGAATTAAAACCAGCGTCATAAGCAATAGCTAATAATGTTAATTTTTCTGAATCTTCTTTTTTAATAAGTTCTTTAAAATGTGCAATACGTTTTCTATTTACATATTCATAAAAATTAGTATGTAAGCAAGTATTTAAAATAGTAGAGAGTTTTTTATCTGAAATATTTAATAAGAGCGCCAACTCTTTTAATGATAATTGTTGATTTTTAAAAATCTGCTTTTTAAGAAATAAATTTTCTAGAGTTACTTTTATTTTTTGAACTTCTAATGAGTCGCAATCTAATATAACAGTAGATTGTAATTGTTTTTTAATTATGGCATCAGATTTTTTAGGCTCAATAGTAGTAGGTAAAAGAAATATTTGTGGTTGGTTTAATCCATAATAACCAATATAAAAAATAAGGAATGTTAAATAGATGAAGTTAATAAATATGATATCTTCTATTACAGGATAATATAAAATTAATATGCCAGAAATAAAATCAATAAAAATGAATAGTAAAAAACCTTTTCCCCAAATAGATAGCCATTTTAAGTCAATATTCTTTAAAGAAGCATAATTGTTTTTTATTTGAATTCTTATTTTTTTGATAGATTTATAGCATAGTATTAAAAAATATAAAAAATAGAGTGTCCCTAAAATAATGAATATACCTCCAATAAGTAATAGTGCGTTGCTACTTATTTTTTGAACATCTTTTGTGAAAAAGAAAAATGAAACGCTATAAATTAAAACAACGATAATGAAAGGCACGCTGTTTTTTAAAAACCGAAAAAATTTAAAAGTATTATTATAAATTGAATTTATGTAATATAAGATACTTGGCCCTAATAGGTAATAAGATAGAATACCAAAAGTGACAATAGTAGGAGATAAGTTGTCGTATTTTAAATATGATAAACCATAGGTTAAAAATAAAAGAAGTAAACAACATAAAATTATAATCAGAATTTTGTTTGCTGGTTTTTCTTTTAATCGAGTTATTAATAAAACAATTAAAAAAAGAAGGGTACTAATACCCGTGTATAAAAAGAATGTAGCTATTTCTTTCAAAGTGTAAAATTAAATAAAGATTAGATATTTATCCATACATCATTGCATCATCAAAATTTTCTCCATCAAAAGACTGTGCTATTAGAGAATGATTTCCAAACATGCCATTTTCATAATAAAAAAAATCAACAGATTCGTCAGATAAAAAGTTTATTCCATTTAATGTAAGATTTTTAATGAATTCTTCTTTACTTAAAATAGGATTCCCATCATCAATCCAGTTTTCATTGTAATTGTCTAAAAATTCTTTCACTATTATTTTTTCAGCTTTTGTTTTATATTTTGAAAAGTTTTTTAATATTTTATTAGCTAAAGAAATGGTTTCTTCTATATTAATATCATCTGGGTCAATTCCAATTCGAATATGTAAATTATCAATAAAAATTTCAGTTTCATAACTGTTTTCAACACCTTTACATTTAATCAGGTTTTCTTTTTTAATCATAGTATTACTTTTTTTTTTACTAAAGGAAAAAGAATGTAATAATTTTTAAGACACTTTTTCGTTTGCATGAATTTTTATTAAATAGTATAAAGATGCTTTTTACTCCAACTTAAATGTTTATTATAAATTAATAATTTCAATTCTGTTAATACCTGATGGTCTTTTTCTAATGTATTAATTTCTTTAGCCATTTTCTCTAATTTTTCCGTAGTTAAATGTTCGTTCCAAATGAGTTTAGTTCCTAGTTCATTAATTTGGGTAATCTGTTTATTATTTAGAGCTCTTTCAAAACTTGCCCAATCAGATTTTATAATTATAGCATCTCTTTTCTTTCTCTTGTTTAATAAATAATAAAAGAGGATAATTATAGCCAAAGGAATAATAAAAGTTAGATAAAGAATGATTCCGTTATCCATAGTTTTTTTTGATTTATGTTTTATTAGTTTTCTTTTCCTTTTTTGAAATTAGTTTCTAGTAAAGAATATATTTCACTATCTAAATATTCGTTATTGAAATAGCGATTTTCCTTAAAGTAGGCTTCTTTTTTAAAACCAATTTTAACAAGTGCTTTTTCAGAGTTGGTATTTTTAGGATTTATTTCGGCCTCAAAACTATGTAGATTTAGGTTTTTAAAACCAAAATCTATTAATTGAATTAAAGTTTCAGTCATATATCCTTTACCCCAAAAATCTGGTTTTAATGTATATCCAATTTCTGCTCTGTGATTTTCTCTTATAATATTCCAAAAAGCAAAATCACCAATAAATATATTTTCAGTTTTTTCAATAATAGCCCAAAACATACCTGTTTTAGCTTTATATCTGTCAAGATTTTTTAAAATGAAATTTTCAGAATCTTTAATAGTTTTGTGGTATTCAGAGTCCATAAAACTGATCACATTATCATTTGAACGAATTAATTGGATATCAAGAGCATCTTTTAAATCTAACTTTCTAAATATTAATCGTTCGCTTTCTAATTGTGGAAACTTATCGAAATATATATCGTTAATCATAGTTCGTATAATTCAATAGGTAAATTATCAGGATCATTAAAAAAAGTAAATCTCTTGTCTGTAAATTCGTCTATTCGAATAGGTTCTGTTATTACATTTTTTGATTTTAAATAATCAATACTTAAATCAAGGTTTTTAACCCCAAAAGCAATATGTCTGAGACCCGTAGTTTCAGGATAAGATAATCTTTTTGGTGGTTTGGGAAAAGAAAATAATTCAATTAAATACTGTCCATTTAATGAAAGATCTAATTTATAGGATTGTCGTTCCTTTCTATAAATTTCTTTGTCTACTTTAAATCCCAAAATTTCTGTGTAAAAGAGTTTAGATTTTTCATAGTCGGAACAAATGATAGCAATATGATGTATTTGTTCTATTTCCATTTTATTTTTTTATGTTTATTGATATTGCATCAATCCTATAACCTGTAGCAGATTGCCTTTGTTCTTCCATAGTTGAACTATTCCCGATAATTATACCATGAAATAAATTTCCATAAATAGATACTTTTTTATTTTCATAGATTGAGATATTAGTTGTAGTATCAATGTTGATAATAGGCACAGATAAACTATCTGTTAATAATAGTTCCCAATCCCAATACATATGATTTGCTCCTTTACCTATTTTGTTTGGAGTATATTTTCTAAAAATTCCCTCAATGGTTCCTACACTATTTTTGTTCTTTTCTAAACAGGAAAAATTAGAGCAAAAAAAGCTTGATTTCTTTTCGTTTTCTATGTTTTTATTAAAATCATTTCTCTTTCCTTGATTTTGACAACCTAAAACTAGAATTAAAAAAAAGAGTATCCTTAGTAAACGTATTTTATAAACGATCATAATATATTTTCATTTCTTACATATTATTGTAATGAGTTAATTCTAATTGATAATTCCATTTTTTTTCTAGATATAATAAATAATCTGCCTTCTCTTTATAAGGTTCAATATTATCTTTATATAAATTGAATTCTTTTTCAGATATAGTTTCAGAAAAAGTAGGGGTATAGTTTCTTTTTAATAAATCAGCTTCTAAACGAATTTGTTTTAAAAATGTATCGTTGGTGTGTATAAATATTGAAATGTCAATATGTGGTTTAAAAGAAGAATGCATAGTATGAAGTCCGTCAAAAATTAAAATATCTGAAAAATTCATAATAGAGGAACCTAAAGCTTTTCCTTGCTTATGATTATATTTTTTAAGGTTAATAGATTTTCCATTTTTCAAAGCAATTAAATTTTTTAAAGCTTTTTCTTTATTATATGCTTCTATATTATAACCACTTAATCCTTTTTTCAAACGAGTTTCTCTATTTAAAAGAAATGAATCCATAGTTAAATGGTTCGTAGTTAAATTATTTTCGATTAATATATTGGAAATTCTTTTCGATAAAAAGGATTTTCCTAAATCGGCAGCCCCACAAATAGAGACTACAGTTAATCCGTTTGTCTTTTTACGAGTTATAATTTCAGATGAAATTTTGCTTTCTATCAATGTTTTAATCGATTAATTTTTTGTTATGACTTCAAGAAATTAAAATTATTAATTATCCAATCAATTAACTATAATTCTTTAACTCCAATCTGCATGCAATAGAATTTCATTTTTAATTTCATCCAAAAACAAATGAATTCTATCTTCTCCAAAGCTTATATAATTATATCCTGTTACTGAACCAATAAATTTTTTATTTTCTTTTATTTCATCATTAGCTTCTAAAAGTTCTAAATAATATTCAAATTCATCATAATTAATTTCACCTCCAATTTTTTCAAATATATCTCTTTCATGCCCACTATTTGCATCTGAATAAAAACCTCCTTGAATAAATTTTGTAGTCTCTAAATATTTATCACGTGTTATCCAATAATTGAAAAGACCTTTTGAGTAGTGATAATAGTCAAAGTCATTATTTTTTCTTTTTTCAAGACTTTTATACAAATTACTTTCATTTACTTTTTTATAATCACGTTGTATTAAGTAATCTGTTTTATTATTTTGATATTCTTTGTTTGCTTCTTCGTACCATTCTTCTACATTTTTAAAAGTTTCAATATTCTCTAACTTCCCATTAAATACATATTTATTTCCATCCCGTTTAAATTTGATATAATTATATTCAAAAATCCCAGGATCTAATTCATCATCAGGATCGCCATTTCCCCAAACGGAAATAAAATGTACTAGACCTTTACCAAGATTATGTTTTGTTAGATCAATAGACAATAAAGGAAAAAATATATATTTATAATATTCTTTTGGTTCTTTAAATACTTCTTCAATTGATGGGAATAGCTTCATTTTTAGACGTTATTAGATTTGGTTTCAAACTCTTTTTCAAAATAAATGATTTAAAAGAAGCATTTATTTGAATAATATTTTTCTATAATGTATTTATTGTAAAAATATAAAAATAAAAAAGACCGCCTTGGAAAGGCGATCTTTAAACAAACAACTAATTCTAAAACCTATAAAAGTTGAAGAAAAATTTTAAATATTGTTAGAAGCAGTATTTATTTTCTGCTTTTAATTTTTCTGCGATTGTATTACGTAATTCAACTACATTAGGGTAGTTAGCGTATTTTGTAAAACGCTTAAGTCCCATTAACATCATACGTTGTTCATCACCTTCAGCAAAAGAAACAATTCCTTCTCTTGCACTTTTATCAATAATTTCTACAGCATTATATAAATATAATTTAGCCATAGCAATTTGCTCCTTTTGAGAATCTTCACCAGAACGTTTTACATTCTTTTCAGTTCTTAAAATTGCAGATTCTGCCATATAAACTTCAATTAAAATGTTAGAAGCAGCAGTTAATAACTGTTGATGTTTTTCTAAATCTGGTCCAAATTTTTGAAGTGCAGATCCAGCAACCATTAAGAATACTTTCTTTAAACGAGAAATGATATCTTTTTCTTCAGAAAATAATTCTGAAAAATCAGGAGCATCAAAAGAAGGAATACCCATTAATTCATTTCCAACAGCAGTTGCAGGTCCTAATAAATCTACATGACCTTTCATTGCTTTTTTAACTAACATACCCACAGAAAGTAATCTGTTAATTTCGTTAGTACCTTCGTATATACGAGCAATACGAGCATCTCTCCAAGCAGACTCCATTGGAGTTTCTTCAGAGAATCCCATACCTCCAAAAACTTGAATCCCTTCATCTGCACAATTTTGTACATCTTCAGAAACAGCTACTTTTAAGATAGAACATTCAATAGCATATTCTTCAACACCTTTTAATTCTGCATCTTGATGAGAGTTTCCTTCAGATTCACGAATCGCAATTCTATCTTCAATATTTTTAGCAGCTCTATAAGAAGCAGACTCACCAACATAAGCGTTAGTAGCCATTTCTGCTAATTTCATTTTAATAGCTCCAAATTCAGAAATAGGAGTTTTAAATTGTTTACGTTCATTAGCGTATTTTACAGCTTCTGTAATCACTCTTCTTTGAGAATCTAAACAAGCAGCAGCTAATTTAATACGACCAACATTTAAAGCATTCATAGCTATTTTAAATCCACCACCACGAACAGATAACATGTTTTCTGCAGGAATTAATGTATCATTAAAAAATACTTGACGCGTAGATGAAGCACGAATACCTAACTTGTGCTCTTCTTCTCCTAAAGTAACACCATTAGGATTAGCAGCATCATATTCTAATATGAACCCTGTAATGTTTTTATCATCACCAATACGAGCAAAAACAATAAAGATTTCAGCAAAACCAGCATTTGAAATCCACATTTTTTGTCCGTTAACCTTGTAATGTTTACCATCTTCAGTTAATTCAGCAGTAGTTTTTCCAGAATTTGCATCCGATCCAGCTCCAGGCTCTGTTAAACAATAAGCACCAAAACGCTCACCCATTGCTAAAGCAGGAACAAATTTTTTCTTTTGCTCTTCAGTTCCGTATAAAGTAATAGGCATAGTACCAATACCAGTATGCGCACCAAAAGCAGTACTAAATGAACCTGTACCACTAGATATATAGTCACAAGTTAACATAGTAGAAACAAACCCCATTCCTAAACCTCCGTAAGCTTCAGGTACTGAAACACCTAAAAAACCTAACTCACCAGCTTTACGCATAGTTTCTTCAGTTAAAGCATAATCTTTAGCTTCAAAACGAGCTTTATGAGGAATGATTTCACGGTCATTAAATTCAGTAACCGCATCTCTCATCATTGTTTGCTCCTCAGAAAAATCTTCAGGAGTAAATATATCTTCGCATTTTGTTTCTTTTACAAGGAATTGCCCTCCTCTTAAAATATCTTTGTTTAATTCTGACATCTTATTTTTTTAATTTTTTTGTTAGTTTAAGAATTCGAAAATACCAGCAGCACCCTGCCCAGTACCTACACACATAGTTACCATACCATATTGTCCTTGCATGTTACGCTTACGCATCTCATCAAACAATTGAACAGATAATTTAGCTCCTGTACATCCTAATGGATGCCCTAATGCAATTGCACCACCATTAACATTAATAATATCTGCATCTAAACCTAATTCACGAATTACTGCTAATGATTGGGAAGCAAATGCTTCATTTAATTCAATTAGTTTAATATCGTCTTGTTTTAACCCAGCTTGTTTTAATGCTTTAGGAATAGCAGCTACAGGACCAATTCCCATAATACGAGGAGGTACACCAGCGGCAGCATAACTAACCATACGAGCAATTGGCTCTATGTTTAATTCTTTAACCATATCTTCACTCATTACCATAACAAAAGCAGCACCATCACTTGTTTGAGAAGAGTTACCAGCGGTAACACTTCCTCCTTGTGCAAACACAGGACGTAATCTTTGTAAACCTGCAATGTTAGATCCTTTACGAGGACCTTCATCTTTTGTTACTGTATATTTACGAGTTGCTTTTTTTCCTTTAGAGTCAATATAAGTTTCATCAACTTCTATAGGCACAATTTGATCTTGAAAACGATCTTCAGCTTGTGCTTTTAAAGCCTTTAAATGAGAGTTTAAAGCAAATGCATCTTGATCTTCACGAGAAATATTATATTTATTAGCAACCTCTTCAGCTGTATTTCCCATACCCCAGTAGTAATCTGCATGTCCAGCAGCTACTGTATCATAATTTAATTCTGGTTTAAAACCAGTCATTGGTACAGAACTCATACTTTCTGCTCCACCAGCAATAATACATTCTGCCATTCCAGATTGTATTTTTGCAACTGCCATACCAATAGTTTCTATACCTGAAGAACAAAAACGATTAACTGTTACACCAGGAACATCTTCTATTTTTAATCCCATTAAAGAGATTAAACGAGCCATGTTTAAACCTTGAGATCCTTCTGGCATTGCATTACCAACAATAACGTCATCAATACGTTTCTTGTCAAATTCTGGTAATTGATTCATTAAGTGTTCAATAGTTTCAGCAGCTAACTCATCAGCTCTTTTAAATCTGAAGACACCTTTTTTAGATTTACCTACGGCAGTTCTATATCCTTTTACTATATATGCTGTTTTCATTCTTTTAATTTCTTAATGGTTTACCAGTTTTTAACATGTGCTGAATACGCTCTAATGTTTTGCGCTCTGTACATAAACTTAAGAACGCTTCACGTTCAATGTCTAATAAATACTGTTCAGATACTTTTGTAGGTTCTGATAAGTCTCCACCTGCCATAACATACGCTAACTTGTTGGCAATTTTTTGATCATGTTCTGATATAAATTTACTTGCTTGCATAGAATCTGTAGCAACCATAAAAGCTCCTAAAGCTTGCTTACCAAGTACTAATACATCTTCACGTTTAACAGGTTGCGTATAACCTGCCTCTGCTAATAAAATAGCATGTTTCTTAGCTTCTGCGATTTGACGGTCTCTATTTACAACCACAACATCTTTTCCTTTCTGTAATAAACCTAAATCAAAAGCTTCATAGGCAGAAGTAGATACTTTGGCCATACCAATGGTTAAGAAATATTCTTGTAAAACATTCAATTGAACGTCTCCTGTACGGAAAGTATCTGATGCTCTTAAAGCCATTTCTTTAGAACCACCACCACCAGGGATAACTCCAACACCAAATTCTACTAATCCCATATAAGTTTCAGCAGCAGCTACTACTTTGTCAGCGTGTAATGATAATTCACAACCACCACCTAAAGCCATACCATGTGGAGCAGAAATTGTAGGAATAGAAGAGTAACGCATACGCATCATAGTATCTTGGAAATACTTGATAGCCATATTTAACTCGTCATACTCTTGCTCAACGGCCATCATAAAAATCATACCGATGTTTGCTCCTACAGAGAAATTAGCACCTTGATTACCTACAATTAAACCATCAAAATCTTTTTCAGCTAAATCAATAGCTTTATTTAAACCAGCTAAAACGTCACCACCAATAGTGTTCATTTTAGATTGGAATTCACAGTTTAAAATTCCGTTACCTAAATCTTCAACAACAACACCAGAATTCTTAAATACTTCATTTGATTTTCTGATATTATCTAATATGATAAATGCATCTTGACCTGGTTTTTTAACCTGAGCCTTTGCAGGAATATCATAATAATAAGTAGCACCTTCTTTTACTGAGTAGAAAGAAGTTTCTCCTTTAGCAACCATTTCAGTTACCCAAGCAGCAGGCTCTTTACCTTCAGCTTTCATTAATTCAATACCTTTTTCAAGACCTACAGCATCCCATATTTCGAAAGGACCATTCTCCCAACCGAAACCAGCTTTCATCGCATCATCAATTCTATATACTTCATCAGAAATTTCTGGTATTCTATTTTGAACATAAGCAAACATTGCAGCAAAGTTCTTACGATAGAATTCTCCAGCTTTATCTTTACCAGCAACCAATACTTTAAAACGATCAATTGGTTTATCTATCGTTTTCGTTAATTCTAAAGTAGCAAAAGAAGCTCTCTTTTTAGAACGATATTCCATCGTATCTAAATCTAAGGTTAAGATTTCTTTTTTACCTTCAGCGTTAACAGTTTTCTTATAAAAACCTTGTTTAGTTTTACTACCTAACCATTTGTTTTCCATCATGGTGTTGATGAAACCAGGAAGCTTGAATAAATCGTGAGCTTCATCATTAGGACAGTTTTCATAAATACCATTAGCAACATGTACTAATGTATCTAAACCAACTACATCAACAGTACGGAAAGTAGCAGATTTAGGACGACCAATTACAGGGCCAGTTAATTTATCAACTTCTTCAACAGTTAAACCTAATTCTTTTACTTGGTGAAACAAAGATTGAATTCCGAAAATACCAATACGGTTACCAATAAAAGCAGGAGTATCTTTTGCTAAAACAGAAGTTTTTCCTAAAAATTTATCTCCATATTCCATTAAGAAATCAGTAACCTCTTGTTTACAATCTGGTCCAGGTACAACTTCAAATAATTTTAAATAGCGAGGAGGATTAAAAAAGTGAGTTACTGCAAAATGTTTTCTAAAGTCTTCACTACGTCCTTCGTTCATGAATTTAATAGGAATACCAGAAGTGTTAGAAGAAATAATAGTACCAGGAGTACGGTATTTTTCAACTTTTTCAAAAACACTTTGTTTAATATCTAAACGTTCAACAACTACTTCCATTACCCAATCTACATCTTTAATTAAATGTAAATCATCATCTATATTACCAGTAGTAATTCTATCTGCAAATTTTTTGTTGTAGATAGGGGACGGTTTAGATTTTAATGATGCTGTTAATGCAGCATTTACTAAACGATTTCGGACAGCTTTGTCATCTAACGTTAGTCCTTTTGCTTTCTCTTTGTCGTTAAGTTCTCTTGGAACAATGTCCAATAATAACACGTCAACACCGATATTAGCAAAGTGACAAGCGATACCAGAACCCATAATACCAGATCCGATAATCGCTACTTTTTTAATTCTTCTTTTGCTCATTACTTGAATAGGTTTGATTTTTAAACAGCTTTAGATGATATATCATCATATATCTGTCTGTCGGCTATAAGTTTGTTAATTATTTCTGTTACTTTGAAAAAATTTAAAATTTCTTCTTCAGTAAGATTTTCACGTATCTTATTATTAAACTGATATACATGGCCTTTAGAGATGGCTCTCTTTTCTTCGCCAAATTGTGTTAGTTTAATAATAACACCTCTACCATCTTCAGGGTTTTTTTCTCTTAAAATAAGCCCTTTATCTTCCATAGATTTTAAAATTCTAGAAAGACTTGTAGGTTCCATTCCCATTAATGGACCTAGAGCAGTAGAAGGAGTTCCTTGTTCTAGATCAATATTTAATAATACAAAAGCCATAGCCATTGTACTATCATGTTTTGATGCTTGCTCATTGTACATCTTAGCTACAGCCTGCCAGGTAGCTCTAAGTTGATGATCTATCGATTTACTTTTCTCCATATTTCTGAATTCAAATATAAACAAATTTATTATGCATGCATAATAAATTGAAAAAAATTATGCACGCATAGTAAATTTTAACATTAACTTAATGTGTAACATTTTGTATGATAGTGATACTAACTATTTGTAAAATATGTAAGTTTGTATGAATAGACTTACAATCTTTAACTTAAAACTAATCAAGAATCAATGGATAATTTATTAGAAATTAATAATGTAATTAAACGCTATGGTGATTACACAGCTTTAAATGACGTGTCAGTACATATACCAAAAGGAAGTGTATTTGGGTTATTAGGACCTAATGGGGCAGGAAAAACTTCTCTTATTAGAATTATTAACCAGATAACAATGCCAGATAGTGGTGAAATTATTTTAGATGGAGAAAAGTTGTCACCTCATCATATAGAGCAAATAGGTTATTTACCAGAGGAAAGAGGTTTGTATAAAACAATGAAAGTTGGTGAACAAGCATTGTATTTAGCGCAGTTAAAAGGAATGAGTAGGTCAGATGCTAAAAAGAAATTAAAGTACTGGTTTGAAAAATTTGATATTGGAGATTGGTGGAATAAAAAATTAGAAGAATTATCTAAAGGGATGGCTCAGAAGGTACAGTTTATAGTAACGGTACTTCATCAACCTAAATTATTGATTTTTGATGAGCCTTTTTCAGGTTTTGATCCTATTAATGCACAGCTAATTGCGAAAGAGATTTTACAGTTGAGAGATGAAGGGTCTACCATTATTTTTTCTACGCATAGAATGGAAAGTGTAGAAGAAATGTGTGATTATATTGCATTAATACATAAGTCTAATAAGATTTTAGATGGTAAACTTAATGATATTAAGAAACAATATAGAACGAATGTTTTTGAAGTAGGGTTACAAACAGAAAACTCTAGAGAAGTAAAAGAACAATTAAGTCAAAATTTTGAGGTATCTCCAGCTAATTTTAAATCATTGCATGATGGATTAAAATTAAATGTGAAATTAAAGAATAGTAATTCAACAAGAGATTTATTATCTTTTTTAAATTCTAAAGGAGAAGTAAATCATTTTGTAGAATTGGTTCCTAGTGCTAACGATATTTTTATACAAACAATAAATAAAACGAATTAAGATGAGCAAGTTAAAATTAATTATACAGCGCGAGTTTATTGCAAGGGTTAAAAATAAATCGTTCATAATAATGACCTTTTTGAGTCCTTTATTGATGATAGGAATGGGGGTGTTAATTGCTTTTTTAACTAAGAAAAATGAGAGCAAAATAAAAGAAATAGCATACGTAGATAGTTCTGAATTATTTTCTAAGAAAGATTTTAAAGATACTAAGACTATTAAATATGTAGATTATACAAAATTAGGTTTAGATGAGACAAAAAAGAAAGTAGAAGAGGGGAAGCATTTTGGGGTGCTTTATTTACCTAAGATAGATAGTTTAGAAGTATTAGCAGAATCGGTTGAATTTTTCTCTAAAGAAACTCCAGGATTAAGTCTTATGACGAATTTAGAGGGTACGGTGAATCGTAAATTGAGAAATTTGAAGATGAAGGAGTTAGGAATGGATGAACAGAAAATTAAGGCTTCTAAAATAAGTTCAGATATAAGTTTTTTAAATTTCTCAGGAGAAAAGACTTCTAAGTTAGTAAACAGATTAAAAACTTTAACCGGTATGGTTGCTGGTATTTTATTAATGATGTTTGTGATGCTTCATGGTACTTCTGTAATGAGAAGTATTATAGAGGAGAAAACAAGTAGGATTGTAGAAATAATTGTCTCTTCAGTTAAACCATTTCAATTAATGATGGGGAAAATTATAGGGAACGGATCAGCAGGAATTCTTCAGCTTTTAATGTGGGGTGTTTTATTGTTTGTTTTCAGTATTATAGCTTCTTCTGTATTTGGTGTAGATACAGGAGCTATGCAAAATTCTAACATTTCAGCAGAACAACTAGAGGTAGCAAAATCTATAGGAGTAAGTAAGGTACAATTAATGATTAGTGAAATATATAAATTGCCGTTATTAAAACTATTACTATTATTTATATTTTATTTTATAGGAGGTTTTATGTTGTACAGTTCGCTTTTTGCAGCAATTGGAGCAGCGGTAGATAATGAAGCAGACAGCCAGCAGTTTATGACACCAGTAATGATGCCTTTAATGTTAGGGTTGTATGTAGGTATGTTTACGGTAGTAAATGATGCACATGGACCAATAGCTGTATTTTTCTCTCACTTTCCTTTAACGTCACCTATTGTAATGTTAATGAGAATACCTTTTGGTGTAGCATGGTGGGAAATTTTAATTTCTATGTTATTATTAGTTCTTACTTTTGTACTGATAATATGGTTTGCTGCAAAAATTTATAGAGTAGGTATTTTAATGTATGGAAAAAAACCAACCTATAAAGATTTATGGAAGTGGATTCGTTACAGCTCATAAATAGTAAAGAATGAAAAAATTAAATGATGTTTTAAATTTTACGTTTAGGTATAATGATCACATAAGCATTAGCGTTAAGTCATTATTAATACTCATAATAATAATTTTATTAGCATCATTTTTATTAAAAATATTTAAAAAGTATGTAAATAAGAAACTAGAAGATCAAGATCAAAATAAGTTTGATACTGTCTTTTCTTTTGGGAAATGGCTGTTATATATTATAGTTTTTCTAGTTACTTTACAAAGTTCAGGGGTTCAAATAACCGCTGTGTTTGCAGCATCAACCGCACTATTAATTGGTGTTGGTTTGGCGCTGCAAACTTTTTTTCAAGATATAATTTCTGGTATTTTCATTATTTTAGATCAAAGTGTTCATGTAGGAGATATTATAGAGATAGATAATAAGGTAGGAAGGGTAGAAGAAATAAAATTAAGAACTACTAGAGCTGTTACCATCGATAATAAAGTAATGATTATCCCTAATCATAAATACCTAACAAATAGTATTTATAATTGGACTCAAAATGGAACAACTACAAGAGAATCTGTTCAAGTAGGAGTGGCCTATGGGAGTGACGTACAATTAGTGAAAAAATTATTATTACAGGCTGCTAAATCACATCATAAAGTATTAAAATATCCAGAACCTTTAGTGTTGTTTTCAAATTTTGGAGATAGTTCTTTAGATTTTACATTGATATTTTCATTAAATGATAGTTTTCAGGCCATTATTCCTCAAAGTGACATACGCTTTAAAATAGATGAATTATTTAGAGAAAACAATGTCTCAATTCCTTTTCCTCAAAGAGATATTCATATTATAAAATAATTGAAACTCATTTGAGAAAGCCTATAGAAATAAGAAGTTTTAAGACTAAACTTGGAAATGTTTTTTTGAATTTATATTCTAATGAATATGGAGAAATAATGAATTCTGATTTTGGGTATATTTTTCATTCTGAGTCTTTTCAAATTGAAATAATTGAATTTACAGAAATTAAAAATTGGATGAAAGAAATCAATGAAATTGAAACTTCTATTGGTTGGATTTTTAGAATAGCTAAATTAAATGAAAGTAATGAGGTTTTGAATTTTGAATGCCACCTTAAAAAAAATAATAAAGAGATAATATCTGAATCCGATACAGGGGAATGTCTTCAAGCAATTTGGATTGAGGATAAAAAGAATGTAGTTAGTTTAGGGACTGAAGATGGACAAATGATGAGACATCGTGCTGAAAAAAATGATTGGATGCCTAATAGATTCAAAACTAAATTAGGAATTGTTAAAACAGGTTCATTTTTAAATAGAAAATATGAAGAAAAATCTTTTACAAAACAATTACCTTTTGGATTTGAAACTAAAATTCCAAAATTAAAAAAAGGAGAAAAAATCTATTTTCATTATTTAGTTGCAACAAATGAGTTGAAAAAAAGCATCGATTACCCTGATGAAGATGACATTTCAACAAATCTTGCAGTTGGTTATCCTAAATGGACTTTAATAGACAAATTGAATATAAAAGAATAAAAAACAAATACCAAGCAGTATAAAATGAATTCTTAGCCTATAAATGAAAGACCTCGTGTATTTTCTATTCAGTTTGTATTTGCTAAATTAGATGCTTAAACATGTTCTGTAATGAAAAATAAAATAATACTTTTTTTAATGATTGGTTTATCTTTTCAATGTGTTAGTCAAGTAGCGAAAAAAAAGGAAGTTGTGATATTAAATAAATTTGATCTAGAGGAAGTAAAATGGTTTAAAGAAAGTGGAAAAGGAGTAATTAAAGGAACTGCAAAATTTAAATCAAAAAAAGGAAAAATACGTTTCGGTTCTGAATTTCGAATAGAATTACAACCATATAGCGCATATACTTATGAAAGATTGTTTACAATTTACAAAAATGAGTACAAGGGACATGTTTTTGTAGAAGATGGTGTTCCTAAGTTTACACCCGATCCTAAAGGATATCATGAAACAAGAAAAACAATGTGTAATAGCAAAGGAGAGTTTGTGTTTTCGAATCTTCCTGATGGAGAATATTATATCATAGCTTTTATGCTTTGGGATAAAACAGGAGGTGGTTTAATGCAAAAAATTAAGCTTTCTAAAGGTGAAACAAAAATAATTGAAATGACTAATTTTTAGTGAAACATTCTTACATAATTAATGTGTAGTTTTATGAAAAAGAGAAAGCTATTAAGAAGAATACTATTAACATTAATGGGTTTGTTTTTAGTTTTTAGTATGATGAATGTTAATTATTCTATAACAATTTGGTTAACGTTATTTTGGAGTTTAATTTTAATAAGTCTTTTTGAATTAATAGCTTTTTATATACGTAAAAGGCAGTATAAAATATTAGGGGATTTAGAGGAGTCAAAAACTAGATTAAAAGATATTCTTGTTTTTATAACCATATTTGGAATTGCGTATCTATCGGTAAAGTATTCATATTTAATAGATGTAAAATCAAATCAGTTTTTATCATTTTTTTTTGGAGAACGCAGATCTATAGTTTCTGAAATTTTTCTTTTGCCCCTTTTAAAAACATTAATAGTAGATAACACTTTTTTTTATATTACAGATAAAGGCGTTACAACTAAAGGTAATTATTTTGAAGATTATTTATGGAAAGATTTTAAAGAGTATTCTTTAATTGAGGAACAGTCTTTGATTAAGTTTAAGAAGAAAAACGATAAATTTCTTTTTGTTAAGTATGAAGAGTCGTATTTTCAAGAAAATAAAATAGAAATCACAAAAGTGTTGAATAAAAATATAGCATATGTCTAAAATATTAATCATAGAAGACGAAGCAGCAATTCGTAGAGTATTAAAAAAAATAATTTCAGAAGAAAACGATAGTTACCAAGTAGAGGAAGCGGAAGATGGTTTGGCAGGAATAGAGTCTATTAAAAATAATGACTATGATTTAGTATTGTGTGATATTAAAATGCCTAAAATGGATGGGGTAGAGGTATTGGAAAAAGCAAAAAAAATTAAACCAGAAATTCCTATGGTAATGATTTCTGGACATGGTGATTTAGATACGGCAGTTAATACTATGCGATTAGGTGCTTTTGATTATATTTCGAAACCACCAGATTTAAATCGTTTATTAAATACAGTTCGTAATGCACTTGATAGAAAAGAGTTGGTTGTAGAAAACAAGCGCTTGAAAAAGAAAGTGAGTAAGAACTATGAAATGATTGGAGAAAGTAAAGCAATTATACATATTCAAGATATCATAGAAAAAGTAGCAGCAACAGATGCTCGTGTTTTAATTACAGGTCCAAATGGAACAGGTAAAGAATTAGTAGCGCATTGGTTACATGAAAAGTCAGATAGAGTTAAAGCACCTATGATTGAAGTTAATTGTGCAGCAATACCTTCTGAATTAATAGAAAGTGAATTGTTTGGTCATGTAAAAGGAAGTTTTACAGGTGCAAATAAAGATAGAGCGGGGAAGTTTGAAGCTGCAAATGGGGGAACCATTTTTTTGGATGAAATAGGAGACATGAGCTTGTCTGCACAAGCAAAAGTATTAAGAGCATTACAAGAAAGTAGAATTTCTAGAGTAGGTTCTGATAAAGATATTAAAGTAAATGTACGTGTAGTAGCAGCGACTAATAAAGATTTGAAAAAAGAGATAGCTGAAGGACGTTTTCGTGAAGATTTATATCATCGTTTAGCAGTAATTTTAATTAAAGTACCCGCTTTAAATGATAGAAGAGAGGATATTCCTTTATTAGTAGATTTTTTTGCTGCCAAAATAGCAAAAGGACAAGGAATACCTAAGAAAGAATTTTCTAAAGAATCAATTAAATTATTACAAGAATATGATTGGACAGGTAATATACGTGAGTTACGTAATGTGGTAGAACGTCTAATAATTCTTGGAGAGAAAGTAGTTTCTAAGAATGATATTAAACTTTTTGCAAGTAAATAAAAGTTTAAAATAAATACAATACTAATTATTAACCAAGGTTTATGTTTTAAAACATAAACCTTGGTTTTTTTATTAAACTATATGAGGGGTGTCAGTAATACAAGTTCTACCATTCCACGCGCATTGTGGTCTTGCTAAACATTCAGATTGTGAATAACCCGGACATGTATTAAAGAAAACACCAAAACCTCCTGAGATAGATTTCTGTTCTTGTTTACCTAATAACTTTCCGATGTTTGAGATTGATTTTTTCATTTTTAAAAAATTTAAAGTTTCATTTATAGTGAACTTTTATAAACACTCACTATTTGTGTTAGGTTTATGTCATAGTAGTTTTAATATAAAATTGTTGTTACGTACGTTAAATATTTTTAATAATATATAAGACAGAATTTCATAAACATTGAAATCAAATATAGTAGGAGTTGGTAGTAGAAAACAATTAGAGTTTCCTCAAATTTACAAATTTGAGGAAGTAACAAAGCAGTTAATAGGTTGTTTTTTAATTAGTTATGTTTTTCAGGGAGTTGTATGGGTAATTTTGCTTATTTAAATTTAATAAGTTTGTGTAAAACATTAAAAATAATAACATTATGAATTTTAAAACTTCAAAAGTAAAAATTTTAAAGAAAAATGAATTAAAGAAAATACAAGCAGCCGTAGCACCAGATTGTGAACCAGGTGAAATACTTCAATACATACCTGGATTAGGCTATGTATGTGGCCCTCATTTTTGTGCTTGGGAAATACCAGTTGAAGAAAATTAACTATTGTTTTTTTTCAATTCTTTTAGGTATTGAGAAGGGGTTACTTTTAAGATTTTTTTAAAATTAGAATTAAAAGAGTTTGCGCTTTTGTAACCTGCTTCTTGTGCCAAAGCATCAATAGTATAATTTCTTAAGTTTTTCTGTTTTTCTAATTTAAAAAGAATACTGTTTATTTTAAGCTTATTTGTATACTCAACAAAAGTTACACCTAAGTATTTATTTACTGTTTTTGATAAATAGCTAGAATTTGTTTGAAGTTTTTTAGTAACCATGTTTAATGTGTAATTTGGTTGTAAAAACAATTCGTCTTTTTCTAAAGTTTTTAATTTCTTGAGAAGTTTTAATGCACTTTCATCAGTTAAACTTGAGTTTTTTGATGTGTCTATGTTTTGTTTAGAAAGATCATTTTGAAATTCTTTAATTCTCAAATTAAGATTATTAATATTTTCTTTATCTCTTTTTTTAAGGGAGAAAAAATAGATAGAAATGAAACAAATTATTATAATTAGTAGAAACAAAAAATATAGATAAATTTTATTTTGTTTTTTTTGAATATTATAGTTTTTGAGATAACTTTTTATTTCTTTTTGCTTTTTTTATTATGTACAATATCATTTACGGATAAATCAGAAGCGTTTTTTATTTTTAAATGCGATCTAATTTTTTCTCCATACTTACTAGCATAATTTAAAGCTTCTGTATGTTTTTGTTTTCGTTTATTAATTTTAAATAAATAATAGTAGGAGGTAGCCTCATATTCTAATAAATGAAATTGAGACCAAATATTGTTTTCTATTTGTTTAAGTATAATAGCTTCTGCTTTAGAATTATTATTTAAAAAATATTCACATTCAGCAATTTTAAATAAAATTTGTTCTACTCTTTTTTTACGATTTTTATTTTTAAAAAAAATTAACCCTTTTTGATAATACTGTTTTGCAATAGCATATTTTTTTTGATAAAAATTAATATCAGCATTACTAACAGAAATACTTCCTTTATAATTTGAAATTAAATGTTTCATAGAAAACTCATTACATAAAGCAGTATAGTTTTTAGTAGAATCTAAATAAGAAAGATGTTTTATAGTATCAGAAAGATATAGATTTATAGATCTGTTAGATGCTTTAATTAATTCTTTAGCATATTCTTTTTTTAATATAAGATTAGTAGAGAAAAGAGGCTCTTTTTTTATTTTTTTTAAACTAGCATGGCTCGTAGCTAAAGCTTCCAAATGTTTATTAGCTAATGAATATGCTCTGGCTAAAGTAGATCTTAATCTTATATTAAGCATAAAAGAACAGTTTTCTGAACAAATATTTAAAGCATCATTCAAAGTAATTATTGAAGATTCGAGTTGGTGTTGTTCTATTTGACTTAAAGCATATAAATAAAAAACATTAGCTCTAATATCATTTTTATTTAGGGAATTATAATTTTTTAACTGTTGTGTAGCTTTTTCAAAAAAGACATCAGCTAAATCAAATTTTGATTGTAAAGTATAGACATATGCTTTACCAGCTAAGCCATATGCTTTTTCTTCATTTTTTTCAACATTTATTAACCGATTACAGAAAGTAAGTGCACTATCTTGATTTTTTGAAAGTAATCTATCGTATTCAGAGATTAGTTGTGTAGTATCTTTTTGAGAGTTTAAAAAAAGAGTAAATAAAAAAAATAAAAAAGTGATTTTTTTAATTTTCATTAAAGCAATAATTTGTTATTGAATCAAATATAAATAAACTAAATCTAATCACTAGTATAGAGTTTTTATTTTACTTTTTTAGAGGTAAAGCAAAAATGAAATAGTTCTTATAAGTTAAAAATAGATGTTATATTCAAAAAAAATATAAAAAAATAATGTTAGAAAGTTTTGAAGTGTTTAAAATAGATAATTTAGAATTAATTAAAGGAGGGTATAAGGTTAATAAAGATCATCAGGATAATGATGGTATACCTCCAGATGAAATTGATAGATCTTTCTTTTTAATAGGATTAGATCATGGAGATAACGGTGGTATTCCTCCAGATAATCAAAAATAAAATGTATTTATTATAATAAAATAAATATTATATAGTATAAAAAAAGTTTTATGTTAAATCAAATCGATCTAAATTCATAACTTTAGTCCAGGCTTTTACAAAATCAGAAACAAATTTTCCTTTTGCATCATCACTAACATATACTTCTGCTAAAGCTCTTAATTTTGTATTTGATTCAAAGATTAAATCTGCTCTAGTACCAGAAAATTTTGCTGTACCTGTAGCACGATTACTCCTTGTAAATTCAGAATCTTTAGAAGAAGTTGCTAAAAGATTAAAATAAATATCCAAAATAAGTTTAAGAAAAGTGTATCAAGTTTTGATACACTTTTTTTAATTAAATCTTTAGAGAGATATAGGTCTCAACTTATAAAATGATACTATTTATTCGATTTCAAGCTATATTTTAGATGAAAATTAATCAATAAAAACTAAAAAGATGAGAAGATTAAATTATTTAATGTTATTTGTTTTAACTTTTATATTATTTACAAGATGTAGTAAGAATGAAGATCTTATTACTGAATCAGAAGTACTAATGGTTGATTCTGAACCAGAAGAGACTGCTTTTAAAAATGATGTATTTGTTAATGGTGTTAATCAAACTTATTTAAAAGAAGTAGGCTTAACAGAAAAAGAGTTTTTAGCAAGTGTTGAAGAAGATTATAAAACAGAAAATGAAGAGCTACTGAAAGAAATAGAAAAGCAGTATAAAAATAATAATACTGAAAATGCGAGTAAAAGAGGAGTACGCTTTAATAAAAAAGAATTAGCAGGAGCAATAGTTCTTATGCTAAAGGATATTAAGGATAACCCAGGAAAGTATTTTCAAGCAAAAGTAGGAGTGACATCAGAGAGAGGTGCTTTTTTCGATTTAGGGTTAGGAGATCAATTGATTAGGCAAACAATAGCTTCGTTTCCAGCAGTTAAGTATTACAGAAGCAAGACGAAATTTAATTTATATAGTTCTAGCTTAAAAAGAATAGAGACTTCAGGTAATTCAACTGTGAAAATTGTGATCAGAACTAAAAACAGAATTAGAAAGTATGTTAGGTTTTTTGGAAGAAAGCGAAGAATACTAAATGTAAGGTTTCATACTAATCTTTATATTCCTATGAAGTTTGATATTAAAACAAATACTTTAAAAATTAAGAAGATAGAATCTGGTAAACCTAGTATTAAAGGAAATTTTATTAAAAAAATAGTTATTGGTTCTGTAAGTACTATCTTATATAAATTAGGGAAGCTTAAGGCAAATGTAAACTTAGATATTCCTTTTGATTTTATATCTAAAGCTTTTATAGATTATAAAGGGGTTTATCAGCAGCGAATTAAAAAAGAGAATTTTACATTTTTTAAGTTTGATATTAATAGTAAAGATTTATTAAAGAAATTGAAGAGTAAATTGAAAAAGAAAAAGATTAAGTTCTAAAAATAACTTAATCTAAAATTAAAATAGCGCCTAAAATTAATTTTAGGCGCTATCTATTCCTACAGAAAAATTTTAGTTATTATAAATCAAATCGATCTAAATTCATAACTTTAGTCCAAGCTTTTACAAAATCAGAAACAAATTTTCCTTTTGCATCATCACTAGCATATACTTCAGCTAAAGCTCTTAATTCTGTATTTGAACCAAAGATTAAGTCTGCTCTAGTACCAGAAAATTTAGCTGTACCTGTAGCACGATTACTCCCTGTAAATTCAGAGTCTTTAGAAGAAGTTGCTTTCCAGGTAATAGAAAGATCTAAAATATTTGAAAAGAAATCATTTGTTAAGCTACCAATAGCATCTGTAAATACACCATGTTTAGAATTATCATAGTTGGCACCTAAAACACGTAATCCACCTACCAATACTGTCATTTCTGGAATAGAAAGTGTCAATAAATTAGCACGATCAACTAATAAATCTTCTCCAGCAACATTTAATTTAGAATTTTGATAATTTCTAAATCCATCAGCTAAAGGTTCTAAATGACTAAACGATTCAACATCTGTTTTATCTTGTGTAGCATCTCCTCTTCCAGAGGTAAAAGGAACTGTGATTTCATGTCCAGCATTTTTAGCAGCCTCTTCAACACCAACATTCCCTGCTAAAACAATTAAATCAGCCATTGAAATAGTTCCGTCAAATTTGTTTTGAATATCTTCTAAAGTTGTTAATACTTTGTTTAATTCTGTTGGGTTATTCACTTCCCAGCTTTTTTGTGGTTCTAAACGGATTCTTGCACCATTTGCACCTCCTCGTTTATCCGATCCTCTATAGGTAGATGCTGAAGCCCAAGCAGTTTTTACAATTTCAGAAATAGATAAATCAGAATCTAAAATCATTTTTCTTAAAGAATCGATATCAGTATCGCTTAATTTGTAGTCAACTTGAGGAATTGGATCTTGCCAAATTAATTCTTCTTTTGGTACTTCAGGACCTAAATAACGATTAGCAGGCCCCATATCACGATGTGTTAATTTAAACCATGCACGAGCAAAAGCATCTTCAAAGGCAGCCGGATCTTTCTGAAAGCGTTGTGATATCTTTAAATAATCTGGATCAACTTTTAAAGCCATATCAGCATCAGTCATCATTAAAGCTTGTCTTTTAGAAGCATCACCAGCCATAGGAGCAGTTGGAGCTCCTGAATCAGCTTTTGGAGTCCATTGACTTGCGCCTGCTGGACTTTTTGTTAATTCCCAATCATAATCTAATAACACTTTAAAGAAATCATGATCCCATTTATCTGGGTTAGGGGTCCAAGCTCCTTCTATACCACTGGTAATAGTATCGTCTAAAACCCCTGTTCCATAAGTGTTTTTCCAACCAAGACTCATTTCTTCAATAGGAGCTCCGTGTGGTTCAGCACCAACATATTTATCTGGGTCTGCAGCACCATGTGCTTTTCCAAATGTGTGACCTCCTGCAGTAAGAGCAACTGTTTCTTCATCGTTCATTGCCATACGTCCAAAGGTTACCTTCATCAATTTAGCCGTTTCTAAAGGGTTTGATGAACCGTTAGGTCCTTCAGGGTTTACATATATTAATCCCATATGAGCTGCACCTAAATGCCCTTCAAGCTCTCCATCAGCAAAACGTTCTTTATTAGCTAACCATTCTGTTTCATCTCCCCAGTATACATCTTGTTCTGGTTCCCATACATCTTCTCTACCTCCAGCAAAACCAAATGTCTTTAGCCCCATAGATTCTATAGCACAATTACCCGCAAGGATTATTAAATCTGCCCAAGAAATTTTATTCCCATATTTCTTTTTTATAGGCCATAATAATAAACGAGCTTTATCTAAGTTTCCATTGTCTGGCCAGCTATTTAATGGAGCAAATCTTTGGTTTCCTGTACTAGCGCCTCCTCTTCCGTCACCTACACGATAAGTACCTGCACTATGCCATGCCATGCGTACCATTAATCCACCATAATGCCCATAATCTGCAGGCCACCAATCTTGCGAATCTGTCATTAAATTAATAACATCTTGTTTTAAAGCAGTAAAATCTAAAGAATTGAAGGCTTCGGCATAATTAAAATCATCACCCATCGGATTTGATTTAGAAGCATTTTGGCGAAGAATATTTAATTTTAATTCATTAGGCCACCAGTCTCTATTTGTAGTTCCTCCACCAGCAGGTTTTTCTTGTGGAGTATGAAAAGGACACTTTGCAGCACTATTTTGTGAGTTTTCAGGTTTCATTTTGTTTTAGTTTTAAGATTTTACTTATTTCAAATCTACAAAAAATCATTGAATAATTTTTATCTATATTTTTTATTTTAAAATAGTATTTAATGATAGTTGTATCTTAGTTTGTTTACTATTAGTTTTTTATGATATGTAAAAGGGCTTGTTTTTTGAGTTATTGAAAAATCTTATAATGGGATAAGAATTTTTTGTAGATTTTAGCTTGTAATACATTCAAAAGAGAATATTTTTGCAGCTGTTTTGAAAAACAGAATTAAATAATAACTCAATAAAAATTAAGAGATGGCAACATTAGTTGGTAAGAAATTCCCAGATTTAAACGTAGATGCAATGAACGAAATGGGAGATACGTTCAAGTTAAATGTTTTAGAGGAAGCAGTAAACAATAAGAAGAAGGTAGTTTTATTTTGGTATCCAAAAGATTTTACATTTGTATGTCCAACAGAATTACACGCTTTTCAACAAGCTTTACCAGAATTCGATAAAAGAAATACAATTGTAATAGGAGCTTCTTGTGATACTCCAGAAGTACATTTCGCTTGGTTAAACCAATCTAAAGATAACGGTGGTATAGAAGGTGTAACATACCCTTTATTAGCAGATAGTAACCGTAATTTATCATCTATCTTAGGTATTTTAGATATTGCTAACGAAACCTATGATGAAGCTACAGGAACTGTACAAGTAGAAGGAGATAACGTAACTTATAGAGCTACATATATTATAGATGAAGAAGGAACTGTGGTACATGAAGGTGTTAATCACATGCCAATTGGTCGTAA
Source organism: uncultured Tenacibaculum sp. (assembly GCA_937922085.1). Classification (GTDB taxonomy): domain Bacteria; phylum Bacteroidota; class Bacteroidia; order Flavobacteriales; family Flavobacteriaceae; genus Polaribacter. Next base: position 7,649 of record CAKZVD010000105.1, on the reverse strand, counting down.
TGTAAATGAATATTTACGTTTAATTGATGCGTATACACACGTTCAAGAAAAAGGAGAAGTTTGTCCTGCAAACTGGGAAGAAGGAAAACAAGCTATGCAACCAAACGCAAAAGCTACTGCTGAATATTTAGCGGTAAACTAAACTAATTATAGATTACGAATTATGGGTTTTTTAAATTCATAATTCGTAATTCTCAATTTATAATTTAAAAAGATGGTACAAGAATTAAGTCAAGATAATTTAACAGAAATAGTTTCTGAAAATAAAACAGTAGTAGTACAATATTCTGCAACTTGGTGTGGAAACTGTAGAATAATGAAACCAAAGTTTAAAAAATTAGCAACAGAAAATGAAGCTGTTTCTTTTGTAATTGCTGATGCAGAAAAATTTCCAGAAAGTAGACAATTAGCTACTGTTGATAATTTGCCAACTTTTGCAACATTTGTAGATGGTAAGTTTGTAAATCAAACACAAACAAATAAGTTTGATGTGTTAAAAGAATTGGTAAACGAGGTTATATAAGTTATGAAATTACCAGTGATAAAACATTTAACTTCTTTTATAGAAGAAAATGATCAAGATTATATATTAGAAACTATTGAAACATTAGAAGCTCTTACAGAAGTACCTTCGTTGAAAGATGAAGAATTGGATGTAATAGGAGAATTGATTTCTAATATGTATGGTGCTGTTGAGGTTGATAAAATGATAAAAGGCGGTACACCCAAAAAAGAAGCGTTAAACACATTTATGAAACGTGTTTTAGGATCTATAGATAAATAAAAAACCTAAGTTTTAAACTTAGGTTTTTTATTAAAATTGAATGAAAATTAGTAACGAATAGTTCGGTTTGTAATATTTTCATCGTATTTTTTTGCAAATTTTTGAAGCCTTTCAAGATTTACTTTCCCTGTCATATCTAGAACTTTATTTTTAATAAGAAGTTTTATAACATATTTCCATCCTTTAGAATAAATTCTACTAGACTCTATCTTAATTTCTTCATTATTAAAATACATTCTTTTATAATCACCTTCTAAATATGCACTAGTTCCATTATTCATTTGCACCATATCTGCTATTTCTTCTCTATTTTTAATAGAATAAATTATAAATTCATCTCCTAATTCTCTTTTTTCATAGATTAAAATTTCTGTGCCATTAACTAAGACTTTTCCTTTTTTAAATTTTACTTTAATTTTTTGAGAATATGTTAAAATAGATATGAATAATGAAAATGTTAGAAGTAAATATTTATTACCCATCTTTTTGGTTTTTAAATTATCTATTTAATGACCAAAAACAATGCCATTTTGTTAGACTATTAAAGTAATTATATGCGATGTTTAAGATAGATAAAATGAAAGGTATGGAAACTATATTAAGTTGATTTTTCACCCAGGTAACATAACCCTTTTTAAATTTTTAGAGTGTAATTCAATAAGTTGATTTTCTATATATTGTATGATTTGTGGACAATCTCTTTTAAAGTCTTGACATTTAATTGTTTTTTCTTTGCCATCTATTTTTAATATAACTTTTAAAGAACTAGTACAACTACTATTACATTTATAAATATCTTTTAATTTCCAAATATCGTTTTCTTCGAGTTGTAGTAAAATATTTTTCAATTGTTTTTTAGAAATTTGTTGTTGCGATTTTTGATAATACTTTTTTTGTTCATCGTTTTTTGAGTTAGAATTAACCTCAATTTCTTTTTCAGGGTAAAAAGTAACGATGCTATCTTTTAAAACAAATTTATCATAATGAAAAGCCCCTCTTTCTACAATGATTTCTATTGAAGATTCTTTTTTAGATTCCTTCTTCATTTTTGATTGTTGTTGTGAACAACCTATAAAATAGAATATAAATATTAATAGACTCAGTAGAGGTTTTATCATTTTCATCAGTTAAATATATAAAATAGTAATTAAAAAAATAAAAAAGCTGTTTTAATTAAAAAAAACTAAATCTTATTAATTTAACTTTCCCTTTTTTACACTATTCATTTGAAAAACGATAGTGTTTAAGGTTATAATAGAAAGTAATTTTGTGGTATATAAATTCATAAAATTCATAAAATGAAAATAATAAATAATATTTCTATTTTAATACTAGCCTTTTTTTTAACTCTTGTATCATGCAGTGATTCTGAAGAAAATGTAACTGAACTTACAAATAAACAGAAGGCAGTGGCATTAATTGAAGCTTTTGAATCTGGTAATATATTACCATTAGACTATGTAAGTGATACAAAATATGTTCAGCACAATTTAAATTTTCCTTCAGGTAAAAATGCAATTATTCCGTTTTTTACAGGGAGTCCTACTGGGATAAAAGTAAAGGTACATAGAGTTTTATCTGAAGAAAATACAGTTTTTTTACATAGCACTTATTCAGGTACATGGAATGAAGGCAAACCACAAGTAGTTTTTGATGTGTTTAGATTTGAAAATGGATTAATTGTAGAGCATTGGGATAATTTACAGGATGAAGTTTTAGTTGCAGATACCGCAAATGGAAATTCAATGACGGATGGAGCCATTGAAATAGAAAATGTAGATAAAACTTCTATAAATAAGACATTGGTTACAAATTTTGTAAACGATATTTTAAAAGAGGGAAAAGATAATGTGACAGATTACATTAGTACTGAAAAGTATATTCAACATAACCCACAAGTAGGTAATGGTTTAGATGGTTTAGGAGCTGCATTACAATTTTTCGCAGATAATAATTTAAAATTACAATATGATAAATTACACTTTGTATACGCGGAAGGTAATTTTGTGCTAGCAATTTCTGAAGGTTTGTTTTTAGATTCTCAACATGTTGCTTATTACGATTTATTTCGTGTTGAAAACGGGAAAATTGTTGAGCATTGGGACGTGATTGAAAATATACCAGCAGAATCAAATAGGAAAAATATGAACGGAAAGTTTTAAGATTGTTTTTTAATAGTATTTTTCTAAATCCTAAGTAATTTTACTTAGGGTTTTTTCTTATAGTTTATGAATTAAGAATGTGTTAATTTTAAGATAACTTCTGAGTGTTGAGGAAATAATTGAATTAATTCTGTACTTTTTGGTAAAACAAAATCATTAAAATCAAATCCCGGAGCTACAGTACAACCAGTAAAAGCAAAAGAATCTTTTTTTATAACCTCAGCAGCAAACCAATATTGAGCAGGAACAATAAATTGTGGGTGTTCATCTTCTTTTAAATTATTTCCTATTAAAACAAAAGAATATTCTCCGTTAGGAGCAATCATATGTAATTTCAATGTTGTTCCTAAGTAAAAATGCCAAATTTCATCTTGATTTATTTTATGAAAAGCTGAAAATTTATCAGAAGTCAATAAAAAATAAATACAGGTACTGTAATTTCTATCTCCAATAAAATTATCAGAAAGATTTTCATTTTTAATAATTCCGCTACTTCTATGAGTTTCTTTATAATAGCCTCCTTCAGGATGTTTATTTAAATTGAATTTTTGTATTATTTCTTGTGATGTCATTTTATCAAGAGTTATGATGTAGTTGGTTTTTATTTTTTTTAACTAATAAAAGCCCTAAAAAAGTTAATATACCATTGATTATAAGTATTTCAAATCCGAATTTATAATAGTTTTCTTCAGAATATATTTTGAGACATTTCCAAGTGATTTTAAGGCAGTCTAAATTTTCAATTTTATAAATATAAGTATAAATAATAGGAGAAATAGAAATTAAAAAAGTAAGAATTGGTGATAATATACATACAATAGGAACCAATTTGTCTTTTACTTTAAATTTAGTAAACAGACCAAATGCATATAAACCAAGTAATGGTCCATAGGTATAACCTGCAAATTGGAAAATTTTTGATATTACACTTTCATCAGCGATTACATATTTAAAAATTAAAATGGTAATGATTAGTACAAAAGAAAAAATGATATGAATAATTTTACGGATTTTTATTTTTTCATTTTCATCTTCCTTTTTATCAATTTCAAGTATATCAATACTAAAAGAAGTAGTTAAAGAGGTTAGAGCACTATCGGCACTTGAATATGCAGCTGCTATTAAACCTAATAAAAAGAATAAAGAAGTAGCTAAACCTAATTCACCACTCATTGCTATGGTAGGAAATAATTTATCTTTATGAGCAGCAATATCATTAATAGCTGCATAGTCTGTTAACAATACTCCTAAGGCTAAAAAGAAAAAGTTTACAATAACCAATACTAAAGTAAACCAAAACATGTTTTTTTGAGCATCTTTTAAAGTTCTGCAGGTTAAGTTTTTCTGCATCATGTCTTGATCTAATCCTGTCATAACAATAGCAATAAAAGCACCAGAAAAAAACTGTTTCCAAAAATAATTACCTGCTTTTACATCTTCAAAGAAAAACATTTTAGAAAGTTTGTTTTCAGAAATATAAGAGAATAGACTGTCTATTTGCATAGCATCTTTTATCATTACGATACAAACACCGACAGCTATTAGCATAAAAAGAGTTTGCAAAGTATCTGTCCAAACAATTGTTTTAATTCCTCCTTTAAAAGTATATAACCAAATTAATAAAATAGTAATGGTAACAGTAACCCAAAAAGGAATCTGGTAGGCATCAAAAAGGATTAATTGTAATACGTTAGCAACTAAAAATAATCTAAAAGCTGCACCAATCGTTCTTGATAATAAAAAGAAACTAGCTCCTGTTTTATAAGAGTTTATACCAAATCGATTTTTTAAATAAGTATAAATAGAAGTTAAGTTAAGTTTGTAGTAAAGAGGTAATAAAATAAGACCTATAACAGCATAACCAACAATATAACCTAATACCATTTGCATATAACTCATTTGTTGACCTTCAATCCAACCAGGAACAGAAATAAATGTTACTCCAGAAAGAGAAGCTCCAATCATACCAAAAGCAACTAAATACCAAGGAGAAGAATTATTTGCTTTAAAAAAGGTATCGTTATCTGCAGATTTTCCTGTTATGTAAGAAATTAAAATAAGAACACCAAAGTAAGCTAGAATAAGTAATACGATGTGTATAGGTTGCATTTAATAAGTTTTTAGAGGCACTAATATAATACGATTTCATATAAGAAATATGCTATAAAATAAAAAGTGCCGATAATTATAAGAATTACCAACACTTTTAAACAAATAGTCCCCAATTGACTTTTTTTAATTTATATGTAATACAGTTTCACTGGTTTGCTTACGAACTTTTTTTAAATCTTTCATGTAGTCGTCTTCTGCTCTAAAACCTAACGGTAAAACTACAACAGATTGTAAATTTTGTGAATCTAAACCTAAAATTTCATCATACTTTTCAGGAGTGAAACCTTCCATCGGACAAGAATCTATTTTTTCAATAGCACAAGCAGTCAGTAAGTTACCAAGAGCAATGTAGGCTTGATTTTTATTCCAAATAAATAATTCTTCTTGCGTCTTTTTTTCTAAATTAGATAAAAGAAAATCTTTAAAAGGATTTAATATTTCATCTGGAGTGTTTCTAACTTCTTTAACCAATTTAAAATAGTTATCTACATTTTTAGTATCGTATTTTTTAGGAACACATAAAATTAATACATGTGATGCTTGCGCAACTTGTTGTTGATTCCAAGAATGTTCTACTAGTTTTGCTTGTAATTCTTTATTCTTAAGTACAACCAGTTTAGTAGATTGTAAACCATAAGAAGTAGCAGTTAAATTAAAAGCATCTTTTAAAGTTTCAATTTGTTCGTTGGTTAAATATTTATTTTCGTCAAATTTTTTAACAGCATAGCGCCATTTCAAACTTTCTATAATATTCATTGTAAATAGTTTTTTTACAAAAATACTTTTTGTTTTCCATGGGAACTAATGTTTATGGATAGAAAAAATTTATACTAGGATATTATAAAATCTATTGATTATTATCGTCTATTATTTTTAAAAAAGTAGAAGGTTCAGGACGCACTCTGTAGTTGTCAGTTAAATCTGCAAAAATAATTTTATTGTTCTTGTCAGTTATAATTAAGGTAGGCATTACAACATCAGATTCATAACCGAATAATTGAAATCCGAAGGGTAATCCATTTTCATGTATAATTTTTAATTTTTTAGCAACTTTATTTTTTACGTCTACTAAGAAATGAAATGGGACATGATGTTTTTTTGCTAAACTTTTAGTGAAAGAATGAGGTTGAGAACTAATTAAAAGAACATCGGCATTTCTTTTTTCTAGTTCTTTATATTCATTAACAATTTCTTTGATTTGTGCCATACACAACGGACACCAATTACCTCTGTAAAAAAGTAAAATTTTATAATCTCCAGTAAAATCAGAAAGAGTAACAGTTTTGTTTAGAATGTTTTGAAAATCTAAATCGGTGATTTTTTCACCTAATTCTAACATGTTTTTTTCTCTATTTTCAAAAACAGAATACCAAAACAGATATATTAACCATCCCAATAATAAAAGTGAACTGATATAAATACTTGGATAATTAATTTGAATTAAATTGAAAATGAAGCCTAGTAAAATAGGAATCGAATAGAGAGATAAAGTTCTTGAGGTTCTAGCAACTGGTTTAATAAAAAGTAAACTAAAAAATAATACAATACTAATAGAAGCAATAAATAATCCAGCAATATTTAAATGAAAAAGATGATTTGTAATACTCCTAAAAAGTATTATTAAAGCAAAAAGAGGAAAAGAGCTGACGAATATGGATTTTAATAGATTTTTCATACATTTAATGTCGAGAAAAAGAATTTAAATTACAAGCTATGAAAGAAAAGTTGCTCCATTATATATGGCAATATAAGTTGTTTAACCAGTTAAATTTATCTACTGCAAGTAAAGAGAATGTTTTTATTCTGCATTCAGGAGTTCAAAATACTAATACAGGACCAGATTTTTTAAATGCAAAAATAGAAATAGGAGGGCAGTTATGGTTTGGAAATGTAGAAATTCATTTAAAATCATCTGATTGGTATGCACACAATCATGAAAAAGATATAAATTACGATGCAGTAATTTTACATGTAGTTTATGAGAATGATGTAGAAATTTACATGAAGAATAATAAACCGATACCTACATTAGAGTTAAAAAATAATATAAATAAAGAGGTATTAGTAAATTATCAAAAATTGTTTTCAAAAGATATTCGATGGATACCCTGCGAAAAACAAATAGCTACTGTAGATGAATTTTTAATGAATAATTGGTTAGAACGCCTATTTTTTGAAAGGTTAGAAACTAAATCTAAGTTTATTAATACATTGCTATTAAAATCAAATAATGATTTTGAAGCTGTTCTTTTTCAGTTGTTAGCTAAAAATTTTGGATTAAAAGTGAATGGAGATGCTTTTTTGAAATTATCAACCTCTTTTGAATACTCAGTTTTAAGAAAAAACCAACATAAGGAAAAAGAGTTGAGTTCATTATTATTTGGTCAGGCAGGTTTTTTAGAAGATGAAATAACAGAAAAATATTACCAAGAGCTTCAAGAAACATATAATTACTTAAAACATAAATATCATTTAAAGAATATTGAGAAAAATAATTTTCAGTTTTTTAGAATGAGACCTTCTAATTTTCCAACAATTAGATTAGCACAACTTTCAGCATTATATGCAAAACATCAAAATTTGTTTTCTAA
>CAKZVD010000104.1 GCA_937922085.1 uncultured Tenacibaculum sp. | reverse complement strand
ATATCCTTTTCTAGTTTCTGCTAGAAACCGAAGTGATTTAAACAAAAATTTAGATGTAAATACATCTTTAATAGCCTCAAATTGATTTATATAATTGGTTGCCCAATCATCACCATAATAATTATCATGAGTAAATTGATTTCAATTGTATTTGGTGGTTTTTGGTATTTGTGCAATTTGTTTATCATCTAGCATTCCACTAGTGTATAAAATAATCACCAAGGGGTGATAATTTCGTTTGTACATTTTCGCATAGCTTTTTCAGGGCGGCAAATTTAGAGTTATTTTTAAACTCGCCTTTTCAAGAAAATACTATTTTAATGTAATTATAATTTGTAATCTATTTTTGTTATAACAAAAAGTTTAAATCTTATTTAAAATACTTTGAAGTTCTTCTTTATAGTCTACCCAAACAATACTTTTATCTTTTCTAAACCAAGTAAGTTGCCTTTTAGCAAAACGGCGTGTATTTTTCTTAATTTCAGAAATAGCAAAATCTAAAGTCCAATTGCCATCAAAATATTCAAACAATTCGCGATAACCTACAGTTTGTAGCGCGTTTAGGTGTTTGTTGGGGTATAATTTTTTTGCTTCCTCTAATAAACCGTTTTTAATCATAATATCAACACGTTTATTTATTCGATCATAAATAACTTCTCTATCGGCATTTAAACCTATTTTAATAGGAGTAAAGTTTCTAGGAGCCTTATCTTTATTTATAAAAGAAGAATACGGTTTATTAGTGCCTATACAAATTTCTAAGGCTCTAATTAATCTATGAGGGTTATCTATAGCAATAGTTTGAGAGCTAATAGGATCTAAACTTTGTAATTTTTCTTGTAAAAATTCAATTCCATTTTCTTCCAACTCTAAAGTTAAATTTGCTCTAATTTCTGGAGTCACTTCAGGAAAATAATCCAAACCTTTTAATACTGCATCTACATATAAACCACTACCACCTACCATTATTTGCGTAGTTTTTTTATTAAACAGTTCGTTTAATTTTTTAAGAGCATCTTTTTCAAATCCACCCACACTATAATCTTCAAAAACACTTCTATTTTGTATAAAATGATGTGTAGCAGCATTTAACTCATCGGTATCTGGTACAGCAGTACCAATAGTCATTTCTTTATAGAATTGCCTAGAATCACACGATATGATATCACATTTAAAATGCTGTGCAAGCTGAATACTTAAAGCAGTTTTACCAATAGCAGTAGGGCCAACAATAGTAATAAGTGTGTTCATTATTCGTGAAGTTTATGTCCGCAATGATAACAAAAAATAGCATCATCATCATGCCCTTCAGTAGCACAATTAGGACACGATTGAGTATTTAAATCTATATTTGAATGATTTACCATTTCAGAAGAAACAATACCAGTAGGAATAGCTATAATAGCATAACCTAAAATCATAATAATACTTGCAATAAATTGCCCTATAGGAGTGCCAGGAGCAATGTCTCCATACCCAACAGTAGTAAGTGTTACAATAGCCCAATATACACTTCTAGGAATGCTTGTAAATCCATTTTCAGATCCTTCAATTAAATACATAACAGTACCTAAAATAATACAAACAATAAGTACAAAAAATAAGAAAACGGCAATTTTGGCTTTACTTGCTTTTAAAGCTTTTACTAAACTTTGAGATTCGCCAATAAAACGAGCTAATTTTAATATTCTAAACACTCTTAATAAGCGTAAAGCTCTTAAAGCAACTAAACTATGAGTACCCACGAAAAATAACGATAAATATTTAGGAATGGTAGATAAAAAATCAATAATACCATAAAAACTAAAAATATATTTAGAAGGCTTGTTAATAGATATAATCCGAACAATATACTCTAAAGAAAATAGAATAGTAATACCCCATTCTACAACATTTAAAAGATAGCTATATTGTTCACTTATACTGTTTACACTTTCGAGCATAACTACTGCTATACTTAGTATAATAGCAACTAAAAGTATAATATCAAATAATTTACCAGCAGGTGTATCAGCTTCATAAATGATTTCATGAAGTCTGTTTTTCCAGTTTTTTTGTAATTTTTTCTCTATCAAAATGATTCGTTGTAATAGCAATATTACAAATTATTTTCTAAAAGAATTATTGAAGTTTATAGCGATTACTTTTGTTGTATTGTAATACAAAATAAATAAAACTTTTAAAATATGAATTCATATAAATAAATATAAACAATGTTTATTTTATAGCTAATTTCATAAAAATAGATTCTTATTTTTACAGTAGATGAATTTTATAAAAAAAAGTATACAATTAGTCCTTTTTTTCTATTGTTATTTTACATTTTCACAGCATGCTGCTTTTTATCAGTTTACAGAGGAGGATGGATTAATAACGAACGAATTTTACGACATGATTAAAGATAGCAAAGGATATTTATGGTTTGCTAGTAATGACGGGCTTTATAAATATGATGGAGATAAATTTAAATTATACGATAGTACTATAAAAAGAGGGTTTGCAGTTTTTGGTTTGTTAGAAGATGAAAATGGGAGAATATGGTGTAACAACATGAGTGGACAAATTTTTTATGTTGAAAATAATTCATTAAAATTATTTATAGATCTTAATGAATTAATAAAAACGAATGCATTTTTAGAATTTAAGATTTTTAAACAGAAAATGTATGTGTCGGCTTCTAATAATTTAATAGAGGTTGATATAAAAACACGAAAAACAAGGTATGTAGAAAATGTATCTAAAGATAAAGAAACAAAAACAAAAGGGGTTAAAATAGTAAATAACTCTCTATGGTATATAGAGTATACTAATACTAAAAATTATTTAATAAAGTTTTCTAAAAAAAATAAAGAAATAGATTCTGCTCAAAATGTAACAGACATTTTCAAAACTAAAAACCATTTATTTGTTAATACAGATTATATTTTAAGAACAGATTTATTGTATTGGAATTTTAAAAATCAAGGCTTTCAATCGCTTATTAATCCTAAAAAAATAAGAAAAACAAGAACAGTATATATTTACGAAGATTCAAAAAGTTTTTTATGGTTATGTACAAATAAAGGAGTTCTTCAGTTTAAGATTGAAGAAGGAAAAATGATTGAATTAAATACATTTTTTCCTGATAAATTTGTAACAAGAGTTATAGAAGATGATAATGGGAATTATTGGTTTTCTACATTAAATAATGGTGTTTTTATAATTCCAAACTTAGGTATTACTTATTATAATAAAGAAAATTCATTAATAGAGGAAAACAAGGTTACATCTTTAGCAAATGATGGAATAAATACTGTTTTTTATAATAAAGGAAAAAAAACATAGGTAAGTTTAATGTTAAAACAAAAACCTTTTCTACCCATAAAGTAATTGATGATGCACTTATTGAAGTAAATAAAATTTCATACGTAAAAAAATATAAAACTTTATTTGTAACCGGTACTGCAGGAAGTGTTAATTTAATTAAAGAAAAAAATAAAACACTTTTTAAAACTTATTATTGGAAAGATTTTTCTGTAATTTCAGATAGTACTATGTTATTCTCTTCAATGAATAGATCGGCCATTATTAATAATATATGCTCATTAAACAAAACAGGTTTTTCTAAGAATAATACTATTTTAACATATAAAATATTACGAGAAAAAAGAGCTTATGTAAATCATTATAGTAAAAACAAAAAAATTTATATAGCATATGTAGATGGTTTGTATATCTACGATTTAGATTATAAATCTAAACTAATTACTTATAAAGGAAAACCTATTTTTATTTCAGATATAAAAGAAACAGATGATGGTTTTATTTGGATAGCATCTGTAAATCATGGGTTATTAGGATTAAAAAATGAAAAAATTTTTGAATCATATGATAAAAAATCAGGGTTAGTTTCTAACAGAATTAATAAAATTGCAATTGATGGAAATGATGTTTGGATAACTACTAAACAAGGAGTACAATGTATTAAAAGAACAAATTCTAATAAAGAAATAATTACAATAGATAGAAGAGATGGGTTAAAGACAAATGATTTTTTTGATATTACAATTCTTAAAAATAAAGTTTACTTAGCGAGTAAGAAAGGCCTTTTATGTTTAGATAAAAATAATAGATATAAAAACTTAACACCTCCAACCATTCTTCTTGAAAAAATAATAATTTCAGAGATGAACCAAGAAATAAAGAAAGGTTACAAGCTTAACTACGATGATAATGTTTCTATTAGTTACAAATCTTCTTCTTTTTTTAATCCAAATTCTAAACCCAAATATAAATACAGATTAAAAGGTTTAGATAAAAAATGGGTGTCTACAGTAGATAATAAAGTACGTTATTCATCCTTTCCTACAGGAAAATACATTTTTGAAGTAAAATCTATAAATGAAGATGGAGTAGAAAGCGAAATTGTTAAAAGGATAATGTTTACAGTTACTCCACCATATTGGAAAACAAGGAGTTTTTTTTTAATTGTTTTAGTATTACTCGGAATTTTATCTTTTTTCATTTATAAAGAGCAAGCTAAACGAATACAGAAAAAAAGAAAAATAGAAATAGATGTTGTAAATTCTAAATTAACGGCATTAAAAGCACAAATGAATCCTCATTTTATGTTTAATGCTTTAAATTCTATTCAGAAATATATTTTAACAAATCAAAAAACAATAGCTTCCGATTATTTAGGAAGGTTTGCAGATTTAATGAGAATATATTTAAATCATAGTACCAAAGATTATATTACACTTGCTGAAGAAATTGAAACCTTACGGTTATATTTAAATTTAGAAAAAATTAGATTTGGAGAAAATTTTAATTATAAGATTAATGTAGATACATTTAAAGTATTAATTCATAATATGAAAATACCTACTTTAATAATACAACCTTATATAGAAAATGCTATAAAACATGGGTTGTTACATAAAAAAGAAAATAAAGTTTTAGATATTTCATTTGTTATTGATGGTAATAATTCTGATAGCATTATTTGTATAATAGAAGATAACGGTATTGGAAGAGAACGTTCTTATCAAATTAATAAAAAAAGATCTAAATTACATACTTCTTTTGCTTCAGACGCTGGGAAAACTAGGTTAGAATTGCTTAACTTTGGAAAAGAAAAACAAATTGTTGTTGATATAATAGATTTAAAAAAAGGTACTGTTGCTATAGGTACTAAAGTAATACTTAGAATTCCTTATATTTCTTAATAAAATATGCATATAATAAAAAGTGTTTTAATAATTGATGATGAAGATAATGCGAGAGAAGTTTTACAAATTATATTAGAGCAATATTGTTCTAATATAGAGGTAATACATGAGGCAGATAATTTAATGTCTGGAATAGAGATTATAAAAAAACACAATCCAGAAATAGTCTTTTTAGATATTGAAATGCCTGAGTATTCTGGTTTACAAATTTTAGAATTTTTAGAGAAAGATGATTTTAATTTTGATATTATTTTTACAACAGCATATAGTAAGTATGCTTTAGAAGCTTTTGAATTATCTGCAATAGATTATTTATTAAAACCATTGCGACCTAATCAAGTAAAAAAAGCAATAGAGAAGTTTCAGAAAATATCGGGAAAAACTAAAACGTATGAAAAATTAAAAGGATTAACAGAAGGTTTTTTAACTACTAATTTTAATAAACTGGCATTACCTTTAAGTGATAGCATTTATTTTGTAGAATTAGAAGATATTATTTGTATTGAAGCCAATAGAATGTATACTAATGTGCATACAGTTTCTAGAGAGGTTTTATTAATTAGTAAACCACTAAAATATTTTGAAGATTTATTAAAAAATAATCAAACCTTTTATAGAACACACCGTTCTTACATTATAAACTTAAAATTTATTAAACAATTGTTTAAAAAGGATGGGGGGTATATAATTATGGAAAAAGACATATTCGTTTCTTTATCTAGAGAAAAGAAAAAAGAATTTTTCAGCCTTTTTAATTCTTAAATAAAATGTATAAAGCATTGTTTTTAAATTTAAAAACAATGCTTTATACATTTACAAGGAAAAATTATTTTACTTAGATAAAATGATTTTTTTTGATTGATATATATTGTTCATGGTTACTTTTAAAAATAAAATTGTATCAGAAGTTAAAGTAACTATGTTTTTTAAATTAATTGTATTTTTTTCTTTGTTGTGTGTTTTATATTTTTTGTACAATAATTGACCAGTAGCAGTATATATTTCTATTAAATAAATAGAGTTAAAATTTGAATGAATTGAATATTGTAGCTGTTTGTCTTTTATAGGGTTTGGATATATTGTAAGAAGATTGTTGTTTTTTTTAGGAGATATGTTTTCCGTATTAAGTGTAGAACGATCAAACTCATAAGCTCCAATATCACAACTATTTCCAATAATTCTAGGGTTATTTAAGGCATCAAAAGTTACATTAGATATAGTATTACAGTCTCCTTTGTCAATTGCAATTGTAGATTTTTCAGTAAGTTGAAAATTATTATTGTTATAATCTTTAAAATTTAAAGTATTAATATCATTGGTTTTAATATTATTTTTTTCAGACCAATCGATGTTAATTGAATTATGGTGAGTTACAATATATTTTTCAGATCTAGTTGCATCTATGTGTATAATGTTATTATAAATACGATTATTAATAGCTTTAGTTGAACTAAGAGTTGAATAAATAGCCCAACCAAATATATCAACAAAAGTATTATTATATGCTTTATAACTTGTATCTGGTGAAGTATATCTACTAGTAAGATACAAACCATTTCCTGCATTTTTTACAATATTATTATAAACTAAACAACCATCTCCAGAAATAAATATTCCAGCACCAGAGCCATCAAAGACTTTATTATTATATATAATGGCTTTCGTACCAGAATTAATTTGGAAACCACTTTTATGACCATGAGACTTTTTTAAACCAAATTCACGAATTATATTATCATAAACTAAAGCATGTTCTCTTGCAGCGCCAATTTGTATACCATCAGCACCAGTTTTTTCAACATTATTTTTATAAACTTCAACAGTACCAATTTCATGTTCTTTTTTACTTTCTATATGGTAATGAGAATTTCCAATATACATTCCTTCATCTACAGTTTTAGATATTTTATTATGATGTACTTTTATATAATCTATTTTAAAATTTGCTCGTAATGTCGAAGGATCTTGATAGTTTGGGTTAGTTTTTAAACTTAAACCTCTTTGAAAGACATTGTTAATTTCTACATGATCTATTTCAAAGTTTTTAGATTTACTTCCTAAAGAAATACCATCTCTTACATTAGTGATTAAAATTCCGTAAGGAAAATTAGAATCTCCACTACCTGTAATTCTAAAATGAGAACTGTTTTTTGAAGTAATTCCATTCGTTGAAGGTTCTCCTTTATTATTTTTTTTAAAGCCTTTTAAAATAACTTTTCCTCCACAATTAATAATAATAATAATAATAGGCTTTTCTTTTGTACCTTTTATATCTTCAAATATTTGTAATCTTCATGGTAACCAGCAGTTAAGCAAATAATATCACCTGGTTTTATTTTTTTACCTTTATATCCAATTGAGTTTTTTATAGCTACATCACTAGGAGTCATAATATGATCGCAATTGCAATTTTGAGAATATAAAAGATTAACATTTATTATAAATGTTAAAAATAATAATATTGTTTTAATGAATATAATATAGGGGTATTTATACTTTTTAATATGTACTAAGTTATTTTTTCAAATATCATACAAAAAAGAGTGAAGAAGGAGAGGATTTCCCAATGGTAAATATAAATTTCCTAATATCATGTATGCCTTCCTAAGACACATTTTTAATAGTAGAAAATTAATACAATAAACAAGATGTTTAAGGATTCTATTTCAATAAAAATATTTAAAAACTAGGTGCGAAAAGTTACTGATATAAATAAAGGTATTATTCTGAAGAGTCAATATCAAACCGAACAATTTTCTCAACAGTATTACTATCTAAATAATTTTTAATTATTGTTTTTGCTAATTGTTTATTTTCTATTGAAGTAATCAGGTTTTTTAAAATATGAAGCTGACTAGTTTGATAAGCTAAATTTGTAAAAGCATGCCCTAAAACTTCATTTTTTTCAATTAAAATAACAGATTTTTCTTCAGGAATTCTACCTTTATCTATTAATATTAGATTGTCTTGATTGAAGTTTTTAGAAGTTAATCTTCTTTTTCTAATAATATTATATTTAGGTCTTAAAACTTCTAATTCTGTATAATATTTTAGTCTTGTAAATAGTTGATTTCCTGTTTCTTCAAAACTCACAGATTCAACTTTTTCATTTACTTTTAAAGCTCTTTTAGAGTCTTTTAAGAAAAGTTTATTAACCTCTTGTCTAATATTTTTTCCTCTGCCTATAAAAATAATTTTACCTTCTTCATTATGTACATAATAAACTCCTTCTTTCTCTGGTAGACTATCTAATATAGATCTTAACTTTAGCTTATGATTTCTGTTATCTGAATATTTTATTGTTTGTTGTACAATGTTTTTATCTATATCTTTTTCTAACAGTAATTTAAAAAGTTTTACAGTAGCAAGTGCGTCACCATTAGCACGATGCCTATCTGCAACAGCTATTCCTAAATTTCTACATAATTTTCCTAAACTGTAAGAAGGTTGGTCTAAAATTAATTTTTTACTTAAAGTAACAGTACAAAGTGAATTTCGTATGTAATCATATCCCAATCGATCATATTCAGTTCTTAAAATTCTATAATCAAAAGAAGCATTGTGAGCCACAACAATACAATCGGTTGTAATTTCAATAATTCTTTTTGCTACTTCATGAAACTTAGGAGCATTATGAAGCATATTGTTATTAATACCTGTAAGTTTAACAACAAATTCTTGTATCTCTTTTTGGGGATTTACCAAAGAAATAAATTGATCTACAATTTGATGACCATCAAATTTATAGATGGCAATTTCAGTGATTCCTTCTTCGTTAAATTTCCCCCCGGTTGTTTCAATATCTAAAATAGCGTACATGTAGCACAAATCTCCTGTTTATGATGATACAGGTATAAGTTTATAACGGCAAATATAAATAAAAACAAACAACTGGTTAATTATGGTTATACTGTATAATTTCTATGTCCAAAAACAGCGCTACCAATTCGAACCATTGTACTACCATTTTCTATCGCTAATTGATAGTCTCCACTCATTCCCATAGAAAGCATAGAAAGTTGTGGGTGCTTGTTTTTTAGGTTGTTAAACAGTTTTTTTAAAGAAGAAAACTCACTTTTTAATTGTTCATTATCATCTGTAAAAGTAGCCATTCCCATTAATCCAGAAACAGTAATATTTTTTAATTCTATGATTTCTTCAGAAGCTAAAATGTTTTTTATTTCAGTAAAAGGTAACCCAAATTTCGTTTCTTCTTTAGCAATACGAGCTTGTAAAAGACAATTAATGACTCTATTGTGTTTTTTAGCTTGTTTATCAATTTCTTTTAAAGTTTTAAAACTATCTACACCATGAATTAAATTAACAAAATGTGCCATATACTTTACCTTATTTCTTTGTAAATGGCCAATCATATGCCATTCAATATCCTTAGGTAGTTCTTCATATTTAGCAACCATTTCTTGAATTTTATTTTCTCCAAAAATTCGTTGACCAGCATTATAAGCTTCCTGAATATCGGCAATAGGTTTTGTTTTAGAAACAGCAACTAATGTTACATCTTCTGGTAACTCCTTTTGTATATTTTGTAAATTTTCTGTAATCATTTTAAAAACTCATAAATAGTTAATGCACTTCTTAATTTTGGTTCAATATAGGTTGTTTTTGGAGGCATTATCATATCGGCATCAACAATGTCTTTTATTTCTTTAATGCTAGTAGGTAACATACCAAAAGAAACCTTAAAATCACCATTATCAACTTTGGTTTTTAACTCTAAACCATCAGATTTATCTTGCGAATAAATTATTTTTGATGCATTTCTAATATCTTCAATTCCTAAAATAGGTTTTAATACAGTTCGATATAAAATTTCAGCATCTAGTTTACTTAATTCATCTGTAAACCCATAAACAGAGTTTCTTAAATACAAAGCATAGAACTCTCCTTTTAAATACATACTAAAGTGATGTTTTTCTTTAGGTCTGTATAGCTCTTGTCCGCGTTTTTCAATTCTAAAATAGGTGTCTAATTCAATTAAAAACTCATCAGGAGTATATCCATTTAAATCTTTAATAAAACGATTAAATTCAGAAATACTTAATTGACTTTCTGAAAGTAAATAACTCATAAAAAAGTTATAATCCTCTTTTCCTGTGTGTTTTGGGTTTTCTTTTGCTAAGTTATTAGCTAATAAACAAGAAGAAGTTGTACGATGATGGCCATCGGCAATGTATAATGTATCAATCTTTTTAAAAGCATTGTTTATAAAAGAAACATCATTTTCATCACTAACAACCCATAAAAAATGAAGATCCTTGTCGGTAGTAGAAAATTCATATTCTGCTCTTTGTTGTTGATATTTTTCTAAAATTGAATTAATATCAGAATTATCTGGGTGGGTAAGGAGTACAGGTTCTGCATTAAATCCTGTATTCTTTAAATAATTTTCAAATAATAATTCTCTTTTCTGCAAAGTACGTTCGTGTTTTTTAATCACATTGTTATGAAAATCTTCAACAGAAGTAGCAGCAATAATTCCACAAAAAGTATTTGTAGCAGTTACTTTCTTATACACATAAAAAGAAGGAGTTTCATCTTGTGTAAAAACATGATTCTCTTTAAATTCTAAATAACGATTGTGTACCAATTTAAAACGTTGTTCTCCTGTTACATCTTGTTTGTGGTATTTATACCCAGGATTTACCACATGAAGAAACGTATATGGATTATAAGCTAATTTAGCATGCAATAAACCAGGATCATAAGCTTCATAAGATTTAGAAGAGACCAACGCAATTTTATCGCGTGTAGGTCGTATTGCTTTAAAAGGTTTTACAATAGCCATAATTTATGATAATAAAGCAGTAAGTTGAGTTGCTAATTCGATTCCTATTTTATCTTGTGTTTCTAATGTAGCAGTACCTAAATTAGGAGAAAGAGATAAACTAGTATTCATTAGTAATTGTATTTCTGGATTTGGTTCACTTTCAAAAACATCTAAAGCAGCATATCTTACTTTCTCTTTTTCTATAGAAGTAACCAATGCTATTTCATCTATAAGTCCGCTATAAGTACAATTAATAATACCTACACCATCTTTCATTTTTTCAAATTGAGGAGTACTTAAAATAGGAGTTTCTTTATTTGGAACATGTACAGAAATAAAATCTGATTCTGTTAAAAGTTCATTAATATCAACAGAATTGAAACTAAAATTAGTTGTTTGCCCGTCAAAAAACTCAAATTCCACAGAAATTTCTTTAGGCTCATAATCAAACATTAGTACTTTCATACCCATTCCTAATGCTACCTTAGCAGTAGCAATAGCAGTTTGTTCCATTCCTATTAAACCTATCGTTTTTCCACGAAGTTCATTACCCCAATATAATTTTCTAAGATCTTTAAAATTAGAGTCTCCTTCTAGAGGCATTTCTCTATTTGATTGATGTAAATTACGAGCCATACCTAATACATGTGCAAAAACTAGTTCTGCAATACTATTAGCAACTGCCTCAGGAGTATTTATTACATGTAAACCTTGATCTTTAGCGTACTGAACATCAATATTATTTAAATTAATACCACTACAACCAATTAAATTAAGGCTAGGGCAACCATCAATTAATTCTTGTGTTATTTCTGTAGAATTAGAAATTAAAATGGCATTTATATGTTCGTCATTAATATAATTTTCAAGTTGCTCTTGTGCTACTTTAGTAGTTATAACTTCAAAATTTGATTCTTCTAAAAGTGAAATTGCGTTTGCGCTAATTCCTACATTTACTAATACTTTCATTTTTGTATGTATCTTTATTATATAATTATGCGTGAAGTGAAATATAATAAGGTGAATTACTTATAAGAGAAATCACTTCATTCATGATAATCAATTTTAAGCTGTTCTTTCTAACTCTTGCATTACATCTACTAGTGCTTGAACGCTATATAATGGTAATGCATTGTACATGCTTGCTCTATACCCACCAACAGATCTATGGCCATTTATACCATTAATATCAGCTTCTTTCCACATTGCATTAAACTTTTCTTGTAAATCTGTGTTATTTAGAGTGAATGTCGCATTCATGATACTCCTATCTTTTGTAACTACATTTCCTTTAAAAAGCGGATTTCTATCAATTTCACCATATAATAAATCAGCTTTTTTAGTATTCACTTTTTCTATAAAAGGAATTCCTCCTAATTCATGCAACCACTCTAATGTTAGGGTAGAAACATATACGGAAAAAACAGAAGGTGTATTAAACATGCTGTCTCTTTCTATATGTGTTTTATAACTTAACATAGAAGGAACCTCACGAGTAATATTATTCAATAATTCATTTTTAACAACCACTAAAGTTGTTCCTGCTGGACCCATATTTTTTTGAGCACCTGCATATATTAAATCAAATTTAGAAAAATTTAATTCACGTGAAAAAATATCAGAACTCATATCACAAATTAAAGGAACTTTAACTTCAGGAAACGCTTTCATTTGAGTTCCATAAATAGTATTATTACTAGTACAATGAAAATAATCTATATCTGTAGGAACTGTATAATCTTTAGGAATACTGTTAAATGAATTGTCTTTAGAAGAAGCTACTTCTATTAATTCGCCAAACAATTTAGCTTCCTTTATGGCTTTGCTACTCCAGGTACCTGTATTTAAATATCCTGCCTTTTTATTTAAAAAATTATAAGCAACCATTAAAAACTGGGTACTAGCACCGCCATGTAAAAAAAGGGCTGTGTATTCTGTTTTGTTTAAGTTTAATAACTCTAAAACTAAACTTCTACCTCTTTCTATAACATCTACAAAAGGTTTACTACGATGCGAAATTTCGATAAGTGATAAGTTATCATTATTAAAATTTACAACAGCATCTGAAGCTTTTTGTAATACTTCTTCTGGTAATATACAAGGACCGGCGCTAAAGTTATGTTTTTTCATTATTGAAATAATTAATAGTACAAATATGCGATTTTAAGGATTGTAAATTAAATTTTAGATAAAAAATCTAAGGTATTTACTCCATCTGCATAATCCCATAAATTAGGTTGCTGTGTTTGTCCAAAAGCAATTTCATTTTTAACGAAATTTTTGGCAACAATGCATTGAATTTTTTCTCTTTCTTCAAATAATTTAATTTTTAAATCATCTTCATTTTCATAATATTCGTAAAAAACAGAAGAAATAGGAGAGGAGTAACTAGTGTCTTCTTTAATCATTAAAAAACCATTTTCTAACAAATCGAATTCGCTCATTAAATATACAGCCTTGTTATAATCATAGTTATTCGCATATTTAAAATTATTAATAATTTCTTGTTTGTTAAACATGCCTTTAAAAAAGAGATCGAAATTATATCCTTTAGGAACAAATAATTTTGAAACAGAACGACATCCTAGTCCAAAGTAACAGAATATATCCTCACTTAAGTTAATATAATCTTCTTCTGTTTCTTTACCAGTTATTACAGCTACAGAATTTCTGTTTTTTCTTATAATATTTGGTTTGTCTTTAAAATAATATTCAAAATAACGAGAAGTGTTATTGCTACCAGTTGCAATAACAGCATCAAAACCAGTTAGTTTTTTATTAGTAAACTCAAAAGTACCTTTAAAATCGGTATTTACATACTCTAGGTATTTAGCTAAAAAAGGAAGTAAATGCTCGTCATTACTAGATAGTTTAGCCAATACTGAATGCCCGGAAATTAAAACAGCAATAAAATCATGAAAACCAACTAAAGGAATGTTACCAGCCATAATAATGGCTACTTTTTTAGAAGAATTGGTATTTAAGTTTTCTTCTTTAATCCATTTGTGTAAGTTTTCAAAAGTAAGTGCATTTGCCCAACTTTCACAAGTAAACAATAAATTATCCTTTGTAAACCAACTGTTTTTCTCTTGAGCTAGTTTTAATTGATGTTTAAATCCATCAAAAAATAAATCATTAAAAGCAACATCTTCTTTTTGACGAATCTCTTTTCTATTAAATTGACTTAAAAATTGTCCTAATTTTACAAATGATTGAATTCGTTTCTCGATTTTATCCATTTAAATTGGTTCTAAATTAAATTGGCTTTATTTTTGCGTGAGCAAAGTTACGAAAACTGAAAATGATATAGTATGGCAATTATAATAACAGATGAATGTATAAATTGTGGTGCATGTGAACCAGAATGCCCAAATACTGCAATATATGAAGGTGCTGAAGAGTGGAAATATTCAGAAGGAACAGATTTAGAGGGAAATATAATTTTACCAAACGGAAATAAGGCAAATGCTGATGAAGATCAGGAACCTATTTCTGATGAAATATATTATATAGTAGCAGATAAGTGTACAGAATGTAAAGGTTTTCATGAAGAACCTCAGTGTGCAGCTGTGTGTCCTGTAGATTGTTGTGTACCAGATGATAATAATGTTGAAACAGATGAGGAATTATTAGGTAAGCAACGTTTTATGCATAATGATTAATATTTTATTAAAATAAAATAGACTGAAAACCACAACAATTGTTGTGGTTTTTTTATGCGTTATTCATTCTGAAAGAATTGTTTTAAACGATGTTTATAGGTTTGGCCAATAGGAATAAAATGACTGTTAATTGTTATTCGGTTTCCTTCTATAACCTTTATTTTATTAGTAGCTATAATAAAAGATTTATGTACTCTTAGGAAATTTGAAGAGGCTAATAATTTTTCTAATGAGGAAATTTTTTGATGACTAATGATCATTTCTTCAGTTAAAAATACTTTTGTATAATTACCAGATGCTTCAATAAATAAAATATCATCAATATGTATTTGGTGTATTTTCTTATCACCTTTAAGAAAAAAACTGGTTTTCTTTTTTTCAATTAATAGAGAGGAAGTTGGGTTTTTAGGTTCAATTACTTTATTTATAGCTTTTAGAAAGCGTTGAAATGAAAAAGGTTTTAATAAATAGTCAGAAATATTTAATTCATAGCCTTCTAAAGCAAATTCTTTATAAGCGGAAGTAACAATAATTTTGGGATTTTTTTGCATTGTTTTTAATAAATCAAAACCAGAAAGCTCAGGCATATTGATATCTAAAAAAATTAAATCAACAACATGGTTATTCATTAATTGAATAGCTTCAAATGCATCATAACAGTTCCCTGTTTTTTCAAGGTACGATAAATTTTTACAGTAACCTTCTATAATTCGATGTGCAATTGGTTCATCATCTACAATGCAATATTTCATATTAAATTGAGTGTTAATAGTACTTTATAATTCGTTTCCTTTTTTTCTATAACTAATTGGTATTTATTGTTGTATAAATAATCTAATCTTTTTCTTAAATTATCTAATCCAATTCCTTTTTTGTGGTTTGAAGTTAATTCATTAAAATTATTTTCAATGGTAAAAGAAAGTTTCTTTCCTTCAGATTGTATTTTAAGACGGATAAAAGCATGTTCACGTATTTTTTCTACACCATGTTTAAAAGCATTTTCTAGTAAAATAATAAATAGTAGAGGAGCTATTTTTAAACCTTCTTGAACTTTATGGGTAAATAAGATATCTACTTTTTTTTGATATCGTATTTTATGTAATTCAATATAGTTTTCTAAATAATTAATTTCATCTTTTAATAATACAGTATCTTCCTTGCCTTTGTAAATAGTGTATCTCATCATGTCAGATAATTTTAAGATAACTTCAGGAGCATCATCAGATTTTTCAACAACTAATCCATAAAGATTATTCAAGGTATTAAAAAAGAAGTGAGGATTAACTTGACTTTTAAGTAAAGCTAATTCAGCTTTTCCTTTATCTATTTGTAATGTTTTTAACCAACGCCATTGTTCATAACCCCATAAAAGCATGAAAAAAGGTATAGGTATCAACATAAAATTAAGGAAATTTTGGTGATGATTTTCTATATAATAAGGTCTTATTCTAAATATAAAGAAATAGGATAAAACTGCTCCATAAATTAATAGAATAGGAAATTTATATTTTATGAAAAATTGAGGTAGAATGAGATAGGTAATTCCTAACCAGAATAAAATAATTGACGGAATACTAATTAAATTGAATGGAGTTTTAATGTAATTATCGGCAATTGCCGCAATAAGAAGTAAACTTATTATACCTAAAATAGTATAAATAGAAAACCTTTGGACTAGAAAAGAAAAAATAAACCAACAAAAAATAAAACCTAAAATATTGATAACAATGTAAACTGATATAGATACATGAATAGGATTTATAAGAACTATCCCCGCTTTGTAAAGTATAGACGCTAATATTAAACTAATAATTCCTCCTTTGATTAAAGCGCTGTAATTTTTTTGAAGAAAACTATTCATAATACAAAAATAAGATTCCTTATACCTTTTTACAATTTTTTTGATAAACACTATGTATTCAGTGTCAAACACTATTCTTTTTTTATTGTATCGTATTTGTTTATGATTTGTATATGTGTGTATTGTTTTTTAGTTAATTCATCCTAGTAATTATGAAGTGCTTCTGAATGATTTTATGTTTGAATTGAATTAATTAAAACATAGAGTACCATGAAAATTTTCTTAAAAATTTTAAAGAGGATAGGCCAATTGATTGGAGCGTTATTAGCATTAATCATTTTTGCTGGTTTAATGCTTCGTTTGTTTGGCCCTGGTCCTCAAGAACCAGAAGGAAAACTTATTGATGTTGGTGGATTTAAATTGCATATAAATTCTTCAGGAGAAAAAAACGAAAAACCAACTTTAGTTATTGAAGGAGGGGCAGGAGTAGCAAGTGAATATTATCATTGGTTAAATGAAGGGCTTAAAGATAGTATGAGAGTAGTTCGATATGACAGAGCAGGCTTGGGGTATAGTGAAGAGAGTGATACACCACGTGATCCTGTAACTGTTGCTCATGAATTACATTTGTTATTAGAAAAATCTGGAGAATCACCGCCATATATTATGACAGGTCATTCGATTGGTGGGGCATACATACGTGTTTTTACTGAATTATATCCTGAAGAAGTAGTAGGATTGATTTTTTTAGATGCCTCACATCCTGATCAAGTAGAGAGAATTAATTTAACAAAAAAAACTTCCAATAAATTTAAGTTGGTATTAGGAGTTTTAAATGTGCAAGCAGGTTTAGGTGAAATGGGGATTTTAACGTTATATGAAATTTTTATGGGGCCTTTATTATCAGCAGAAGGATTACCAGATAGGATTAATAATCGTACTCGCGATTTTTTTATTGATGGAAAATATGTTCGAGCATATAGAAATGAAACAAAATACTACCACTCTATATTAGAACGAGCAGGTGAAGCTAATAAGTTTGATTCATTACCTATAAGAGTTTTTACAGCAAACGAATCAAGCAAACAAGAATGGATAAAAATGCAGAAAGAAATAGCGAATCTTTCCATAAAAGGAAAACAAATGTCTTTAAATGGAAATCATGCTACTATTTTTACAAAAAAAGAAAACGCAGCTATTATCTGTAAAGAAATAATTAATCTTTTAGGAGAATTGAAAAAATAATCATTTCTTTTTAGCAATAACAACATAGGTGTCAAAAGCATAACTTTTTCTATCAATGAATTCTAGTAATTCAAAGTTATTTAGTTCTAAAAATAATTTCCATTCATCTTTAGTAAAAGCTCTTACTGTAGAAGTGTCTCTTGTGATTGTTATATTTTTAGAATGATTTTTTTTGTAGTAATGCGAATCCCAATCAAACATAAAATTATCAAGTTGTTTGTTTGGGGTCATGTAACTATCTCTAAAATACAATTCACTTTGAACTTTAGCTTTGTGTTGTATATGTTTACCATTTTTTATGATTGAGAAAAACCGACTGGCATCAATAAAATCGAAACAAAGAATACCTTGAGAGTTTAGATTTTTATGTATAGAATTTAAAGCATTATTAACTGTTGAATTGGTTAATAAATAACTAGAAGTTCTTCCTGTTATAAGAATAGAATCTACTCTTTTTTCTAATTTAAAGCCTTCAATATTTCCTTGTGTAAAATTGCCTGTAGGGTTTTTATTTTGAGATAATTGAACCATATCATTACTTAGATCTAGTCCTATATAACTAATAGGGGAGTTGATGAAAAGTTTAGCAAGATTACCAGAACCACAACCTATTTCTAAAACATTTTCTTTTTTATATTGCTTTATAATTTTTGAATAAAATTTAAATTCATCATTATAATTTATAAACGTTTTATACATTTCATCATAAATATTTTCAAATCCATTAGTGTAAAGACTTTGCATTTTTTATTATAAATAAGTTAATTGAATATATTTTTTAAATAAAAACACCGAAACTTTAATGAGGTTTCGGTGCTTTTCGTGATTAATTCTATTGGGGATAGTTAAAATCTATAATTTACAGATAAATTAAACATTCTCCCTAATTGACTAAAATGATAACCATCATAAGTCATTTGAGAATAACGTTGGTTAAATGTAATTAAATTTGATTGTACTTTAGTTTGAGCAGGGTCTGCTAAAATAGCACTACCTGCAGCGTTTTCAGCTACAAACTCCCATTCAGGTAAGACATCTAAAAGATTATTTATGTTTGCTGAAATAGTAATTTTATCAGTAATATTATAGTTTATACCTAAATCAGTAACAATCTTAGGGATAAACTCTGTTCTTAAATTATTATCTAAACCTTGTTGTTTAAAAGTAGTTTTACCAAAAAAAGTATTATTCAGTGAAAAAGCAAATTTATCGATATCATAAGTAGTACCTAAAATCCATTTTGTTTGTGGTCTAGAAGTAAAGAATAATGCTTCTTGAGTAGCATTTACTACAGATTGTCCAGCATCTGCAACAATTTTTGGGTTTTTAACAGCACCATCTCTTTTATTTTCTATAGTATAGTTTCCTGATAAATTGAAGCCTAATTTACCATCACCTAAAGCTAAGTTTTTATAACTTAAAACAACATCTAAACCAGAAGTTTTAGTGTCTATTGCATTTACAAAAAAGCTTAAATCACTTAAATTATTATTGTTTAATACTTGATCTAATGCAGTATTACCAATACTATTTCCAACAGCATCTGTAGCTGTTCCTCCTATTTCAGTACTTAATACAATTCTATCATCTACAGCAATATTATAGTAATCTATCGTAAAAGAGAAATTTTTAAAAGGTTTACCTCCTACACCTATGGTAAAGTTAGTAGATTCTTCTGCTGTTAATTTAGGGATTCCTAATAAACGGGCTTGAGGAGAAACATTGTTAATTAAACCTCCAACTTGTATACCAGAACCAGGTACAAAGCTGTATTGTGCTTTTTGAGTAAATATTTGATGTAAAGTAGGGGCTCTAAATCCTGTAGAAACAGAAGCTCTAATTGTATATTTGTCTTCTGCAAATTTATAACGAGAACTAGCTTTCCACACAAAAGTACTTCCGAAATCAGAGAAATTTTCAGCCCTTACTGTACCATTTAATAAAAAATCTTCAGTAATATCCCAAGCTACATCAAAATATCCACCTAAGTTATATCTATTAAAGTTTCCAGAATTTTCAGGACTGTTTCCAGCAAATGAATCTGCTCCACCACCATCATAAGAAGCCAAGCCTCCTTCAATTACTTCAAAATTTTCTGTTCTAAACTCTGCCCCTACAGCAATAGCTACTTTATCAGATAATATTCTTGAAATGTCTATATTTCCAACGATATGATTAAAAGCTGTTCCACCTGGATCAAAACTAAGAGGACTGTTTTCTCTATATAATTGAGCACTTTCAGTAGTTTCTCCTGGATCTACAACTCCATTATTGTTAGCATCTACCCATGTTGCAGGAGATAATACTACGTTCCTGTTATGAGAGTTATTTACATTATAGGTTTGTTGATTACCACCAAAGGTAGCACTAGCATCTACATTCCATTCGTTAATTACAGATTTAAAACCTAAAGTTGCATTAAAATCATTTAAATTACCTTCAAAAGTTGGGACATATCCATCATATCCTCCAGCGTTATTAGGATTGCTTCCAGGAAAAAAACTAGCTAAGTATGGAAAATCACTAATTGTTCTCCAATAAGGAGTTCTGTAATTTGCAAAACTATTTACTTTCTTATAAATATAGGCAGCATTAAAATAAAGTTCACTATCCTTAGTTAAATCAAAAGCACCATTTATTAAAAATTTAGCAGCAGTTGTTTCAGGAGATCCATTGATATTATTTGCATCAGGATTTCTAGATAAAAACTCGTCAACAGATTGTCTACCTGTGGTGTTACTTGAGTTTATAGCTGCCAACCTTGTATTATAATCAGCTGTTCCTACATAGTTATTATTAAATTCAGCATTTGCTTGTGCTACTGTAAAACCAGTTAAATCTTGTCCTCCCAAAAAAGAATTGTTATTAAGGTAACTATTGTAGCTATTTGGGTTGGTAAATACAAAGTCATCAAATTCACCTTGTGCATCCACAGTACCAGGTCTATTAGCTAATGTTGTTTTAGAAAAATCAACAGTATAGTTTATAAAACCTTTATCATCTCCAATTTTACTTCCATTATTAACACTTACTCCTAACATTTCTCCATCTCCTTCCCCAGTAATACCAGATCTAAAAGTAGCAGAACCATTTTTGTAATCGTCTTTTAAGATAATATTCATTACACCTGCAATTGCATCAGATCCATACTGAGCAGAAGCTCCATCACGTAAAATCTGAATAGATTTAATTGCATCTGTTGGTATTCCTGAGATATCTGCACCAGTTTCTCCACGTCCAGGAGAAGTTTGTGTGTATAATAAAGCACTTAAATTTTTACGTTTACCATTAATAAGAATTAACGTTCTACTTGGTCCCATGTTTCTTATTTCATAAGGGTCTAATAGAGAAGTTGCATCATTAACAGGAGTTTGTACCGTGTTAAATGATGGTATTTTATATTGTAGAGCTTTATCAAAAGTAGCTTGTCCTGTAGCTTGAAGTTCTTTAACTCCAACAATATCTACAGGTAATGGACTTGTTGTATTACTTCTTGCAGGAGTTCTAGACCCAGTTATAACTACTTCATCTAATTGTAATCCTTCATTTAGTACAATATTCAATACTTTTTTTCCATTTGTTGAAACCTCTTTTGTTTCAAAACCAGAAAAACTAATAATTAAGGTGGCTCCTTCTTGTACTTTTAACTGAAATTTCCCATCAAAATCAGTTGTAGTACCATTTTTTGTGCCTTTTTCTACCACATTTGCTCCAGGTAAAGCTTCATTATTACTGTCTTTAATAGTCCCCGTGATTTGTACTTGACTGTATAAGAATGAGCTTAATAGAGTAGTAAAAAGTAGTGTTAAAATTTTCTTCATAAATAAAATATTGGTTAATAATTAAGAGTATTTTGGTTAATTCAATATTGAATTAACAGTTACCTTATATTTTTATTAAGAATAGTTTGCTTATTTTATACTCTTTATTTATTGGAAAATTAAAAATTAACTAAAACTTTGGAATAATAAAAAGAACCATTTGTACCCATTTGAACGGCATCCCACCTTCCTCCACTGTCAGTGTTTCTAACCTGTTCAGTAGGATAAGTGTTGAATAAATTATTAACTCCTAATTGGAGTGAAATTTTTTTGTTAAAAATATAAGAAAGATGTGTGTCTAAAGTATATTTTGGCTTATAATGATCAATTGAAGCTTTAAATCTTTCTTGACTTGAATTATTAAATTCACTTAAAGGTTTTTGAATTTGCCAATCAATAAGTTCTAAATCACTGTATAGGGTAAGTGTGTTACTAAGTGAAAATTTTCCTTTAGAATAAATAGCATTCAGTATTAGTTTATAATCTGGTGCAGATGCTTTTAAAAAATATTGTTCTCTTTTTCCAAAAAAGGTTTCTAAATCTAATGCTTTATTGTTTATATGATTAATTTCCATTTTATTTAGATTACCAGAAAAATTAAGAGATAAATTTGATTGAGTAAATCTTTTTTGCCAATTTAATTTAAAATCTAATCCATAAGTAGTTGTATTTACACCATTTGCAAAAAATTGAACATTTTGAGCGCCTGAATTTAAACTTGAAGCATCAAAGTTACCACTTAGTATAATTCGATCTTTAATAAATATGTAGTAAGAATCGATAGAGAATCGAAATTTGTTATTAAAATGATGGTTTATACCTAAACTATAATTAAGAGCTTTTTCTTCACGTAGTTTTTGTATACCAAATTGCCTTGTTATAGGATTATTATTTGCAACAAGAAAAGATTCAACTGGAATGTTGTCTATATAATTTGTGAACTTTAAATTATAATATATTTGAGCTAAAGAAGGAGCTCTAAAACCAGTACTAAAAGAAAATCGAAGATTTGTTTTTTGTGTAAGTCTATATTTAGAAGCTATTTTAGTATTTATAGAACTACCAAAATCACTATAATTCTCGTAACGAAAAGCCGTGGCAAGAATCCATTTTTTTGTAAAATCAATTTCACTATCAATATAGAAACTAAAACTAGTTCTGGCTCTATCTACTTCGTTAGATGGTGCATAACCCGGGAAACCTTGAGATCCTCCAGGTCTTATAACACCATTAAAAGATGGTATTAAGCTTATTGGTGTGTCGTTTGTTACAATATTTCCATTAATATCATAGGATTCATAAGAACCTTGTTCTCCAGAGAATATTCTATAACCTTCAATTTTATTTTCTATTCCTAATGCAAGATTTAGTCCTTTAAAAAATGAAGAAAATTGTTTTGAAAGATCAATATTAGTAGTGTTTTGACTTAAACTATGCCCTCCAGCATCAAATTCACTAGGAGAATTTTTTTGTAAAGTAGCATTTAAAGTTTCTTTAATAAAGTAATGAAAATAATTTTTTCCATAGGTGTTACTAAAATCTACAGTCCAATCTTTTAATTTACCTTTAAGTCCCACAGAAAAAGATCTATCGGAGATATTAGAGGTAATTAAAGGATTAAAACCAGTGGGATATATTTCTATAACATTTCTTTCGCTATCAAATGGTCTTGTAAAAGCATACGCTTTTGTGTTTTTATAACTATAGCCTCCATTTGAATATAATTTAACAGAGTTGGATATAGGTATTTCAGAGTTAAAGAATAAATTACTGCTAACCATGGCTGCGTCTCCGTAATTCTCCCTAATATTAGTTCCTTGTCTAAAAGTATGATCTTTGGTTATAAATTCTGCTGTAAGATTAATAAAACCTTTATCTTTAATAGATGTACCATAATTGATATCAGCCTTGTAAATTACCCCATCAATTCCTTTTCTTTTATCGTTAGAATTATTGTTAGCATTATAGAAACCTAAAGTAGAGTTAACATTAGTTATATTAGAATCATCATTTAGTACAATATTAATAACACCCGCAATTGCATCAGATCCATATTGAGCAGAAGCACCATCTTTTAATACTTCTATTCTCTTAATTGCAGAAGTAGGTATAGCATTTAAGTCTGTACCAGAGTTTCCTCTACCTCTTGTTCCATAAAGATTTACTAAAGATGTTTGATGCCTCCTTTTACCATTAATTAACACTAAGGTTTGATCTGGTCCTAAACCTCTGTAACTAGCGGGAATAATATGATCGGCACCATCTGAACCAGATTGTTTTGTAGCATTAAAAGAAGGAATTTCAGTTTGTATTAGTTGATTAACTTCTAGGAATTCACTTTTCTTCTTTATATCTTTTATGTCAATAACATCAGTAGATACAGGAGAATCAACTTTTTTACGTTTATTATTTCTAGAGCCAACAATTAAAATTTCATCTAACTGTACTCCAGATTTCATTATAATCTTTAAAAATCTTTCATTAGGAGTAATTACTTGATTTTTATAACCTATATGGGAAAAAGTTAATGAGTTAGCACCTAAAAGTTTTAATTCAAATGTACCATCATTTCTAGTTATAGTTCCATTTAGTGTCGTGTTTTCTATTACATTCACTTTTTTTACGGGTTCGTAAAATTGATTTAAAACAATTCCTCTGTAGTAATTTTTTGAACTGTTTAAAATAGAATCATTATGAAAAGGGGTATCTTTTTCTACATTATTCTGTAAGTTATAATTCTTTTTAACAGGGATATATAAAACATAATAGTTGTTACCTAAATAGTCTATAGAATATCGAGTTATTTTTTTTAATAATGAGATTGATTGTTTTAGTGATAAATGTTTAAAGGGAGTGATGTCCACTTTTTCATTTTTTAAACTAATTGGATTATAAGTGAAAAAGACATCATGTTTATCACTTATATGATCTAATGCCTTTGTAAGTAATAGCAGTTTTGGTTTTTGAGAAAATAAATTAAACGGACTAATTAATAAAAATCCAAATATAAAATAAGTTAATAATATAGCTGAATTCTTAATAAGTCTAGTTTTTTTATTTTAATAGACTACTAGTATACCATTTTCTTTTTTAATGTTAATACTTATTGACTTTTTAATTGCATTTAAACAGATATCTAAATTAGTAGTAGGTATTGTACCTGTAATTAAACTTTCCTTTATTTTTGGGTTGTTATATTTAAAAGTAACGCCATAGGTATCTGAAACTTTACTTAATACTTCCTCTAAAGTATCATTAATAAAAATTAATTTATCACTTTTCCAAGAAGTTTGTTTTTCATTAGAAGCTACTTTTTTATCGATTAGTACTTTTTTGTTTATAGAAGAATATTCAAGATAATTCCCAGGGAACATCTTTTTAGAATTACCATTATTTAATGTTAACCAAATATTACCTTCTTCTAAGTAAACTTTTGTTTTTTGTCTCACAGCTTTAACATTAAACTGAGTACCATATACTTCAACTACTAAATCATTAGTAGTTACCCAAAATTTAGCATTTGTAGTTTCCTTTTTATTTACTTTAAAATATGCTTCTCCTTTTAGCCAAACTTTTCTAGGGTCATTTTTTTTATAAGAAAGACTTGAGTTAGAATTAAGAGTTACTAAAGTTCCGTCTTTCAATTTAATTTCTAATATTTCTCCATAAGAAGTTTTATGAATTACTTTCGAAAAGTTATATAAACTGAAAACACTAACAGAAATAACTAATAACAAACTGGCAACAATACCATAACTAATAAATTGGCGCTTATTTTTTTTACTAAAAATATTACTCTTTTTAGATTGAATTTTCTTTAATTTTGATTCTAACTTGTTCCATTCCAAATCTACTTTTTTTCCTGAAACGAATTCTTTTTTGAAATTAATACCTAACAAGATGTCTCTTGCTTCATATACTAAATCTTTTTTAGAAAGATTATTTTCTAACCAAGAATCCCAAAAAGTAACATCTGATAATTGACTATTTAAAGCCCAATTTTTAAATGAGGGGTCATTTAAAAAGTCGGAAATTGTATTGTATGTCTTCTTTGTCATTAAAATTATATAAATACGAAGTTGTATACTTAATTAAGGGGGGGGATTATTAAATATACTCTTTTTACATGACAAATTTATGAATTTAATAATTGAATGATAGCTATTTCTTCTCTTAAATACTTAATAGCCTTGTGTAGTGTATTTATTACACTTTGGTAATTAATTTCCATTGTTTCAGCAATTTCTTTCGCACCAAAGTTGCAATTAAACTTTAAATAAATGACTTCTTTCTGCCTTTTAGGTAGTTGATTAATAAGTTTAATTAGGTTTTTATTTCTGAAAGTAATTGATTCTTGGTGTGTAATTAACTCTTCTGGTGTAAAGTTGATATCAATAATATTAGAATCTAAATTTCTTAAAAAGGAATATTTTTTATTTTTATTTATCTTTTTTATTATAAATCTTCGAAAAGAAGAAAATAGGTAAGGAGCTATTGATTTTAAGTCACTCAAATTTTCTTTGTGTTCATAAACGTAAATAAAAAAATCTTGTAAAGCATCTTCAGTTATGGCTTCATCTTTTGATATTTTTAAACCATAATTGTACAACAGTGGGTAAAATTTTTTAAAAAGTATAGAAAAAGATTTAAGATTACCTTCTTTTAAGGAACTCCACAGTATTTCATCAGACAAATCACTCATTAATAATTAATAATTTTACGTTAAAATATTAAAAAAAGAATAAACTAAGCAATAATACTGTTAAATCATTCAAATTAACTTAAATAATAATTAGTTATAAAAGTGAAGGAATGTGTTATATTTGCCACTCGAAAATAATAATAAATATTATAGATGAAAGCTGGAATAGTAGGATTGCCAAATGTAGGTAAATCAACATTATTTAATTGTTTATCAAACGCTAAAGCGCAAAGCGCAAATTTCCCTTTTTGTACTATTGAACCTAATTTAGGTGTAGTAAATGTACCAGATACAAGGTTAGAGAAATTAGAAGAATTGGTAAACCCTGAAAAGGTAGTTCCTGCTACTGTAGAAATTGTAGATATAGCAGGTTTAGTTAGAGGAGCTAGTAAAGGAGAAGGATTAGGAAATCAATTCTTAGCTAATATTAGAGAAACTGATGCTATTTTACATGTATTACGTTGTTTTGATGATGAAAATATTATTCATGTTGATGAAACAGTAGATCCAATTAGAGATAAAGAAACAATTGATATAGAGTTACAGTTAAAAGATTTAGAAGCTGTAGAAAAGAGGTTAGAGAAAGTTAAAAGAACCGCTAAAACTGGAAATAAGGAAGCACAAGCAGAGCTAGCTTTGTTATTAAAAATTCAAGAGATTTTATTAGAAGGAAAATCTGTAAGAACTATTGAATTTACAGAAAAAGAAGAAGAGTTAGTTGCTTCTATGCAGTTTATTACAGCGAAACCTGTTTTATATGTATGTAATGTTGATGAATCTTCTGCTAAAGAAGGTAATGCTTACGTTGAAAGAGTAAAAGAAGCTGTAAAAAATGAAGATGCAGAAATAATAATCTTAGCAGTTGCTACAGAAGCAGATATTACTGAGTTAGAAGATTATGAAGAGCGTCAGATGTTTTTAAATGAT
Organism: uncultured Tenacibaculum sp.; assembly: GCA_937922085.1. Taxonomy (GTDB): domain Bacteria; phylum Bacteroidota; class Bacteroidia; order Flavobacteriales; family Flavobacteriaceae; genus Polaribacter. The sequence goes on along the minus strand of CAKZVD010000104.1, from coordinate 19,835 downwards.
ATAGGCTTAGAGGAAGCAGGAGTATCACGTTTAATAAGATCTGCGTATCAATTATTAAACCTACAAACATACTTCACTGCAGGAGTAAAAGAAGTAAGAGCCTGGACTATTCCTGTTGGTTCTACTGCTCCACAAGCAGCTGGAGTTATACATACTGATTTTGAGAAAGGATTTATTAGAGCTGAAACAATAAGTTATAATGATTATGAAACTTATGGTTCTGAGGCAAAAGTAAAAGAAGCTGGTAAAGTTAGAGTAGAGGGTAAAGAGTATGTTGTGGTAGATGGAGATGTAATGCACTTTAGATTTAATGTCTAAAAAAATAAAAGATAAATAATAAAAAAAGACTGCTTAAAAAGCAGTCTTTTTTGTTTCATAGTTTTTCATAACAAAGTTCCCCCTTCAATGTACCTTTAATAGTAATTGGTAATTGCATAGTATATAGTTTTTGTTAATTTATGTTAAACAATAACTGTACCAAAACTGTTTTATTTTTAGGAATAAATGTTTTTTATTGTGAAATCATCAATTTTAATATTTATTTTATTGATAATGTGTGCTTTATTTGTTAAATAAAATAATAATATAAATTGAGTTAAAATAAAAAAGACTGTTTAAATTAATTTAAACAGTCTTTTTTATTTCAAAAATATGATTTCAATTATCTGTCATACATTTTTTCATATAAATCATTATATATTTCTTTAATGATTTTTCGTTTCATTTTCATGGTAGGGGTAAGATGTCCTCCATCAACAGTCCATTCTTCTGGTGTTAATGTAAAACGCTTAATTCGTTCCCATTTCCCGAAATTATCATTACAACCATCTACTTCTTCTTGAATTCTAGCTATAACCTTTTCGTTAGAAACTAAATCCTTAGAATTTGATATGTTTATATCATTACGATTAGCCCATTCTTTTATAAAATCGAAATTTGGTTGAATTAAAGCAGTAGGCATTTTTTCACTTTCACCTACAACCATAACTTGTTCTATAAATCGAGATTGTTTTAGTTTGTCTTCTAATAAATTTGGAATTACATATTTACCTCCAGATGTTTTAAACATTTCTTTAATACGTCCAGTAATACTTAAAAAACCGTTTTCTATTTTACCTTTATCACCAGTGTGGAAATAACCGTTTTTAATAACTTCAGCAGTTTTTTCAGGATCTTTATAATATCCCATCATTACATTAGGTCCTTTTACTAAAATTTCATCTTGTTCAGAAATTTTAACTTCAACACCATCAATTAATCTACCAACCGTATTAATTTTAAAACCTTCATCTTTTAAATCATTAACAGATATAACAGGAGAAGTTTCTGTTAAACCATATCCTTCCATAACAGGCATGTTAGCAGCTGCAAATACTCTAGCTAAACGAGGTTGTAAAGCAGCACTACCAGAAACCATAATTTTAAGCTCACCACCTAAAGCAGCTTGCCATTTTGAAAAAATAAGTTTTCTAGCTATTGAAAGTTGCTTTTCATACCACCAACCATTTTGACCATAGGGTTGGAATCTTAAACCAAGTTTAATAGCCCAGAAAAATAATCCTTTTTTTATTCCTGAAAAACCAGCTCCTTTAGCGTATATTTTATCATATATTTTTTCGTACAATCTAGGTACGGCTGTCATTACATGTGGCTTAATATCTTGAGCGTTTTCACTTAATTTTTCAATAGATTCAGCAAAATAAATAGAAATACCACAATATTGATATAGATATAAAATCATTCTTTCAAATATGTGACATATAGGTAGAAAACTTAAACTTCTACCTGTACCTTTATCTAAAGGAACCCTAAGTGCACTTGCAAGTACATTAGAAACAATATTTTTATGTGATAACATTACTCCTTTAGGCTTTCCTGTAGTACCTGAAGTGTAAGTTAAAGTTGCTAAATCATCAGTTTTTACAGCATTTTTTCTTTCTTCAACTTCATTTTGGTTACTTTCATCTTTTCCTAAATCTAAAATTTCAGACCAGCTTTTTTCACCAGAAATATCATCAAAAGTAAATACTCCTTTTAATTTAGTATTTCCTTTAATTTGATTTAGCTTTTCAACAATAGTTTCATCTGAAACAAAACAATACGTAGATTCTGAATGATTTAAAACATATTCATAATCTTCTTTAGAAATAGTAGGATAAATAGGAACATTTTGAGCTCCTGTTTGTAATATACCGATATCACAAATATTCCATTCTGTTCTGTTATTTGTAGAAATAACAGCTATTTTATCATTAGGCTTAACTCCTAATCTTAATAAGCCTCTACTTATTGCATTCGCTTTTTCAATGTATTCTTTAGTAGAAGTTACTTCCCATTTTCCATTACTTTTTGTAATTAATGATTTTTTAAGATCATATTTTTCTAATTGATAGTATGGAAAATCAAAAAGACGCTTAATTTCACTCGACATATATACCTAAATTTGTGCCCCACAAAATATAAAAATTAAGTTGTTCCTACAAAAAATGTTTTCTACTGAATTACTGATTTTTATGTGCTTTTGTTACTAATTTAACGAAGAAAAGATACTAGAAAAGGGGAAAAGTTAATTTTTAATCTTAAAAATCAATTTATTTGATAAAACTAAAGAGATTGTTTTTTATTACAAACTGATTAAAATAAAAATGATAAATAACATAAGAAATGTTATTGTAGTTGTGGGTTTATGATTTTTAATAGTCATTATTAATTTTTTTATTGGGTACTTTAAAAGTAGAAAAGAAAAGTGTTTAGGTTATGTTATTTGTCATAAACGTTTAATAATAAGTAATTAGCGTAATGTTTTTTTGTAAGAGGTTGAAATAAGGGTATAAAAAAATCGGCCAAAAATAATATTTGACCGATTTTCAATAGTTAATAATATCCCCAATCAACTATAATAGACACTTATAGAACGCGGATTAATTTGCTATATTGTTTAAAATTTTTGTTAAAATTTTGCACCCTTTTATTAACTCTTTATCAGATATAGTTAAAGGAGGTGTAATTCTAATTGCTTTTTTTTCATACAATAACCAAAATAAAATTAAATGCTGTTTTAATGCAGTTAAAATTACAGTATCTACTATCTCTGAAGATTCCATTATTAAGGCTAACATTAAACCTTTACCTCTTATTTCTTTTATTAATGGGTGTTGTAAGTTTTGTCGTATAATTTGCTCTTTTCTAAGAGTTTCCTCTATAATATTTGATGTTGATATTTCCTTTACAGTAGCTAAACTTGCTGCTGCAATAACAGGATGTCCTCCGAAAGTTGTAATATGTCCTAATTTCGGATTGTCTTTTAATGAATCCATTATTTTTTTAGAAGAAATAAAAGCTCCAATAGGCATTCCACCGCCTAAACCTTTTCCAGTAATAATAATATCAGGAATTACATCATAATTTTCAAATCCCCAAAACTTACCTGTTCTTCCTATACCTGTTTGTATTTCATCTAAAATTAATAAAGCACCAACTTTATCACATTGTTCTTTTATTTTCTTAAGAAAGTTATTTTTAGGCTCTATAAAACCAGCACCACCTTGAATAGTTTCTAATATAACTCCTGCAGTTTTAGTAGTTATTTTATCTAATGCTTCTTCGTTATTAAATTGTATAAATTGAGTTCCTGGTATTAAAGGCCTAAAAGCACTGTTTTGTTGTTCTGCTCCACAAACACTCATTGCACCAGCTGTATTACCATGATACGCATTTTTTGCAGCAATAATTTCTGCTCTATTTGTATATTTTTTGGCTAATTTAAGAGCGCCTTCAGTAGCCTCTGTACCAGAATTAACTAAATAAACAGAATTTAGAGGTTTAGGTAATGATTTAGCAAGTATTTTACATAAATTTAGTTGAGGCTCTTGAATAAACTCACCATAAACCATTACATGTGTATACGTGTTTATTTGATCTATTATTGCTTCATTAACTTTTTCATTACAATGTCCAAGGCTATTGGCGGAAACTCCAGCAATAAAATCTAAATAAGAATTATCATCAGTATCATAAATATAACATCCTTTAGCTCGAGATATTTGAATGCCTAATGGGTGAGGAGTAGTTTGTGCCTGATATTTTAAAAAATCATTTTTCATTCTTCTTCCTCTTCAATAAGTTTACTACGTTTTATGTTTTCTTTTTTTAGTTTTTCTTTAGCTTTTTCAACATCTTTATTTTTTTTCTCTATTGTAGATTTTGTTTTTTCAGAATCTCTAATAAAAATATCTTCCATTGTTTTTGGTTGTTCTTCTTCACGCCAGATAAATCCTTGAAATTTTTTATCTTCTTCTGGGAATTCAGAAGGTGGATATGTTTTTCCTTCCGATTTTTTAAAATATTTTGTTTGTATAATTTCGTTTTTTTCTAATAAAAACTCAATATCACTTGCTATTTCTTTAGTAATGGTTTCTAGCTTAAAAGTATCTTCATTTCTATTGTAATATAAAGATTCAGCATTCCCTTTTACTAACATTGTATTTAAATCATTATCGATAAATTTTCCATAAATGTTCCGCCCTTTTATTTGATTAAATAAATTTGGATCTATAGAGTCTTTTTGTATAATAAAAGCATTTTTTAAAACTCTTAAAGAGTCTAATTTGTTTGTTTCTTTATCTGTTAAAAATTGAATACTATCACCTGTAATTTGGCTTTTTCCTGACCATAAAATAGGGTTTTTAAACATTCTTGTAAGTCCTGTAGATTGGTTTGTATGTATAGAATCACATTTACCTTGAAGATTTTCTTTAAAAATTTTTACATTATGGTAAGTTCGTATAATTCTATTGTCTTTTTTTCCTGTCATTAGAATAGTATCACCATGTATATAAAGAGAATCTTTTTCTAAAATAGATATAGCCACTGGTTTTTTTATAATAAATAAGGAATCTTGCAATTCAAAAATTTCAGCATAATTACCTTTTATAACTGTTTTTTGAACAGTATCGATTACTTTAATTCGATTATTAGCAGATGCAAAACCTTTACGTTTATCATAATATAAACTATCTCCTTCTATGGTTTTCTCTTTTAAATAAAGCTTTGCGTTTTTAACAAAATAAGAAATATCTGTATTGGTATCAAAAAAACCTCTTTCTGCATAAATTTTTGTACTGTCCTTTAGGTTAAAAACAGTTGAAGGGCCATAAATATAAGCTAAGTTAGAATTTGTATAATAATCTAAATGATCTGAATTTAATAAATTTTCGGGGTTTACCACCTTTACTTTTGTTTTGGCTGTAAACTTTTTATCTTTTAAGTAATAGGTACCTTTATTACTGGTTAATGTATTTTTCTTATCTCTAATTTTACCTTTAGTTGGGTAAAAGAGTAATTGTTTACTACGGTTAAAATAAAGGGTATCTGTAGTAAGTTTCATTTCTTTATCATTTACTTCTACATTACCCCATGATTTAGCAATTTTAGTATTTGCATCATAGTTTGCAAAATCTGAGTATTGAATAATACTATCTCCTTGTTCTATAACTACTTCGCCAACTGCTTTAAAAAGATTTTTTTCTTTATAAAGTACAGCACGTTTACAATCTAAAGTAGCTCCTTCATGAGAAACTCTAACATCTCCAATTAAAATAGTTGCGCCAGGTAGTCTTTCTTCATCTGTAGTTGTTAACTTAGATGATAGTATCTTAATTCTTTTTGCTTGAGAAAAAAGATTAACTGCAGCTATTATTGAAATAAAAAGAAATACTCTTTTCATTATTTTTATAATTTAATGCACAAAAATAATGAAAAGAGTATGCCAATTTCTTAATCATATAATAAATTAATTAAGATTTAAGTTTTAAAGAGGTTTTAAGTTGTCTAATTTTGCATAAAATTAAATAGTAAAGTTGATGAAAGGACATTTTGATTTATCAAAAGAAGAAATGAAAGCATATGGTTATAAAATCGTTGATTTAATAGCTGAACATTGGGCTACACTAGAAGATAAAAAGCCAGTTACTTCTGCTACTCGAAAAGAAATGGATACTATTTTTTTACAAGAAGCTCCTGAAAAAGGTTCTTCACCAGATGAGGTATTAAATTTTATTATGGATAATGTAATCCCTAACAGTAATGTAACTTCTCATCCTAAATTTTATTCTTTTGTTCCAGGGCCAAGTAATTTTATAAGTACTATGGCAGATTCATTGGCTACTGGATTTAATATTTTTTCTGGAGGATGGATTGTTTCTCCAGCTGCAGCTGAGTTAGAAATTGTAACCATGAATTGGTTGTTGAAGATGTATAATTTCCCTGTTAAAAAAGGAGGAGGGATTTTTACAAGTGGAGGGTCTTTAGCTAATTTAACAGCATTAGTTACCGCGAGAAGAATTAAATGTGGAGATGATTTTTCTAAAGCAATTATTTATTTATCAGATCAGGCACATTCTTCAAATATTAAAGCAATACGTGTTTTAGGGTTTAAGAAAGAACAGATACGCATTATTCCTACTGATTTTGAATTTAAAATAGGGATAAACAAGCTAAAAAATGAAATTGCGAAAGATAAATTAAAAGGATTACAACCATTTTGTTTTATCGCTTCAGCAGGAACAACCAATACAGGTACTGTAGATCCTTTACATGATATTGCAGATATTTGTGAGGATGAAAATATGTGGTTTCATATTGATGGTGCTTATGGAGGTGCAGCAATACTTTCTAAAAAAGGAGCACGTGCTTTACGAGGTATTGATAGAGCGGATTCTTTAACTGTAGATCCTCATAAGTGGTTTTTTCAACCTTATGAAATAGGATGCTTATTAGTAAAAGATGCTTCTTGGTTAAGTAATACATTTAGTGAAAAACCTGAGTACTTAAGAGATATTGAAGGGAATGAATCGGAAATTAATTTTTATGACTATGGTATTCAATTAACACGTAGGTTACGAGCACTTAAATTTTATATGTCGATTAAAACATATGGATTAGATACTTTTAGAGAGGCTGTATCTTATAATATAGAACTAACAGAAAAAGTAGAAGATCATTTAAGAAAGAGTAGAGAATGGGAAGTGGTTTCTCCTGCAACATTAGCGGTTATTAATTTTAGATATAACCCGATTGGTATAAAGCTTACAGAAGAAAAAATTGATGCTATTAATCAATACATTTCTAAAAAAGTGATGGAATCTAAAGAGGCAGTTTTAGTAACTACTATTTTAAATAAGCAAGTGGTTTTAAGAATGTGTTTAATAAACCCTAAAACATCTATGGATGATATTTTAGAAACATTGACTCAGTGTGAAACATATGGTAAAGAGATAATTGAAAGTGTTTAATCGAAGAACGACATACAAAAGGTTAATTATCATAAAATTACCTAGAAGCAGGGGCTTGTAGATACTTCTTGCCCTTGGGTAGAGGCAGTTCATTAAAAAAACGTTTTTATGAAAAAAGATAAAATAATTGGAGTTTTATTTATCTTGATAGGAGCTCTGATTTTGTTTTATAGAGATGCTGGTTTTTATGGTTTTGGAGGTTATGTTGACCAATTCTGGGAAAATATAATTGTTAGTTCAGTAATGATAATTATTGGGTTTTTATTTATTAAAAAAAGGAACTATTAATTGAAAACAGTTAAATAAAAACTTTTTATAAAGCGAATTTAGATAGAAATAAAATAGATATAAAAAAGGACTCAGTTAACTGAGTCCTTTTTTATATAAAATTAAAATCTACTTATCTTAAGATTGTTTGCTTTCTATCTGGACCTACAGAAACTATTTTAATAGGAATTCCAGTTTCTTTTTCAATAAAATGAACATAATCTAAAAGATTTTTAGGTAATTCTTCTTTTGCTGTCATTTTAGTTAAATCTTCAGACCAACCTTTATATTCAGAGTATACAGGTGTTAAGTTTTCTGGATCTATATTGTAAGGTAAATGTGTAATTTCCTCTCCTTTGTATTTGTAAGAAGTACATACTTTAATAGTTTCGAAACCAGATAAAACATCTCCTTTCATCATCATTAATTGCGTAACTCCGTTTACTTGACAAGCATATTTTAGGGCAACTAAATCTAGCCAACCACAACGACGTGGGCGACCTGTTACTGCACCAAATTCATGTCCGATTTTAGCCATTTCAGCACCAACTTCATCGAATAATTCAGTTGGAAATGGACCAGAACCTACACGAGTAGTATACGCTTTAAAAATACCAAATACTTCTTTAATTTTATTAGGAGCAACTCCTAAACCAGTACAAGCACCAGCAGCTGTAGTATTACTAGAAGTAACAAAAGGATAGGTACCAAAGTCAATATCTAATAAAGAACCTTGCGCTCCTTCTGCTAAGATAGTTTTGCCTTCTTGTTGTGCTTTGTATAAATACTCTTCAGAATCTATAAATTGTAATGTTTTTAAAGTTTCTACAGCCTCAAAAAATTCAGTTTCTAATTCTTGTAAATCATATTGAATATCTACATTGTGAAATTCAATCATTGCCTCATGCTTATCAGCTAAAGAGCGATATTTTTCTTTCCAATCGTTTAATTCTAAATCACCAATACGAATTCCATTTCTACCGGTTTTGTCCATATAAGTAGGGCCAATTCCTTTAAGAGTAGAACCAATTTTAGCTTTTCCTTTAGATGCTTCAGAAGCTGCATCTAATAAGCGATGTGTTGGTAAAATTACATGTGCTTTTCTAGAAATGATTAGCTTTTTTTTGTAATCAATATTAAACTGATCTAGTCCTTCTAATTCTTTTACAAAAACTACTGGGTCGATAACGACACCATTACCAATTACATTTATTGATTTATCATGAAAAATTCCTGAAGGAATTGTTCTTAGTACATGTTTTATACCATCAAATTCAAGAGTATGACCTGCATTTGGACCTCCTTGAAAACGAGCAATTATGTCATAGTTTTTAGTTAAAACATCAACAATTTTTCCTTTTCCTTCGTCTCCCCATTGTAAACCAAGTAATAAATCTACTGCCATTATTTAGTGTGTTGTTATTGTGTTGTTAAGTTTATTTTTTGCTCTTTTTTGTTCCATAAAAATAAAGAGAGTGATTATGAATATCGATATCAAATACTTCTTCAATAGTTTTTTTAATAACCTGAATACGTGGGTCGCAAAATTCTTTAACCTCACCAGTATCTGTTAAAATAACATGATCATGATTTTTATCGAAATAACTTTTTTCATAACGAGCCATAGATTGACCGTCAAATTGGTGTTTACGTACCAAACCACAGTCTAAAAGTAAGTCCATAGTATTGTATAATGTAGCTCTACTAACACGATAATTCTTATTTTTCATCTTTATATATAAAGATTCTATATCGAAATGTTCGTCAGCTTCATATATTTCTTGTAAAATAGCATAACGCTCAGGTGTTTTACGATGCTTATTTTCTTCTAAGAAAGATGTGAAAACCTTTTTTACTATTTCTTGATTTTCAGCTGAACTGCTCATATTTATAAATTTTTACCAAAAGACAAATTTACGTTAATTTATCAATAAAAAAAGAGCAGTAATGAAGAATATATTTATAAACTATTAACACGCTGAACCTTTTGTACACCTTCAACTTTTTTAATACTGTTAATAAGTTTTGTAACTTGATTTCTGTTTTTTACGGTTAAAGAGATTTTACCTTCAAAGATTCCTGCGTTTCCAGAGATATTAATTGTATTTATAAAAACATCCATATTACTAGATATAATTCGTGTAATATTACTTACAATTCCTTTATTATCTACACCACTAATTTTTAAGATTGCAGAAAATTCTTGTTTAGTAGAATCTATCCATTTAGATTTTATAATTCGGTACGCAAAATTAGATTGTAAAGAAATAGCATTAGGGCAATTGTTTTTGTGCACTTTTATACCATCATTAATAGTAACAAAACCAAAAACAGCATCACCAGGAATAGGTTTACAACATACCGATAAAGAGTATTCTAATTTTTCCTCTTCTTGTCCAAAAACTAAAGCATCATATTTATTAGTAACTTCTTCATCATCAGTAATACTTTTATGAGCATTTCTTTTAAATGTATTTTTAAAGAAACTCATAATAGGGCTACTTCTTTGAGTTACAAACTCTTTAAGTTGTGTATTATCAATAGCTCCATTTCCTATTCTGTAAAATAAATCAAAACTAGTTTTTAAGTTAAAGAAGCTAGCAATTTCATGCGCTAATTTTTCGTCATAATTAATTTTTAAATGACGCATTTTTCTTATAAGTACAGCTTTCCCTTCTTCAGCTATTTTCTTTTCATCAGCTTTTAATGCCGATTTAATTTTTGTTCGCGCTCTAGCTGTCATTACAAAATCTAACCAACGTGCATTTGGTTTGTTTGTTGAGGAAGTTAAAATATCAACTTGATCTCCACTTTTTAGTTCATGACTTAAGGGTACAAGTTTTCCGTTTACTTTTGCTCCTCTACATTTTAACCCAACATCTGTGTGTATCGCGAAAGCAAAATCTAAGGCAGATCCTCCTTTTGGTAAGGACTTTAAATCTCCTTTAGGTGTAAATACATATATCTCTTTAGCGTATAGATTTAGTTTAAAATCTTCAACAAAATCTACTGCATTTAAAGTATTGTTTTCTAAAGTTTCTTTCAATCTATTTAACCAACCTTCTAAACCGTTTTCACTTACATTACCTTGTTTATACTTAAAATGAGCAGCATATCCTTTTTCAGCAATTTCATCCATTCTTTCAGAACGAACTTGTACTTCAACCCATTTTGCTTCTGGACCAATAACGGTAACGTGTAATGCTTCATATCCGGTAGATTTTGGTTGAGAAATCCAATCTCTTAATCTAGAAGGGTTTGGTTTGTAAAAATCGGTTACAATAGAATAAATTTTCCAAGCATCGAATTTTTCATCTTCAGAAGTTGGTGTGTAAATAATTCGTATTGCAAATTTATCATACACTTCGTCAAAAGAAACATTTTGTTTACGCATCTTTCTTCTTATAGAAAAGATAGATTTAAAACGTCCTTTAATTTCGTATTTAAAGCCTTCGTTGTCTAAGGCTTCTCTTATTTTAGAATTAAAAAGATCTATGTATTTTTGTTGTTCTTCTTTACTTTGTTTAATTTTTAGAAGAATATCATTATATACTTCAGGTTCGGTATATTTTAAACCTAAATCTTCTAACTCAGTTTTTATATTGTATAAACCTAAACGATGGGCTAGGGGAGCGTAGATATAAAGAGTCTCTGAAGCTATTTTTACTTGTTTGTGAAGAGGCATAGCATCCATAGTTTGCATATTGTGCAATCTATCGGCTATCTTAATTAAAATTACACGAACATCATCATGTAAAGTAAGTAGCATTTTTCGAAAATTCTCTGCTTGAATAGAGTAATCTTGATCTTGTTTTAAACGAGATATTTTGGTTAATCCACTTACAATACGAGCAACAGTCTCACCAAACAACTGCTCCATATCTTCTACGGTATAATGAGTGTCTTCTACAACATCATGTAAAAGTGCAGCGGCTATAGAGGTGGCGCCTAAACCAATTTCGTAAGCAACTATTTTAGCTACAGCTATAGGATGAAATATATAGGGTTCTCCAGATTTTCTTCTTTGTTTAGAGTGTGCTTCTACCGCAACTTCAAAAGCTTTACGAATTAATTTTTTATCATTCTCTGATAATGTTTGATAAGTACCTTTTAGTAAATCTTTGTATCGATTTGCTATTTCCTTATTCTCTTCTTCTATAGTTGCACTGTACTTCATGTATGAGGATTAAGGTTATATAACCAGGGTTATTAAAGTGAAAGTACTATAAAGATTTGTATTGAACAAGTTTTTACGAGTAAGACAAAAATTAAAGAGGTAATGTATAATCATTTTAAATATAAGATTAGATTCAATCTTTAATTTTATGTTTAAATATAGATATTAATTTAGTGTTTGCTTCTTGATAGTTAAGGTACTAGTTTTTTATCTTGATTGAATATTGCCTTAAACAAAAACAAGGAGCTAAAAGCTCCTTGTTAATTTTATGATGTAATTTTTACTATTTACATTTTATATCACTAAAAGTAGTTTTTTCAATAGCTTCTTTTTGTGTGTATTTTGTTTCTTGAAATAAGATAAATTGATCTATAGCATGACCTGTTGATCTTGCAGATACTTGCATTGTATAAATACCAGGGGTATTAAATTCAACATAAACTTTATGAGAATCATGATCAGAAGTTGCAGCTTGCCATTTAAAATCTAAATCACTACCGCTTCTGTATACTTTAAACCAACCATCTGCAGATGCTCCTCTAGGGTTTGGAGTTTTACCAGTATCTTTAGGATAAATTTTGCTTCCATCTTTTTCTCCATAAAAATCAGATGCATCTGGAAATTTTAACCAACTATCATTATGGTCAGATCCATTATTACCTTCAGTAACAGCAGTGTTCCATAAAAAACGGTATACTCCACTTGTTTTTACATCAAGTTTAAATTCAATTAAACCATTAGCTGGTTTTCCTAATGATTGAGAACCTGTCCATACTCCATAACCTTTACCAGAAGCAGTGTTTTTTGTTTTTAATTTCCATTCAGAAGGGAAAACTGCGTTTTCAAATTCTACTTTCATAAAACCATCTTTTTCATTAAAGATATAGTTTTCAGGAGTGTTACAGGTTTCATTAGTTGGGTTTCCGCCACTATTTCCATTGTCTCCTTTGTCTTCATCTTGTACGGTTTCTGAATCGGAACAAGAAAAAGCTAATAAAGAGAAAGCTAATAAAGAAAATGTTTTTAGGGATTTTTGTAATTTCATTATAGTTATTAATTTATTGGTTTATTTATTCGTTGTCTTTTGGCTTCAAAAAGGACAATTGCTGCTGCAACAGACACATTCATAGAGTCAATAACTCCTTCCATAGGTATGTTTATGTTTTGAGTAGCTTGTGTTCTCCATTGCTCAGTTAAACCTGTTGCTTCTGTACCAACGACAATAGCACTAGGTTTAGTATAATTTTCTTCGTAATATTTATTAGAATTTTGAAGTGTAGTACTATAGATATTAATGTTTTTCTTTTTTAAAAAAGAAATCACTTCTTCAGTAGTTCCTGTAGCAACCTGATTGGTAAATATGCATCCCACACTAGATCTAATAATGTTAGGGTTGTATAGGTCTGTTTTGGGATTTGCAATAATAACAGCATCTATTTTAGCAGCATCTGCTGTACGTAAAATGGCACCAATATTACCCGGTTTTTCCACTCCCTCCATAACCATAATTAAAGGGCTTTTAGATGTGAATTTTAAATCATCTAAAGAAAAAGTTTTTGCTTTTACAACTGCAATAATTCCTTCAGTTGAATTTCTATAAGCTAATTTTTGATAAATATCATTACTAATTTCTATACAATTATTACTTTTTGTAAAATCAAGAAGTTGTTCTTCGTTATTAGAAAAAATTTCAGGAGCTACTATATAAGTTTCTATATCATATTCACCTTCTATAGCTAAAGAGATTTCTCTTTTACCTTCTATTAAGAAAAGACCTTGTTTTTTACGAGCTCTAGATTTATCTTGAAGCTTTAAAAGTTCTTTAATATACGGATTTTGGTAGCTAGTTATTTTCTTCATCGTTTCGCAAAAATACTTACTTTGTATTTATTAGAAAAAATAAAGATGATATTACAAATATTTAAAATAATATCAGAGTATAACTTGTTTTTTTAGAGTTAATAAAAAATAAAAACACCTTTTACTAGATGTTTTTTATTTTTCGATACAATTATTGGGTGTTGTTATGACAGAATTAGACAAAGTAATTCCGTTTTTAGTTTCAATACACTTTATGCTTAATGGAGTTTTAGAAGGGTAGGTGGTAATATTATTATTATTATTAGAAAAAATACTATTAGGAGCATCTTTAGAAAAAGCAATACCACTGGCACCAATGTTTGCATCTATATCATTTTTTGTTAGGTTAATATTACTCCCTCCATTTATTTGAACATCTCCAAAATTATTTTCAGTAATTGTAACATAATTAGCTCCTATTAAACAAGGTGGAGCTCCAGTTTCAGAGGCTGTTTTTACGCCAGTTATAGTGTTGTTTTTGATAATAAAATTTGATTCTTCGGTTGTTGAATTCCATTCGTTAGCAATAACTAGAGCAAAGTTAGCACCTTCCAGCATTTCTATAGTATTGTTATTTATGTTTACATTTTTCATGGTATTTATAGTTCGTATACCCACATTACTTGCTTTTAGGGTGTTTTTTTCTATAATAGCGTTTGAGGTACCTTTAGTTTTATCTGTGGCACCAGGACCGATATCTATTGCTGCAGCTCCTTGTAATGTGTTGTTTTTAATAATAACACCATTACCGGCAACAATTAATGCTGTTTTATCTGTAATTATAGTGTTTTCATACACTTCGTTACCAAAAACAAAGTCGGTACGATCAAAATTATCGGTACTTCCAGCAGTAATAGATCCTTGAGTAATTTTATTTCTTCTTATAATAACACCATCTGTAGTGGTAAAAGAAACACTCGTATTTATCATTTCATTGTCTTCAACAATAATAGGCCCATTACCATGAGAAAGCTGAAAATCTCCAGCATTAGGATTGCTAACTATATCATTTACTATTTGTTTATTATTTCTAATGTATATATGACTTACTCTTTCATATTCAATTAGTTCATTGGTACTAGCATCTCTAAAACGAGAAGGTTCTAAATTAATATTAGAAGAAGGAGCGGTAGCTTTAGATGTTTGAGTATCGATACCGCCATCAATAAACTCATTGTTTTCTATATAAATTTCTTCACCACTTGTAATTACTAAGTTGGTTCTTCTTGCTCTTTTAAAAGTATTGTTTTTTAGAACAATGTTTTCTGATTTTATATGATTTGTGTCAAAATAATGATAAATACCACTAATATTTACTCCATCTCCTGTAGGATCGTTAAAAGTTACTCCATCAATAGTAATGTTTTGACCACCTTTAATTTCCATAGTATGTCCCCATTCGTGAGTAGGACCAGTAGCTCCGTCAGAATCTACAAAATTAGAATTGTAGTTATGAGTATCTCTATCTCCATGTAAGTTTCCTCCAGATATTATTATGTTTTTAGCGTCATAAATAGCTAGTAAAGTAGGTCTGAAGTGACCATTGGGTTGCATACGAATATGCGTGTTATCTGTCATAGATAAATGAAAATCAGAAGGAATATTTATAGCATGTATTGCAGGAACTGCATCAACTAACAAACCATCTACCTTAAAGTATGCATCTAATAGATCTGTTTTAAAAACATTACCGTTTAGTTTTTTTATCTCTAATAATAAAGCTTCAAATTTATTTGTGTTTTCTTGTGCTACTTTGTCATTCACTTTTCCTTCAATAATATCCCATTTATTCGGAGTGAATTCAAATTCATTTTTGCTAAGTTTTACATCACCTTTTATGGTTAATGTAACGTTTAGAAGTTCACCATCAATTATGCCTGTATCAGTAAAATTTAATGTACCATTTTTAAGAGCTCCTTTATTAAATACAATTGTTACGTTTTTGGGTAAATTAATTGTTTTTCCTTTTAAATCTAAAGTACAATTAATAGTAATAGTTTCTCCTTCTTTTACATCAGATAGATTGAATTCACACGGGGTTGTGATTGTGTTTCCTGTATTTGAATTTCCTGATTCATCTGTAGTAGGTCCTTCAATTGTGTCTTTACTACATGATGTTATAAAAAGTATAAATAAAAATATTAAAAAATGATTTGTTGAAGTTTTCATTTTTAGTTTTTAAATGAGAGTTAATTAATAATAGTGTTATCTCGTTCAATAATATTAACTGAGTTAATAATTTCAAAACTTGTATTTGTTTTGGTATTTTTTATTGTAATGTTTTTGGAATCTTTAATATGTAGTTTGAAATTTTTAGAGTTGGTATGTAGTTCACAATTATTTATTGTTAATTGATTGTCAGGTACCGTAGCATTTTTGTTAACTCCTCTAAAATTTAAAGGTCTGTTAGTAACATTAATATATTCATTTGTAAGAGTAACATTGTTGATGATAGAGTTTGGAAAAGGATTAATTCCATAACTCACATTAAGATTACTAGTGTATCTGTTATCAAATATTTTACTGTCTGATAAATTATTTAACTGAAGGCCAGTAACACAATTATTTATTTTATTACCATTAACAGTTTGATTAATTCCTGCTAGCTTAATACCGTCTCTATAACCAGTAATAGTGTTGTTGGTGATGGTGTAATTAAAATTAAATTCGGTACCATTTCTTATAAAAGATTGTATGTTTATACCAAATGAAATTTCAGGATTACGAGATTCGAAGATATTGTCTCTAATGATAACATCGTTAGATGCAAAATTGGCTACCCATTTATCAAAGAAATTATTTTCAATAATAACTTTAGAAACAGTGTATATGTCAATATCTCCAGCAGCATTCCCTTTAAATCTACTATTTTTTATGATAACATCTTCAATTTTATTAATTTCATTAATTGTACTATCATTATTTATATACCTTAAAGCTTCAAGGTCAATTCCGTACCTAGGAGCTGTTCCAGAACTGCTGAAAATTTTATTTCCAGCACTATCAAAAGCTTGTTCGCCTTTTCCTGTATTTAAAATATCACAATCATCAATAATTACACCTTTAGCATCAATAACAGCTATATTATTACGTCTGCATTCAGTAATTAAACAGTTTTTAATAATTGTTTTTTCACTAGTTCTAGTACCGGCTTTTAATTCTCCATTAGGATTTCTTATTGTTTCTGCATGAACAATAATTCCATCGCCAACAGCGTCAGATATGTTTACATTATCTATAGTTGTATTATGAGATCCTATAACGTAAATTAAAAACCCATAACCATGATCATCTCTATTAACACCAGCAATATCATTGATAGGAGTATAGTCATGCTCCCAACGATCTCCTATTAAATTACCACCAGATATTGTTATATTGTCTTTTACAAATGTTGTAATTAAAGAATAAGAAGGGAAATGAGTAGGCTGTACTCTTAAAAAGGTGTTATCACTCATTTTTAAATGAAAATTCGAGGGAACTCTTATAGATCTATCGGAATGATATTTCCTGTTTATTTTATTAGCTTCAACATTAAAATAGGCATCCATTTTACCTATTGTAAAAACACTTCCTTTTAATCTTTCAATCGTTTCTATAGCTTTGTTGATGTTTTTTCTATTGAGTAAAGCTATTTCTTTTGTTGTTTTCCCTTCTGTAATTCCCCATCGTGAAGGAAAGAAATGAAAGGTTGTAGATATTAGTTTTGAAGATCCTTTAATTATTAAAGATGAATTTAATAAACGACCATCCATTTTACCATTACCAGTAAAGTTTAATGTACCATTTATAATATCACCTTTATTAAAATTAATTGTAACATTTTTAGGAATGTTGATTTCTTCTCCTTTTAAATCTAAAAGACAATTGATGGTAATAGTTTCACCTTCTTTTATATTAGATAAATCAAAAGCACAAGGCGTTATTGCTGTGTTTTCAGGTTCTTCAGCTTCTATACCTTCAGTTACAGTTCCTTCAATAGTATCTTTACTACATGAGGTTATAAAAATAGTGAGTAAAAATATAAATAGGGTATTAATATTTTTTTTAATAATGCTTTAAAGAGATTAGTAAAATTTAAATTTCCTTGCAAACATTATTAGTAATAGTAACTTCATTAATATTATTAACGTCATCAATGTTTATGCATTTATAGCGCCCTTGTTCAGAAAAATTGATGTCGTTATTTAAAATATTTATTTTAGAGACTCTATCACTTACAGAAATGCCATTACCTTCATTTGTAGTAATTTTATTTGAAACTATATCTATATTTGATGAGTTAGAAATTTGAATCTTTCCTTCTATAGTATTATCTGATAATTTTATTCCATTACTTCTTCCAAAAGTAGTTGAAGATTGAAGACCATTGAATGTGTTTTTTTCTATAGAAATAGTATAATCTTTATGATTTTGTTCTTGATTGAGGGCCGTAGTAAGAATATGAATAGCATCTACACTAATAATATTATTATAAATTTTTAATTTATCAGCATAAGTTAAGTGTAATGTAATTCCTCTTGCTCTGTCAGTGCTAGTTATTGTATTATTATAAATTTCAGTTTCTTTTATGTTTTCTTTTATGAAGATGGCGGTATTATTGTTCTTAAATTCATTGTCAAAAATTTTAACCCCTCCATAGTAAGTTGCTATACCTAAGCTATATCCAGATATTTTATTTCCAGACACTTCATTTTCGGCTACTGTTTCGCTTTCAACACCAATACTTAGTGCAGGTGAGTCTTTAGTTCTTTCTGAAGCGATAAATGTGTTGTTTTTAATTTTTGTTTTATAAGCTAAACTCCAAGCTATTCTAGATTCTACAGTATTATTTTCAATGGTAATTCGTTCTCCTAAAAAAACATTAAAAGAACCAATTCTACTGCCTGTTTCAGTATTATTTCTAATAGTTACATCTTGTACTCTTTGGTGCCAAATAAACTCATTTGTATTAGGATCTCTTGTTCTTACAGGTTCTATGTTTAAGGCAAAGCCAACTTCACCACCATCGGAATTACCTACTTTGGTAGAGGAATCTATAAATTTATTCCCCTCTACAAGTATGTTATAACCATCGGTAATTACAAAACTCATTCTTCTAAGTTTTTCGAAAGTACAATTCTTAACAGTAATATTATTAGAAGGAATATAATCTGAATTAAAAGTGAACCCTAGAGAGTTTATATTTAAGCCACCAATAGAACCCTTTGTTAATTTTACACCATCTATAATAATGTTTTTACCAGATCGTATATTTAATAAATTACTTCCTCCGTTTTTGTTAATAGATGTAGAATTATCTCTTAATTCTCTATCTCCATATAAAGTACCTCCATTTATTTTTATATCAGTAGCATTAAGAATAGAAAGTAGAGAGCCTGATCTTTCACCTGAAGTAGGAAATACCCTAAGAATTGTGTTTTCAGTCATTTCAAGATGCATATTTGAAGGAATATTGATCCCTTCTCTAGATGGGTAAAAATTTTGATCACTAGTTGTGCTAGTAACTGTGTTTACTTCAAAATAAGCATCTAATTTGTTGATAGTGAATTTAGTTGCTCCTAGTTTTTTTACAAAGAAGATTGTTTTTTCTAATAAAGTATTGTTTTGTAAGGCAACATTTTTTTCTACTTTTCCTTCTTTTATATTCCATCTAACTGCATAAAAATAAAACGATGGATCTATTAATTTTACATTACCCTTTACTATAATAGAAGAGTTTAAAAGCCTTCCATCTATTTTACCATTACCAGTAAAGTTTAATGTACCATTTATAATATCACCTTTATTAAAATTAATTGTCACATCTTCAGGTAAAATGACTGTTTTTCCTTTTAAATCTAAAAGACAATTGATGGTTATAGTCTCACCTTTTTTGATCTCAGACATATTAAAATCACAAGGAGTTTTAATAGTGTTTTCAGGTTCTTCTGGGGTAGTATCTTCTATTTGTTCTTTAGTGAAATCTGTAATATTATCTTTACTACAAGAAGTAAAGTAAATAAAAGAGAGTAATAATGTGGGGATTATTTTTTTCATTTTATATATTTAATAAATTATAAAGTTATTATTATAATAACGTACTTTGTACTTTTTTCACCACTGCCGTCCGAAAGTTTTAAAGATCTCCTATATTTAGGTTGTTACCTATTGTAAACAGGTGTTTTTTTTAAGTTTTCACAGAAAATAAGTCTTGTTTAAAGTCTATTTTTGTTTGTGGTTTTCCTCTGATTTTTTTC
>CAKZVD010000103.1 GCA_937922085.1 uncultured Tenacibaculum sp. | reverse complement strand
ATTGAATTACTTTTAGAAGAAGGTTTTAATGTAAAATTAAATGTAGTATTATTAAAAGGTTTTAATGATACAGAAATAATTGATTTTATAGAGTTTACAAAACATAAGTCGATATCTGTTCGATTTATAGAATTTATGCCTTTTGATGGTAATAGCTGGGATAAATCTAAGTTGGTAAGTTATGAGGAGTTGTTGAATGAAGTAAAGAAGCAGTATTCTTCAGATGTATTAATACCATTAGCAAACGAAGATAACTTTACAGCAAGAAATTATAAAATAGAAGGATATGAAGGAAGTTTTGGGATTATTTCTTCAGTAACAAATCCTTTTTGCGATGTGTGTAACCGTATTCGATTAACTGCAAACGGAAAGCTTAAAAATTGTCTGTTTTCAACTTCAGAAACAGATATATTAACTACTTATAGACAAGGAAGATCTATAGAACCAATAATTAAAGAAGCGATTACAAAAAAGAAGGCAGTCCGTTCTGGTATGAATAGTTTAGAAGATTTTGAAGATTTAATGAATCATAATAATCGTAGTATG
The DNA here is from genome assembly GCA_937922085.1 of uncultured Tenacibaculum sp. GTDB lineage: Bacteria > Bacteroidota > Bacteroidia > Flavobacteriales > Flavobacteriaceae > Polaribacter. Next base: position 47,128 of record CAKZVD010000103.1, on the reverse strand, counting down.
ATTACTATTGGAGGGTGATTTTTTATTTAAAGAGAAAGTATACTAATTGAATATTTCTAGGAATTAATAATTCAATCAAAATATATTAAGGTGGAAAAAAATGAAATTGAGATTAAAAAAATAGAAAATGATATTAAGGTTACCAATAAAAGGTTTTGGTTAGATGTTGTAAAAATAGGAGTAGCTTTTTTGGGTAGTTTTTTTGTTTTTGTCATTCTTCGCCAACCAGAATCAATTTTAAATAGAAAAGTTTCTAAGGAGTCTATATATAGGGAAAGAGCAAAATTAGTTTTAGAATTAATGAAAAAGAAAGATGTAGATGAAGTACTTTTAGGTCTTGATGTTATAGAAAAATCATATATGATTGAAAATGATTGGATAATAGATATAAAAAGGGTGTATAAACTAAGAAAGGAAAAACAATTATTTGATTCACTATATCGAAAAAAATTAAAAGGAAAGTGGATAAAAGAATTGGATGAAATTAATTTTTTGTTTTCTAGACAAGAAGTGAGTATTATGAATGAAGGAAAAACAAAAGAAGATGTTATAGTTGTACCTTTATTAGATACAGTTCCTGAAAAATTAAATGAAATAAAGACTCGGAAAATTATAAATGAAGAGATTAGAAAGAAGAAAAAGAAAATAATTAAACATGTAATGGATGATGCAACACCGCCAGGAGATGGATTTTAAGAGTTCATTTTAATTATTTATTAAAAAAATTAAAGAGCAAGAATATCCTCATAATTCTTACTCTTTAATGGCACTTATAATCCAAGTGTATTTTCTGTTATTAAGTTAAATACTTTAATTATTAGTGGGATTTTTTTGTATAAATGTTTCTTTTTAGAGATTCCTATCTATTTGGCGAAATTTACTTTATGTTTCATTTATAGTTTAAAAGTAATAAAACAGTCAAGTATTTTAGGCTAAGGTTAGTTGAAAGAACAAATAGAATCGATAAAATGAAATAATTGTTCTTTGAAAGGTGAAATTCTGTAAATAAACGAATCATATGTATCTAAACAATATTTGTAGTTAGTTTAAAATTTAAAATCTTTTACAAAACGATTTAAACATTAAGCTATCTAATAAGATTCTTATACTATTTAATATTGGTTTTATTTTTTTTTGAACTGTAGAGTTTTTTTATCTTGTTCAACAATCAAATGAAAATATACAATACTATACAGGAATTATTAGATGATTTAAATGTAACTAAAAGTTCAATTAGTTCAGATTTCCATATTTATAAATACAATGAATTATCACATGTAGAAAATGAAATTTTTGAACCACACCGAAAACGTTTTTTTTCTATTAATTTTCATGTTAAAAATGTTACAGCTAGAAGAATAGGCTATACTTATTTTTCTAATTTAGATGAGAGTATAAACTTTAACTCACCAATGCAAATATTTAGTATTGAAGGAGAAAAGAGTGTGGGTAGAGAAGGGTTTGGAGTTTTCTTTACTTCTAATTTTTTTAAACCATCGATGCACAGGTTTGATGTGATACAAAAATTCCCTTTTTTTAAATTAAACGCTTTACCCTATTATAGATTAAGTGAAAAATATTTTTTAGAAATTAACACTTTGTTAGAAAAAATTTATGCAGAACATGTAAATAATGAGGCTTATAGTTTAGAAATTATTCACTCTCAATTACTTATTTTATTACATAGGATAAAAAGAATGCGTAGTGATATGAGTGAGGTGGTTAAATTAAGTAGAGCAGAAGAGATTACACATAATTTTGAAGATCTTATTTTAAAAGAAATACAATCGCAACGCTCACTTTCAGAATATGCAAAAAAACTTAACATAACATCTGCTTATTTATCAGAGTGTGTAAAAAAAGTAACAGGTCAATCTGCTAAAAAAGTAGTAATCGATTATAAAGTTTTACAAGCTAAAGCCTTATTAAAAAACTCTACAGTTTCTATCTCTGAAGTTGCAGAAAGAATGGGCTATTCAGAGACGACTAATTTTGTTAAGTTTTTTAGAAAGTATCAAGGTAAAACTCCACTTGCATACCGTAATAGTTAAATAGATCAGTTTTTGAATTGAAAAAACCTTAAAAATGATCATTTTTGACTTGTTTTTAATCTAAAATACTATTTGTTCTTGGTTTACTTTTGTACTATTATTAAAATATAATAGGATGAAAAAAATATTAATTAAGTCAATTATGTTCATATTGGTGTTGACTTTAACATCTTGTGGAGATAAATCTAAAAAAGATGAAACTTCAAAAGGAAATACTCAAGAAACAACAGTTGTTAAAAAAGAAGAGGTAAAAATACCAACTGCAACTACTGTGTTTACAAGTGCAAAAGTGCGCCCAGGAAATATGGCGATTACCAGTGATGGTAAAATATTTACTACTATGAACCCATTAGTTTCCCCAGATATTAAGGTGCATTTAGTAAACCTAGAAGATAATACAAGTGTTCCTTATCTAAATGCTGAATATGCAAAAGGGGCAAACTCTATAATGAAAGGTGTTATTGGTATTAGAGCTGATAAAGATGATAATCTTTGGATGTTGGATATGGTAGCGAAAAAGTATTTTGGCTGGAATACGAAAACGAATAAATTAATAAAAACAATAGATCTTCCTGCAGGTGTATTAAAACCTGCTAGTTTCTTACAAGATTTTATTATTGATGAAAAGCGTAATCGTTTAATTATTGCAGATATGACTCAAGGAGATTTGAAAAGTGCTCCAGAACCAGCTTTTATTGTTACAGATATCGCTACAGGAAAATCACAAAGAATGGCTCAAAGTCATCATTCAATGATGCCTGAAATGGAAGGCGGATTTGCTTTAAATCCGATAGGTATAGATCCTGCTTTTGAATATGTTTATTTTGGAGCACTACATGGGAGAACTTTATATAGAGTGCCTGCTGCCAGTTTTAATGATAATGAAAAATTAATTACGAGTATTAAAAAATGGGGTAAAAAATCATATTGTGATGGTATTGCTGTAGATGGAAACGAGAATGTATATGTGACAAATATCGAAGAAAGTGCATTAGGAGTTTCTAATAAAAACGGATTTAAGAACATCGCAAAATTACCAGAAGGCCAATCTTGGCCAGATGGACCTTATGTTTTTAAAGGAGATGTATATAGTACAGTAGATCAGTTAAACAGAACAGCTGCACTTAATAAAGGAAATGATGTAAGTAAAGCTCCTTATTTAATTATTAAAACTCCGTTAGTAAAGTAAACAAGTTTATATAAGCTAATAAAAAATACAACAAATGAGTAAATTAACAATTGTAGCTACAATTTTAGCAAAGGAAGAAAAAAGAGAATTTGTAAAAGCTGAATTATTAAAACTAATTTCTATTACAAAAGCAGAAAAAGGATGTATTAATTATGATTTACATCAAGATAATGAGAACCCAAACTTATTTTTATTTCATGAAAATTGGGAAAGTCGTGAATTGTGGCAAATTCATATGGAGAACGATCATTTAAAGGAATATTTGAAAGTAACAGATGGAGCTGTTGAAGAGTTTGTGCTACATGAAATGACTAACATAGTTTAAGATAAAAAACACACTCTAATTTTAGAGTGTGTTTTTGTTTTTTTTTAAGTAATATAATAATATGAAGCAAATAATAACTATTGGTGTTACAGATTTATCTTTTCATCGCATAGCAGCGTCTTTGGTGGCTAATGTGTTAAAGAGTATGGAGTTTGAAATAGATCGTATTTATGAGCACCATGAGAAAAATTTTGAAAACTTAAAGGAAGGAATAACAGGTTTATTAACTTCCGCTTGGTTGCCATCCAGTCATGGAGGATATAGGGCAGAAGTTCAGAAAACAGTACCTCTTACAATTTTAGGATTACATTACGAGCCCTATGCACTATGGGGAGTTCCTGATTATGTACCAGAAACATCGGTTTCAGAAGTTTCAGATTTATTAAAAGTAGAGGTTTTAGAAAAAATGACTAAAAAAATTCAAGGAATTAATCTAGGTGCAGGTATTAGTCGATTTTCAGCTAAAATGATTGAAGATTATGGCCTTGGTAAAAAAGGATATTCTTTTCATACAGGTACAGAAGAAGATTGTTTTTCTGCATTTGAAAATGCAGTAGCAAAGAAGGAATGGATTGTTGTTCCGTTATGGAAGCCTCAATTTTTACATTCAAAATATACAATTCGCGAAATTAAAGATCCCAAAGGGTTGTTAGGTGTTGTTGATAAAGCTGTTTTATTAATAAGAGATGATAAAAAAGACTTGTTTACTTCGGCACAATTAGAAAAGTTAGATAGTTTACGTTTTGGAAATGATGTAATAGCTGAGTTAGATTACAAAGTAAGCAGAGAAGGGCAAGATATTGATGTTGTTACGAAAGAATGGTTGACTAAAAACCAATGGTTGTAAATAATCTCAAAAAAATAATAATCACTTCTCAGGTGAATTAGAATTATAGGATGTAGTAATAATTAAACTTACATCTACTACAAAATTTTATTAGAAAGACTTAAAAAAGAGTCAGTTAAATTTATTCATAAAGCAAGAGTGAATTTCAAACCTATATTGCCTGGGTTTTATTTCTGGTGATAATATTTTAAAATAAATTTTCAGGTTATAAGAATGAAAAATAGAATTATAAATAAAGAAAATCATTGGGAGTATTGGAGTTTAGAGTTAAAAGAAGAATTAAAAACAGGGCTCTTTAATAAAGTTGTTGGCGAGAAATTAGTTTTTGAAAATGAAAAAATAAAAGTATGGAGTATTCATTTGAAGCCAGGGAAAAGGCTCCCTTTTCACTGTCATAACAAAAAATATTTTTGGACAGCTTTAAGTAAAGGCAAAGCAAGATCATATTTTAATAATGGTTCGGTAATAGAAAGTGAATATAAAATTGGAGATACTAAGTGTTATACCGATTTAGATGAAGATCATTTTTTTATTCATGATTTAACTAACATAGGAAATACAATATTAATTTTTAGTACAGTAGAATTTAAATAAAATTTAGAATGACTATAGAACAAAAACTAGAGCAGTTAAATATTGAAATACCAGAAGCTCCTAAAGGTGTTGGTAATTATGCTTCTTGGGTAAATTCAAATAATATGGTATATACCTCAGGGCAATTACCATGGAAAAACGGGGTGTATGGTAAACTTGCTTACGAAGGACGTATTGGTAGTGATTTAAATATGAAAGAAGGTTATGACTGTGCTCGTATTTGTGCTATTAATGCTATTGCACAATTAAAGGAGGCTACCAAAAACTTAGATAAAGTAAAAAAAATAATTAGAATAGATTGTCATATTCAAGCTGCTGATGGTTTTAAAGATCATTCAGATATTTTAAATGGAGCATCAGATGTTTTTAATCAAGTATTTGGAGAAAGAGGTTTTCATACACGTTCTGCATTAGGTATTTATCAAACACCTTTAGATGCACCAGTTTTAGTTTATGTTGTAGCAGAGATTGAACATTAAGAAATCATAATTAAAAATAATTAAAATGAGTTTATTATCAGAGAATGTAATACCTGGCAATCACGGGAAAATTTTTGAAACGAATGCAACAGAACAATTACATTTAGAGAAGATTAAAAAAGTAATATCTGAGGTAGTAGGGGTTAAAAATGTTACGATAAATATAGAAATTTTTCCAAGAGAAATAACGGTGTATACAAGCTCGTTAGTTTCAGTTGAGCATATAGAAAGTGTAGTTGTTGATTCTGGGTTTCATGTTATACCTAAATCAATGTTCGAATTATAAAATTAATTGTCTTTTTAAATAATTATAAAGAATGAAAAAATATATAGTAGTAATTATCTTAAATCTTATAACTATGGAAGGTAATGCACAAAATAACGGAGAGGTTTTTATGACTACTGATGAAGCAGTAGGGAATATTACGTTTACTCCAAATGGTAATTTAGTATATAGTCACCATCCTTTTTTTCAGCCAAAAAACAGGGTGATGATTTATGATAAAAAAGCGAAAACACATAAACCATTTCCAAATAAATCATGGAATACACCTCGTAAAACGAATGATCATTATTTGAGTAATGTATTAGGGATTCGTAATGATAAAAATGGAGTTGTTTGGATGATTGATATGGGAATGCGTAATGAAATAACTCCTAAAATTGTGGGTTGGAATATGAAGTCAAATTCATTAGAAAGAATTTATTATTTACCAAAAACAGCTATAGTAACTACATCACAACCAAATGATATGGTGGTAGATACAAAACATGGTGTCTTTATTATTGCAGATGAAGGAATTGGGAATGGTGGAGATGGAAGTAAGGCAGCTTTTATAATAGTTGATATGAAATCAGGAAAAACACGACGTATTTTAGAAGGAACTCGTACTACGTTACCCGATTCTAAAAAACCAACAATTATTAATGGGAAAACCTTATCTGTAGGAGGGGCTCCTTTATTAGTAGGTAATGATGGTATTACAGCAGATGTTAATTTTGAATGGTTGTATTATGGACCTTTAAATGGAGTTCATATCTATCGTGTTAAAATAGAAAATTTATTAAATGAAAATCTTTCGGAAACAGATTTAGATTCATCTATTGAAACGTATTCAGAGAAGCCAAATAATGGAGGAATGAGTATTGATAAAGAAGGAAATTTATATTTAACTGCTTTAGAAACGGAAAGTGTAGTAGTTGTTGGTGCTAAAGATAGAAAAGTAAGTACAGTTTTGAAAAATAAAAATTTAAAATGGCCAGATGGAGTTAGCTATAATGATGTAGATGGATATATGTATGTTTCTGCAGCACAAGTTCATTTAGGAGCTGTTTTTAATGATGGAAAGAGTAAAGCGACACGCCCTTTTTATGTTTTTCGATTTAAACCGCTAGTTGAGGGTGTACCTTTTAGGTAAGTGTAAAATATGATTTTACTTGTTTGATTAGTTAATAAAATTTGATGAAGATAAAAAACGCTTATTTTTAATATAAAAAAAAAACCCACTCAAAAAATTGAGTGGGAAAATTGCTATGAAAAAGAAAAAGTGCTTAGACGTCTCTAAGACTTTAGACTGTAAATATAGTTAATTTTTTATAATATGAGCTAATTTTTAAATAATTTTAACAAAAAAAATAAACATGATTAGAATCAATAAGAGTAATTGACTTAAAATTTATATTATTTTGCTTTAATATGCTTTTTTATATGAAAATATTGAAGCTGAAATCTACATTTTAAAAAGTAGGTTTTTGAAAAAATATTAAAAAGAAAAAGAAGTATCCCCCTCAGAATACTTCTTTTCAAGAATTTAACATACTAAAATGTTAAATGTATTTATCGATACAGAATAGATCTTTTACTTGTAATTATTAAGCTGCAAACATACTCTTATTAGAGTTCTAAAAACTATCAAAAATTGATATTAAAATGTAATTCTTCAAATAAAAAACTCCCTTTTAGGGAGTTTAAATTTTTTGCATCTAAAAGATGTTCTTCCAAACCAAAGGAATCTAATTATTTACAGAATTAAAAATATGAATAAATAGAAAAAGGAGATTGAAAATAATTAGGGGAAAAATACCCATTTTTATTTGATTCTGATTAATTTATTTGTTGTCGGATCTATATAAAAAGTTATTTGTATAGAGTATGGAAGTTTCATATTTTGCCCATGCCATTTGCCTCAAGCTTCTCCATTGTCTTTAATCTCAATATTTTCTTTCTTTTCAACATACCAATAAATAGAGCCTCGATATTCTTCTAAATATTTAGGTTGTACTCGAGTTAAAAATTCCGAATAAATTTCATCAAAATTTTGTCCTATTTTAGAATGTAACCATCTTTTTACTAATGAGGTGTCTAAATATGTTTTGTGTTGGTTTTTGTTAATATTCTTCTCAATGAGTTGGATAAAGAATTAGAAAGTCGAGGACATCGTTATGTTCGCTACGCGGATTATTTTAGTATTTATGTAAAGAGTAATAAATCCGCAAAACGAGTAGGTAATAGTATTTACAAGTTTCTAGGAAATAAACTCTAATTTCAGAAAAGACAACCCAAAAGCCATTAAAAAAGTTTTTAAAGCAACTGTAAACATTGCTAAGAACTTAGATTTAATTGGCGGAATATTATTAGCTGGAGATGGCACTAAACTGATAGCTCAAAATTCTAAAAAGAATAATTACAACCAAAAAAAGATTGACTGACATGTTTCTTATATTGAAAATAAACTAGCGGAATACTCTCTATATTCTCTAGTTCTAGAAAATGCAGATACTGATAAAAATAAACTAATAGAAGTGAAAATGGCTAAGACGTATAACTAGAGATTATCCAAACCTGTTTTATCATTGGGTATTAGGTTATAAGTTAACCTAAAGGGATTGACTGAATAATAAGAGCCTTATGAATTGAGAGGTTCACAGCCTGTTCCGTACTTGACACGAGATACGGTTCTGTGAGAGGTTTAGGGGTGAAGTTCCCCTTTACCTACTCGACTGTAAAATGTTTTTTATTTGATAATTTTCCCTTCTTTGTCTAAAATTTCTATCCTTGGATAATCGTTGTTGTCTACATATATTTTAATTCTTGGTCTGCCGTTTCTGTCTTTTATAAATAGGCCTACATCTTTATTAAAACCTTTGCCAATGAACAACCTGTCCTCCATAAGCAAACTATCCATTTTCATTTTGCGATAGGCTTGTTTTTTTTCAGAACTATTTTTAAGTTTTTCTATCCTTTCAAACTCACTTATCCTTTTTTTATAGGTGTTTTCTTTTGGGTGATCCCACAATTGCAAGCCATATTTTCTGTTATGATTTTTGGTGTTTTCTATATACTGAAGTTGCATTATTTGGTCGTCCCTAAATTTGTCTACCGAGAGTACCATTCCAGCATTTTTTTCATTGCCGTCGTATATAAATCCGCCGCATTCATCTCCAGACGAATTGAAAAAAATTATTCCAGATGCTCTTTCTCTTTCTGGGAGTTTTTGTCCGTTTATTATACCGGGATGTTGTCGGGATTCATTACTGATAACCATCCGTAAACTTTTGCCAGTTTCATCCACAATGTTTAGGCGTTTTACGGTTAATTCGTCAAAGCTTTCTTTTTTATCAGAATTTTTAAATCCTGTTAAAATTAATATTATGAATATTGAGTTGCTTACAAGTGTGTAAAGCGTTAAGAAATTTACCTTTTTCTTTAATTGTTTTTCGTTCATTGATTATGGTTCTATTTTTATTAAAATCTTTTAAAAATCAGTTTATTATTAACTTTGGTCAATTTCGCAAAATTAACAGGTAATATGCTCTTACAGCACCCCCTTTTTCAGTGAAATTTACACACTATGTTTTTCCCAGTTTATAATACCTTATAACGTCAGACTGTCTAAAAACTATCTAGATGTCTAATCAAAAAACGATAAAAAATTCGTATATTAATATATGAATTAGATCAAAGAATTTGACAGAAAACAAGCCGTTTTGATTCTGCAAACCATTGATCAACTAATTGATGAAAACAACGCTGTTCGCTTTATAGATTCCCTTGTAAAGTATCTTTCTTTAGTTGATTTTGGATTCAATGATATTAGAAACAATAAAAACGGAAGACCTCCATATAACCCAGCAGACTTATTAAAATTTTATATTTATGGGTATCTTAATAAAATCCGTTCTTCTCGGGGTTTAGAAAAGGAAGCTAAGAGAAATATAGAGCTTATTTGGCTTATTAAAGGGCTTGTTCCAGATCATAATACTATTTCTAATTTCAGAAAAGACAACCCAAAAGCCATTAAAAAAGTTTTTAAAGCAACTGTAAACATTGCTAAGAACTTAGATTTAATTGATGGGATATTATTAGCTGGAGATGGCACTAAACTGATAACTCAAAATTCTAAAAAGAATAATTACAACCAAAAAAAGATTGACCGACATGTTTCTTATATTGAAAATACACTAGCGGAATACTCTCTATATTCTCTAGTTCTAGAAAATGCAGATACTGATAAAAAGAAACTAATAGAAGTGAAAAAGGCTAAGAGGTATAACTATAGATTATCCAAACCTGTTTTATCATAGGGCATTAGGTTATCAGTTAACCTAAAGGAATTGACTGCATAATAAGAGCCTTATGAATTGAGAGGTTCACAGCCTGTTCCGTACTTGATACGGGATACGGTTCTGTGAGAGGTTTAGGGGGGAGATTCCCCTTTATCTACTCGACTGTAGCAAGTACTTTTTAGAACAGACTGTCAGGATATTTTTCAATTTCGCTTTCAACTTGTTCATTATTTGCTTGTTCAATTTGCTTTATTATCGATTGGGTTTCTCTAAATTGTTGAGCCTCCAAAACTTTTATAAAGTCAACTTCTTTCTCGTACTTATCTTTAATTACTTGTTCAATCTCATCTAAAGTTACATTAAAATACTCTTTTCTATAATTGACTTTGTTGATACGTCTATCGTCAAACTCTTTGTGCAATAAGTTTTCAAGTTTTGGTGCGTTTTCTGAAAATATCATTGCGTGTAAGTCAAATGTAAAAGGAACAGAAGCATCTCCTAATTCTTTTACTCTATCCATTGGTTCAAGTCTTCTAGTCATCCCAATTTTATATACATTTTCTCCAAATGAACCAAGATTAGAAATTATATAAACGTGTCCTGACTTAGTTTCTTGTGCTCTTGAAATGGCTCTTTCCTTTGCTTCGTGGGCATCTTTTAAATTTTGTTCCAGTTGTTCAATTTGAGAATTCAGTTCGTCCAACTTTTCTCCGCTAACTAAACCTAAATCCTTTTTCGCACGCTCTAACGCTTTTTGGAAACGTTTTTCTTCCAATTCCGCATCTTTCCTTGCTTTTTCAAATTCACGTTGCGCTCTCTCTTCTTCTCGTTGTTCTGCTCTAATTTCTCTCGCTTCTTCTTTTTCTTGGTATTTCTTATGTGCTAATTCATAAACTAAATGAAGTTCATTAAGTTTTAATTTTAGATACTTATCTGTAAGAAATGTATTGTTTGATTTTCCAAGTTTATTAATTGCATTAAAGGCTTTTGTGATTCTTTCTTCGAAACGCTTAATATTATTCCAACGAACTTTTGAAATTAATGAGTCACATTCTCCATTAAATGCTCTTAAAGTTAAATTAATATATCTTCTTGTCATTATTTCACCTTGCTTTCTGCTATTACCAACAGTCCATTCGGTATTGCAAATACAAGCATTTCCTCCTTTTATAAGTTGTTTTTGTCTAGTAACTATTTGAGTTATTCGTTCTTTATGTTTTTCCGAAGTTTCTAAATCAAATATAGGTTCATAAATTCCTAATTCAATAAATTCAAGGTCGTTTTGATAAATTTTAATTTCTCTTTTTAATTCTTTGAATATGGCTTTTGCATCAATGAATTTTGTGTTTAATTCTTGAGTTTCAGATTTCAAGTCTGAAAGTTCCAAATTCCTTGATTCCACTAACTGAACTAATTCTTGATTTTTATTTTCTATTTCGGATTCAATTGAGAGAATTCCATCAAATCGAACCAAGTCTGATTTTAATTTTTCAGTTTCCTCTATTTGTTCGTCAAGTAAATTGTTCTTTTGATTGAGTTCTTTAGAGAGTTTAGTTTTTGACTTTTTCCATTGATTACTTGTAACTAAAATCACAACGATTAATAATACAATCACAATGATTAATCCAATTGTTAATGTCATATTGTTTTTTTTCAGTATTTGCTGCCAACTAGTTATATAGAGAGTAAAGTTCTCATTTATTCGATTATTCTCCTGGATAAAAGGAATTTTTCTTCCTTTTTATCTCTATGTTAAAGATAATAAAATTATGTGTCAAAACGACTTTATTTATACCTAGCAGCTTTTTGTCAAATATGTATATAATAGTGAATTTTTGCTTTTTTGTACAAAACAAATTCTTTTTTTTGAGTTAAAAACTCAAATTGTATTTTAAATTAAATAAGCTGATTTTTGTTTGAAAAAAGAAATAATTCAAAGAAATCAAACATTAAAAACAAAATTGTGTAAAAAGAGGAAAGTCATTTAAAGGAAAAATAAAAATTGTAATTTTAAGCACTACTAATTTTATAAATCTAAAATGAATAAATTTTTTACGCTTTTAAGTTGTTCTGTATTTTTATTTTCTTGTGGAAATAAAAAAGAACAAGTAACAATAACAAACGGATTAACTTCAGAAGAAAAAAAAGATAGTGCCAATATAAAGCACTTATTTAATTCAGCTTTAACTAAAGGGAAATCGTATGAGTGGTTGCGAGATTTAACGCAAAATATTGGTGGACGATTATCTGGTTCTCCAGAAGCTGCAAAAGCAGTTGTATGGGGAGAAAAATTAATGAAAGATGTAGGTTTAGATTCTGTTTGGTTACAACCCGTAATGGTACCGCATTGGGTACGTGGAGAAAAAGAGGAAGCATATTATACAGTTAATGGAGAAAAAAAGCAGGTGCCAATTTGTGCATTAGGTTTTTCAATAGCAACTCCAACCAACGGAATTACAGCGGAGGTAATAGAAGTTAAAAGTTTAAAAGAAGCGGAAACTTTAGGGAATAAATTAAAAGATAAAATTGTGTTTTTTAATGGAGCTTTCGATGAAACTTTAATTAATACATTCAGAGCTTACGGAGGTTGTGTTGGGCAACGTTTTTCTGGAGCTAGAGTTTCAGGACAATTTGGAGCAAAAGGAATTATAGTACGGTCTATGACAAACGGAATTAATGATTATCCGCATACCGGATCTATGGGATACGGAGAAATTCCTAAAGAACAATACATTCCGGCAGCAGCGATTAGTAGTAGAGCAGCAGAAAACTTAAGTAATGATTTAAAAACGAACCCGAACTTACAGTTTTATTTTAAACAAAGTTGTGAAACATTGCCAGATGCACCTTCACACAATGTAATAGGAGAGATAAAAGGAAGTGAAAATCCTGAAAAAATTATTGTAGTAGGGGGGCATTTAGATTCTTGGGATTTAGGAGAAGGAGCGCACGATGATGGTACTGGTGTTGTTCAATCTTTAGAAGTAGCTTATTTATTAAAAAAGAATAATATAAAACCCAAAAACACCATTCGTATTGTGTTTTTTATGAATGAAGAAAATGGGACTCGTGGTGCAAAAGAATATGCAAGATTGGCAAAGCAAAATAAGGAGATTCATGTAGCAGGTTTAGAAAGCGATGCAGGCGGACATACACCTAGAGGTTTTTCTATAGATGCAAATGAAAAAAACACGAAGTTGGTAACAAGCTGGAAAAAACAATTGGCTCCTTATGGTTTACACGATTTATTAAAAGGAGGAAGTGGGGCTGATATAACACCTTTAAAAGATGAGCATGTAACTTTAGTAGGCTACCGACCAGATAGTCAACGTTATTTCGATTATCACCATACTTCAACCGATACTTTTGATAAGGTGAATAAAAGAGAACTAGAATTAGGAAGTGCTTCTATGGCAAGTTTAGTGTATTTAATGGACCGTTATTTATACACAAAAGATGAGGTAAAACCTTAATTTATGACTGTTTTTATTTTAATTATAAGAATTGCATTTGGTTTATTGTTCACATTTATGGGAGTAATGCATTTTGTAAAACCAAAAGTGTTTAATGGTTTTATTCCAAAGCCATTGCCTAGGTTATTGATTAACTATGTAGTAGGTGTCATAGAAATAGCAATTGGTATAGGCTTGTTTCTTACAAGTACTGTGAAAATTGCAGCAAGTAGTTTTTTTATTTTAATGCTACTATTTCTACCATTACATATTTGGGATTTATTTAGAGAAAGACCAGCTATAGGGTCTAAAAAAATGGCAATAATTAGATTGCCTATTCAATTCGTTTTTTTATTTATTGCCTATTTAATTTACATGAACTCATGAAGAAAATAATTTATTTAATAGTTGTAACTGTTTTACTAATATCGTGTAATAAAAAAGAAAAAGTAGATGTACTAGTTACAAATGCAAAAGTATACACTGTAAATGATAATTTTGAATCTGCGGAAAGTTTTGCTGTTAAAGACGGAAAATTTATAGCAGTAGGAACTAATAAAGAAATTAAAGAAAAATACAGTTCAGAAAAAATAATAAATGCTAAAGGAAAACCTGTATATCCAGGTTTGATAGATGGTCATTGTCATTTTTTTAATTTAGGAATTCAGCAGCAAAAAGTAGACTTAGTTGGTACTAAAAGTTATAAAGAAGTACTAGAGAAATTAGTGGTTTTTCAGAAAGAGAAAAAAACATCTTTTATAACTGGTCGTGGTTGGGATCAAAATGATTGGGAGGTAAAAGAGTTTCCTACAAAAGAAAAACTAGATAGTGTTTTTCCAAACACACCAGTAGCAATAACACGTGTAGATGGTCATGCTGTTTTGGTAAATCAAAAAGCAATAGATATTTCAGGAATAACAATTGCGTCTAAAACAGAAGGAGGAGAGTTTATTAAAAAGGAAGGAAAGTTAACAGGAGTACTTATTGATAATGCAGCCGACTTTGTTAAAATACCTGCACCTACAAGAAGAGAACAAATTCAGGCATTAAAAGATGCTGAGAAGATCAATTTTTCTTATGGGTTAACAACGGTATCTGATGCTGGGTTAGATAAGCCCGTTATAGAGTTAATAGATAGTTTACAAAAAGCAGGTGAATTAAGTATGAAAATTTATGCGATGGTTTCGGCTACACAACCTAATTTAGATTACTATATTAAAAAAGGGATTATAAAAACAGACCGTTTACATGTTCGTTCTTTTAAAGTATATGGGGATGGAGCATTAGGGTCTAGAGGAGCAGCATTAAAAAAGTCATATAGTGATAGACATAATCATTTTGGGGCTTTAATTTTTTCTCCAAAACGTTATGAAGAAATAGCAACTCAAATAGCAAATTCTACTTATCAAATGAACACACATGCGATTGGAGATTCAGCAAATTATTTGATGTTAAAAACCTATCATAAAGTATTAAAAAATCAAAAAGACAGACGTTGGCGTATAGAACACGCACAAATTGTAGACGAACAAGATTTTGATATGTTTAAAAATATTATTCCGTCTATTCAACCAACACACGCAACTTCAGATATGTATTGGGCTGAAGATAGAGTAGGGAAAGAGCGTATTAAAGGAGGATATGCGTTTAAAAAATTATTAAATGTATATGGGAAAGTTGCTTTAGGTACTGATTACCCTGTAGAAAGAGTAAATCCGTTTTTAACATTTTATGCAGCTGTTGCTCGTAAAGATTTGAAGAACTATCCGAAAGAAGGATATCAAATGGAAAATGCATTAACACGTGAAGAAACCTTAAAAGGAATGACAATTTGGAATGCTTATGCTAATTTTGAAGAAAATGAAAAAGGAAGTATAGAAATTGGAAAAGCTGCCGATTTTGTGATTCTGAATCAAGATATTATGACTGTGGATATATCTAAGGTTCCAGTAACCAAAGTAATAGATACGTATGTAAATGGAGAAAAAGTGAATTGAAAATTACTATAATAATGAAAGGTATAAAAGAGTTTAAAAGCTTTTATAAGGAAAGTAAGAGTTTTGATTTTGATGATGAAAAACAAATAATACATTTTAGTAATTCACAATCAAAAAAAGATAAATTATTGTTTAGTTTATTTATAGCTTCCTTTATTATAATTATGCTACAAATAGCAAATT
Source organism: uncultured Tenacibaculum sp. (assembly GCA_937922085.1). Classification (GTDB taxonomy): domain Bacteria; phylum Bacteroidota; class Bacteroidia; order Flavobacteriales; family Flavobacteriaceae; genus Polaribacter. The sequence goes on along the minus strand of CAKZVD010000103.1, from coordinate 31,445 downwards.
GGAAAAACTTTAGTTTCTCATTCTTGATATACTCTATTTTAATTGGAGCTTTTATTTCATTTTTTAGTTTAGTTGGAAAAAATGAATTCATAGTTGATTTAAAAAATCAAGTTTTTACACGAAAATCGCTTCTAAGAAAAAGAAAACTTATTTTTTCAGAGATAAAAGACATTCAAATAGTAAAATCATATTTAAATTTTACATTTATAAATTATAGAATTGATTTTATAACTAAACAAGGAAAAACAAATTATGTGTTTTTAGGAGAAAGAGATAAAAATAAAGCTGAAGAAATATTAAAATGGAGCAAAGAATTTATACAACTAAACTGAAAAAATATAAACATTAATCTAAATTAATATTGTTTTAAAACATTAAAAAACATATTATTATTTTCTATTCTGGTATTCAGTAGGAGTACAGCCAACCAGTTTTTTAAAAACCCTGTTAAAAGAAGGTTTGCTAGAGAAACCAGAATCGTAAGCAACAGTTATAATTTTATATTTATCATATTCTGGATCTTTCATTAATAATTTTGCTTTTTCTACGCGATATAAATTAATAAAACTATTAAAGTTTTGTTCGAAACAAGTGTTTAGTATCTCAGAAAAAAGATGCAAGCTCATCTCTAGTGCTTTTGCAACATCTAATTGTTTAATCTCAGAATCTAAATATGGTTTAGAGGCATCCATATAATTTAAAATACGTTCTTTATATAATTCTTGATCCTCAATAGAAATAGAAGGCTTTTTGTTCTTTTTTACATTATTTTGCTCTTTTAAAGAAAGCGCAACTTTGGTAAGTTTATTTCTTAATAATTCGTTTTCATTTTCTAAAAAAGCTTTATCTCCTTTTAATAGTGTAGTATCACTTTTATATATTCTTCTTTTCTTATAATAACTAACTACAAATGCAGAAAATAAAACGAATAAAAGACAACCAATAGCTATATATAGTACTTTCTCTTTATTTAAAAAGGTGATTTTTTCTTTTTGATGATTAATTTTTATTGACTTATTTATGGCATCGTTTTCAAATTTTAGTCGTTGCGTATTTGTAAGCGTTTTTAAATATTCCTCTCTAGCAATCGTATATTTTTTTTGTTCTTTTAAAGCTTCATCTATGTTGTTTAAAGCCTCTTGTACTTTTGCTAAACGCTTATGTGTTTTCATTTTTACCTCAAAAGAACCATTTTCAAGGGCTATTTTATTAGCTGAACTTAAAAAGGACAATGCTTTTTTAAATTCCTTTAATTTATAGTAAGAAACTCCTATGTTAAGTTTTACAGACGCTTCTATATCTATAAGTCTTTCTTTTCCTATTATTTTTAATGCTTCTTTTCCGTTTTTTATTGCCTCTGTATAATTTCCTGTTTCTCTATAGGATGCTGCAATATTAGAATATAATGTAGCAAGCTTTTGTGTGTTGTTTTCCTCATTTTTCAACATTACTTTTAATTCATTATAATAATTAAAAGCCTCTTTATAATTTCTCTCATCGGCATTAATGTTAGCTAATGTATTGAGAGCGGATATTTTAATTTGTTTCTTTTTTTTATCTTCATGATAATTTGCCAAGATTAAAACTTTATTCATGGTTAGTTTGGCATTATTATAATCTTCTGTTTTATAATAAAGGTTAGCAAAATTGGTCTTCAATATTATTTTAAGATAGGAAGAGTCCTTTAAATAAGATGCTAGTTTTTCTGCTTTAATATAGTTAGTAAGGGCTTCTTTATACGCGTCTTTTCGTTGATGATAAATTGCTAAGTTTATTAAAGTCCTAATTTTAACTTCTCTTAAATTATATTTTTCAGCAAAGGCTAATACTTTGTTACTATAATAACCAAAACCTTCTAAATCACCTTTTCGATAAGACTTGATAGATAATTTTTTGTATTTGGCAACACTGTCTTTTACAGATATTTCTTTCTGATCATAATTGATGTTATTAGTAGTTAAAAAAAGACCATTAGAAATTAGAAAAGAAAATTGAAAAATAATAACGCTTAAAAAATTAAACATAAAAAATAGGATTATGATAAATGTTCTTGTGTTGTAGAATACATAAATAACAATATAGTTACAAAATTATTTATATGACAAACATAGTAAATCCTATTTAATTTAAATACTACGTGTCTCAAATTATAAGTTGAGACCCTTTTTGCCCTTGTTCTTGTTAGGTTTACCAAATAATTATGAAATTAATTAAATGTTTGTAAAAATGAAAAACAAATTACTTTTGCTATTTTTAGTATGTATCACCACTTCTATTTTCTCACAAAATGTAATCATACCTGATGCAATTTTTAAATCGAGTTTAGCTAATGATTTATCTATTAATACAGATGGTAATACTGAAATTAGTGTTGCAGAGGCAATAGCCTTTTCAGGAGCAATAAGAGTGGGGTCTATTGTGACTGATTTAACAGGTATAGAAGCATTTGTTAATATTACTGAATTAGATTGTACTAGTAATAGAAATTTAACAAATATAAATGTCACTAAAAACATAGCTTTAAAAGTGTTAAACTGTAGAAGTGTTAGAAATTTAACCAATTTAGATGTTTCTAAAAATACGGCTTTAATAGATTTAAATTGTAGTGGTACAGGAATAACCAGTTTAGATGTTTCTAAAAACACTGCTTTAAAAGTGTTAAACACTAGGCAAAATAGTGCTTTAGGGGATGTTGATATTTCTAAGAACCTTGCTTTAGAAGAGTTGTATTGTGCAGTTAACTCGCGAAGAAGATTAGATGTTTCTAAACATATAAACCTGAAAATTTTAGATTGCGGATTTAATAATTTAACCAGTTTAGATGTTTCTAAAAATACAGCTTTAACGGAATTACATTGTAATCGAAACGATTTACAACGAATTGATATTTCTAAAAACACTACTTTAGAAAAATTTGATTGTAGTGATAATGATTTTTTAAGTTTAGATATTTCTAAAAACACAGCTTTAACATCTTTAAACTGCACTCGCACTTTACGAACCAGTTTAGATGTTTCAAAACATACTGCTTTAAAAACTTTAGAGATTGGTGGAAATGATATAAGATCTATAGATGTTTCCAAAAATATAGCTTTAATTCATTTAAACACTAACAAAACCCTTATTCAGAACCTTGATGTTTCTAAAAATATTAACTTAAAAGAGTTATTGTGCCATTCTATGGGGTCTTTAACAGGTATAGATGTTACTAAAAATACTTCCTTAGAAAATTTAAGATGTGATCGTAGTAACTTAACAAACTTAGATATTTCTAAAAATATTGCTTTAGATAACTTAAGATGTGATAATAATAATTTAACGAATATAGATTTTTCTAAAAATATAGCCTTAGTTCATATAGATTGTCGAGATAATAAAATGACAAGTTTAGATGTTTCTAAAAACATAAATTTACGAACTATAAGTTGCTTTAAGAATAAAATAAAAGCATTAGATGTTTCTAATAACAGTATACTAACAGGTTTACAATGTCAGAATAATGAATTGACAATTTTAAATATTGCGAATGGTAATAATGCTAATATTTCTGGGGCTTTTAGTTTTGATCTTACTTCTAATCCTAATTTAACTTGTATCACTGTAGATGATGCGGCTTACAGTAATGCTAATTGGAGTACAAATAAAGATGCAACAGCTAGTTATAGTAGTGATATTTGTCATCCAAAATTAACGATTATAGCAGAAAATGGAAGTGTGAATCCTAACTTAGCTCCTACTAATTTAGACAATTATACGAATGGAGATGTAGTTGCTTTAACAGCAGTTCCTGATAAAGATTATCAGTTTGATGGTTGGAGTGGAGATGCTTCTGGTACTGCAAACCCTTTAGCTATTACAATGGATACAGACAAAGAAATAACCGCTTTGTTCAGTAAAATACAAGTTACTTTAACAACAACAACTTTAAATGGAACTGTTACAGTAAATAAAATGCCTGTAGATGGAACGTATGATATAAATACAGAACTTATCTTAACAGCAACTCCAGATGCTGATTATCAATTTGAAGGTTGGAGTGGAGATGCTTCTGGTACAACAAACCCGTTAACAATTACTACAGATACTAATAAGAATATTACCGCTTTGTTTAGTAAAATACAAGTTACTTTAACAACAACAGCTTCAAACGGAACAATTACAATAGATAAAGCGCCTACTAGTGGAACCTACGATATAAATACGGAAGTAACCTTAACAGCTATTCCAGATGCTGATTATCAATTTGATGGTTGGAGTGGAGATGCTTCAGGTATTACAAATCCATTAACAGTTACTCTGAACGCTACTAAAAGCATTACAGCTTTGTTTAGCAAAATTAAATTGAAGTGGTTAGGAACCATAGATAATGATTGGAATACTTCAGGTAATTGGGCAAATGGAAATATTCCTACAATCGATGACAATGTAGAAATAGAAACAGGTTTAACGAATTATCCTACAATTTCTAATGATGTAAATGTTAATACAATTACATTACAAAATAACGCAACTTTAATAGCGAATGCAGCAGTAAATGCCCGTGTTATTTACAATAGAACTTTAACAGGTAATTGGCATTTAATAAGCCCTCCAGTAGCTAATCAGACTTATGAAAACCTTATAGTAGATAATAATTTTGCAATAGGAAGTGGAGGTAATATAGGTATCGGTACCTATAATAACAGTGCTGTTAGCGCATGGAGTTATAAAAAGAACGATGCCTCTGGTAGTATAGCAGTAGGTTTAGGTTTGTCTATGAAATTAGCAATGCCAACAGATATAAAGTTTACAGGAGAGTTAAATACAGCTATTGTTAATTACCCTGTTGTAACAGGTACTGAAAATAACTTTAACTTAATTGGTAACCCATTTACATCTTATATAAATTCAGGAAATTTTACAACAGTAAACACTACTGCGCTTAGTGAGGAAACTATTTGGTTATGGAATGGTATACAGTATGAAACATATACGGCTGCTAATGCAATAGAAATAGCACCAACACAAAGCTTTTTTGTAAACGCAAAAAACGATACAAATGTGATTTTTGAAACAGGTAATCAGAGTCATCAAACTACGAATACTTTTGCAAGACAACAAGGAAATATAAATATAGAACTGTTAGTAAATGAAACTTCAACTAAAATCTATTTTATAGAAAAAACAACAACAGGTTTTGATAACGGTTATGATGGAAGTTTATTTGGAGGTGAAAATTACGACTTTGCAGTATTTACAAAATTAGTTAAAAATGATAAATCTAATCAAAAGTTAGCAATTCAAGCATTACCTAATTCAAGTATTACAGAAACAGTAATTCCTGTTGGTTTAATTGCTAAAACAGGAAAAGAATTAAATTTTTCTATTAAAAGTTTAAATTTAAATCAAGAGGTTTCTGTGTATTTAGAAGATACTGTTAAAAATACTTTTATAAACTTATCTAAAGAGAATTATAGAATAACATTACAAAACGATTTAAATGGAGCAGGACGTTTTTATTTACATACTTCAGAAAAGAGTTTAAGTACAAAAGAGAATGAAAGTGATTCACAAAAAATAATGATTTACAAATCATCAAAGAATCAAATTACAATTACAGGATTACAAAGTAACGGAACAGTAACGCTATATTCTTTATCAGGAAAACAAGTTGCAAAAATGAAAACAACAACTTTAGGAACGAATGTTTTTAATGTATCTAATTTATCTACTGGCGTATATATGGTTAAGTTGAAATTAGGAACTAGAACTGAAACAAAAAAAGTGCTTTTAAATTAATTGATATAATTTTTATAAAATGAAAAATAAACAAATTAAGCAACAAGAAATAACACGTAAAGAAGCTTTAGAGAAAATAGGGAATTACGGAAAGTATACTGCCTTAACTGCTTTAGGTACTTACTTAATTTTAAGTCCTAAAAAAGCACAAGCAGCTTCACCAGAAGCTCCAGGTTCAGGATTTTAATATTTTAAATAGATAAACAGTTTTGTGTTTTCTATGAAATTAAAATGAATACAATAAAAAATAACTAACATTAAATAAAAAAAATGATTTACGGAATTACATTAATTATTTTAGGTCTACTAGCTGCACCTTCTTTACTATTATCAAAAAAGCCAAATGCACAAGAATTATTAGATAAAATAGCACCTTATCAAGGATGGATTGGTCTGTTGTTTTGTTTTTGGGGAATTTGGGGAGTAATACAAGCAATTTTAAATATTAGCATTCTTGGAAGTTGGCCTATTTGGTGGATTACTTGGATAGCAAGTGCAGCAATACAAGCAGTTTTAGGGTTTATTTTAGGATATGGAATGATCAATAAATTACTTTTATCGAAAAATGAAGAAGCGAAAGAAAAAGGAGCCAATTTACTAAGAAAACTAGCACCAATACAAGGGAAGTTAGGTTTGGTTGGAGTTTGTATCGGTGTTTGGGTAATTCTTGCAAGTATTCTGTTTTACAACTAATGTTATGAGTTAGTTAAGCAGATTTTTGTTCTAAAAGTATAAAGAATATGATCATATAATAATGATATAAATTCTTTAACTTTTGAAGTTGATTGTAAAAGACCTGTAGATTTTAAATCTATAGGTTTTTTTAGTATAAAAATATAGGAAATGAAAAATAGAAGAAGAGTTTTAAAGTAGTGTACTTTAATCGCAGGGGGATAGTCAAGAGTTCAATTCTCCGAGACTTGCCTCGAAATGGGAAAAAATAAAGTTTTTATAGATAACTCGTGCCTTTGGGGCGAAACAGTTCATTAAATATAAAATATTTGGTTAAAGCTAGAGTATTATTATAATCTAAAAAATAGATAATAAATGTATCTTAGTCAGCAATTAAAATTAACCAAAAATTTATTTAATGAAAACATATTTATACGCATTATTTATAATTCTTTTTATTTCTTGTATTGATAGTAATGATGAAATTACTGATGATAACGATATTGATTATACAGTACAAAACGAGGAAGATATTCTTAAATACATAAATGAAAACAATTTAGATGCTAAAAAAAGTGATACAGGATTATATTATGTAATAGAAAATGAAGGAACTGGAAATAGACCAACGGTAAGTTCAGATGTTACTGTAGCATATAAAGGTTATTTCTTAAATGGCAATACTTTTGATGAAAGTGATTCTAATGGTATCACTTTTAATTTACAACAAGTAATAGCAGGTTGGACAGAAGGAATTACTTATTTTAAAGAAGGAGGTAATGGAATTTTGTTAGTGCCTTCAAAATTAGGGTACGGAAGCTCAGATTTTAGAGGAATTCCAGGAGGATCAGTATTAGTCTTTGATGTAAAGTTATTAGAAATAAAATAATTTTAAAACAAGATGAATAAAGTTGTTTTAATAACAGGTGCAAGTAGAGGAATTGGCTACGCTTTAGCAAAGAAAATGTTAAGTAAAGGTTTTTATGTAATAGGAGCTTCTAGAAATGGAAAAATAGAAGGTTTTGAAAATGATACCTTTTATTCTTTAAAATTAGACTTATCTAATACTTCAAGCATTGAAAAGGCACATGATGAAATAAAAGAAAAGTTTAATCATATTGATGTTTTAATAAATAATGCTGGAATTGGACCCGATTTAGATACTCCACGTCCCGATTTGAAATCTTTTAGAGAAACATTTGAAATTAATGTAACAGGAACAGTCTTTTTTACAGAACCTTTAATCGATCTCATAAGTGAAAACGGAAAAATAGTTAATGTTTCTTCAAAAATGGGGGCTTTAGATATTTGTGAAAGAACCGATTCTGTAGCCTACCGCATGTCTAAAAGTGCACTTAATATGTTTACAAAAATACTTGCAAACAGATTAAAAAATAAAATAAAGGTAGCATCTATTCATCCGGGTTGGGTAAAAACAACAATAGCAAAAGATAATATTGTTAATGGACGAATAACAACAGAAGAATCAGCAAAAAGAATTTTCAATTTTGTGAATACAAATTTTACAAGTGGTGTGTTTTGGGATGTTGAAGCTCAAACTAATTTACCATGGTAAAAAGGTAAGGATTCTAATTAAAAACGACTTTTCTATTAAATCTAAATTTTTATGAAACATCTTATTATTTCTTTAGTTACTTTTTTGGTATTAATTTCTACATCAACGAATGCGCAAAAAGAAGAAAAAGAAGCTTTAAGTAAATTGTCATTTATGACAGGAGATTGGAAAGGAACTTCAATTTCATATAGTAAAAATGGAAAAAAACAAGTAGAGGTTACAGAAAAAGTTCGTTATATAATGGATGGTAACCTTTTAGTTTTAGATGTAAAATCTCCTTGGATAGCATTGCATACGATTGTAAGTTATAATAGTAAAGAAAAAAAATATTATTATTATCCGTTTTCAAAAAAAGGAAATAAAAAAGGATATAAAGGAACTTATGAAGATGGAAACTTTATAGTTTATTTTAATGAAAATAGAAGATTAACATTTACCAAAACTGACAAAGGAGAGTTTCATGAATATGGAGAGAAAAAGGAAAATGGAAAATGGGAAAAATATTTTGAGGACATTTTAAATCCTGTAAAATCAAAATAAATTTGAAATAAGATTGCATCTTTTAGTCTTATTAATAGTCATGTTTAAAATCTTTAAATATGATTAAACTAATAAGAAAACAAGCATTTTATAACCAATTAAAATTAGGAGTACTTTATTTAAAAGAGGAAAGTTATAGAAATGCTTTTTATCATTTTGAAAATGCTCATGTTTTAGGTCAAAAGTATTTTATAAGACATGTACTTTCTCATTTTTGGATGTTAATGTATGCTGTTAAAAAGAAAAAAAATAAAGAAATAATAGGTCAGTTATTTAGGATTATAGTCTCTGTACTATGTACTTTAATTTGGGTTCCAAAAGGAAATACTGGAGGAACAAATGTTTCTTCAGTAAAACCAATGCCTATAAGAAAAGAACTTCAAAAATATTTTTAAAATTTTGCATCTTTTTAAACTATTAGAAGTCTATTAAATGAATTTTAAATAGAATTATTATGAAACATAAAAATGAATGCAGTTGTAATTGTGAAGGATGTAAGGCAGGAAGTTGTGCAAATTGTACTTGTGAAAGCTGTACTTGCAGTAATTGCAATTGTTAATATTAAAATCATTCATAAGCTAAAATATCTAGTTTATGAATGACTTTTTTTATACATTTATATGGTTATGACAACACAAGAAGTATGGAGTACATATCAAAAAGATTTAAAGCAGTTTATTCTAAGTAAAGTAAAAGAAGAAACAATTGCAGATGATATTTTACAGGATGTTTTTATAAGAATACATACTAAGTTAGATAGTTTAAAAGAAGAAGCTAAATTAAAATCATGGATATTTACGATTGCTAGAAATGTAGTAATGGACTACTTTAAAAGTAAAAAAAAGAAAGTTCTGATCTCAGAATTTAATATGGATATCGAAGTTTTCGAAGATTATTCGCATAGTGAAAAAGATTGTTTAGGAGGTATTATAAAAAACTTACCTAAAAAATATAGAACACCTTTGTTTTTATCAGATATTAAAGGAATGAAACAGCTAGAAATAGCAAATCAATTAAATTTGCCTTTATCTACTATAAAATCACAAATACAGAGAGCAAGGAAAATGATTGCGCAAGGGTTTATGGATTGTTGTGGTTATAAGTTAAATGAAAAAGGAAAATTAGTAGGTGAATTAAAAGAAAAAAAAGACTGTAAAGTTTGTAATTAACACGCTAGAAATTATCGATACTACAAATATAGACACAAGTACAATAATAGAATTATTTAAAGGAGTAAATCTATCTCAATCAGAAGTGCTTTTTATAACTGAAAAGTTAACTACAGTACATGTGAAAAAGAATGAAGTTTTAGTTAAGCAAGAAGAAAAAATTGAGCATCAATATTATTTATTAAACGGATGCTTGCGAACATATCATACAGACGAATTAGGAAAAGAATACACGATTCAATTCGCAATTAAAGATTGGTGGATAAGCGATTATATAGGTTATTTTGGAAGAAAAGAAACTGTTTTTAATATTGAGTGTATTAAAGATGCTACTTTATATAAAATAAAAAGAAGTGATTTACAGTTAATTTATGATGAAATACCTAAAATAGAACGTTTTTTTAGAAGAAAAATAGAAAAGGCATTTGTAAGACAAGAGATAAGAATACTAGCAAATCTTACAGATACAGCAAAAGAAAGGTATTTAAGTTTTTTAAAAATGTATCCAGACATAGAAAAACACCTTAAAAACTATCATATAGCATCTTATTTAGGAATTACTACAGAGAGTTTAAGTAGAATAAGAAAAGAAATTATTAAGAATTAGTTTTCTTACCATACATCATTTTTTATGAAAATAAAGAGCAGTAATTTTGTTGTAAAACAATAAAGCCTCATAATTATGAAAAAAGTACTATTTGTATTAACCAGTCACGATAAATTAGGAAACACTGATAAAAAAACAGGTTTTTGGGTAGAAGAATTTGCTTCTCCTTATTACTATTTAGCAGATAATAATGTAGCAATTACATTAGCTTCACCTAAAGGAGGGCAGCCTCCTATTGATCCTAGTAGTGAATTGCCAGATTTTCAAACACCTGCTACAGATCGATTTAATAAAGATAATGAGCTTCAAGAAAAATTAGCAAATACACTTGTTTTAGAAAATATTAAAGAAGCAGATTATGATGCTGTCTTTTATCCAGGAGGTCATGGGCCTTTATGGGATTTAGCAGAAGATAAAAACTCTACTCGTTTAATAGAAGAGTTTTACACGAATAATAAACCAGTAGCAGCAGTTTGTCATGCACCAGCAGTATTTAAAAACACAAAAGTAGCAGGGAAATCTCTTGTAGAAGGAAAAAATGTAACAGGTTTTAGTAATACAGAAGAAGATGCTGTACAACTTACAAGTATTGTTCCTTTTTTAGTGGAAAATATGTTACAAGAAAATGGAGGAAGTTATACAAAAGTAGCAGATTGGCATCCTTATGCTGTTGAAGATGGAAATTTAATTACAGGTCAAAATCCAGCATCATCTGAATTGGTTGCTGAACATTTATTAAAACAGTTATAAACATATAAAACTAAATATAATATATTAATTCTATATACTTTAAAAGTAGAATTAAATTCATCCGATTAAGAAATAAATTTCTTAATCGGATGTTTGGTTTATATTGGTAAAGCTTTAATGAGATATAAATAATGAACCCCTTAGAATCATTTTATTTTGAAAAAGAAGAACCTGTAAAAAGTTGTTTAATTGCTCTTAAAAGTATTATTCAAAATTATCATTTAGATTTTGAACATAAATGGTATTACAGACTTCCTTGTTTTTTATATAAAAAACAAATATTTTGTTATTTATGGGTTGAAAAGAAAACACAAACGCCATATATAGCTATAGGAAAAGGAGTTCAAATTAATCATTCAGATTTAATTAATGGAGATCGAACTTTTACCTCATTATTTATGGTGAATCCTAATGAGGATATTTCAATAGATAAAATTCATGCTATTTTTAATGAAGTTATGAAGCTTTACTAGGTGTCTTTTTGTTTTTTTAGTTAACTTAGAAGTCTAACTACCATTCTACTACAATATTTTAAAACTAAATTCTTAAATTTAGGAATCTAACAATTAATCAAAAATAACAAAAAATGAAAAAATTAGTAGCAGAATTTATTGGAACCCTATGGTTGGTATTAGGAGGTTGTGGAAGTGCAGTTTTAGCAGCAGCGTATCCTGATTTAGGAATTGGCTTTGTAGGAGTGTCATTAGCTTTTGGTTTAACAGTAGTAACAATGGCTTATGCAATAGGACATATTTCTGGTTGCCACTTAAACCCAGCAGTATCTATAGGTTTATGGATGGGAGGTCGTTTTGATGCAAAAGAACTTCCTTCTTATATTATGGCCCAAGTTTTAGGAGGAATTGCAGGAGCAGGTATTTTATATTTAATAGCCAGTGGTAAGTCAGGATTTGAGGTTGGTGATTTTGCTGCAAATGGTTATGGGAAAAACTCACCAGGAGGATATGACATGTTTTCGGCTTTAGTTACAGAAATAGTAATGACTTTTATGTTCTTAATCATTATTTTAGGAGCTACACATTCAAAAGCACCTGCTGGTTTTGCTGGTTTAGCAATTGGTTTAGGTTTGGTCTTAATTCATTTAATTAGTATACCAGTAACAAACACTTCTGTAAACCCTGCAAGAAGTACAAGTCAAGCTATTTTTGCTGGTGGTTGGGCTTTACAACAATTATGGTTATTCTGGGTAGCACCAATTGTAGGAGCTATTTTAGCAGGAATCACCTATAAATTTATGTCTCCTGAGAATGAGTAATTAAAAAACATATTTAAAAATCAATTTAAGGAAAATATTTTTTTCTTAAATTGATTTAAATTCAAAGGAAATCTAGGAGTAGTTGAAAGAAATTAATGGTTGTTTTTAAGATGTTTATTGATATAAAAAGGATGTTAGTTCGAGTGATTTTTCGAATAGAAACAAAGAAAATTTGCATCGAGAACCTTATTTTAGTTTTGTAATTATCGCTTCTCGATACAATTTTCTACTGAAAATTCACTCTAAGTGACAATTACAAGGTTGTAAATAATAGCACAAAATAAATAGATTAACTCTAAAATAAATCTTCCGACCCTCCTTAGATTTAAACCCTTTGTTAAAGTTTTAATGTGAAATTTTAATTCTAAAATTTTATAAATTATGGATAAAGCATTACAAACAATGATTGCTAATATGCCTGAAAAAACAGGGAAATCATTAGAAGAATGGAAGGTTGTTTTAAAAGAGAAATCTTTTGCAAAACATTCTGAAGGAGTAAAATATTTAAAAACAGAACATCAAGTTACTCATGGATTTGCAAATACAATTGTAACACTTTCAAAAGAAGAGAATTCATCTTCCGAAGATTTAATAACACTTCAATATAAAGGAAAAGAAGGATTGTTACCCTTATATAGCGAATTAATAAAGTATATTAAAACATTGGGAACAGATGTAGTAATAACACCTAAAAAAGGAAGTGTAAGTATTATAAGAAAAAAACAATTTGTTTTAATAAAACCCGCAACAAAAACGAGAATTGATCTAGGTTTTAAACTAAAAGATAAAGAAATTGTAGGTAGGTTAGAAAACTCAGGACCATTTGGAACTATGTGTACACACAGAGTTAAGTTATCTACTTTAGTAGAAGTAGATGAAGAATTAAAAAAATGGATTAAGGAAGCGTATGAAAAATCTGTTTAAAAAACATTTGGGTAATAGATTATTCTCTTAAAAATATTTAATTTTAGATGTTTTATGAAAAACCTATTAATTAATTATATAAACCAAGTAGTTCATTTAACTTTAGAAGAAGAAGTTATTCTTAAAGAGAAAGTTAAGATCAGAACCTATCTTAAAGATCAATATGTAGTTCAGCAAGGAGATGTTTGTAAACATGTAAACTTTATAATTAAAGGATGTACAAAAGCGTATTACCTAGATAATGACGGGCAAGAACATGTTGTAATGTTTTCTGTAGAAAATTGGTGGGCATCTGACATGGGAAGTTTTATAACTCAAACACCAGCCGATTATAATGTTCAATGTATAGAAAACACAAGCCTTATACAATTAGAGTATGCTATTATTGAAGATTTATATGAAGAAATACCCAAACTAGAACGTTTTTTTAGAAAGATAACAGAAAGAGCTTTAGTAGCATCACAAAAACGGATAGTTAGAAACTTCAGTAAAACAGCTAAAGAAAGATATTTAATTTTTAAAGAAAGTTACCCTGAAATAGAACAAAGAATTCCCCAATATATGATTGCATCTTATTTAGGAATTACTAAAGAATTTTTAAGTAAAATTAAAAGTCAGATTCTAAAAACAGAGGCAAAATTAAACTAGTTTAACTTCATTTAATAATCTAGTTTATTTTTCAAGTTAAAGAGGTTGTAGAAATTTGTAATATAATTTTTAAACACAATAACATGAAAAAATCAATTAAGAATATCTTAGGTTTATTGGTAATTACATTAATGACATTTTCTTTTACACCAATTAAAAAAAGTAAAAAAGAAATAGCGACACAAAGTAGTTCAGTAGCTTGGAAAGGATATAAAGTAACAGGGTCACATAATGGAAAGATCGATATTAAATCTGGTTTTTTAACTTTTGAAGATACACAACTTTCTGGAGGTAGTGTTATTATTGATATGACAACTATAAGTTCTTTAGATTTATCTGGAGATTATAAAAATAAATTAGAAGGACACTTAAAGTCAGATGATTTTTTTGGAGTACAAAAATTTACAACATCTAGTTTAGTTTTTACAAAGGTAAAATCGACAGGAAAAAACTCTTATAAAGTAAAAGGTAAATTAACAATTAAAGGAATTACAAAGAATGTGAATTTTAATATCTCTATTTATGGGAATAAAGCAACTGCATCTTTAAAAATAGATAGAACTGATTTTAATGTTAAGTATGGCTCTTCTACTTTCTTTGATAATTTAAAAGATAAAGCAATCTACGATGAGTTTGATTTAGTAGTAGATTTAGAATTGAAATAAATATACACTCAAAATCAAAATTACATACAAAAGCATAGGTAGTCAAAACTATTTATGCTTTTTTATCGTCTTCTTCTTGTTCCTTTAAAACCTTTCTTTTTTCTTCGAGATTCTTTTTTCTCAGGAGCTGTTACCGTATCGTTAAAAGTGTTTTTTGCTTTACCTGGTTTATTTTTACGCCAAGAAGTATCGTTAGGTAATAATTTTTTTAGTAAATCACCACGTCCAACAGAAGTCAATTTATCTTTTATCCACTTTCTGTTTTCCTTTTTATACCAAAAGAAAAATTTATGCTGATCTTCTTTTTCCTTTTTGGTTTTAGGTGTTTTTGTAGGTTTTAAAGTATAGGGATGATATCCACTATAGTAAATAACCGTTGCTACCGTCATTGGAGTAGGAGTAAACCCTTGCACTTGTTCTAACTGAAACCCCATATCTTTAGTTTCTGCTGCTAAATTGGCCATATCTTCGGCTTCACAAGCAGGGTGACTCGATATAAAGTAAGGGATCAACTGTAAGTTTAAACGTTTCTTTATGTTAATACGATCAAAACGATCTTTAAACATATGAAAATATTTAAAAGACGGTTTACGCATTAATTTTAATACAGGATCAGAAGTATGTTCTGGCGCTACTTTTAATCGTCCAGAAACATGTTTAGTCATTACTTCTTCCGTATAATCATCTAATTCTTTCGGATCTGCATTTTTATTAAATTCAGGAACCAACATATCATGACGAATACCACTTCCTATAAATGATTTTTTTATTTTTGGGTGTGCATCAACTGCTTGGTATAACTTTGTTAATGGCTTGTGCGAAGTATCTAAATTACTACATATAACAGGTGAAATACAAGAAGGCGCAACACATTTGTCGCATATCGATTGTATTTTACCTTTCATTTTATACATGTTCGCAGAAGGCCCACCAATATCAGATAAATATCCTTTAAAGTCATCCATTTTAGTAACCTTATCTACTTCTTTTAAAACAGATTCTTGGCTACGACTAGCAATAAATTTTCCTTGGTGCGCAGAAATGGTACAAAAACTACATCCTCCAAAACATCCTCTATGAATATTAATAGAGAATTTAATCATTTCAAAAGCAGGTATTGGCCCACGTTTGTTATACTTTGGGTGTGGTAATCGTGTATAAGGTAAATCGAAAGAAGCATCAATTTCATTTTCAGTCATGGTAGGAAATGGTGGATTTATCACCAACAATTGTTTTCCTATTTTTTGAAAAATTCTTCGAGCCATTAATTTATTCGACTCTTGCTCTATTACTTTAAAATTAGAAGCAAATGTCTTTTTATCAGCTAAACATCTTTCATGAGAAGCAATTTCTACATCTTCCCAGTTTTTATTCTTCGGAGTTTTTTCTTCATCTTTTACTAAAAAAGCGGTTTGTTTTATAGTACGTAAGTTAGAAAAAGGAACTCCTTTTTGTAATAATTCAACAATTTCACGAAGTGGTTGCTCTCCCATTCCGTATACCAACATATCTGCTTTAGAAGTTTCTAAAATAGAAGGAAGTAACTTGTCAGACCAATAATCGTAATGTGTTACTCTTCTAAGAGAAGCCTCAATTCCTCCAATTAAAACAGGAACATCAGGAAACTTGTCTTTTAATATTTTAGAATAAACAGAAGTAGCATAGTCAGGTCGAAACCCTTTATCACCATTTGGTGTGTATGCATCTTTATCTCTACGTTTTTTACTAGCCGTATAATTACTTACCATTGGGTCCATACAACCCCCAGTAATCGCAAAAAATAATCTAGGTGTACCTAGTTTTTCAAAATCTTGTAAATTATCATTTACACTAGGTTGCGGAACAATTGCTACGCGCAAACCATAACTTTCTAAAATACGACCAATTACAGCAGGACCAAAAGATGGATGATCTACATAGGCATCTCCACTAAATAAAATTACATCTAGTTCTTCCCAGCCTCTTAATTTTACTTCTTTGTTAGTCGTTGGTAACCAATCAGAAAGTCGTCTTATTCTCATACGGCACAAAGGTAAGGCATAAATATTAATTGTATTTTGAAAAAGAATAATATTTAGCCCCTAAAAATATTATACAAAGGTTATTTTTCCATTAAAAAAAACAACTTATTCAAATGAAGTTATTTATCTATTATATTCTAAAGAATTTTAAAATGGATGTAAAATAAAATTTGATAATAAGTTGTAACAGTTTATTTCACAATTAAATGAGGTACTGTATTTACATCCCAATCAATTACTAAACCACCAGCTAAGGATTGTGTAATTTCTTTTCCGTATAAAAACTCACATAAATACAAAGCGGCTTCAAAAGACTTTGCACCACCAGCTGAGGTAATATATTTTCCATCATGAACAAAAAGAACCTCTTTTTTAATATCTAAATTAGGAAACATTGTTCTCATTTTATCTATATCAGAAGGGAAAGTAGTAGAAACTTTTCCATTTAAAACACCTGCTTTTGCTAACACAAAAGCTCCATCACAATGTGAAGTTATAAATTGAGCTTCTTTATCAACCTTCTGAACAAAAGAAATCATTTTTTCATCTTTTAAGTCAGTGTCTAAATGATGTTCAGCACTAGGAACTACTAAAATATCTATTTTTGGTAAAGAATCTTTTAAGTAATTAAAATCAGGAATAATCTTCATTCCTTCAAAGGTAGTTATTGGTTCATCTGTATTGGCTACAGTAAATACATTCATTGCTTTTATGCTATCTCTAAAAATAGTATGCTGAAAAATATCGAAAGGAGCAGTTAACTCTGTATTAAAAGTACCGTCCATAATTAAAAAAGCTACATTATACCTTCCTTCTTTTAATTCAGGAAACACTTTTTCTTTAGAAGGTGTACTGCAAGAAACCATTAAAATTGATAGAAATAAAATTGTCCAATTTTTCATATTAAAAGTGTTTACTTAGAAAAATCAAAAGTATTGAAAAATAGATTAAAACTTAAACTAGTAACTATGAAATTGATTTAATGATTGGACATTTTACCTAATAAATAATAAAAAAGTAATTTTAAAGGTGATAATAATTATTAAAAAATATTAATCTAATGATACTTGTAGATGTTTAAAATTATTGATTTTCTCTTTTTCTTGTTTTAATTAAGAGAAAGTGTTAAGTCTTTAACATTTAATTAAGATTTTTATGTGTGCAGTTTTTCTAATTTCGAGCAATTATTTTCAAACAAACTTATAATGACAAAAAAAATATTTTCTTTCCTGCTTGTAGGAATGTTCTTTTTTAGTTTTACCTCTAATGTAGAGGCGCAACGAAGAAGAAAAAACAAGACGCATCATAAAAAAAAGAAGGAAGGAGCTTCTCCTAAAACAAAAGGGAAACCTAAAAAAGGAGCTATATTACCATACGAGAAAGTGGTAACTAAAAAACACAAGACCGATGAAGGTTTATTTAAACTACATACAAAAGATCAAAACTATTTATTTGAAATTCCAGATTCTTTATTAGGAAAGCAAATGTTAATGGTTACTCGTATTGCTAAAACAGCCAATGGAATTGGTTTTGGTGGAGGTAAGCAAAATACCCAAGTATTAAGATGGGAAAAAAAGCATAAAAAAATATTAGTAAGAGTAGTATCTCATTCTGTGGTAGCAGATAGTATTTTACCGGTGCATGAAGCGGTTGTAAACTCTAATTTTGAGCCAATATTATATTCTTTTCCAATAAAAGCTTTTAGTAAAGACTCTACAGCAACAGTAATTGATGCTACGCCTCTTTTTAACACAGATGTCAAAGCTATTGGTTTTCCTCAGTTTAGAAGAAAACGTTTTAAAATTACAAGAATGGATAAAACACGTTCTTATATAGAACGTATGAGTAGTTATCCTAAGAATATTGAAGTAAGGCATGTGAAAACTTATTTTTCTAATCAACCACCATCAAATGGTAGTGTAGGTTCAATTTCATTAGAGTTAAGTAACTCAATGATTTTATTACCAGAAAAACCAATGAAACGTCGTTACTTTGATCAGAGAGTAGGTTGGTTTGCAAGAGCTCAAACAGATTATGGTTTAGATGCTCAAAAAAGTAAAAGAGTTACGTATTTAGATAGATGGCGTTTAGAAGTAAAAGAAGAAGATGTAGCAAAGTTTAACAGAGGTGAATTAGTAGAACCTAAAAAACCGATTGTTTATTATATAGATAGAGCAACTCCTAAAAAGTGGCGTAAATATTTAAAACAAGGAATAGAAGATTGGCAAGTTGCTTTTGAAGCGGCAGGATTTAAAAATGCAATTATAGCGAAAGACCCACCAACAAAAGAGGAAGACCCTGAATGGAGTCCTGAAGATGTACGTTATTCTGTAGTTCGTTATTTAGCTTCACCAATACCAAATGCAAACGGACCGCATGTTAGTGATCCGCGTTCTGGTGAAATTTTAGAATCAGATATTAACTGGTACCATAATGTAATGACTTTATTACATGATTGGTTCTTTATACAAACAGCTGCTATAAATCCAGATGCTAGAGGTAATGGATTTAAAGATGAAGTAATGGGACGTTTAATCCGTTTTGTTTCTGCTCATGAAGTTGGTCATACAATAGGTTTACCACATAACATGGGGAGTTCTGTAGCATATCCTGTAGATTCTCTTCGTTCTGCTGCATTCACAAAAAAGTATGGAACTGCTCCATCAATCATGGATTATGCACGTTTTAATTATGTAGCACAACCAGAAGATAAAGGAGTTGCTATGATGCCAGATATTGGTCCTTATGATAAGTATGCAATTGCTTGGGGATACCGACCTATTTTAGGAGTAACAGCAAAAGCAGAAAAATCAATATTAAATAAATGGATTACTGATAAAGCAAACGATCCTATGTATCGATTCGGTCATCAACAAGTAGTTAATATTATAGATCCTAGTTCGCAAACAGAAGATTTAGGAGATGATGCTATAAAAGCAAGTATGTATGGTATTAAGAATTTAAAGAGAATTTTACCAAAGTTAGAAGATTGGACTACTGAAGAAGGAGAAACATATGAAGATTTAAGTACAATGTACAGACAATTATTAGGTCAGTTTAATAGATATATGGGGCATGTGAGTTCTAATATAGGAGGAGTTTATGAGCACTATAAAGCAGCAGGGCAAAGTGGTGCTGTTTATACACATGTAGATAAAAATCATCAAAAAAATGCATTACGTTTTATTAATGATGAACTATTTAAAACACCTACTTGGTTATTAGATAAGAACATTTTTGATAAGATACAGTTTTCTGGTTCTGGTGAGCGTATTAGAGGTTTACAAACAAGAACCTTAAATAGAATATTGAAAACAGGTAGAATGGCACGTATGATTGAAAATGAAACTTTAAACGGAGCTACAGCATATACACTGTTAAATATGATGGGCGATTTACGAAAAGGAGTTTGGAGTGAGTTGTATAATTATAAAACTATTGATGCATATCGTAGAAATTTACAAAGAGCACATTTAGATCGTTTAGACTTTTTATTAAACAAAGCAAAGAGCCAAAGAGGAACTAACAATGGAGGTTACTTTAAACAAACTGGAGTTAATATTAGTCAGTCAGATATTAAACCAGTAGTAAGAGGAGAATTAAAACGATTAAAACGCGATATAAAAAGAGGAATAGCATCAGCAAAAAATTCGATAACACGTTATCATTTACAAGATGCTGTAGATAGGATAGATACTATTTTAGACCCTAAATAAAAGGAAAATATAAGTTGTTATGATTAGAAAAAGAGTTTGTTAATTTATATTTTATAATATTTTTTAACAAACAAAACAAACAACTATATTTTTATTATCTTTTTGAGGTTGTATTTAATTTGGTTTCATGTTCCATTTTAGTGCAACCTCATTTTTTAATTTAAAGAATTTTATAAAGCAAAACAGAAGGGGGAATATACAGATTCAATATTTTTAGAATTAAATTTATCTGTTAACTTAAAGTTTATGCCTAGTAATAGTTTATTAAATAACAACCAAATACTATAATGAAAACATATTTAAAACTTTTAGCAGTTTTGTTGATACTGGGGAGCTGTCAGCAAAAAGAAGAAAAAACAAAAGAAACAGAAGAGAAGAAAGTTGTAAAAGACACTTATGTTCAGGACAATTACACGAAAAAAGAAGTGAAAATTGAAATGAGAGATGGAGCTAAGTTACATGCAACAATTTATGCTCCTAAAGATACCAGTAAAAAGTACCCAATATTATTACAAAGAACTCCTTATAGTTGTCAACCTTACGGAGAAGATAAATTTCGTAGAAGAATAGGGCCGAATTTAAATTTAATGAAAGAAGGGAACATTATTGTATATGAAGATGTTCGTGGACGTTGGATGAGTGAAGGTGTTTATGATAATATGAGGGCGTATATTCCTAATAAAACAGGAAAACAAACTGATGAAACTTCAGATACGTATGATACTATAGATTGGTTAGTGAAAAATGTAGAGAATAATAATGGAAAAGTAGGAACTTGGGGAATTTCTTATCCAGGGCATTATGCAACAGTTTCTGCAATAGATGCGCATCCTGCATTAAAGGCAGCATCTCCTCAAGCATGTATTGGAGATTTCTTTTTTGATGATTTTCATCATAACGGAGCGTTTTTATTAAGTTATTTTAAAGCAGTTTCATTGTTTGGTACTTATAAAGATCAACCAACAGATGCTTCTTGGTATTCATTTCCTAAAATGGATACACAAGACCAATACCAATTCTTTTTAGATAAAGGGCCACTAAAGAATTTGAATGAATATTTTCAATACGACAAATTAGATACTAAAGCGGTTGCTGATAAAAATAAAATAGATGATTTCTTTTGGAAAGAAATTGTTGAACACCCAAATTATGATGATAATTGGAAGAGTAAAGGAATTATTCAACATTTAAATAAAGTACCATCTACTGTTGCAACAATGATTGTTGGAGGTTGGTTTGATGCAGAAGATTTATACGGACCTTTAGAAACCTATAAAGGAATAGAAAAAAATCAACCAAATAATTATAACACGCTAGTTTTCGGACCATGGGATCATGGAGGATGGTCTCGAAATAAAGTGCCTAATAAAGTGGGGAATTATTATTTTGGAGATTCTATTTCATTAAATTTTCAGAAGAATATTGAAACAAAATTCTTTAACCATTTCTTAAAAGGAGAAGGGTCTAAAAAATCAGGATTGCCAGAAGCGTATGTTTTTGATACTGGAAAGAAAGAATGGAAATCGTATGATGTGTGGCCACCTAAAAATGCAGTGAAACAATCTTTTTATTTATCGGAAAATCAAGAGTTATCAAGTGCTAAAAAAGGAAATTCAAAAACACAATTTATAAGTGATATAAAACGACCTGTACCTTATTCTGAAGATATTAAAACGGTATTTACACCAAGAAAATACATGACAGATGATCAGCGTTTTGCTGCTCGTAGACCAGATGTATTAGTTTTTGAAACAGAAGTGTTAACAGATGATTTTACATTATCGGGAGATATTTTAGCAAAATTAAAAGTAGCAACTACAGGTTCTGCGGCAGATTGGATTGTAAAGGTAGTAGATGTGCACCCTGCAGATTTAAAAAATGATAATGAAGAAATGCAAAAACATTTAAAGTTAAGTAATTATCATATGATGGTACGTAGTGAAGTATTACGTGGACGTTTTAGAAATAGTTTTTCTAAACCAGAGCCATTTACACCTAACAAAAAAACGAATGTAAATATAAAATTACAAGATGTATTTCATACCTTTAAAAAAGGACATAAATTACAAATACAAGTGCAGAGTACTTGGTTTCCTTTAATCGATTTAAATCCGCAAACGTATGTAGATAATATTTACAAAGCAGATGAGAAAGATTTTAAAACGCAAACACACTCAATTTTTACAGATTCTAGTATAGAATTTACTGTATTAAAGTAATATAATATATGAATGGGTTTTTAACTCATTCCCCTAAAGTAAAAACCCGATGTAAAACTAATTTCACATCGGGTTTTTCAATCACTAAAATATATTTAAAAATTAATTAATACGCATCTTCGTGTACCATTTTTATAGCACGACCACTAGGCTCATTCTGATTTTGAAAACTTTCATCCCAAGCAAGAGCAGTTGGTGAACTACACGCTATAGAAGGAACAGAAGGTACAGTTAAAGCAGCAGTTTCACTAGGGTAATGCCCTTCAAAAATAGAACGGTAATGGTACTCTTCTTTCGTTCTAGGAGTTTGAATAGGGAATCTATGAGCAGCACTAGCCATCATTTCATCAGTAACTTCCTTTTCTACTAATTCTTTCAAAGTATCAATCCAGTTGTAACCAACACCATCAGAAAATTGCTCTTTTTGTCTCCAAGCCACTTCTTCAGGTAAATAGCTTTCAAAAGCTTTTCTTAATACCCATTTTTCCATACGTTCTCCATTAATCATTTTATCTTCTGGGTTAATTCGCATAGCAACATCCATAAACTCTTTGTCTAAAAAAGGAACACGACCTTCAATACCCCAAGCCATTAAACTCTTATTGGCTCTTAAACAATCATATTGATATAATTTGTCTAGTTTACGAACAGTCTCTTTATGAAATTCTTCTGCACTTGGTGCTTTGTGAAAATATAAGTAACCTCCAAAAATCTCATCAGCTCCTTCACCAGATAGCACCATTTTTATTCCCATCGATTTAATAACTCTCGCTAATAAATACATTGGAGTAGAAGCTCTAATTGTTGTAATATCATAGGTTTCTAAGTTGTAAATAACATCTTTAATAGCGTCTAATCCTTCTTGTATGGTAAAAGTAACTTCATGATGAATTGTTTTAATGTATTCAGAAACCTTTTTAGCAGCAGCTAAATCTGGAGACCCTTCTAATCCAATTGAAAAGGAATGTAATTGTGGGTACCAAGCTTCATCTGCATCGTCTGATTCTATTCTTTTAGAAGCATATTTTTTAGCAATAGCAGAGGTAATAGAAGAATCTAATCCGCCAGAAAGAAGTACACCATAAGGTACGTCACTCATTAATTGACGATGAACGGCTGCGTCTAAAGCATCATGTAATTCATCAATACTCGTTTGGTTTTCTCTCACGGCATTATATTCCATCCAGTCTCTAGAGTACCAACGTTGTAAACCATCTTCTCTTGTGTAATAATGCCCTGGAGGAAAAACTTCTACTTTATTACAAACTCCCTCTAAGGCTTTTAATTCTGAAGCAACGTAAAAAGTTCCTTTTTTATCCCACCCCATGTATAAAGGAATGATTCCCATATGATCTCTGGCAACTAAATACTCGTCTGTTTTAGCATCGTAAATAGCAAAACCAAAAATTCCGTTTAATTCATCTAAAAATTCAACTCCTTTTTCTTTATACAAAGCAATAATAACTTCGCAATCAGATTTTGTTTGAAATTCGTAATTATCTTTAAATTGTTCTCTTAATTCTTTATGATTATATATTTCTCCATTGGCAGCTAAAACAAATCTTCTATCACTGCTAAAAAGAGGTTGCTGACCAGAAGTAGGGTCTACTATGGCTAATCTTTCATGAGCCATAATTGTTTTGTCATCACTATATATGCCACTCCAATCCGGACCTCTATGACGAATTTTTTTGGACATTTCTAAAATCTGAGGTCTTAAAACCTCAGTCTTTTCCTTTAAGTCAAACGCACAAACAATTCCACACATATCTATATTTTTTTAATATATTATACTTTTAATTATGTTTCAAATTACTTGATTATACTTCTTAATAAAAACTAATTATTTAGTATTGATTTATGAATGAAACTAAAAAGATGTTTTAAGTAATTAAATGTTACTTTATTTTTGTTTTTGATTTAAAAGAATTGAAGTTTGATATTTTTAGATAATTTTTTTGACTTAAATTGGAGATGTATTAACCAGATTTTAAATTATGAAATTTATTAAATATTTATTATTACTAACTATATTGAATTGTACAGCACAAAAAACAACAGATGGAACTGTTGAAATCCGTTTAAATCAATTGGGATATGCTGTAGGAAAGACAAAAGTTATTTCGGTGAACTCTAATACTGTTATTTCTAATTTAAAATATAATATTAAAGATAAAAAAGGAACCGTAATAAAATCGGGAGTAATTAAAAATAGTCAGTTTTGGAAAGATGCAAATGAACATGTGGGTATTATTAGTTTTTCTGAAATAAATAAAGAAGGAGAATATGTTATCGCTATAAACGATAAAGAGAAAAATTTTAGAGTAAGTTCTTCTATTTATGAAAAAGCAACAAAAGATGTTTTTAAATACTATTATTACAATCGTTCTTCTACAGAAATAACAAAAGAGTTTGGAGGTAAATGGGCAAGACCAGCTGCAATTTTAGATACTAAAGTAAAAGTTCATGCTTCTGCAGCAACTAAAGAAAGGCCTGAAGGAACTATTATTTCAGCAACTAAAGGTTGGTATGATGCTGGTGATTATAACAAATACGTGGTAAATAGTGGAATAAGTACTTATACATTATTAAGCGCATATGAGAATTATTCTAATTATTACAAGAGTAAAAAGTTTAATATTCCAGAATCTAATAATAATTTACCAGATATTTTAGATGAGGTAATTTGGAATTTAGATTGGATGTTAGCAATGCAAGATCCGAATGATGGAGGTGTATATCATAAATTAACAGGACTAAATTTTTCTGGAGTTATTGTACCTAAAGAATATAATTTTGATAGATATGTAATTAAGAAAAGTACAGGGGCAGCATTAAATTTTGCAGCAGTAACAGCTATTGCAGCTAGAATATTTAGAGAGTTTAAAGTAGAGAAACCAAATTATAGTACAAAGTTGATTGAGGCCTCAAAAAAAGCTTATGCTTGGGCTAAAAAAAATCCCAAAGAATATTATTTAAATCCGAAAGGAGTAAAAACAGGACAATATGAGGATCCTAATATTTTGGGAGAATTTCAATGGGCAGCAACAGAATTGTTTATAACAACAAAAGAGTCTGCATATAAAAAGGAAATTGCTATTGAATCTATTTCGAATGAAGTGCCTTGGTGGCAAGATACAAGTGCTTTGGCTTTATATTCAATTGTTAATTTTGAAAAAGAACTTGCTAAAGAATTAAATGTATCGTTAGCTAAGAAGAAGTTGTTAAAGAAAGCAGCTGAGTTAAAAAAGAATATTGAGCAATCTCCTATGCGAATTGCAATGCGTACTCCAGATTATTTGTGGGGAAGTAACGGGGTGGCAGGAAATCAGTTAATGTATTTGGTAAAAGCGTATGAAGTATCGAAAGATGCTTCATTTTTGGATGCAACCTTTACAGGAATGGATTACTTACTAGGAAGAAATGGATTGGGAGTTTCTTTCATAACAGGAGTAGGTGAAAATACATCGAAAAACCCACATCATAGAATATCACAAGCAGATAAAATTAAACAAGCAATTCCAGGTATGGTAGTTGGTGGACCACAACCAGGACAGCAAGATAAGTGTAAATACCCAAGTAAGATGCCAGCAAAATCGTATTCAGATACTTGGTGTTCTTATGCTTCTAATGAAGTAACTATTAATTGGAATGCACCTATGGTATATGTTATGAACGCGTTACATTATTATCAAACAAAATAAAAGTGCCATAAAATTTGTACAAAATAAAATGACTTTATAAATTTGTAGCAAATGAAAACGACACAATTAAATAACTGGTGGTGGAAAACTCTTAACTTACGTTAGTGAGACCATCTTGTTATATATAAATAATAACGAAAAAGGCTTATCTCGCGATAAGCCTTTTTTTATTGAACAAAATTAAAAATGAAACCAATACAATTTAAAACACTTAGTAAACAAAAGATTTCTGATACCGTGACTCCTGTAGGATTGTATTTGCGTTTAAGAGATAAATATGCGAATACATTATTATTAGAAAGTTCAGATTATCATAGTAAAGAAGAAAGCTATTCTTTTATATGTATAGAGCCATTACTATCTTTTAAAGCAGATAAAAACGAATTCTCAATCTCTGTAAAAAATAAAGAGATAGAAAAAAATACGATCGATCGTAATTTTAATACCTTATTTGATGGATTTTCTAATTTGATTGATTTGGATTGCGAAGAGAAATTAAAATCATTTAATGGATTGTATGGGTATACAACTTTTGATAGTGTTCAGTATTTTGAAACGATTAAATTAGATAATCCAGATGCACCTTCTGCAATTCCGATGATGCAGTATAGTTTTTATCGTTTTATCATCGCAATTAATCATTTTAATGATGAAATGCAATTAATTGAGAATTTAGAAGAAGGAGAAACTTCAAGAATAGAAGAAATAGAAACAATAATAAATGCGCAGGCATTTAATACACAAAAATTTGAAATTAAAGGAGAAGAAACATCCAATGTAACCAGTGAAGATTTTATAGAAAACGTAAGAAAAGCGAAAGCACACTGTAAAAGAGGAGATGTATTTCAATTAGTATTATCGCGTCAATTTCAACAAGAATTTAAAGGAGACGAATTTAATGTATATAGGGCTTTACGTTCTATTAATCCGTCACCTTATTTATTTTATTTCGATTACGGAAGTTTCAAGTTAATGGGATCATCACCAGAAGCTCAAATTAAAATTAATAATAACAAAGCTATTATCAATCCTATTGCCGGTACTTTTAGAAGAACTGGTGATATGACAGAAGATATTAAATTAGGAAAAAAACTTTCTGAAGATAAAAAAGAAACAGCAGAGCATGTTATGTTAGTTGATTTAGCAAGAAACGACTTAAGTAAACATGCAGAGAATGTTACCGTAGAAGTATTTAAAGAAGTGCAGTATTTTAGCCATGTAATACATTTAGTTTCTACGGTTCAAGGAGAAATAAAAGCAGATCCAATTAAAATTGTTGGAGATACTTTTCCGGCAGGAACCTTAAGTGGTGCACCAAAATACAAAGCCATGGAGTTAATTAATAAATATGAGAATCAGTCAAGAGGATTTTATGGAGGAGCTGTTGGTATTATTGGTTTAAATGGAGATGTAAACTTAGCGATTGCAATTCGTTCGTTTGTAAGTAAAAATAACGTATTGTATTATCAAGCAGGAGCAGGAATTGTAATTCATTCAGATGAAGAAAAGGAGTTACAAGAAGTAAATAATAAATTAGCTGCTTTGAAAAAAGCATTAATCTTAGCAGAAAATATTTAAGATGAAAATATTAATATTAGACAATTACGATTCATTTACATACAATTTAGTACACATGGTAGAGAAAATTACAGATACCTACCCTGATGTATATAGAAATGATGAAATTATGATTGATGAAGTAGGAACGTACGATTTAATTATGTTATCACCAGGACCAGGGATTCCTGATGAAGCAGGTATTTTAAAGGATGTAATTAAAACGTATGCAGGAATAAAACCAATTTTTGGAGTTTGTTTAGGTTTACAAGCAATTACAGAAGTGTTTGGCGGAAAAATAATAAACATGAATGAAGTATTTCATGGTGTTGCTACAGATATGAAAGTAACCAAACCAGAAGCTGTTATTTTTGAGGGTGTTCCTGAAACATTTCCTGCAGCTCGTTACCATTCATGGATTGCTTCTAATGAAGATTTACCTTCTGAATTAGAAGTAACAGCAGTAGATGAAGATGGCGGAATTATGGCGGTTCGTCATATAAAGCATCAAATAAGTGCAGTTCAATTTCATCCAGAAAGTATTTTAACAGAAGTAGGAGAACAATTGGTTCGTAACTTTATTAATAGTATAAAAAGTAATTAACAACTAGGAATTATGAATTACGAGTTAGTAGTTTTGTCATTGATAAATTAAAACCTTTTTTTAAGGATATCAATGGGTTTAAACCCATTGTTAAAGTTAATAAACAAAATTCTAATTTGAAAACGATATTCACAATTCGAAAATTTTAAGTTAAAATTCGTAATTAAAATGAAAGAAATTTTAAACGATTTATATCAACATAAACGATTATCAAAATTAGAAGCAAAACAGATTTTAATACGTATTGCTGAAGCACAATATAATGAGGCACATTTAGCATCCTTTTTAACGGTGTTTATGATGCGGCCTATTACAGCAAACGAACTTTCAGGTTTTAGAGAAGCATTATTAGAATTAGCAGTTAAAGTAGATTTATCTGATTTTAATACGATTGATATTGTAGGAACTGGAGGAGATGGAAAAGATACTTTTAACATTTCTACATTAACATCATTTATTGTTGCAGGTACAGGGCAAAAAGTAGCCAAGCATGGTAACTATTCTGTATCTTCAAAATCAGGTTCTTCAGATATGTTAGAGAGTTTTGGGTATGAGTTTACGAATGATGAATCGATTTTAAAATCACAATTAGAAAAAGCGAATATTTGTTTTTTGCATGCTCCTAAATTTCATCCCGCAATGAAAGCAGTTGGACCAGTGAGAAAAGCGTTAAAATTAAAAACGTTTTTTAATATGTTAGGACCATTGGTGAATCCTAGTTTTGCACAAAATCAATTATTAGGAACATTTAACTTAGAAGTAGCACGTTTATATAATTACATTTTACAAGAAGAAGGAACCAATTATGGAATTGTACATGCATTAGATGGATATGATGAAATTTCTTTAACTGGAGCATTTAAATTATTTTCTAAAAAAGGAGAACAATTAATAACTCCAGAAGATTTAGGAAAACAAAGAGTTTTACAGTCTGATATTTATGGAGGAGATTCTGTAGCATCAGCAGCTAAAATATTCAAAACCATTTTAGAAGGAAAAGGTACAGAAGCACAGAATAAAGTAGTATTAACAAATGCAGCTTTTGCATTAACAATTGTAGATGAAGCAAAGAGTTTTGAAGAGGCTTTTGAAGAGGCTAAAAGTTCACTGTTTGGAGCAAAGGCAAAGGCGTGTTTGGAAACATTAGTAAAATAGTTTTTTTGAATTATGAATGAAGAATTTAAAGCGTAGTTAAGAATTAGGTAATTAACTCTCAATTACGATTGAGCATACAATAAAGTAAAAATAAATATTAGTTTGAGTAATTTTTTTGGAGATTGAGCGAAGTTGAAATCGTAATAAAAATCGTGTCAAGAACAATTCAGAAAACGAAGACTTCTCTTCGAAGTGACAAAAGAGAATAAAAATATTAAATAATATAATGTTAGTTCGAAATAGATTTTCAAGATAAAAAGTAAATATCAATGGGTTTTAACCCATTGTTTAGTAATCGAAAATTATTCGAATAGACAAAAAGGAATTTTATGACAATTTTAGATAAAATAATAGCATTTAAAAAGCAGGAGGTTGCTAAAATAAAATCAGAAGTACCTGTGAAAAAATTAGTAGCAAGTCCTAATTTTAAAAGAACACCAATCTCATTAAAAGCATCGTTAACAGAAAAAGGATCCACAGGAATTATAGCAGAGTTTAAAAGGCAATCACCATCTAAAGGAATTATTAACGATAAAGTTTCAGTTACAGAGGTTACTAATGGGTATTTAGATGCTAATGTAGCAGCACAATCAATATTAACAGATACGTCCTTTTTTGGAGGGACTATGGCTGATTTAATGGAAGCTAGAACAATAAATTCGATAAAACCTATTTTACGTAAAGATTTTGTAATTGACGGATTTCAAATTGTAGAAGCTAAAGCTATTGGTGCTGATGTTATTTTATTAATAGCAGCATGTTTAACGGCTGAAGAGATAAAGAATTACGGACAGTTAGCAAACGATTTAGGATTAGAGGTGTTGTATGAAGTTCATAGTCAACAAGATTTAGATAAAATTTCAGATTTGGATAATAAGGTTATCGGAATTAATAATCGTAATTTAAAAACATTTAAAGTTGATTTAGAACATTCTATGGCGTTAGCAAAGCAAATTCCAGACAGTGCTATTAAGGTTTCTGAAAGCGGAATTAGTAGCCCTAGAATTGTAACAGGTTTAAAAGAACTTGGTTTTCAAGGGTTTTTAATTGGAGAAAACTTTATGAAAGAAGAAAATCCAGGAGTTTCGTGTAAACAGTTTATAGATCAAATTAGATAATAAGAGCGATTTGAAAATAGAAAATTATCAAATAGGTGATTGGGAAGATTTAGAAACGGGTGTTTTTTTAGATGAAAATGACGATTGGATTTTAATAAAATCGATTCCTAGTGATTATGAGATTGATGGATACAAATTATTAAATAAATCTTATGTAGAAAATCGATTTGAAACGGAAAATTCTGAAATTATACAAAAGGTCTTAGAATTAAAAGAAATAGAAATAAAAAGGCCAAAAGATTTTAAATTTAAAAATACGTTAGGAACGTTAAAATGGTTAGAAGAGATCTATGGATGTTTTGAGTTTCAAGAAGAGGAGGAAGAAGATTTGTTTTATGGTGTTTTAGAAAGTTTTGATATTGAAAATTTTTCTATGGATTCTATTCAATCAGACGGGATCATTGACTTAGATTTTGATGAAGTTTTTAAAATAAAAGAGGTAAGAACGATCTCTTTTGAATCTGATTATTTTAGATCGATAAGCCTATTGTATAATTATAATAAACAAAAGAACATATGAAGTTGAAAGTATGCGGAATGAAACAAGTAGAAAATATAAAACAAGTAGGTGTTTTAGAACCAGACTATATGGGTTTTATTTTCTATGACAAATCGAAACGAAATTTTGAAGGAGTAATACCAGAGTTACCAAAAGGAATAAAAAAAACAGGAGTTTTTGTAAATGAATATTTAGAAATTGTAGTTTCATTGGCAGAAGAATACCAATTAGAAGCCTTACAATTACACGG
>CAKZVD010000102.1 GCA_937922085.1 uncultured Tenacibaculum sp. | reverse complement strand
AAAAAAATCAGAGGAAAACCACAAACAAAAATAGACTTTAAACAAGACTTATTTTCTGTGAAAACTTAAAAAAAACACCTGTTTACAATAGGTAACAACCTAAATATAGGAGATCTTTAAAACTTTCGGACGGCAGTGGTTTCATATTGAGAAATTAGCATATAAATTTGGTTATATAATAACTCTTTTTCAATCTTTTGAAAAACACTCTAAAGTAAAAAATTGTATATTGAAAATAACAAATGGTAGTGTAGATGGAATTGTTTTATTATCTGAAGCTAAAGAAATTTGTAACACTACTATTGTGATGAATAATTTTCTTGTAGAGAGAGTTCAAATTTCTAAAGATAAAACCGATAAAGATTTGAAAAAAGAATGTATTACTAGTTTTACAAATTTGATAAATAAATTGTTGTTAAAAGACTCTTTTTAAAAAATAGATGATGAGTAAGGCTGTTAAATTAATGATAGTTAGCGCTTTTGCATTTACATTATTAAATGCTCTGGTAAAAGAACTTCATCATTTTAGTGTTTATCAAATTGTTTTTTTTAGATCTATAGGAACATTAGTGTTTACTATACCTTTAATTTTAAAGAAAAATATTTCATTTTTTGGAACAAATAAAAAGTTATTACTGTTAAGAGGATTATTAGGTGTGATTTCATTAACATGCTTTTTTCAATCATTAAATTATTTAGATGTTGGTACAGCAGTTTCTTTAAGATATACTTCTCCCATTTTTGCAGCTATTTTTGCATTATTATTTTTAAAAGAAAATATAAAACCGGTACAATGGTTTTTGTTTTTCCTTGCTTTTTTAGGAGTTTTAATATTAAAAGGCTCTGGAAGTAATATGAATTCTACAGGATTATTGTTTATTTTCCTTTCGGCAATCTCGTTAGGGTTAATTTTTGTAGTTATACGTAAAATTGGAAATACAGAAAATCCATTGATTATCATTAATTATTTTATGATTATGACTTTTATTTTTGGAGGTGTCATGACTTTTGAAAATTGGAAGACTCCTAATATAGAAGAATTGATTCTTTTATTAAGTTTAGGTGTTTTTGGTTATGTAGGTCAATTATATATGACAAAATCATTTCAATACCATGAAACTAATATTATTGCTCCATTAAAATATTTAGAAGTTGTTTTTACAATTATAATAGGAGTTTTTTGGTTTGAAGAAGTATATAATTTATATACACTATTAGGTGTTCTATTAATCTTATTAGGCCTAAGTTATAATGTATACTTAAACAAAAAGTGAAATTATTTATGAATAATAAAGGCTCTTTTCTTAAAGAAAAGTTAATTAATAATCAAAAGCGTAACAATTAAGAAAATGTCACGTCTTATAAGTAGTTACTATCTTTAATGTTAGTGATTAGTTAGTTTTTGATAGTTGATTTAAGCCTCACAAATTTTAGAATTTGTGAGGCTTTTCTTTTATTTCTTTTCTAATAAAGCCATGTAAAATCCATCAAAACCAGATACATGTGATAATACTTTATTGTCTTTTACAAGAGAAAAATCTTTTCCATTATCAGAAGCTAAAAAGAATTCTACTTGTTGTTGATTTTCAGAAGGTAAAACGGAACAAGTAGCATATACTAATTTACCACCTGGTTTCACCATTTTAGAGTAATCTTGTAAAACTTGTTGTTGTACATTTTTAATATTCTCTAAAAATTCAGGTTGTAACTTCCATTTACTATCTGGGTTTCTTCTAATAACACCTAAACCAGAACAAGGAGCATCAATTAACACTCTATCTGCTTTATTGTGTAATTTTTTTACAGGTTTTGTAGAATCTAATACACGTAAGTCAATATTATGAGCTCCATTTCTACGAGCACGTACCTTTAATTTCTTTAATTTACTTTCATAAATATCCATGGCAACAATTTGCCCTTTATTTTCCATTAAAGAAGCTAAATGTAATGTTTTACCTCCTGCACCAGCACAAGTATCTACTACTTTCATCCCTGGTTGTACATCTAAATAAGCAGCTACTAATTGAGAGGAAGCATCTTGTACCTCAAAATAACCCTTTTTAAAGCATTCTGTTTTAAAGACGTTAGCTCTTTCTACTAATTTTAAAGCATGAGGATATCCTTGAATAAATTCAGTGTCAATACCTTCAGCACGTAACTTCTTTTGAAGATTTTCTTTAGAAGTATTTAATGTATTTGTACGTAAAATTACTTCAGCTTGTTTGTTTAAAGAAGCCATTTCTTTAGTCCAAACTTCTTCACCTAATTCCTGTAAACAAGTATCATCTATCCAATCAGGAATTGATTCTCTAAACTTTCTAATTCTTGAGAGTTCATCAAATTTACCTTTAATTCTACGAGTAGGTGTAGGTTCTATTTGATTCCAATCGGGTAATTTAATACCTCTTAATACACACCACACAGAGAAAAGACGCCATAAATCTGGACGTGAAAAAGGCTCTTTAACATTTGCTATTTCTCCATACAAACGTTTCCATCTAACAATATCATAAATGGTTTCAGCAACAAATTTACGATCTCTAGATCCCCAACGTTTATCTCTTCGTAACGCAGTTTCAACGGCTTTACTTGCATAAGCTCCTTCATTAAAAATATCACGTAAGCTATCTATTACGGCATATGTTAAGTTTCTGTGTAATCTCATTGAATGATTTTAAGGCTGCAAAGATAGCTGATTTTAATGGTTTTTTGTACTTTCGTTTTGATGTAAAAAAATGCTAATAAATATTGTTTGATGAAACTATTTCAACAAGTTCCTTTTTTAATACTTTTTCTCGTTTTACAATTAAATGGACAGGAAAATCAAAAATATATTCAAGCTAATGGAATTATTAATAATTTTAATAAACCAGTTCGTGTATTTGGAGATAAAGTGAAATTAAGATCTGCACCAAATACACAATCAGAAGTTTTAAAAATATTAAGAATAGGAGAAGAAATAACGCTTTTAACAAGAGATATTTATCATTCGGACCAATTAACATATAATGGTTTAAAATGGGATTGGTATAAGGTGAAACAAGGAAATAAAATTGGATATATTTTAGGCGGCTTAATTTCTCAAGAAACAAAAAAGATAGGAAATTCGATGTATGTAACTTCTTTAAAAGAAGAAAAGGAAGGATTGTATTTACTTGTAAGGTTGATAAATAAAAAATTTAAATATTCTGAAATTAAAATAAGATTAGGTACTAAATGGAGTGAGTTTTCAATTGCTACTTTTAACAACAGAGGTGTACCTAACATAGAAGATATAGTTCATATAAATATAAAAAGTAATTTTGAAAATAGAGAATGTTATTTATTTAATGATTCTAATAAAATAAAAAAAGCTATTGAATTAAGGCATCATGAAGACGGAGGAAGTTACTTATTTCATGAGTTTATAACATTTCCAAATGATAAGGAAGGTGAACATGGAAAAATTAAATACAGATGTGTAAGAGATGAAACAGGTAAATCTTATGAAGATGTAAATATTAAATTTGTCTGGAAAGGGCAAGAATTAAAATCGAACATTGAAGTAATGAAGATTAATTAGTCTTTCAATGAATTTAAATCAACCGATAACATACATTAAAGGAGTTAGCGTAGCTAGGGCTGAACTTTTTTTTACAGAATTAAATATTAAAACATGTAATGATTTATTACATTTATTTCCATTTCGTTATGTGGATAAAACACAGTTTTATACGATTAATCAATTACAGCAAAATACATCAGAAGTTCAAATTGTAGGTAAAATAACAAACGTTAAAACGGTAAAACAAAAAAGAGGAAGCAGATTAGTTGCAACTTTAGCTGATGCTACAGGAACATTAGATTTAGTATGGTTTAAAGGAGCAAAATGGATAAAAGATTCATTAAAAACAAATGAGCCTTATGTAATTTATGGGAAACTGAATTGGTACAATGGAACCCCGAATATGCCACATCCAGAAATGGAATTAGTTTCTGAATATAAAAAGAAGTTACAAACTTCAATGCAACCTGTATATCCATCTACAGAAAAGTTATCTAATAAAGGTATTGGTCATAAAGTGATGAGAAGTATGATGCAAAATTTATTGCAACAAACTTTTGATACCATTGAAGAAGTTTTTTCTAATGAATTTAGAAATGAACATCAATTATTACATAAAAAAGAAGCATTATTAAATATTCATTTTCCAAAAAGTCAAGAACTATTAGCTAAAGCACAATACCGCTTAAAGTTTGAAGAGCTGTTTTTTATACAATTACAACTATTACTTAAAAAGTTAATTAATAAATCAAAAATTAGAGGATTTGTTTTTGAACATGTAGGGGAACAGTTTACTAATTTTTATGAAAATAATTTACCTTTTAGTTTAACAAATGCTCAAAAAAGAGTGTTAAAAGAAATTAGAAAAGACGTAGGAACAGGTGCACAAATGAATCGTTTGTTACAAGGAGATGTTGGATCTGGAAAAACAATTGTAGGGCTTTTGGTAATGTTGTTAGCTATAGATAATGGATATCAAGCAACAATTATGGCTCCTACAGAAATTTTGGCAACACAACATTATCATGGAATTAAAGAGTTATTAGAAGGAACAGATATAAAAGTTGATTTGTTAACAGGTTCTGTAAGAATAAAGAAAAGAAGAGAAATTCATGAAAATTTAGAAAACGGAAGCCTACATATTTTAATTGGAACGCATGCTATTTTAGAAGATAAAGTACAGTTTCAAAATTTAGGATTGGCAATTATTGATGAACAACATCGATTTGGAGTTGCACAGAGAAGAAAACTATGGGAGAAGAGTCAATTTTCAATGTTACTTAAAGATGTAGAAGTACCTTTTATACATGAAATATATAAAATAGAAATACCTTCTATTTATGGATTGTTAAAGAAGTACCAAAAAGAACGAAAAAAGAATATAAAAAATGCAGAAAAAATTTTATGGGAAAATTTAAAATCTGGACAAGCAGGGTTTAAGTTTAGAAGACAATTATTAATTGATGAATTTACGGTTGATTTTTTCTGTTTGGAGAAAAATGTAATTTTAGAAATTAATGGAGAAAAACAAAATTCATCTGAACAAAAAGAAGTCGATGAATTGAGAATTAGAATATTAAATGATTTTGGTTTTTTAGTGATACGTTTTACGAATGAAGAAATATTAGAAGATATTGAGGTTGTAGTTGAAAAAATAAATCAAAAATTAAAAAGTTTACCATCTAAAGAGATTGAAGCGGTTGTTCCTCCGCATATATTAGTAATGACAGCTACACCAATTCCTAGAACTTTGGCAATGTCTGTGTACGGTGATTTAGATATTTCTGTAATAGATGAATTACCACCAGGAAGAAAAGATGTGAAAACAGTACATCGTTTTGATAGCCATCGATTAGGAGTTTTTAAATTTTTAAAAGATGAAATTGAAAAAGGAAGACAAGTATATGTGGTGTATCCTTTAATTCAAGAATCTGAAGCTATGGATTATAAAGATTTAATGGATGGTTATGAGAGTATTGCAAGAGAGTTTCCTGTTCCAAAATATCAAATAAGTATTGTTCACGGACAAATGAAACCTGCTGATAAAGAGCATGAAATGAACCGTTTTGTAAAAGGTGAAACTCAAATAATGGTAGCAACTACAGTTATAGAAGTAGGTGTAAATGTGCCTAATGCTTCGGTAATGGTTATAGAAAGTTCAGAACGATTTGGATTAAGTCAGTTACATCAGTTAAGAGGTCGAGTAGGGCGAGGAGCCGAACAGAGTTATTGTATTTTATTATCTAGTTTTAAACTTTCGTCTGATTCTAAAACAAGATTGCAAACTATGGTTGAAACTACCGATGGCTTTAAAATAGCAGAGGTAGATTTAAAATTACGTGGTCCAGGAAATATAATGGGAACTCAACAAAGTGGTGTTTTAAATTTAAAAATAGCAGATGTGGTTAAAGATAGCCCTATTTTATTTACAGCCCGTCAATCAGCAATTCATTTATTAAATGAAGATCCTAGTTTGTCATCTCCAGAAAATGCTTTGATTTTAAAGCGTCTGACACTACTACGACAAACTAGTGGTATTTGGAGTAATATTAGTTAGTTTCTATTCTTTTGTTAAAATAACGTTTATTAATAATATTTTTTCAAATAGAACTACAATTTTTAACAACCATATCTGTTTATAATATTTATTTTTGATATATGATCTATAATAATTTTTTTAGTGTTTTAATTACTGTATTATTAATTTCATGTAATAATGAAAAGAAGTATAATAAGAAAGAAGAAAAAAATATTACAGATACTATTATAAAAATTGATACTGTGACTAAAGAAGAGATTTCTAAAAGTAAAAAAAATTAGCTTTTTAGACTTTCCTAATTTAGAAACAAAAGTAGATATTATAAAAACTACAAAGAATGGAGTTAATGCATCATTATTATCTAAATTTAAAATTGATTTAAAAAAAGATAAATTTAAAATTAAAACATTAAAAGTACTTGAAAATACTAGTTATAATAATTGTGATGATAATATAGAAATTCAATTAAAAGGTACAGGTATAACTAGTTATTATGTTAAAAGAATAGAAGCAAAACCTGAAAAATATTATCCAGATTTTGTATTAATTGTTCAAGAATTCGAAAATGAAATTGAGGCAAACATAGGGTATGCTAAAATAAAAAAAGCATTATACTCATATGGTTTTTGTAATGGTAAAGAACCACGCAAATTATTAATAAAAGAAAATACCGTTTTTTGTTTTTCAACAAGAGCAGAAATGTTTAGAGGGTACATAAATGATTTTGCAAAAAAAATTGAAAAGTATCAACTTTAATAGATGTTTAAATAAAAGGCAGTGCTTTATTATATGAAGTAGAAATATATAAGATAAGCACACTTTATGTACAAAAGTATGCTTATCTAAAAATTTTCTATTAAGGTTGAGGAGAGAAAATTGTTAATTCAAAAACAATAAAGTTTTGACCAGACCTTTCGTTACAAGAAGAGACAAAATGTATGTTTGCATCAATATTCCAAACTGGTCCTGTAGTACTAATTACATTGTCAATCATATTTTGAAGATCATCTTCATAATTATCGCAATTTACATCACCATCTCCATCAACATAATAAGAAATAGCAGCTAATGTATTAGTAACATAAAAACCACCAAAAGGAGGTGTTGGGTAGTTTACACAATTGTTTACATATCCTAAAAATTCTGAAGAAGATTCATTAGAACATTCAGCATCAGAATCTAAACTACAGCCAGTAAATTTAGCTACTTTACTTTTTGCATCTAAATTGGTAATTTCTATATCTGTAGCAGGTCTTTTTTTAGTAAAAATCCCCAATATAGGTTCAAACTGTCTAAATTCAGATACAGAAGTATCGTCATTTTTAGTTACTTCTTGTTCTTTATTACAGGCATTAAAAGCCAATAATACAACAAGTAATCCGAGAATTAAATTGATTTTTTTCATTTTAAAATAGTTTAGGTTAATAATTAAAATAAAAATATTAAACTCAGATTATGATTGCTTAAATTGGTTGTTACTAGTTTATTATCAGTTTGTTAATGTGTTTTTGTTTGAGTGTGTTTGTTTTTTATGAAGAAGAAAAGTGTTATTCTTTAATTTTAGACTTCTAGGCTAATTTTTTCATTTGTTTTTTTTAGACTTAAAAGGTATTATAAGAATTAAATATAAAATAACTTAAAAATAAAGTTTATTTGTTATTGTTTAGCTATGAGTGTGTTGTTTTAAGTTGTTGGTAGGTGTGTTAATTTATATAAGAAAATTATTTTTTAACTTTTGAAGGAATTAACCAAACAAGAAGAGAAATAATTTTTTCTATATAGTTTTTTTTATTTTCCATGACATGCAAAAGTCTATATTGTAAAATTATTCCATGATTTATATTTGGATTATCTATAATAGCAGGTCCTAATACTTCATCCGTTTTATAATTAGTGAATTTTCTATTTATATAGTAAAATTTGTCATAATTTTTAGACCAAAAATCCTGATTTATAACCTTTTTTATATAATCATTATGAATGTTTTTTATACTATATGAATTCCTATAATATTCTTCAGTTATTTGTTCTATTTCAGCAATAATTTGATTATTACATTCGATATACCATCCATAATCTCTACCTAAATTTGAATCTTTTATTTTTTTATAATATTTAAAAGTTTCTATTATTTGAGCTATTTTTTTTTTCATTAAGCTTTATTTTTAATAAGGAAGGCTAATCATAGTATTTATAGATGTATGACAAATATAATTTCAAATTTTAAAACATTACAATGTTTCTTAATTGTATTTTAAATGTACTCAAATTTATGTAGTTTTGACTGTTCTAAAAACATATTATTATCCATTTTATAGACGTCATATTACCCATACCCATACAAAAAACATTTACGTACACGGTAACTAAAGAAGAAGCTAGTTTTTTACAACAAGGAATGCGAGTAGCAGTTTCTTTTGGCAAAACAAAGTTATATGCAGCACTGGTATATGCAGTTCACGAAAAAGCACCTGAATTATATGAAGCGAAAGAGATTCATCAAATCTTAGATGAATTTCCTATTGTAACTAAAAAGCAATTGCAGCATTGGAAATGGATAGCTAATTATTATCTATGTTCTTTAGGAGAAGTGTATAGAGCAGCAATTCCTTCCGCTTTTTTATTAGAAAGTGAAACTATTGTAATAAAGAATGAAGCATTTCAAAACACAGAATTATTAACAGACCAAGAGTTTTTAGTATATGAAGCGTTAGAGCGACAATCACAATTAACGATTCATGAAGTTGTAGCTGTTTTAGGAAAAAAGAAAGTTTTTCCAATAATTGATAGTTTAATTAAGAAAACGGTGATTTCTGTTAAAGAAGAAATATATGAGATTTATAAACCTAAATTAGTAAAATATGTTCGTTTAAATGCTGAATATAATGATGAAAATAAACTAAAAGAATTATTATCAGAATTATCTAGAGCAAAAAAACAACGGGAAGCAGTTTTAACCTTTTTCCAATTAAATAGTACAAAAAAGCCGATTAAAGTTAAGTTGTTGTGTGATAAAGCGAATGTGTCTACTCAAATTTTAAATGCATTAGAAAAGAAAGGAATTTTTGAATTTTATCACATTCAAACAGATAGAGTTCAATTGGGAGGAAAAGAAGATTCATTAAAGGAGTTGAATGAATTTCAAGAACAAGCACTAAAAGAAATTAAAGATAGTTTTAAAGAGAAAGATATTACTTTACTACATGGTATAACGAGTTCTGGTAAAACTGAAATATATACGAAATTAATTAAAGAGGTTTTAAAGGAAGGAAAACAAGTATTGTTTTTGTTGCCAGAAATAGCCTTAACTACACAAATAATATCAAGATTACAGGATTATTTTGGAAATCAGATAGCTGTTTTTCATTCTAAATATTCGGTTAATGAACGTGTTGAAGCTTGGAATAATATTTTAAAAAACAAACCACAAGCACAGATCGTTTTAGGAGCCCGATCGTCTATTTTTTTACCATTTTCTAATTTAGGCTTAATTGTAGTAGATGAAGAGCATGAAGCTTCTTACAAACAGTATGAACCTTCACCAAGATATAATGCTAGGGATAGTGCGATTGTTTTAGGTAAAATACACGAAGCAAAGGTGTTATTAGGATCTGCAACCCCTTCTATAGAAACAAAATTTAATACTGTTCAAAATAAGTTCGGATTAGTTACATTAAATCGACGTCATGGAAATATTCAATTGCCTAAAATTGAATTGATAGATGTTAAAGAAAAGCGAAAAAAGAAAGAAATGAAAGGTCATTTTTCTGATCGTTTAATTCAATTAATTAATAAAGCTTTAGAAGAGAAAGAACAAGTTATTTTATTTCAAAACCGTAGAGGTTTTTCACCAATTGTTGAATGTACTACATGTGGGCATTCACCCCAATGTCCTAATTGCGATGTAAGTTTAACATATCATAAATATAGAAGTGAATTAAAATGTCATTATTGCCATTATCAAAGAGCTTTACCTAATAGTTGTGGTGCATGTGGTAGTAATACATTAGATACAAAAGGTTTTGGAACCGAACAAGTTGAGTTGGAGTTGAAAGAGCTATTTCCAGATCACAATATTGGTAGAATGGATTCTGATACGACTCGTGGTAAATATGGATATCAAAAAATAATAGAAGCTTTTGATGCTCATGAAATGGATATCTTAGTGGGTACTCAAATGCTTTCTAAAGGATTAGATTTTAAAAATGTTTCATTAGTAGGAGTTTTAAGTGCAGATGCGATGTTAAACTATCCTGATTTTAGAGCACATGAAAGAGCGTATCAATTAATGGTACAAGTTTCAGGTAGGGCAGGACGTTCTAAAAAACAAGGAATGGTGGCAATACAAACGTATAATCCCTATCATCAAATTTTGCAACAAGTTTCAACCAATAATTACCATGAAATGTATGAAGAACAATTACAAGAACGTTGGCAGTATCATTATCCTCCTTATTATCGAATAATAAAAATAACCTTAAAACATAAAGATTATAACAAGGTAAATCAAGGAGTTAATTGGTTAGCAAAAGCATTGCAAAATGTTTTTAGAGAACATGTTTTAGGACCCACAGCACCTGCTGTTTCTAGAATAAGAAATCAACATATTAAAAACTTAACTATTAAAATACCACCGAAACAATCTTTAGGGAAAACAAAAGAACAGCTTCAGAAAATAAAAACTACGTTTGAAGCTGTAAAAGAATTTCGCCCTATTCGTTTTATTATTGATGTGGATGCGTATTAACTTTAATGTTTATAACTCCTCTTTATTCTATTCATTATTTCTTTCTTTTCATTTTCTAAACCTTTAATCTCTCTAGTATTAATTGTAACAACACTGTCTTTTGTTAATTGATAGAAATTTAATTGGTTTAGTTGTTTTTTAAGAATAACATAAGTGGGTAAATTAAACATTAATATTTTATAATTGTTAATACTTTTAAGATCATATTGATCGATACCCCATTTGCTATAATAGTGGTCACCTTTTAAGTAGTTTTTACTTTTATACGCGCAATGTTTATTGAAAAAATAAGTAGTATCAATAAATAGAGAATCTCCTTTTCTTAGTGTGCTTTCGAGTATTTTATTTTTTAGATTTATTTTTTCTAAATATTTTAAAGAATCAGGTATTTTTAGATAAGTGCTCTTTTCACGAAAGGAATCATTAATAACTAAACTATCTCTAAATATACTTAAGGGAAAAATTCTTTGATTATAGTCATTTTTATTTATCATAAAAAGAGTATTACCAAAAGCAAAAAAAGATTGATTTTTTTATCTGTTTCTGAGTATAAAGAAAATAATTCATCTTTTTTAAAGATGTTGAAACTTATAACAGATAAATTTTCATGCCATTTAGGAATTTTAATCCAGGTCCCATAAATTCTATAGTTAGAATATATGAAATAACAGATAAATGAAATAAATAAGATTTGTAACAAAGGTTTAATGTATAGTTTCATTTTTAGCATTTTTAAATTATGAGGCTCATTTTTTTAGAAAAGTTACAAAATGTTAATATTTGTTACATTATTTTAAATAGGGTATTATATATTTACTATAAATCTAAAATCAAATCAATGGACTTCGAAAAAGAGTACGATTTAATCTGTGTAGGTGGTGGTATAATGAGTGCAAACTTAGCATTGTTAACTAAATTAATAGATCCTTCTAAAAAAATCCTAATATTAGAACGTTTAGATAAAGTAGCTCAAGAAAGTTCTGCTGCATGGAATAATGCAGGAACAGGGCATTCTGCTTTATGTGAATTAAATTATTGTCCAGAAAAAGAAGATGGAGTAATAGCAACAGAGAAAGCAATAAAAATATGCGAACAATATGAGGTTTCAAAACAATTGTGGTCGTATTTGGTAGAAAAAGATTTTATTGAAACTCCGAGCGATTTTGTGATGCCTGTAAAGCATCATAGTTGGGTAGAAGGAAAAGAGAATTCTGATTATTTAGAGAAACGTTATCACGCATTTAAAGAACATTTTATGTTTGATACTATTGAGTTTACCAGAGATATTGAAAAAATGCGAGAATGGTTTCCATTAATAATGGAAAATAGAAAAGAAGGAGAAGTAATGGCAGCCTCTAGAATAGATAGAGGAACAGAAGTGAATTATGGAGCATTAACAGAAAAATTATTTCAGATTTTAGAAGATAAATTTGATACTCCTGTGCATTGTAATTATGAAGTTTTAGATGTAGATCCTGATACTGATATCGATTGGACGGTAGAGGTTAAGAATATAAAGACAGATGCAATAGAAAATATAGATGCAAAACATGTGTTTATTGGA
Organism: uncultured Tenacibaculum sp.; assembly: GCA_937922085.1. Lineage (GTDB taxonomy): Bacteria > Bacteroidota > Bacteroidia > Flavobacteriales > Flavobacteriaceae > Polaribacter. The sequence goes on along the minus strand of CAKZVD010000102.1, from coordinate 657 downwards.
GCAGGAGGAGGTAGTTTATTGTTATTACAAAAAGTAGAAATAGAGGAGAAAGAAGGTTACGGAGGTTTTCCTGTAAGTGGAGAATGGTTAGTATGTAATAATGAAGAACTTATTAAACAGCACAATGCTAAAGTATATAGCAAAGCAGGAATAGGAGATCCACCAATGTCTACGCCACATTTAGATACACGATATATTGATGGGAAAAAAGCGTTACTTTTTGGACCATTTGCTGGTTTTAGCCCTAAGTTTTTAAAAGAAGGATCGAATTTAGATTTATTTAAATCTATTAAATTAGATAATATATCTCCATTATTAGGTGCATTTTGGCATAATTTACCATTGACAAAGTACTTAATTCATCAAGTAATGATGAATAAGGAAGATAGAATGGAGTCTTTACGAAAGTTTATGAAAAAAGCAGACAGTAAAGATTGGGAAGTTGTAAAAGCAGGTCAAAGAGTACAAATTATAAAAAAAGATGAGTTTAAAGGAGGGAAATTACAATTCGGAACTGAGGTAATAAGTAGTAAAGATGGAAGTATAACTTGTTTATTAGGAGCTTCACCAGGCGCATCTACTGCTACGGCTATAATGTTAAAAGTTTTAGAAAAAGCATTTCCAGAATTATTGCTATCAGAGCAAGGTAAAGAAAAG
>CAKZVD010000101.1 GCA_937922085.1 uncultured Tenacibaculum sp. | reverse complement strand
TGAATTATTTTTTAAATAATTATAAAAATTAAATTACTTCAAAGCATAGAAAATGAAGGTAGAAGAAACAAAATTAAAGGATTGTTTTATAATAATTCCAAAAGTATTTGGTGATCATAGAGGTTATTTTTTTGAAAGTTTTAATACTCATAAATTTATAAAAGAAACCAATATAAATACGACTTTTGTTCAAGATAATGAAGCTTTTTCTAATAGAGGAGTTTTAAGAGGATTACATTTTCAAAAAGGAGAATTTGCACAAGCAAAATTAGTGCGAGTTGTTAAAGGAAAAGTATTAGATGTGGTGGTAGATGTTAGGCCAAATTCAGAAACTTACGGAGCACATTTTTCAATTATTTTATCAGGAGAAAATAAAAAACAGTTATTTATACCTAGAGGATTTGCTCATGGATATGCTGTTTTAGAAGATAATACACTTTTCGCTTATAAATGTGATAATTTGTATAAACCAGAAGCAGAAGGAGGAATAATTTATAGCGATCCTCACTTAAAAATAGATTGGATGCTTTCTAATACTGAAATTCAATTATCAGATAAAGATATAGAGTTACCACTTTTTAAAGACCTAAATAAAGAGTTATAAATGGAATCATATTACAACATGACAAAAACAACTAAAATCCATGTAAAAAACAGATTATTATGTTTTTAAATTTAGACCTCACAGGTTTTTAAAACCTGTGAGGTCTTCATATAGAAATCCTTATTATTTTCTTAATTTTCCAATAATTACTTATTAATCTGAAAACCTAGTGCGGAATTAAAAGAGTTTTCTAAATGAAAAATATATTAATTTTATCAAAGATATCTTCGAAAAAATATGGGGACTCTACTAGGCCTTATTATTTAGGTCAGTATTTAAGTTCCTACTATAAAATAATTCAGGCATGTAAAATAAATAAAGTAGAAAAAAGAGTAAATTATATTGATATGCTACAAAACCTCTCTTTTTCTAATCCTTTGAAACTATTAAAAGTCATTAATTTACTTAATAATAAAATTAAGGAAGAAGATATAGAGATACTTTATACGCATCAATTACTACTAAGTTTTATAGGTGTTTTTATAAAAAAGAAAAATCCAAACTTACCTTTTATTTCAGATTTTCATACCTCTGCTTATTACGAATTACTTAATGAGCCTAAAAAAGGGTTGAAACAGCAATTAAAAAGGGTATTTATTCGTTTAATAGAAAAACATGTAGCAAGAAAATCAGATATTATAATAACAGTTTCTACGGAAACAAAGAAATTATTGATGGATTATTATTTAGTTTCAGAAGAAAAAATAAAAATAGTTAAGAACGGAACTAATATTACGAGTGTATATCAAATAAAGGAAGCCATAGATTTAAATTTAGAGAGCTATGGAATAAAAAAAGCGGAGCATGTTTTATGTGTATTTCCTAATCCTAGAGATGGTTTTATTAGTAATGATTTGGCATTAGATTTTTTAATAGAAATAGCTAAAAATATTGAAAACAGAAATCCAAAAATAAGATTCTTAGTCTTAGGTGGCGGATTGATCCCTAATAATTATCCGAAGAATTTAATTTTTACAGGATATGTAAACGATTATAATAAATGGTTAAATATAGCAGATGTTTGTATTGCAACTTATCCATTAAAAGCCGTATGTGGTGGAGTTAGAAATAAAATATGTGATTATCTTGCTGTAGGAAAACCAATAATAGCAACATCAGAAAGCATGAGGGGTTTTGATGATTTGAAAAAAGGAGAACATTACTATGAATGTAATACCGTAGCATCTTTTTCAGAAACACTATGCCATTTTCAAGAAAATGAAGTTAAAAACAATGCAATGAAGAAATCTAATTTAGAAAAAAGGTTTGTATACAATTGGGAAAAAAGGGCAGAAGAACTTCATTTAATATTTAGAAAAACAATACATGTTTAAAAGTATTGCCCAAATATTTTCTATGCATGTTATTGTAAAAATAATAGGGCTTTTAACTTTAGCAATAGTTTTAGAATTTTTAAGTGTAGAAGAATTTGGAAAGTATAGTTATTATATTCTTTTTTTACATTTAGTAGCGATAATTATAGATCCTTTTACGGCATCTTATTTGGTAGATTATAAAGTTTCATTATATAAAAAATATAATTTAGGGATTTTTTTATTGAGCTTGTTATTGTTGCCTTTTTTTTATGGTGTTTTATTTTATTTTAACTTTAATTTAGAATTAAATGTATTTGTTTTTTTCTGTTTAACGTTTATAATTGGTGGCGCATTAAAATCTTTTTTTAACGTTAGAGAAGAGTTTTTTAAATACGGGCTGATCGATGTGTTTAGACAATTAAGTATCTTCTTAAGCACCCTGTTTTATTTGTATTTTACAAAAGAGATTCATTTTTTATCTTTATTACAACTAAACTATAGTATAACTTTTGTGATGTTGTTATTGTTATTACCATTTTATTTAAAAAAGGATTTGGTGTATTTTGATATAAGAATAAAGACATTAAAAAACCTTTTTTATAAATCAAGATTTTTAATCTTTTATACAGCAATAACTCCATTATTTTCTTTTATAGATTCTTGGTTTATAGAAAAAACATTAGAAGAAAAAGATTTGGGGTTGTATTCTTTTTCTTTAAAGGTTTATAATATATCACTCATGTTAGTTGTTCCCATGTTTACTGTTTTAAACATTAAGCAAATAGAAATAGCCAAAAAAGAAGGGTATCACCTTTTTTTAAAAAGGAATTTAAAACGGGTTATTTATTTTGCGATTAGTTTATTTCTGTTATTTAGTAGCGTAAATTATATAATAACGCACTTTTTATACTTAGAATATAAAGCATCGTTTATAAGTACTTCTATTCTTTTATTTGGTTCTTTTATAGCATATTTAACAATTCCATTTTCTTTTTTAATTGCTTATAGAAAATATAAATCTCTTTTTCTTTTAGCAGTTATTTCAATCATAATAAATATCGGAATAAATTTTTTTTTAATTAAAAAATTTGGAACTACAATAGCCGCAATATCTACTGCTTTTTCACAATTAACCATTAATTTAGGAGCTGCTTTACTCTCTTATTTTATTTTGAACAAAAAGAAGGTATGACGTTAAAAAAAGTATATACAGGTTTTTTCTTTTTAGGAATATTTTTTATTCCTTTTAATTCTTATTCGGGTATTTCATTTTTAGGGGAATATAAAAGAGAATCAGCAATTTTATTTTTTCTAGTTTCTTTATTATTATTGTTGATAGAAAGTTTTCATACAGGAAAAATAAAGCTTCTTAAAAATAGTATTTTTTTACAATTATTTTCTGTTTTTATTATATGCATACTAGTGTCTACATTTCTTAATGTGACTAATGTATCTACAAGTGTATTTAAAAAAACAACAGGCTGGGTACGTTTTATAAAACAAGTAATTGCATTGGCGCTAGCTTTTAGTGTTTTTTTACTTTCCTTAAATGTTCTTTTAAAAGGAGATTATCAAAAAATTTTAAATAAGATAAGAAAAGTGTTTTTATACTCGTTATTGTTTTCTTGTTTTTATGCATTATTTGAGTATATAGCGCTGTTTAAAAGTTATTTTACTAAAACTGTTTACTTGTTTAATTACGTTCCTTTTGTTGAGGTTTATTTAGACCATCAGTTTAAAAGAATTTCTTCAATTTGTTTAGAGCCTCCTTTTTTAGCTATTTATTTAATTACCCTTTCAGGTTGGATGTTCAGCTATATTATAACTCATAAAAACAGTGCTCGTTTTATACCAGGATTGTTAGTGTTAATATTAACAATATTATCGGGATCTAGAACAGCCTTATTAGTAGTGTTTTTTCAAATTTTAGTATTTGTTTTTGTTGCTTATAGATTTAAAAGAAAAACAAAAATTGTGTTTCAAAATATAGCATTCATTCTTCTTTTTATATCGATTATAAGTGTAGCTTTTAATTATAAGTCAGTTACAAATACAATTAACAATAAATTGAATTCAGTTTCATTTATAAAAAATATAGAAAATAATGTGTCTAATAAATCTAGATTTGGAATTCAATATGCTTCACTTTTAGTTTTTAAAGAAAACCCTGTTTTCGGAGTTGGTTTTGGGCAACAAGCATATCATGCAAAAGATAAGTACCCGAAATGGGCAACTCAAAAAAATTATGAGTTTAAAGAGTATTATTTGAATGAAAACGAACCCTCTTTTCCGCCAGGATTTAATATGTATATAAGGCTTCTAGCAGAAGTAGGAATTATTGGTTTCCTTTTTTTTATATTATTTTTAGGAACCATATTATATCAATCATATGTACTTACAAAACATGTAAATAAAGAAAAAAAAGTTATTGCAATTATTTTATTAATTTCATTTGTTGGGTATACAATTAATTGGCTACAATTTGATAGTTTTAGACTATTTGGTTTTTGGATTTGTTTAGCCGTATTGGTAACCACAGTAAAAAAAGTACATGAATAAAGTAATTTTATTAATTCCCCATTATAATAATCCTGAAGGGTTAAAAAAATCAATATCCTCAATAAGTTCATCTGAAAAAATAGATGTGCTTATAGTAGATGATGGGAGTTCTATAAAAATAAATGAAGAAACTATTTCTAATGCATTTAAAGCTAAAGGCATTGTCTTTTTTGAATATTTACATAAAAACCAAGGAATTGAAGTAGCACTAAATAAAGGATTAGAAAGTATAAAAAAGCGACAGTATACATTTGTTGCTCGTTTAGATTGTGGAGATGTAAATTTGAAAAACAGATTTTATATTCAAGAAAAGTTCCTTGAAGAAAATAAAGAAATTGGAATTGTTGGATCTCATGTTATTTTCTTTAAGAAAGAAAAAACGTTATTTAAATTAAAATTACCATTGTCGAGTGAAAAAATAAAACAGAAGATGTATGAAAACGCCATGCTAATTCATCCTACAATTATGTTTAGAACAACGGTAATGGATAAAATAGGAGTGTACCCAACTCAATATAAATATGCAGAAGATTTAGCCTTTTTTTTTAAAGCAATGAAAAAATTTAAATTGTCAAATATTGATGATTACTTGGTTGCTTGTGAGTTTAATTCCAAAGGATTATCTATAGCAAATAGAAAAAAACAATTAAATAGTAGACTTCAATTAATTTTAGATAATTTTTATTTTGGTTATTACCCAATAAAAGGATTAATAAAAGGTTTCGTATTATATTTGATTCCTGTAAAAATAATTACAAGAATTAAAAGGATTATTAGCAATTGAAAACACGAAATGTAGAAAAATATTACGATTATTTAGTAGCATTATTATTGGTGTTTATTCCTATATCTATAGCATTACCTAATATAATATTAATACTTATAGTTGTTTCATTTTTGTTTTTAAAGAATAAAAAAATCAATGAAAAAGTATTTAAATTGATTTTTATTTTTGCAGCTTACTTAGCAATTAAAGCGTTAATTTTCAGTGCTTTTTTAAGTAATTTCAGTTCTTACAAAAACATCTTTTTCTTTCTAGTTATTTTAATATTCGTTTACAATACAAAAGATAAACGATTGTTAAAAAAAGGATTTATACTAGGAGTTTTAATTTCTTCTTTTTTTACGCTTTTTAAAGTGATATCATTTTATTTTGAAAAAGCAGAAATCCCTTTAGCTAATGGGGCTGGTGTACATAAAATGTTATTAATAGATAGACCATATTTAGGAATAATGTGTGTGTTAGCTGTTATATTGTGTTTCGATTTGTATCAAAAAAACAAGCAATGGTATTACATCGTTTTAATGATATATTTATCTGTTTTTACAAATTTTATTGTAGCAAGATTAGCCATTCTGTTGTTGTTCAGTTTCTTATTTTTTGTTTTGATTTTAAAAATAAAAAAACAATCTAAAAAAATTAGTTATTTATCTATTTCAGCAATTCTACTTTTATTAATTTTTTCAATATCTAACACCAATCTTCAAAAAAGGTTTCACATCGAAAAATCTTTTAATAAAACAATTAAAATAGCACTAGATCATGAACCAAGAGTTGTTATTTGGGATTGTTTAACCGATAGCAATTACTTTAATAATTACCATCTTTTTTTTGGGTATAATGATGCTAATAGAATTAAAGAGAACTTAAGAAAGTGTTTTTCTGAAAAAATTGAAAAAGAAACAAAAAAGACCTATTACCTTCGTAAAATGTTTAATACACATAATCAATTTTTTAGTTTTTTTTATCAAGGAGGACTATTAGCATTGTTCTTGTTTTTAGGAATACTCTATTTTATATTTAGAGAAGCTACAAACTTTACAAATCTATTTATAATAATTAGTTTGTTTGTTTTTTTATGTTTTGAAAATTTATTTGAAAGGCAGTACGGTCTTTATTTATTAGGTGCTTTTTTCGCCATTACAAGTAAGAATCATGATAAAAGTAGTTCACATAGCTAAACCCATAGCAGGCGTAGGAGTATATGTTCAGTTAATAACAAGTAACATTAACTCAGAAATTTTTGAGAATGTTGTTTTATGCAATGAATCAGATACTATTGTAGATTTAGTAAACGATAAGAATAGGGAAATTAAAAGATATCATGTTAATTTATTACGATCAATAAATCCATTAAAAGATATCGTTTGTTTTATAAAAATTATAAAACTTTTAAAAAAAGAAAAACCAAATATTATTCATTGCCATAGCGCAAAAGCAGGAATTTTAGGAAGGTTAGCAGGAGCTTATTTGGGTATTCCCATTTTATATACACCCAATGCACATTCTTATTTAAGTTCTAATAATAAATTCAAAAAAAAGATCTTTAAAAAAATAGAAAAAGGTTTCAAAATATTACCATCTAAAATATTAGCTTGTTCAAAATCTGAATATGACCGAACTATAAAAGAATTAAATTATCCTAAAGAGAAAGTTTTAATATGGAGTAATTCTATTAAGGATATAAGAGAAAACATACCAGATCATTTTAATTACGAACTTCCAGAAAAATATATTTGTACAATTGGTAGACCTTCATATCAAAAAAACACAGAACTATTAATTAAAGCAATTAGTTTGGTTAAAGATACCATTGAAGAAATACATTTGGTTATAGTTGGGGTTGGTTTTTATGCGCCATATTTAAATAAGGTAGAAAAATTAATTAAAGAAAAGGGACTTACAAATAATATTACTTTAATCGATTTTATTGATAGAAATATTTGTTTATCAATATTAAAAAAAAGTAAGTTTTTTGTTTCTTCTTCTAGGTATGAAGGGTTACCTTATGCAGGAATAGAAGCTTTAATGTTATCTAAACCCTGTGTTTTAACAAATGTTGATGGTAATAAAGATTTGATAGATGATCATTTAAATGGTTTTTTAACAAATGAAACATCTAAAGATATTGCGGATAAGATTAAAAGATTATATAATGATGAAGCGATAATTAAAGAAATGTCTTTAGCATCTTTTCGTAAATTTAAAACAGAGTTTGATATAAAAAAGAATATGTTGCAATTAGAAGAGATTTATAAAAATAATGTAAAGGTTTGAAAATTACTTTTTTTAAAAAAATACAAGCTTTTTTTCTAATAATAGATGTGTTAATTATTAATACAGTTATTTTTATTGTCTTTGAAAAACAACATCAAAGCTTTTTTTTTCATTTATATATTTCACTTTTTTGGTTTATATCAACAATAACTTCTAATTACTATAAAGTATATCGCTTCACGAATTTTTTTAGAGTATTTAAGCTTATTCTTGTTCAATTTTTGTTTTTTACGCTAGGTTTTTTTGCTTATTTCGGAATCTTTAAAGAAGGCGAAGTTGTGAACACACAATTTTGCACATTACTTATTACATGTACCGTTTTATCATTAAATAAAATAGCTCTTTTTTTTCTTTTAAAGAAATACAGACAATTAGGGAAAAACTATAAAAAAGTAATTTTTTTAGAAAGAGATAGTACTTCTAAAAAAATGATGCATTTATTTCAAAAGAAACAGAATTTAGGATATTTCCTTCTTGGCTTTTTTTCAAATAAAAAATCAAATCACACCAATTATTTAGGAACAGAAGTAGATTTATATCAGTTTTTAAAAGAACAGAAAATTGATGAAGTTTACGCAACATTATCTGAGCTTAAAAAAGAACAAGTAAAAACATTAAATAAATTTACAAGTCTTAATAATATTACTTTAAAATTAATACCAAGTGCACAAGAATTTTATAGTAAAACTAATGAAACAGAATTTTATAATGATACTTTAAAAGTTTTATCGGTTAAGAAATTACCTTTTGATTATTTTGAAATCAGATTTTTAAAAAGACTCTTCGATGTTGTTTTTTCGTTATTTACAATTGTTTTTCTTTTATCTTGGTTAATGCCTGTTTTATGGATTTTGATTAAGTTAGAATCTAAAGGCCCGGCGATTTTCAGACAAGAAAGAGAAGGTTTAAGAGGATCTAAATTTGTTTGTTATAAATTTAGATCTATGAAAATAAATAAAAAATCAAATGAGAATCATACCATAAAAAATGATGTTAGAATAACCAAAATGGGTCGATTTATTCGAAGAACAAGTATTGATGAATTACCTCAGTTTTTTAATGTTTTTTTAGGCGATATGAGCGTAGTAGGACCTAGGCCCCATATTGAGAAACTAGCAACAGATTATAAAAGAGATGTAGATAATTATATAGAAAGGCATTTAGTAAAACCAGGTATTACAGGCCTTGCTCAAGTAAGTGGTTATAGAGGAGAAATAAGAAGTAAGGCAGATATAAAAAATAGAATAAGATTAGATATTTTTTATATAGAGAATTGGTCTTTTTTTTTGGATGTTAAGATAATTATTAAAACAATATTAAATCTTTTTAAAGGAGATGAAAATGCTTATTAAAAATAAGCTTGACTTAACAGTTACAATTGTTTTATATAATGAAACTATTGAAAACATTAAAAATTCTATTGATTGTTTTTTAAAGATAAAAGGACTTCACAAAAAACTATATTTAGTAGATAACTCTCCTTATAGAAACTTATATCTTTCTAAGATAAACAGGAAAGAAATTGAATATATATTTAATGCTAAAAATTTAGGTTTTTCTAAAGCACATAACTTAATTATTAATAAAATTGAAAATATTTCAGAGTATCATTTGATCTTAAATTCAGATGTTGTTTTTAAATCAAAAGTGATAGAAGAATTAATGAGTCAATTAAATTCAGAAGAAGAATTAGCTTTAATAACTCCTAAGGTTAAATTTCCGAATGGAGAACATCAATATAATATAAGGAAATTTCCTACATTTTTAGACTTAATATTTAGAAGATTAGCCGTTTTTAAAAGGAGAATTTACAACCAGGAATACCGTAATTTAGATGTATCAAAACCTTTTTATCCAGAAGCAATTCATGGTTGCTTTATGTTGTTTAAAACAAATGATTTTGTTCAACTAAAAGGATTTGATGAACGTTATTTTTTATACATGGAAGACATTGACATTTGTAGAAAAATAGACGCTATAGGTAAACAAAAAATGTACTACCCAAATGTAGAAATAACACATCAATTGCAACAAGGGTCTTCTAAAAAAATGAAATTATTTATGTACCACTTAACCTCAGCAATTAAATATTTTTTGAAGTGGAAGTAGTTTTAAGCTATTTTGTACACTAGAAAAATAAAGTACAAAACAAGTGTACAGAGTTCGTTGTTTTTTTTTGTACACTAAAATATTTTATAAAAAAAAAGGTGTACATTGTTGTGAATAATTTACTAGTACACTAAAAAAGTAAAAAAAATAATAAGTGTACAAGATTAAAGTAGTATTATTACATCTAAAAATTAGGTGAAATGATATCTGAAATTATTAAACATTTTAATGTAAATATGTTTTCTGTATCTAAATACACAGAAATTTCTATAAATACATTAAAATCATTATCAGCTAAAAGAAGATCCTATAATATTACTTCGCTTAATAAATTACTACTCTTATACAAAGCTCTTTTGCTAAAAACACCTGTAAATGATTTATTACACACAGCAACATTTTTAAATACGGAAAAAGAGCATACCTTTTTAAACTTACAGCAACAATTAAAAAAAGTAACGAAACAGATTACTAATACTCAAATAGAACTTGATAAAACACAAGAAAAGAGACAAATTCTTTTACGTGGATTAAATGCATGTAATTTATTATTACAAGAAAACAAAGAGCAACTAACTAGTGATACTATAGGTTGGATACTATTACGTAAGAAACATTTAGAACAAAAGTTAAAGGAAATTTCATTACATAAACAAGTGCTATTAACAGCAAAACTAGAAGGTTTAAAAGCACAATTAAAAGTTATTAATAAGGCATTGATATAAACAAAAATCTAAGATACATATCCTAATTGAATTCTGTTTTTATTTTATGCGCTTCAATTTTTTATAAATACCCAAACATCCTGTTGCGGTTTATTATTTTTAGATATACCCTTTTGGTATTGTTTTAATTTTAAACCATTTTCTTTACACATTTTTTTAAAAAAAGATTCTGGTTGATAACTAGCAAATAAACGATTTCCTTCTAAGTTATATTTATGCTCTACTATATTTCCGTCTTTAAAAACCTTTTTTTCTTTTCTTGTTAGTTTAGGTAAAAATGCATCTCCATGGGTTGTCAAAAATAAAACTCCTTCTGGTGACATTATTCTTACTAATTCTTTAATCCATTTATAATGCATCTTCTCTGATAAATGAGTAAAAACTGAAATTCCGTATACTACGTTAAACATATTATCTTTGAACAGTAGCGGTGGAGCAATTTTATTAT
>CAKZVD010000100.1 GCA_937922085.1 uncultured Tenacibaculum sp. | reverse complement strand
CTCCTTAATATTATGAAGTAATCCATAAAAATAAATCGAAACAGAAAAGAGAAGAAAAAAAAGTACAATTAATATTTTTTGTGGTAATTCTTTCTCTTTTAATTTTAGTAAGTGTAATAATATTATAGCAATAATAACTATCCCTCCTACTAAAAAAAAATCTACTATCAAATCCATTAATTAATATCTATTTTTAATATTAATAAGCTATTTATACAAATCACCATTTAAATATTTGAGTCCAGAATCACAGATTACAGTAATTATTTTTTTCCCTTTTCCTAAAACTTTAGCTCTTTGTATTGCAGCCCAAACATTAGCTCCAGAAGTAACTCCTCCAAATACGCCTTCTATTCTTGCTAACTTTCTTGCAGTTTCATAAGCATCTTCATCTTTCACTGCTATTATTTCATCTGCTAAATCTAACCTGCATATTTCAGGAATAAAACCAGCTCCCATTCCTTCTAATCTATGCGTACCAGAAATATCTCCTCCTGATAAAGTTCGTACATTAAAAGGTTCTACAGGAATACATCTAATATTGGGTATTTCTTTTTTAAAAATTTCTGAGTTTCCCGAAAAACAACCTCCTGTACCTACTCCTGCTATAAACTCATCAATTTCAGTTCCTAAAACAACTAGTATTTCACGGGCCATTTTATGATATGCATTTCTGTTATCTATATTCTTAAATTGATTGGTATAAAATGTATTGGGTTCTTTTGCTATTTCTTCAACTCTTTCTAATGCCTTGTCTATAACTGCTGCTGTAATTTTTCCGTTCTCACTCGGAATCAATTCCAGTTTAGCCCCAAAAGCTTTCATTGTTTGTAATTTTTCTTGTGCAAAAGCATCTGAAGAAACAAAATGTGCTTTGTATCCTTTTGCAGAACATACCATCGCCAAAGAACTTCCTGTGCTTCCACCTGTATAATCTACCACTGTGCCTCCTTTTTGTAAATCGCCTCTTTTTTCTGCTCCTTCAATCATAGCAAGTGCCATTCTATCTTTCATACTACCTGTAGGATTGGCTCCTTCAAATTTCACATAAATATCAGCACTATTAGCATCTGTTAAATGATTTAGCTTTATAAGCGGGGTATTTCCTATTCCTTCCATCTTACATTCTTTTACACTTTATAATAATCTTCCAATGCTGTTATTATTTTCTTTACATCTCCCTTATAAAAACCAGCACTATTTATACAGTTAACTTCCATAATTTTCCATCCATCATAAGTGAATACAATATCCATTACATATGCATCTGCTACGTTATAGATATTCGCCATCTTTTCGGCAAACTCTAAACCATCTCCAGCTACCTCTTCTTCATAATCAATATTTCCATGAAATTTATAATACGAACTGGTAATTACTTTTTTATTTACAATCCATATCCTTGCTTCTTTTATTAATGTATAAGGTTTAGATATCTGAATTAATGTGGATTCATTTATTCTATTATTATTTTTATCATTTAAAGTATTAAAAACAACATCTTCCCATTCATTTTTATTAAAAACCTTTCCTGTAAATACTTTTGCTTCTTTACTAGGTTTTATAAATAATCTAGCGTTTTTAGACCAATCAATTTCATTCGAGAAACTAGTTATATAACTATCATAATTAATTACATTCTTCCCATATCCCTTTGAATATTTTTCAAATTCATGATTATTACCATAAAATGAACCTGGATTCCAATTAAATCCTGATGCTATCTTTGCTAACTTAACAGAACCGTAAACAAAAACATCTTTTCTATCTGTTTTAAAATTAAATAAATTACTATTTGGTTCAAAATTTACCACTTCGTAATCAAGACCTAATTCATTTACAACATTAAAAATTTCGTTATAACGAGGATCTTTAAAAACATTTTCTTGAATTATGTAATACATTAATAATTAGTCTTTCTTTTATTTAAAACAATTTTTATCTCTTTCCTCTCGTGGTACGCTTCTCTTTGTTTTTTACAAAAATCAGTTTATGTTTACTTTTCGGATTATCTCTTCGTTCTACTTCAAATTTACCTGTAGATTTAATTAATGGAGTTAGTTTTTCAAATCCATAATTTCTAGAATCAAAATTAGGCTGTTTTTTTTGAAGTAAACCTCCAACATCTCCGAGATATGCCCAACCATCTTCGTCCGATGAATCGGTAATGGTTGTAGATAATAACTTAATTACTTTTGGAGTAATTTTATCGATACTCTCTTCTGGTTTATTTCTTTTATCAACATCTTCTTTCTTATTCGATTGTTTTCTAAGAATTTCTATATATATAAATTTATCACAAGCTACTATAAAAGGAGTTGGTGTCTTTTTTTCGCCTATTCCAATAACTTGCATGCCTGCTTCTCTTAATCGAGTAGCTAATTTTGTAAAATCGCTATCACTTGAAACTAAACAAAAACCATTTACTTTTTCTGAATATAAAATATCCATCGCATCAATAATCATTGCTGAATCCGTTGCATTTTTACCTGTAGTATATGCATATTGCTGAATAGGTGTGATTGCATTTTGAAGCAGTAAGTTTTTCCATTTAGATAAATGAGGATTTGTCCAATCTCCATAAATTCTCTTGATTGTTGGATTTCCATACTTCGCAATTTCTTCCATCATCTCTGTTACATGAGCCGACGGTATATTATCTCCGTCTATAAGCACTGCTAAATTTGAATTCATATACTAATTTTTTGTTGATGTTTTAATTTCATATTCATTACTTTTAACTTATTGCTTTTATTTTTCTTGCCAACTCTTCATCATCTGTAACAATTAAATTATCTGACATACCAAAAACGGTACTATCTCCTTCACTTAAAAAGCTAGCTGCACTTATAAATATTCTCTCATCATTTGAAAAAAACAATGTAATATCTTGAGGGTAATCAATTTTCTCTTCTATTTTTTCTCAAGTAATTTTTATATCTTTTATTTTGAAACCTATAAATTTCTTCCAAACTTCATTATTTGATACTATCCATTTCTGATAACCTGAAAAATCGGATACTTCATTTAATTTAACTCCTATACCAAATTGAAAAAATTTGTCGTCCCAATATACCTCTATAATATCGCCTGTTTCTGTGTAAAAAAAACAGCAAAATCAACAGTGTGAACATTTTTATAATGCGTTAAATAATAAGGTTTTATATTTTTACCATCATTTAATTTATCATAAGCTATCTCTGCATATTCCACCTTTATTATAGTTTTACCTATTATATATTTGCATTCACTTTCAAATTGAATTTGTTCTTTTTTTAAATTCATCTTATTTTCTAATCTAAATCTCTTACCCATTTAATTTCCTTCATTAAACGATAATCTTCTAATTTTTTAACTCTTGTTTTTAACCACAAAGTATCTCCTTCAAACATTCCTTTTAAAACAAGTTCTTCTCCTAATATTTTATCGTAGGTAAATTTATACGGATTTAAACTATCTCCTTCAGCATAAAAATTAATTGTTCTTTTAATTGTATCTGCTTTAAATGAATATCTATAGTTTTCGTTATCTCCTTTTTTTAAATTCATAAATCCTAGTTGCCAAGATGTACCGTTTATAGAAAAACTTTTCCATTGCTTCCCCCTAGATAAAGAAATAGATTCGTTATTTACCTTCTGATTTTCAACCTTATAAAAACCTGTTAAAGATGGTGTTGTATTTTCAGGATAAAAACCTAAAGCTTTATTAGTGAAAAAATAACAAGAAACTGAAAAACAAATAAGCATAAGAACTTTTACATAGCTCATTCCTTTTTTAATTTGTGCTTTAATAAACAATGATTCTTCTCGAATAGATGCTGTAGGAATCTCATAATTCATAAAGAAATTATACATTCTTTTTATATCCTTACTCAATAATACAACAACCATAAAAAGTAAATGAATAGCAAACATTTTTACTGAAACATCAAAACCTATATCTATAATTACCACATTTATCATAGCTATAAACAAGATAAAGCTTCCCATAAAAGTTGTTCTTCTAAATAACAAAAATATTCCTCCAATAACTTCTACCCATCCAGTAATCATAGTATAAAACTTGGAATAACTCATAAAAGTCCATAAAAAGCCCATTCCTGAAGAATTTCCTATAGGAGCTTCTAGTTTTTCGATATCCATATATCCAAACTGAGTCATAAAAACTTTTGCTAAACCATACATAATTAATGTAAACCCTACATGATATCTCAAAATGGTTCTTAAGAATTTTCTTAATGTAAAATCATATTTTAATTTGAATTTAAAATCTAAATACATCCATAAAACAGAAAACAATAAAGATTGAAAAGCAATTAATAGAAACCTACTAAAATCGTATTTAGAATCAAATCCTTTGTTTAGCATATTCTCATAGACATCCCAACCTATAAAAGTTTCACCAAACCATATTGTTATACCCTCCCAAAAAGAGAATGCATCAGGATTAAAATCATAAATGTATTCAAAACCATATGGGTATATGTAAAACAAAAAGTAAAGAAATAAGAATCTTAAAGAAAACTTATTAAATAAACTGAATTGATTATTAATTATTAGTTTTTCCATCTTCTTTTATTTGATAAACAACTACTGATTTATCACTTTTCTTTATAAATAAATTTGAATTTGAATCATACTTATCTTGATTCATTTTTTCATCATGAAATATTTTCTCTCCTTCCAACGAAATTAAAGCTAATCCTATTTTATCAGAAAGAAAAATAATTAAATCTAAGTCTCTTTTAAAATACATTTTAGAATTCACGATATCTAAACCTATTACTTTAACTTTTTTTATAATTTCAGATTCTGTATTGTTTACTATATAAAAATGTATTTCTTGGGGAGTGTCTTTTGTTGAACCTTCATCTCCTTCTTCAAATGGATTGTATGTTACAGCAACAGTCTCATTATCTATCCAACAAGCAGCTCTATTACAATGTTCCCAACCTCCTATATATTTAACCGATATTCGATTCCTTTTAATAAAGTCGTCTATGTTATAAACAGTATATGCATCGCACGAACCCCAAGCCCAACCAGCGCTTAAAAAATTTTTATTATTAGGCGACACTTTTAATTCTCCAAAAAAATAATCATAAGGTCTTGGCCAAGGAAGTTTATTTTGTTCTTTATGGGTTTTATAAAATTCAAGATGTTTTTCTTCAGCTTTTTCTTCTATTAATGACTTCGATGCTGTAAGAATTTGTCTTGTATCTAAATTCATTATTTGTATATGATTCCATGCTTCTCCATATATTAAATGCGGAATACCAACTTCATCTTTAAACAATGCTATAGGATATGTAGAAATAGCTGCATGATAATCTTTCCTCCATAAATGTAACGAATTGTATTTTTCAGGATAATGAACAAAACCGTGCCTCTTATAATCATTTACAATTACAACTATAGAATCTAAAGTATAAATAGTAGATGGAGATTCTATATCAAACCCTCCATCTTCAAAACTAAAACTACTTTTAACAGAAAATAAAAATTGTTTTTTTTGTTCATCAATATTGTAACGAATTACATCTCCAGAACTCATTAACATAACAAATTCATTAGAAGCAGATATAGAAACAGTAATAATGTTTTCTTCTATATCAAATCTTGTTTCATTAATTTTTACTATTTCCATTTACCTTCTCATATAAGAAACATTAAAAATGATGAAATGTTTCAAATTTGCACTAAGTTAAATATTTTGTTTTTATTGTTTTATGTAAAACATCAAATTAATGAGAGAAGGTTTATTAAGTAATCAAATCATCTATTTTCCACGACACTTCTTTGTTTTAATTCATTACTAATTTCTTTTGATTGTATTATAAACTGAGAAACATCTTTAGCCCAAATTTGATAAGTAATTTTTGATGGGTGAACGCCATCACTAAAAAAATCAACTGGATCTATTTTAAGATCATACCTTTCTATTAAATCTTTCGAATTAATTTCTCGTTTATAATAATAAACGTTTTCAAAATCTTTTACTACTTTATTTAATTCTTTTCCTAAAATATTTACCAAATTCCCTATCGTAAATTTTAGTAAAGGAGTAAACGCCGGAAATTCTTTAATTGGAGGCATATTTATAAATACAATAGGAATTCCTTTAAATTTCAACTGTATACTTTTAATAAGCTCACGTACATCTTTATTCCATTTTTTAGGAGTATTAAGTTCAAATGCATCATTTCCTCCAAGACCAATTACTATAAAATCGATTTCTTTTTCCGTAATAAGATCAATTATTTCTTCTTTTACTTTTTTTGCTGAGTATCCACTTTTTGCATATACTTTCCAATCAATATTTACTTTTAACTCAGTTGCTAATTCTTTTGCTAGTGAGCCTGTAAAACCTTCTTCATGTGTATTAACACCTACTCCAGCAATTGTACTTTCTCCAATAGTAAGCATTTGAAGTTTCTTTTTAGAAGACACTAGGTAACTTCCTTCTACTCCTTTTGCTTCTGGCAATTTTGGAACACTCTTCTTTATTTTTTTACCTTGAAAATATAATAATGGTAAAAGTGGAATTGTTAAGATAGATCCTAAAATATATTTCAGATTCATTTTTTATGATTATAAATAATTTAACAAAACTAGATTATTTTAGTGTTTACTTCCTGACACTTTTGTGTCAGAGTTAACCTCTAGTTGCTTTTCTTTTTTAAATTTGACAAACATTGTTATTATCTGCTTTTTAAGATTTAAAATTACCTGTAAGATAATCACAATTTTTACTACAAATAGTTTAGCTTAAAATTATAAAAAAACTAATTTTTGTTAATTAAATTTATAGCATATGAAAGATAAATTAAAAATAGATATCGTTTCTGATGTAGTATGCCCTTGGTGTACAATTGGGTACAAACACTTACAAAGAGCCATTATAGAATTAAATATTGAAGATCAGGTAGAGATTGAATGGCAACCTTTTGAATTAAATCCTAATATGCCTGAAGAAGGTCAAGATTTGGTAGAACATATTACTCAAAAATACGGATCTACAAAAGAACAACAAGATGCTTCTAAGCAACGAATGGTAGCAGCAGGTGCAAATGTAGACTTTAAGTTCGATTATTTTGAAGGTATGCGAATGGTAAACACCTTTGATGCACATGTTTTATTAGAATACGCTAAAAAATTTGGTAAACAAACGGAATTAAAGATGCGATTAACAACGGCTTTTTTTAGTGAAAGAAAAGATGTTTCTAAAAAAGAGGTTTTAAAACAAGCCTTACTAGATGTAGGTTTAAATGCTGAAGAGGCTTTAGCTAATTTAACAAACGATGATGCTCGTTTTGAAGTAAAAAGAGAGAAACAATATTGGCAAAATCTTGGAGTTAACTCTGTACCTACTATTGTTTTTAATAGAAAAGAAGGCGTTACTGGTGCACAACCTATTGACGTTTTTAAAGGTCTTTTACAAAAATTTACGGAAATTTCTAAAACAGAGTTATAATACAATTTAATTACTATAACTTCATATTAAAAACTTAACAAGGAGTTTAAACTCCTTAGTTTAATAGATATTCTTGTAATTTTACAATCTATAAAAAAACCTCACAGGTTTTAAAAACCTGTGAGGTTTACTTTTTGTCAGAAAATTGTAATTTATTTAGCTTACTATACTTTTAACAAAACTACCAATTCCTTCCACTCCGTTTTTATCTAAACTTTTGATAAAAGCAGAACCAATAATTGCTCCATTACCGTATTCACAAGCTTTTGTAAAAGTCTCATTATCTGAAATACCAAAACCAATGATTAATTTACTTTGTAAATTCATGGCTTTAATACGTTCAAAATAATCAATTTGTTGGGTTGATATTTCTCCTTTAGCTCCTGTAATTGAAGAAGAAGCTACCATATAAATAAATCCTTCTGTTAAACTATCAATTTTACGAATACGATCTTCCGATGTTTGTGGCGTAATTAAAAACACATTCGTAATTCCGTATTTCTTAAATAATGTTTGATAATGGTTTTCATACTCTACCATTGGTAAATCAGGAATAATAATCGTGTCTATTCCACAGGCTACTACCTTTTCACAAAAAGCATCTTCGCCATATTTTATAATCTGATTTACATACCCCATTAATACTAACGGAGTTGTGTTTTTTTTCTTAATTTCTTGTAATTGATTAAAAACGACATCTAAATTCATTCCATTACGTAAGGCAACTGAACTACTATGTTGTATAGTTGGTCCATCTGCTAACGGATCTGAATAAGGTAAACCTACCTCTATAAAATCTACCCCATTTTCTCCTAATTCTTCTATGATTTCTTTCGTTGCATCCAATTTAGGAAACCCTGCGGTAAAGAATATGGATAATAAGTTTTTATCGTTTTTTTGAAATATCTGTTGAATTGAGTTCATTGTTTTATTTTTAATCATTCCGTTATTCCTATAGTAATCAATATGAAACTCTTTTAATTCGTTAGGAACGGTCCACTATTTTTATTTTTTTTTAGATTTTTGTTTTTTTTCCTTAAGCTTTTCTAACTCTAGGATCGCTTCTCTTGGTGATAATTCATTTCCACCTTCTAATAAATAAACTTCCTTAGCATACAAATGTCCTGCTGAATCAATTAAAGCTCTTTTTTCAACCTCTGACAAACCTCCTTCTAAAAGTTCAACTTGATGAATCAACATTCGGTATGTTCGCCAATTATCTATTAATTCTTTTAATATCTCTCGAACAAAATTTTCTCCTTCATTAAAATCAGCCCATAAAACCCTGGTATTTGAAAAAAGTTTTCTTGCCTCTTTTTCAATAAATTTACCAGTATCTAATCTATATATTTTAACTCTGTTTTTATAAAGAATTATATAAACTAAATTTGATTTAAATAATTTGAACATTGAAATTTTCAATATTTAATTTTATTATTATTCCTCCAAGTGCTTAATAAATGTTGCTAAATCTTTATCACCTCTACCTGATAAGTTAATGATAATTGTTTGATCAGATTTTAAATCCATTTTTGGTAGTACAGCCAATGCATGTGCTGTTTCTAAAGCAGGAATTATCCCTTCCAATCGTGTTAACTCATAAGCAGCGGTTAATGCCTCTTTATCTGTTGCGTTCATAAACCTTGCTCTTTTTGTTTCAAACAAATGTGCATGCAAAGGACCAACTCCCGGATAATCCAATCCAGCTGAAATAGAATAAGGCTCAACTATTTGTCCGTATTCATCTTGCATTAAAATTGTTTTACTTCCATGAATTACCCCAACTTCTCCTAATTGTGAAGTTGCTGCACTTTCACCTGAATCTACTCCCAAACCAGCAGCTTCAACTGCTATCAATTCTACTTCTTCATCTTCTAAATAATGATAAAAAGCACCGGCGGCATTACTTCCTCCACCTACACAAGCTATAATCGTATCTGGGTTTTCTTTTCCTGTATGCTCTTTTAATTGCCATTTCATCTCTTCAGAAATTATAGCTTGTAAACGAGTTACCATATCTGGATAAGGGTGCATTCCTACCACAGAACCTATTAAATAATACGCTTCCGGATTTTGAATCCAATAACGAATTGCTTCGTTAGTCGCATCTTTTAATGTTTTACTTCCACTAGTTGCTGGTACTACTTTTGCACCTAACATTTTCATACGAGCAACATTCGGCGCCTGACGCTCAATATCTTTTTCTCCCATAAAAACAGTGCATTCTAATCCCATTAAAGCACATACTGTTGCTGTTGCCACTCCATGTTGCCCTGCTCCTGTTTCTGCTATAATCTGTGTTTTACCTAATTCACGAGCAATTAAAATTTGTCCGATCGTATTATTTACTTTATGCGCTCCTGTATGATTTAAATCTTCTCGTTTTAAGTATATCGTTGCTCCGTATTTTTCTGACAATCGTTTTGCTAAATACAACGGACTTGGGCGACCTACATAGTCTTTTAATAATGCTTTGTATTCTTTTTGAAAAGCTTCCGATTCTATAATTCGGATATAATTATCTTCTAACTCTTTGGCATTTGGATATAACAATTCTGGTATAAATGATCCTCCGAATTGTCCGTAGTAACCGTTTTTATCTGGATTGAATTTCATATTTTCTAACTTTAAACTATATATGCGTCCGCTTTAAGCTTCCTTTTATTTTTATTTCTTTACTATTATTATTTCTTCTTTGGTTAACCACCTTTTTAAAAGACTCTCATTGGTACTTAATGGCACCAAATAAAACCTTGAATATGATGCAAAAACAGTAGATGTTTCTATGGCTTCTATCTCCACACCTCTTGAATCTGTATAATTAGAATGTATTAAATACAATTTCTCTTTTTCCTTTAAAATATATCCTACATGACTTTGATCAAAACCTATAAAATGAATACCTTCTGGTAATTTTTTAGTAATCATTTTTATATTCTCTTCACTCGAATTTTCTGTCACTTCAATTAATGTTCTGTCTAAAACTAAACTTTTAGCTTCATTAATAGGTAACTGTTGTGCTAATTGATATCTATTTATATTAATTCCAATATGTTTTAATGTGGTAGACACAAAATAACCACAAGCTATTTCTCCTTTTTTAGGCTGCGAAGTATGTCCTTCAAATGACCATTTCGTTCCTTCCCAAAAAGGAATAATTCTATGTAATAATGCTTCTTTAAATTGTTTACTCAAAGAATCTAAAGGCATTTCTATATTACTTTTTTTTCTAGTAACCTCGATAGCTCTTTTTACTTCTTGATAACTCTTATTTATATCTTTTTTAAACTTTAGTTCTTGTAATGATTTAATTGATTTTACAATCGTTTCTTTTTTATGTAAAACTACATTTTCTCTTACATCATCATCTGTTTGTGCCTTGCAACAAACACAAACGAATAAAACACTTATTTGTAAAATTAATTTAATCATTGCTGTTGTTTTTATAGTCTAAAATTTGAATTAAATAACAAACTCCTGTCTAGTTACTATCATTGCTATACGTTCGTTTTTCAAACTACAAATTCGTATATGTTTTTTTTCCTGTTTTATCGTATGAAACCTTAGTTTTTTGTACTGTATTTCTATCTGTATGTTTTTCGCTAATCAGAATAAGATTCCCTTTCTTATCATATTGGAAATTCGTGATTTTTGTTATTTTACCTTCAGAATACCCTTTATATAAAATCTCTAAACCATTCCTCATTTCCGAAACACTTGATAATTCATCTAAATAGTATTTTTCTTTCTTTACAACTTGCCTGTCTTTATTATAAAAATCTTTTCTTCCAAGAAGAAGTTTTCCTGTATATGTATTGTAAGTAGAAGTACTCAATAAACACCTATTACTATCATAAAAATAGTTAATTTTATAATCTACTTTAAATTTCTCACCAAGTATACCTGTTCTGTAGGTTGTATCAGATATTAATTGTTTGTTTTTGTCATACAGCCAAACTCTTTTATCACTCAAAACATCATCTTCTGCTCTGCTGATTCTTATTTTGCTATTCTTAGTATATTCAAATGTACTTCTACGAATAATTCTACCATTAGTATCAATTCTTAAATTCTCTAAAATTTTATTTTGATTATTATAAGTTGTAACTCCATTAATTGTTAACTCATTAGTCTTTTCTATAATAATTTTAACTTCTTCTTTATTTTTATTATACTCAATAGTTTGTTTTTCTTCTAATTCATTATCAGAATTATATCGAAAGTACTCACTATATTTTTTGTTATTTCCTTTGTAAGTATATTTATAAGTATAAGATAGTTTATTTCGAAAAAATGTTTGATTCCCTATTTTTCTATCTAAAGTATCAAAAGTAGACACCTCTTCTAACTTATTTATTTTAAATCTTTTAACAATGTATTTATCAATAAAATATTTGTATTCATCTTTCTGATATACATAATTAAATTTATTTAGATAAGATACATGATTTATCTTTCCATCTTTATCATAATAATATTTTTTAGTTATTTTAAGAAAATCAAAAGGGGTCAAAGTTTTCACTTTTTCAAGATTCCATTTTTTATTATAAAAAAATTTTTCTTTTTTATAAACCTGTCCATCATCATATTTATATTTTATTTCACTAACTTTATGTTCATTTGGTTTTGGATAATATGAATATTCATTTTGACTAAAAATCAATTTTAAAAAAAAGTAAATACATATAATTATAATTTTTTTCATTGGTCTTTTTGTTGTGATAAATTATTGAATACCTTTTTTTATAATGACTTACAGGAATGAATTAAATCCCATTATTTTTTTCATGTAACATTTAAAACTTCGATACAAAACTTTTAAACTTCTTCAAATCCTTCACCAATTTTAATCCCGGTTCAGTTTCAAACTTACTGTTTACATCTAAGGCATAAATTGGCAAATCAGTTTTTAAAATTTCTTTTACAGCTTCCACTTCATTTAATCCAATACCTCCACTTAAAAAGAATGGTTTGGTAGAGCTATAGTTTTTTAATACTTCCCAATTAAAAGTAACTCCGTTTCCTCCTCGCTCTTTTCCTTTAGTATCAAATAAAAAGAAATCAACAACCGTTTCGTAAGGTTCTAAAACACTAAAATCAAATGTTTCCTTAATTCCAAAAACTTTTATAATCTCTACTTTAGGTAAATGTTTTTTTATTTCTAGAATATAATCAACGGTTTCATCACCGTGTAATTGTAAGGCTTCTAATTGGTATTCTTCTGCCAATGAAACTACAATTTCTAAATATTCATTTACAAAAACTCCTGTTTTTTTTATTCCTTTTGGTAACTCTGGTATTACTCCTTCAAAATTTCGTTTCGATTTG
>CAKZVD010000099.1 GCA_937922085.1 uncultured Tenacibaculum sp. | reverse complement strand
TGAAAAATCACTTTTAAATATTATATTTATGATATTCAGATTAATACAACTGTTAGCTTAGATCTATGACTTGGTTTTTTATAAAAGTAAAAACCTTGTAAATCAAAAGACTTACAAGGTTTTAGAGGTGTCGAGCGGATTTGTACTTTACTACTTCTTTAAATTACATAAAACCTAAAACAACTATAAATCAATCACTTAACAAAAAAGGTAGTTGCATGATATTGTATAATATTGCTTGTTAGTGAGAAAAAGTGAGAAAATAGTGAGAAAATAATTATCTTTGATATGTTCAATGTTTCTAACCTATGGCAACCTTAAATTACTCTTTAAAGGGAACGAATACCCTTAAACATATCTACGCTAAACTTTATTATAAAGATAGTACGGAAACTAAATACAACCTTTTTAAAAACACAGGTAAAAAGATAAATTCCGAAGATTGGAAGAAATTAACCACTAAAAAAAGAGTTTCATTACCTGCAGAACTTAAAAGTCTTAAGTTAGAATTAGAAAAGTTAGAGGATTTTACGCTAAAGAACCTTACCAATGATTTAGATAAAAATATTATTATAGATAAAGATTGGTTGCAATTTCAATTCGATTTATTTTTTAAAAGAGTTACTAAAGAAAAAAAAGTAACGGAATTACTTACCGATAATATTCAAGAGTATGTTAATACAGCATCTATAAGACCAAACGGAAAAGGTGGCATAGGTTTGTCTAAAGACCGAATAAACCAATATAAAAACCTCATCAACTTAATAAACGAGTATCAAAAAAAGACAAAAGTAAAATATCGAGTTAAGGACGTTAAAAGTACTTTTGCTACTAATTTACTTAGTTATTTGGATAAAAAAGGCTATTCAACTTCCTATCAACAAAAAATACTATCAAATATTAAAACTGTTTGTAATAATGCGAGAAAAAACGGTATTGAAGTCAACCTACATTTACAGGACGTAAAAATAACAAGTGTAAAAAATGAATTTATCAATTATCTAACTGAAAAAGAAATTGAGAAAATAGAAAAGGTGGTATTAAAAAGTGATTCTTTAAATAATGCTCGTAAATGGATTTTATTAGGCTGTTATTTAGGGCAAAGAGGTAACGACCTTATAAACCTTACCGAAAACAATATTATTGCCAAAAACGGACGTAAATACTTTAATCTTACCCAAGAGAAAACAGGCAAACCAATACATATTCCTTTTAATGTTAAAATAGAAGATATTTTAAAAGAGGGTTTTCCGTATCGTTTAAACATCAACGGAGAAAATGGATTGAACAAACGATTTAAAGAAATTGGAAAACTTGCGGGTGTTGATGAGGTGGTAAAAGGTAAAAAAATGTGTAAAGAATCAAAAAGGTGGATTTATGGCGAATATCCTAAATACGAAATATTAAGAACCCACGATCTACGACGTTCTTTTGCTACAAACCTTTACGGTAAAATGCCTAATGTTGTTATAATGGCTATCACAGGACACAGTACCGAAAAAATGTTACTTCGATATATTGGTAAAAACAGTATTGATATGGCTACACAGTTAGCCGAATATTACGAAAAACAAGAGTTGATTAATAAAAAGGAAAGTAAAATGACTGTAATTAAAAAAGCATCAAACCAATAGTAATGAATAAATACGCTGAATTAGATACTTTAAAAGACCAATTAAATGAATATCGTAAAAACGAACATTCAAAGGTTACTAAGGCTTTAGAAATTGAATACACTTACGAGAGTAACAAAATAGAGGGTAACACTTTAACATTACAAGAAACCGCCTTAGTAGTTGAAAAAGGGTTAACTATTGGAGGTAAAACAATGACCGAACATTTAGAGGTTATTAATCACGTACAAACAATTGAATATATTAAAGAACTTGCAAAAGCCAAAAACACAATAACTGAAAGGGATATTTTACAAATACATAGTTTAATACTCCAAAGCATAGACAAACCTAATGCAGGAACTTATAGAAAAGTACCTGTAATTATTAGCGGTGCAAAGCATATACCACCGCAACCGTTGTTAATACCTCAACTAATGAAAGACCTTTTACTATGGTATAACGACAATAGAAAGACCTTACACCCTGTAGAATTATCAGCAGAAATCCACGAAAGATTGGTTACAATCCATCCTTTTATAGACGGTAATGGTAGAACATCAAGGCTATTAATGAATTTAATATTACTACAAAATGGTTATCCTATTGCTATTTTAAAAGGAGATAGTATAAGTAGACTAGCATACTACAATGCTTTAGAAGTAGCACAAACAGAAGACAATAAAACAGTATTTATACAATTAATTACTGAAAACATTAAAGAGACTATTGAACGCATTTTATTAATTTTTGAGTAAGAAAAATGAAGGCAAGAAAAGTTATACAAAATGCTTACGATATGTCTCCGAGGGTAACACTAACCCATGAAGAAAGAAGTGCATTTATAGATGAATTATATTTACCATATACTCATGCATTTGAAAATCATGAAGACTTTTTAGAGTTCACAAAGGATTTACCACGTTTTAGTTATCCTGATGAAAGGAATGGAGGGATATTTATTCGCAAAGATATTGACTTTGTTATATACATAATATTAGCACCTAAACAGGATGAATTAGATAAGATAGAGGCTTTTGCGAAAATAAAAGATAAGAGTGAAAAACTATCTCTAATTTCTAAATTGCAAAGAGATTTGAGAAAGAAAGGTGTTAAAATTGATTGTTTTAATGAAATAAAAAAAGAAATAAAAAATCTTTACGAAGATGTTTTAGAAATAAACAAATCAGAAACTCTAAAACAAAAGGAATTTTTAAGTGATTTAAACACCCCTACTTTAGAAAAGACAAACAAGATAAATAAAGAAAATAAGTTACATCAATCAATTTTTGAAGATGGTGCATTCTCTATATTTTTAAAATGGATTGAAATCAATAAACAAGACAAACAATTCAAAAGTATAAGTTTCATTTTTCAAAAATTAAAAGAAGAAAATAAGTTACGTAATACTACATTTAAAGTGTTGATTGAATGGACGTATGAAAATGAATTCATAGATTATGAAAATTATAAGACATTGACTGATGCTGGCTCTTTTAATTCCCCTACAAAGATTTTATCAAAAGGAAGATTGAACTTATACAGTACAATTATAGATAATTAAATTAAATGGCGATTTTCGCCGAAAAAAAGCCATAAAACGCCAATGAAATGGTTGGTAATTGCGAAGCATAACGCAATAATTAAAAAATATGCAATCAATACAATTTATTCAGGTAACACCAGAACAACTACAAAACTCAATAATTGAGAGTGTAAAAATTCAATTAAATGACCTTAAAAATCATTTTCAACCCAAAGAGCCAACCGAATACTTAACAAGGCAAGAAACTGCAGACCTACTCAAAGTAGATTTATCCACAATTCATAACTATACCAAACAAGGGAAATTAATATCCTACGGAATAGGTTCAAGAGTATATTACAAACGTAAGGAAGTTGAAACAGCAATCACTAAACTAACTAAGTAATAATGGTGGCAACGAAACCAATAAAATACGAGTACAAGGCTACTAAGTATTTTAAAACTACAACACATTACACTTTACAGACTAAACACAAAAGAACTCAACTTACCGAAATGCTTAATATTTCAGAAAGTAGAAACTTTGCGAAATCAAAACCTGTTTTTTGGTGTCAAGAAAGAAAGGCTAATAAATGGATAAAACCACGTTTAACAGGTTTGTTTAAAACGGAAAAACCAAATGTATATTGGGGTTGTCGAGGTAAATTTAAAGACCTAATACTATTCGTTTTTACAGATAATAAAGAAACTTTAACCATTTACTATTATAAAGATTTCTTTACACGAAACCTAAAACCTTTAATTAATAACCTATAGTAACAAAAAAGCGAGGTGTTCAACGTCTCGCTTTTTGTTTTGTTCAAATTTTGGGTAAACGTGGCAACGCATTACCTAATCCAAATATACAAACTCAAATTGATTGATTATATCAAAATACTTTTTTTATCGATTGACATTCAAAGGTTATTAGATATAGAATATCTTGATTTTAGGAGAAATATATCACAAGAAACAGGACTGTCATCAAATAAGAAAATAGCAAAATTTTATCATAGCAAAATTGTTATTTATGATAGTGGAAAAGTTCTATTAATAGGAAGTATTCATAAAATGTATAATTCACTCAAAGGAATAAAAGCCCCTAATTACAATCCTAAAAACGACAAAGGATATAATGGTAATCAGTTTTCTTATGATAACACTTTAGAAATGATAAAATACTTACAGAAATTATTTGACTGTAAGCCAAAACAGATGCTTATTAGAAGTATAGAATTTGGAATTAATACAGAACCACCTTTTAACTCAAATTTATTTATTAAAGGTTTGTTATTCCATAGAAATATTGAATTTGAATATCGTTTTAAAAGAAATTTTGCCCAAGCAATACATCAACAGTTTCTTTTGAAAATTTATAACAAATCTAATCAATACGGAATGCTTAAAAATACATTAAGAATTGAAGTGAAATATTTAAAAATGATAAACTTAAATAAAGTGGGTATAAGAACACTTGCAGACATTAATATCGAAACACTTAACAAAGTAAAACTATTACTTCTAAAACGTTTTGATGAGGTTGTCTATTACGATTATACCATCCGAAAAAAAGAATTGAATAAACTACAGAAAAAAGCAATACTTAAATATTCAAATTCCCATTATTGGATTGAAGATTTAGAACCTAATAGGCGTAATAGACCAAAAAACAGGTTAAAAGAAATCATACTTAATCATTCAGATAATTTACATCAAAAATTAAGGAGTGAAATAATAACAAAGTGCGTAATAAATAACCAACTTTTAAAATAGTAGTTGCGTAATAATTAACCATTCAACTATAAGGATAATGATTACACACCTAAACAAACTAAAATAGATTAAAATAGTTATGGCAAATACAACAGGTAAAAAGTTTGGAGGACGTAAAAAAGGAACTCCAAACAAGACAACAAAAGAAATTAGAGATTCATTTCAATTTATAATAGACAAAAACCTTAATAATTTAGATAAGTGGCTAAATAAAATAGGGAAAGACAACCCTGAAAAAGCAATAACATTGATACTAAATATATCCGAATACGTATTACCCAAATTAAATAAGATTGAGTTTGACGAGAAAATAGAAGATGATATTGAGAATATGACAGATGAAGAAATTGATGCAGAATTAAAAAAATTGAGAGAGAAAGGTTATTAACAACTACGCGCGTACACGAAACAACTAACCCAAAATTAAATTTGACCAGGAATAAGGCTATCCGTAAAGATTAATTCTTTTAGTTTGATAATATTGTGTTTACCAACGTTAATAATACTTTGGAGAAGATTTCGGACAACTACGCGCGTACGAGAGAGTATGATTAAAAAACATATCAACAAGTAAATAATTGATATATTTGACCTTTGAACTAATAAGTTCGATGTAAAATATTATGTAGCGTAATCGTATTTTGTTTTAAGAAATCGCCAGTTTCAAGTATAAACAATCATAAAATACAGATTAACGTCTACGTCCGTTTGGGCGTGGACTGTTTCTGTTTTGATTGTAGGCTTCTGGCGATGCCTTTAAAAGAATAGGATTCAGTTTCACGCTTTTTTTATGAACCTATCTTAGTAGAAACTGATGAGGTTAAAAATTATTTTAAAATGAAAAAAATCATTTCATTATTTATTATTATTTGCTTCTTAGGTTGTAAAAACGAAAACAACAACAAGAAACAACAGACTAACATTCAAGATACACAACAAGTTAAACCAAAAAAACAAGAAGAAAAAACGCCAGTAATTACTACAGAATCAAAATTAAACGGTCAATTTAGATTTGGCTTGTCACAAGCAGACAAACAAAAATGGAGGACTACAAGTAGAGCCTATAAAGTAAGAAGCGCAACAGCAAATTCTATTAAAATTAAACTTACTTTTTATGGTAATGGACAGGGTGTCTATTTTAATGATAATGGAAAATATGAATATATGACCCAAAAGATGATTGATGATGCTTCTTTTACCTATAAAGTAAATAAAGATTCAATTATGATTAAGGGGAAACAAGACAAGAAATATAAACTCTTTGGATTAATTAAGGAGGAATCTATAAACAAAGATTATTTTGACATTGATTTAATTGGAAAAGCAGATTTTGATATAACTTTTGGAATGTATAAAATTGGAGAAAGTCCTAAAAAATAAAAACTATGAAAAGAATATTATTATTTGTTTTAATCTGTTTAGTAGGAACCAACATTTTAAATGCACAGAAAAAATTAAAACTTAAAGGTGTTTTAATGCAAAACGATTACCACGAGAAAATATCTTGGGTTAAATCTAAACCAACTTCAATAGAAAAGAAAGATTTTTCAGTAAGTGCCTTAGCAACAACTTATTTGCAAATTTACTATGGAATAAAAGAAAAGAACGGCAAACCATTTTTAACTAACATTAGACTTATTAATCATTTTGATGATAAAGACTGGGTTTTCTTTGATGAGGTAAGTTATTTATTAGGTAGTCGTAAAGAAATACGAGAACATAAAGGAAACGTATTTAAAATAACCACAGATGACAATGTAAGAAATGTTGACAATGGAATAACTGAACATTCAGATATAGTAGTAATAGGAGAAGCCAAAAAATTCATTGAATACATAATAAATAATGATGAAACAAGATTAAATGTGCGCTTTACAAACAATAAAGACAATAGATATACAGATTTCACAATAGCAAGTACTAAAAAACTAAAAAAACACTTTAAAGCATTAATTGACAGTTATAATCAACTCTGTGACTTTTATAAGTTAGAAGATAAATTTTAATAGAAAACCCTCAAATACTAATTTGGGGGTTTATTTTTAAACAACGCTATTAAAAAACCCAAATAAACCCAGTGGGTTTAACTGGGTTCGTTTGGGTTTTAAAAACGTTATTTAATTCCTGTCTAATGTGTCCAATACAACACCTCAACTGTCAAGTAAAGTATAATAAGAAAAATAACCAGTTATTTGAAGAAGTGAGAAAATAGTGAGAAAACTCACCTTTATAAAAAAACAAAACCCTGATAATCAAAAGACTATCAAGGTTAGTTGAGGTGTCGAGCGGATTCGAACCGCTGTAGATGGTGTTGCAGACCACTGCCTAGCCACTCGACCACGACACCCATTGTGAGAATGCAAATTTAAGCTTTTTCTTATTTATTGCAAGTATTTTTTAACTTTTACGCTTTTCTGATAAAACAATAGTTACTTCACCTACATTTCCTCCTATTGGAGGATTGATTTTTGAAACACTAACTTCCGCTTCATCAACTAGTTGTATCTCATTAAAAATTCTATTTAAAATTCTTTGAGCAACGTGTTCTAATAATTTAGAACGTATTGCCATCTCTTCTTTTGCTATTTTATTTAAGTGAACATAGTCTACAGTGTCATTTAAATCGTCAGATTCTGCCGATTTACTTAGATTTGATTTCACCTTTACATCTACTCTATATTCTGAACCAATTTTAGCCTCTTCTTCTAAACAACCATGATTCGTGTAAATCTTAATATTATTAACTTTTATAATTCCCATTATTTTATTTCAAAATTTTTCTCCTTATTATTTAATT
The DNA here is from genome assembly GCA_937922085.1 of uncultured Tenacibaculum sp. Classification (GTDB taxonomy): domain Bacteria; phylum Bacteroidota; class Bacteroidia; order Flavobacteriales; family Flavobacteriaceae; genus Polaribacter. Next base: position 10,477 of record CAKZVD010000099.1, on the reverse strand, counting down.
TCACTCTGTACTTACCTTTAGGAAGGTATGTTTTTTTGTTTTTAGCCTCTTTTAAAATTGCTTCTGAATTTTCTTTTTTATACTTTTTTAACCCTTCTTTATTAAAAGACACATCAAAAACAACCTCATTAAATCCTTTTAAAGCTTTTTGAGTTATTGAGTTCACCTTAGTATCTCCTGAATAAACATCTATGGTAACACTTTTTTCATTTACTACGTAAAAAGGTATTTTTAGTTTTGGTGTATTTGGTTGCAGCCACTTACTCCAAGAGCTTCCCCAAGAATTACTTTTTCTAATATTTTCTATAGAAAAAATATTGTCTGAATTAGTATTCGCATTCTTTACAAATTCTTGTAAAGGAGAGATATTCGCTTTGTATAAACTTCTTCCGTGGGTTCCTACAATTAAATGTTTTGCTTTTGGTTGAATTACCAAATCATGTACTGCCACATTTGGCAAGTCTTTTTCAAAAACTTCCCAAGAATTTCCTTTGTTTAGTGATACGTACAATCCGTTATCCGTTCCAACGTACAAAACATTTTCATTTGAAGGGTCTTCTTTAATCACATTTACTGATGATAAAGGAATATTTGAGCCAATATTATTCCATGATTTACCATAATCCTCTGAAACATATACATACGTATTAAAATCATCAAAACGATATCCGTTTAATGTAACATATACACGCTCTTTTTTATGTTTAGATGCAATTACTCTACTTATCCATAAATCTTTTGGAAATGAATTTGAAATAACTTCCCAATTTCCACCTCCATTTTTTGTGATATGAACTAAACCATCATCTGATCCTACATAAATTAATCCGAATTGAAAAGGACTTTCACTTATACTCGTTAACGTACCATATGCTACATTTCCTTTTTTTCCTCCCTTTGTTAAATCATCAGAAATTATTTCCCAACTACCACCTTTATTTAAAGATCTATGTAGTTTATTTCCTCCTAAATATAAAATATCTTGATTGTGCTTCGACAAATGAATGGGAGTTTGCCAATTAAATCGATACGGATTTTCACCTAAAGTATGTTTTGGTTGAATATAAGTACGTTTTCCTGTTTCTCTATTAATTCTAAAGTAATTTCCGAATTGATATCCTGTATACACAATGTTTGGGTTTCTATCATCTACCTGAACCTGCATTCCATCACCTCCCATAATAGATTGATAAGGGTTTTTACCCGATTGTTTCCATGACTTATCTACTTTAGTAGTATGCTTTGCTGTCCAAACACCATTGTCTTGTAACCCACCATACACATTATAAGGCGTTTGATTATCTGCATACACAGAATAGAATTGACCTACAGGAGGCGTGTTTAATTTTAACCAACTTTCACCATCATCATAAGAAATATTTAAACCTCCGTCATTTCCTTCAACCAAATGACCTTTCACTTTTGAGTTTACCCATAATGCTTGATGATCTGCATGCACATTTTCTTTACTAATAGAAACAAATGTTTCTCCTCCATCTTTCGATTTTAAAATAGGTACTCCTAATACATAAATTCCATTTTCATCTTGCGGATCTACACGTATCTCTCCAAAATAATATCCATATGAATAATACAAATCGTCTAAATATCCTTCATGTGTTTTTTTCCATGATTTTCCACCATTTGTAGTTTTAAATACTTCAGCTCCAATTACAGGAGTATCAAACAATAATGAATTTGCATTTTCTAAGTATTTTGCTAAATCTATAGGCTTCACAGAACCAGCTCTCACCATTTGTTTTACATTTTCTGCTCTATACTTTTCTTGAAATCCATTTGTTTTTAAATATGAATTTAATTTTTTATCTGTTAACTTCAAAAAATCAGTTACAGACATTGTTTTAAAATCTTCCTTCGTTAATGCATTTGAAGACTCTTTTTTCTTTTTCTCTTTTTTTCGTCTAAACTGACTATCATGAAAAGCATATACTGTATTTTCACTATAAACCGCTAAACCAATTCTACCTACTCCTTCTCCATTAGGAAAACCTGTATTATCGGTGATTTTTTTCCAAGTATTTCCAGCGTCCGTAGATTTATATATTGCTGAATTCTCTCCATTTCCATCAAAATTCCAAGCTTTGCGATCACGTTCCCATGATGCAGCATACAATACATTAAAATTATTTGGCGCTTGTTGCACATCTATTATTCCTGTATTCTCATTAATAAATAATGCGTTAGTCCATGTTTTTCCTCCATCTGTAGTTTTATAAATTCCTCTTTCCTTATTTGAAGAATATAAATGTCCTAAAACACCCACAATAACTTCATTTGAATTTTTAGGATTTATTAAAATTCTACCTATGTGATGTGAATCATGTAATCCAACATTTAGCCACGTTTTACCTTTGTCTGTAGATTTTAAAATTCCGATTCCTGCATAAGAAGAACGAGATGAATTGTTTTCCCCTGTTCCTACCCAAATAGTTCCACTTTTCCAATCTACAGCAATATCACCAATATTCTGAGTAGGTGAATTATCTAACATAGGAATAAAAGTATTTCCATTATTTTTTGTGTACCATAAACCACCAGAAGCATATCCTACATAAAACTCATTGGTGTTTTCAGGATTTACATCTATATCTACAACTCTACCACTCATTACAGTAGGCCCTATATTTTCAAAGGAAATATTTTTGACTAAAGAAGATTTACTTAATTTCTGTTTTTGTTGTAGTGCTTTTTGAACACTTACAGACGAAGTAGGTGCTTGTTGAGCAAGCATCGTCGTAGCTGATATAAACAGCCCAAGGAATATTTTTTTCATGGATTTGGTTTGACTAAATATAATCTCAAAAATAAAAAATAGTTTCCACTTTAATCGCAAGGCAATAATCAAGTATTTAATTCCTCAAAGCTTACCTATAAATTAAAAGTGCTTTTTTCGGAAGCATACCTTATACTTTTGGGTAAAGGTTGTTGTTTTTTGATTAGATTTGTGTAAAACAAGCCTCTATGAATATTTTTATTTTATCAGTTAGTGAGAATATTTATTCTACGAAACGCATTTACGATGAAGCTGTTAAACGTGGACATGATGTTAGCATCATAAATCACCTACGATGCTCTATAAAATTAAGCAATGGTAAACGTCAAATTATGTATCATGGTGAAAACATTATTGACGAACCAGATGTAATTATTCCTAGAATTGGTGCCTCTGCTACCAGGCATGGTGCTGCTGTTGTTAAAGAATTTGAAATGAATGGCGTATATAGTACTGCCAGCTCGTTAGGTATTTTAAGAGCTCAGAATAAAGTTCGTACACTACAAATAATGAATCGGAAAACGATTCCTATTCCAGATACTGTTTTTTCGGTTAATCCTGAAAACATTAAAGAACAGATAGAACTACTTGGAGGTGCTCCTGTTATTATAAAACTTCAAGAAGGTACTCAAGGTATGGGGGTAATGTTAGCAGAAAGTAAAAAATCAGCTAAATCTATTATTGATACTTTTTATAGAATGAACATGAGTATTTTGTTACAAGAGTTTATAAAAGAAAGTAATAGTGAAGATATACGGATTTTTGTAGCTGGTGATAAAGTAATTTCTTCAATGAAACGAAAAGGTTTAGAAGATGATTTTAGATCAAACATTCATAGAGGAGGAACAGGTTTTAAAGCAGATATAAGTGACAAAGAAAAAACAATGGCTATTAAAGCCGCTAATTACTTAGGTTTACCGATTGCTGGTGTAGATTTAATTAGATCTAAAAGAGGGCCTCTTTTAATAGAAGTAAATTCTACTCCTGGTTTACAAGGTATAGAAGCGTATACAAAAGTAAATGTGGCTGAAGGAATTATAAAATATATAGAAAAAAAATGTTCAACACGGATTTTAAGAACAAAGAGATAATTGTAAGAGGAGAAAGAATTGGTTTAGGAGAATCTAAACTAATTAAAATTCCTGTTGATAGATTACCAACTGGAACCTTAATAGAAATTCCTATTTATGTTTTTAATGGACAAGAATTAGGACCTACTATTTTATTACAAGGTGGTTTACATGGCGATGAAATTAATAGTATAGAATTGGTTCGAAGAATGCTTATCGACAAATCATACAAAATTCATAGAGGTTGTGTTATTGTAGTTCCGCTACTTAATATTTTTGGTTTTTTAGATTTTTCTAGAGAAATGCATGGAAAAGATGTTAATCGTAGTTTTCCTGGCTCTAGAAAAGGCTCTTTAGCAAGTAGATTAGCTTACTATTTAATGAAGGAAATTATTAAAAATGTAGATTTTGCTATTGATTATCATACAGGTGGTGCGCAAAGAAGTAATTATGCACAAATACGATACACACCTCAAGATGAAAGAGGAAAGTTATTAAGCGATATTTTTAATACTCCTTTTAAATTTGGTTCTAAGTTAATACCTAAATCATTTCGGAATGAATGCTTTAAAAACAATATCCCTGTCATTGTTTATGAAGCGGGGGAATCTTTACGTCTCGATGAATTTGCTATTCAACAAGGAATTTATGGGACTTTAAGAGTTTTAAAACATTTTAAAATGATTGACAGTGATGTTATCATTCCTGAAAACAAAAAATCTATAGAAATAATCAAAAGAAGTTGGTTAAGAGCTAAAGCTGCTGGTATTTTTAATGCAAAAATTAAAAATGGTTCTTCTGTAAAAAAAGGAGAAATCATTGGTTTTATAATGGACACTTATGGAGAAACTAAATTTCCTGTAAAAGCACCTAAAGATGGATATATAATTACTAAAAATAATTTCCCTGTTGTAAACTTAGGTGATCCTTTATTCAATATAGGTTCTTAAAAATTTGTTAAAACCCTTATTTTTTTGTTAATTTATTACCAAGTTAACAATCAAAAACAAAAAATCATGACTGACATTATTATTAGTTTGCTTACAGGAGCTGTAGGTGGAAACCTTGCTGGAGCTTTATTAAAGAAATTTTCACTAGGAACTCTTTGGAATTCTGTCGTAGGTATTTTAGGAGGAGGACTAGGTGGTCAACTACTTGGAATGGCAGGGTTAGACCTTGGAGGACTTGTAGGTAGTTTAGCTGGTGGAGCTACTGGTGGTGGAGCTTTAATGGCCATTGTAGGTCTTATTAAAAACGCAATGAACAAATAAAGTTAAAAAAAACGAATCTATTACTATACTACAAAAGCACTTAAATATTTAAGTGCTTTTCTTATTTAAGCAATCATTAACGTACCTTTGCCCTTCATTAGAAATAATTTATTTTATTTCTGTATACACATTTATGACGTTTGAATCACTAGGATTAAAAGCCCCCCTTTTAAAAGCAATAGAAGAAAAAGGATATACAAATCCATCACCAATACAAGAAAAAGCAATACCTGTAATATTAGAAGGAAAAGATGTTTTAGCTTCTGCTCAAACAGGAACTGGTAAAACAGCTGGATTTACCTTACCTATTTTACAAATTATAACAGACACAAAAAATCCTAAGTATCGTCCTATTAGAGCCCTAATATTAACTCCTACTAGAGAATTAGCTGCTCAAATTTATGATAATGTTAGAGATTATAGTAAGCATGTTAATATTAAATCTACCGTAATATTTGGAGGTGTAAAACCCAAACCACAAATAGCAACTTTAAGAAGTGGTATTGATGTATTGGTAGCTACTCCTGGTAGATTGTTAGACTTACATAGTCAAAAAGCACTATCATTAAAAAGAGTTGATATTTTAATATTAGACGAGGCTGATAGAATGTTAGACATGGGCTTTGTTCGTGATATAAACAAGATTATGGAGCTTTTACCAACTAAGCGCCAAAATTTACTTTTCTCTGCCACTTTTTCTAAACAAATAAAAACATTAGCTAAAGGTATTTTAACAAATCCTGTACTTGTAGAAGCCGCTCCAGAAAACACAACAGCTGAAATGGTTGTGCAAAAAATATATCGTGTTCCTAAAAGTAGGAAAACAGCAATGATTATTCAATTAATATCTGATGGTAACTGGAATCAAGTATTGATTTTTACACGTACTAAACATGGTGCAAATAGACTTGCCGAAAAATTAGTAAAGAAAAATATTTCTGCTGCTGCTATACACGGAAATAAAAGTCAAAATGCTAGAACAAAAGCGTTAAAAGGATTTAAAGAAAATACCGTTCGTGTTTTAGTTGCTACAGATATTGCTGCTCGTGGATTAGATATTCCTCTTTTGCCACATGTTATTAATTTTGAATTACCCAATATACCTGAAGACTACGTACATAGAATTGGTAGGACTGGAAGAGCAGGTGCTAGTGGTGAAGCTATTTCTTTAGTTTCTAATGAAGAATTAGAATATGTTAGAGCTATTGAAAAATTACTAAAACAGAAGCTAAAAATTGTTGAGTTAGAAGGTTTTGATCTTACAGAAGAGAAACAAAATCAACAAGACGAGCGTTCTTCAGAAAGAAGACCTAGAAGAGAAAACAAGCCGAAACAAAATAACTCTCAAAAAAGAAGTTTTAAGCCTCGAAATAAATCTAATGAAAAAGGTTCTACTCCGCCAAAAAAACATAGGGGAAGTAACTCAAGAAATAGAACAAATAGCAGACCTAAAAGAAGTACAGATAATTAAACTTGTTTTAGCAACTTTTTAATCAAATAAAATGATCAATGATAACCTCATTGATCATTGCTTTTTTTATAATAACTTTTTATTTAATTTAAACCAAAACAACAGTATTAATCTATAAACCATCCTTTTGTTGTTGATATTAGTGTGTCACAAAAGAAAGTATCTCCCCCCATTAAACAATGTATTTTTAATATTGGTATTGAAAATAGTAATAGAAAAAAAATAGTAATTCCCATTAGTTTGTATTCTTTCTTTTTATACTGTTTAATAGCATCAATAAAAAAAATGATAAACAAAATCAATAAAATTAAAAACAATAAAATGGCAATTCCTAAACCAACATCTTTTGGATGTCTACTTTTTCTATTTTCTTCAAATGCCATTTGAGCAAATATATAAAGCCCCCCAAAAGGAATTGTTATAAAAAGTATTTTCTTTAAAAGATGTATGCCTATTTTTTTCATTAAATAAGTATTTAACTCACTATATCAGTTTTAAAAAACCCCAAAAATTAAACAGTGATATTATAATTAAAATTAGAAATAAACAGCTTATAATTAGTAGCCCTTTTTCTTTTTCTTGATACTGCTTAAAAACATCAAAAGCAAAAAAAATAAAAAGAAACACTATTGTGAAATACAATAAAAAAACAGTTTCAAATCCAGTATCTCTTGAAGCTATTCTTCCTCTATTTTCTTCTCCTAAAATCTGATTAAAGAAATAAACAGTTAATACAGTAATTATTATGAGTAGTGATTTCTTTATAAAGTGTTTTAATATTTTTTTCATGAACTAGTTATTCTAGTTTATTTCTTTATCAATTTTTTTAAATCCAAAATATTCTAAAACACCTGTTCCTTTTACTTTTATATAATGACAACCTGTTTCATCATTACACTCTCCACAATATATTGCAAACTTCCAACGTACAGTTGGTGATTCTCCACAATAAGAAGAATTTGTTCCAATTCTATTATAATATCCATTGAGTACTATTAACCCTAGAAGAATTAAAACAAAATAACTAATTTTCTTTTTCATTTTTTATTAAAATTACCTTTTCTAAAAAGGATAATAACCTCTTTTAAAGTTTTCTCCATTAAAATTTTCTTGATTAACTAATGAAAAACCCCACATAGCATCTTTTAAATCAACAGTATATGTGCTTATTTCTGTTTCTTGTTTTTTAGGATTAACTTTTGAAATATTGAAGGTTATACTTATCATACTATTTGGTGTTTCAGAAAACTGAATAAAATCCTTCTCTTTTAATAAACGATCAAAAAGTTTTTTGTTTTTCTTTAACTTCTCATTTTCAAATTCCATTAACTCGCCTTCATAACCTCTAAAAACCCATAGTACTTTTGTTTTGTTTTCTTTTTCAAACTTTTTTAAAATAGTTGTATCAGAAAAAACAGTCCCATATTTTTCATAAAATTTATCTAGCCCTTCTTTTTTTAGTTTTTCATGATATTCGTGAGCTGCAGTACCACAACCAAAAATCTTTGTTTGAGATTGCACTAAAATCGTATCGGATAAATTAAATGCTTTTAAACTAGAGAAAAACACTTCATATGGATTGCTTTTTGGTATAATGATATTCTTTTTTCTCAAAGAATTATTACAATTCATCAATGCAAATAAAATTAAAAAACACCCTAAGTTTCTAATCATAATTTATCTTGGTTCTATCATTGATTTATTAACTTCTTCAAATTTAAATTCATTATTATAATGATCTAAACAAATTACTTTATTCTCTTTCAATCTTATTTTTTTATAAACATTATAATCCTTTATTATAATTATATCATTAACTAATTTCCACTTATATGTTTTTGTTTCTTCTATATATTCAGAATCTGTTCCTAATTCAAACTCTATTACTTCAACAATTCTTTTTTTAAAATTAAATTTTCTATAAAAATCAATCATACGAATACTTTCTGAACCTTCTTCACAAATACTCTTTATTTTAGTTTCAAAGCTTTTATTTATAATATTTTGAGCATGACTTTTCACTCCTAAAATTATTGTTATTAATAAAAATAATTTAGCCATTTTTCTTATTCTTTTTTAATACTTCTTTTCAGACAATCTTTTCCCTCTCTTATAATTTACCTCTCTAGTAACATCTTGCTGTTTATTATAAAATTTCCATACTCCATCTTTTATATTATTTACATAAGTTCCTTCAGAAAATAATTTGCCGTCACTAGAATAAATCTTTTCAACTCCATTCTTTTTACCGTTTTTATACGTTATAATTTTCTTTCTTGTAGTATTCAGAATCCATTCACCTGTACGTTTTCCTTCAAAATAATTACCTTTCATAGTAATTACCCCATTATTATTATGTTGGATATGTTCACCATGAGATGTACCATTTTTATAATTTCCTATAAACTTAGGAGTACCATCTTCGTAATTATCTAATCGATATGTATATTTTCCATCCTTATACACATATTTATTTTTTAAAACTCCTGTACTATAATACTCTTTGGCTGTTTTATAAGATTTACCATCTTTTTTAATAAACTCTTTTTTTAGTTTTCCGTTTGCAAAATACTCTTGCTTTTTATAATGAGTTGGAGTTGTATGTTTTTTAATCCAAATAGGTTTGTTTTTTTCATTTACTTGCTTCCAAGTACCTGTTGGTTTCCCGTTTGTATAATATTTGGTTGTTGTATTATATTTTTTTGAATTAAATTGTTTTTGTTTAAAAATCCATTTACCTGTTTTCACCCCTTTTTTATGCTCTTCTACAGCTACCTCTTCTCCTTTAAGGTTATATCCTTTGGTTGTACCATTTTTAACCCCATTGCTATAAACCATTTCTCTTTTAATAGTTCCACTTGCATAATAAAGCGTGGTTTTACCATCTAAAAAACCCTCTTTATAATTTTCACTTTTTACAAGTATTCCCTCTTTATTAAAATCTTTACGCTCACCTTCTAATTTTCCTTTTATAATATTAATTTCAGAGTACCTACCATCATAACTCGTTGCCATTTTAAAATGCCCTGTTAAAGACTTATTATCTATATCTCTATAAAGTGTTTGCTTACCAAATTTTGTTGTACGAATATCTACCCATTCTTGTGCATTACTATTTAATAGCAAAAAAAATGTTGTTATAAAAAAAAGAATTGGCTTCATAATATGTTATTTCTAAATTTTTTATAAAAGTAACATATCTATTCTCCCCAATATACTTTGAATTAAAATCCGCAGTATATTGATTTATATCTGTTTAAAATCTCTTTATTTAATCATTGGTTCTATTATTACTCTTGTTTCTTTAATAAAGTCTTCTATATTTTTAAAGTTCTGTTTTCTAATTAAAGATATTTCTTTTTCATTTTCCTCTTTAAAAACCATTTTAACCTCCTTACCATTATTAATAAAATTCATTTTATGATTAATAATTATTAGTTCTTTAAAATTTCTTAAATCATATTTTTTAGTAAAAAAACCGCAAAAAGAGATTTCTAAACTTTTGGTGTCTAAATTAAATTCTACTCTTCTAGCAACCTGATATGAATAAACACTTATAGGAAGAATAAAAACGACCCAAATTGGCATATCATCTCCTAGTTTTAATCCTTTATAAATAAAATAAGGAGCAGAAATAAATAATATAACCAGCATCACTATCTGAAATAAATTATTCTCTTTTAATCGTATATTATTTCTGTTTTTTAAATAAAATTGATTCATTTTTTTAAATTTTATAGAGGTCAGTATTTAAATGCGTATCTTAATGACTAATAAAGATATTAAAATATGGATGTTTTCAAGGGTCAAAATCTTCTAGAGTTCTCTGATCGGTTCAAAACAGATGAAGATTGTAAGGAATATTTAGCTC
>CAKZVD010000098.1 GCA_937922085.1 uncultured Tenacibaculum sp. | reverse complement strand
AATCTATGATTTGGCGGATTAGTGGCTTGTTTGTATTTTTAGTGCGCTTGAAGAGTCCCATAAATTGTATTTTTTGTTCGCAAAACTAAAATACGGGATTCTCAAGCTTTTATGGTATTCAAACTTTCGGATGCTTGTGAGCAGTAACTAAAGTATTGTCTACCCAATTTTTACTCGCATTTATACCTTTAATCAAATGTTTTTTAATAGGTCCAGGTAATTCAGGTGTCTTGTAAAAAACTCTAGATAAAACAGTATTAAACTCTTCATTCGTTTCAATATCTTTACCAAAGCCTGTGTATACTATATGATCATCTAATTTAAGTCCGGCAGCATTTAATAGAATTAACGTTTTTATGTCTTTAGGGTACTTTATAGCATAAGCAGCCACAGTATGCCCTCCAATAGAATTACCTACTAAATGGAATTGGGCTAGGTTTAATTCATTTGTAAAATTTTTTAAAAAAGAAGATTGCCCGTTTATAGAGTAATCTTTAGAAGGATCTCTCTCATTTTCACCATGACCTAAAAGATCGGGTAAAATAATATTGTAATTTTTAGATAATAATTCAGCAGTTTGTAAAAAGCTATTTTTATCATCTCCCATTCCGTGAACAAGAATAATAGTCTCTTTTTTATTCATTTCTGAACTAGAAAAATAATGTACTTTATAATCATTAACGGTAATTACGTTCTTTGTTAAGTTTGCAGCATTGGCATACTGGTTATTAGTGAAGTCTATTAGTTTTTGAGGGAAAAGGAAATAGACAGCTGTACCAGCCAGAATAAGTATTAACAGGAGGCTTCCTATTATTTTAAAAAGTTTTTTCATTTTGTATTGTTTTAAATGATTATTTATTCATTTTTAAATTAAAAAAAAATTAGCGCCTTACCGCATTCCAACACATTTCGAAAGAACTGTTAAATATTTCTTTTGTGTTTTTAGTAAACTGTGTAGTAATAATGTTACTCGTTAGCTCTCTTGCAAATCCAGAAAATATAGAAATGATTAAGTTGATATCATAATCATTTAAAAAATGTTCATCTATACCTTTTTGAAAGAAATTAAATACATCGATCATGAAATTAGAAGATAGGGTTTTACTCTCTTTATCTAAAAATTCACTCTCCATACATTGTTTCATAAAATGAACAGCTTCATCATTGTTAATTAAATAAGTACAATAGTTTATCCAAATAGCTTTAAAAGCCGAAACATAAGACATGTCTGTATATTTTTCAAAAGATAAAAAGTGTGTAGATTCTTTTTTTAGCTCTTTATATATTTTATTTATTAATTCAGATTTGTTTTTATAATATATATACACAGTACCTTGAGCAATATTTGCTTGAGATGCTACTTTACTCATTTTAATACCAGCAATTCCTTCTTTTTTAACAATAGAAGTTACCGCTTTTTGAATTGCTTTAACTTTATCTTCAGATTTTAACTTCATCGCTGCAAATGTATGAATAAATATTCATTTATAAAGTTAGCGATATTTTAAAACATTTGTAAAATAGTACTGTAAAAAAGGAATGTGTGTGTTTAGTAGGTATATAAATAAAAAAAACCTTAGTATAATTACTAAGGTTTTTAAAAAGTGTCGGGGTGGCAGGATTCGAACCTGCGACCTCCTCGTCCCAAACGAGGCGCGATGACCGGGCTACGCTACACCCCGAGGTGTATTTTGATTTTGGAGGTGCAAATATACAACCTTTTTTAAGATATACTAATAAAAATGAATAATTATATTGTAAGATAATTATTGCCTATCGTCTAATTATCAAAATGTATAGGGATCTTTTTTACTCAACTAAAAAAAATATACATTTGTAATTAGATAAAAAATTACCCAATGTCAAATACAATAGAAAAAATTAAGTGTTTAATCATAGGATCTGGTCCTGCTGGTTATACAGCTGCTATATATGCTGCTAGAGCAGATATGAAGCCTGTTATGTATACAGGAATGCAAATGGGAGGTCAATTAACTACTACTACAGAAGTAGATAATTTTCCTGGATATGCGAATGGTACAGATGGTACGGCAATGATGGAAGATTTAAAAAAACAGGCTGAACGTTTTGGTACCGAAGTTCGTTTTGGAGTAGTAACTAAGGTTGAACTATCTACAGAAGTAGGAGGAATTCATAAAGTTATTGTAGATGAAGAGAAAGAAATTGAAGCAGAAACAGTTATTATTTCTACAGGAGCTACCGCTAAATATTTAGGATTAGAAAGTGAGCAACGTTTAATAGGAGGAGGAGTATCTGCATGTGCTACCTGTGATGGTTTCTTTTATAAAGGACAAGATGTTGTAGTGGTAGGAGCAGGAGATACTGCAGCTGAAGAAGCTACTTATTTAGCGAATATTTGTAAAAAGGTAACCATATTAGTTCGTAAGGATTATATGCGTGCTTCTAAGGCAATGCAACACAGGGTAAATAAAACAGAAAATATAGAAGTATTATATAATACAGAAATAGATGAAGTTTTAGGAAGTAATGTAGTTGAAGGAGTAAGAGCTATTAATAATCAAACAAAAGAAACTACAGATATCTCTGTAACTGGTGTTTTTATAGCTATTGGTCATAAGCCTAATTCAGATTTATTTAAAGGAGTTTTAGATATGGATGATACGGGTTATTTAATTACCAAAGGAAAATCTACTAAAACAAATTTACCTGGAGTGTTTGCAGCGGGTGATATTCAAGACAAAGAATATCGTCAAGCAGTTACTGCAGCTGGTACTGGTTGTATGGCAGCTTTAGATGCAGAACGTTATTTAGGAGCTTTAAATTAAAATACTAAATCAAAAATAAAAGAGTTCTTAATTAAGAACTCTTTTTTTATACATGAAAAAGTTATTATTTATTGTTTTCGTACTCTGTATTCAGCAAATACAAGGGATTAATTGTTTAAGCGAAGAAGAGAAAGAATTCTTAGAAGAACTTATTGCTACAAATACAAAAAGGCTTAACGAAATAGGATGGTCGTTTAATAATGATTTTTCTAAATGGGAAGGGCTTATTGTAAAAGATTGTACTATTACTTCAATAGATTTATCTAAAGTTAATATTCGCGAAATACCTAATACCATTGCTTATCTGCAAAATTTAGAATCTTTAAAGGTTGATGTATATAGAGAAATTTCTAGAAATTTATTTAGTTTACCAAAACTTAAAACACTTCATATAGAAGGAGGGAATTCTATTAAAAAAGTACTCCCAGTTTTTTATAGACTCAAAAGCTTAAAGAGTTTAAAATTAGAAACAGGGTTAAAAGATATTACAGGAGAAATATTAGAGTTAGTTAATTTAGAATACTTAGATTTATCTAAGAATTATATAGAAGAAGTGCCGCATGAAATTCTAAACTTATCGAAACTAAAATACATTAACTTATCGAATAATAAATATTTAAAAGGGAGTTTAGAAATATTCAATGGCTTTAATGAGCTAAGTTATTTAAACTTAGAAAACACTAAAATATCTGGAGGGTATATAAATGCTTCAGAAAACTTGAAGTATCTTAATTTATCAAATATAAATATGAAATATGGTGTTTTAGATATTTCTAAATCGAGTATTCTAGAAGTTTTAAAAGTTAAAAAAGCTGAATTAAAAAGTATCAAAGGTTTTCAGTATCAAAAGAAATTAAAAATAGTAGATATAAGTAATAACTTTTTATCGAGTAATGACAATTTTACATTTAAACAATGTAAGCAATTAGACTCTTTAAATTTTAGTAAAAATGAATTAACGAGTATTCCAGATTTAGGAAACCCACCAGAGTATATAAATCTTTCTTCAAATCCAATATTTTCATTTTCAACAAAAGATTATAAGAATTTAGCGGGTGTAAAATCGATAGATTTGTCATTTATGAGTATGGATAAGCTTTCATCTGATATTCAAATTTTAAATAGTTGCGAATCTTTAAATCTTTCCAATAATAATTTAAAAGAATTACCAAAAGAGTTAATTAGTTTTAAGAAACTTAAAAGTTTAGACTTAAGGAAAAATCAGCTTTCAGAATTTTCATTGGTTTTGCCTAATTTAAAAGAACTTATTTTAGTACAGAATTCATTTTTAAAAATACCTACGACTATTTTTGAAAATAAAAACTTAGAAGTTTTCTATATAGGTGATTTTGAATTGAAAAAAGTGCCTCTTCAGTTTTTAGAGTTAAAAAACTTAAAAGATTTATATGTACCTTTTGTAGGTGAAAACGATGAGGTTTTATGTAAGTTGAAGAAAAAAGGAATGGTTTTTAAACACATGTATATTGAGTGTAAATAAATAACAAATGAATTTTTTTACTACCTTATTTTTATTCGTGTTCCTTTTGGGGAATTCACAAACCAAAATTACATTAGCAAAGAACCCATATTCAGATAATAATCATGGAATTGTATTACTAAATAATGATTCGTTTGATAAAGAGAATACCAAGTATTATAGCATTGAAGATGGAAAAGTAAAATATGCGTGGAAAAAACTAAAAATAGAGGTTACTAAGTTTAAATCTATATTAGTAAGTAGTAAAGAAAATAAATATGATATAACCCTTCAATTAGATGCTGATGGAATTTTAAAGTTAGATAGATATACTACAAATAATAATGATAATATTTTAGCCTTCGTATTTAATGATACTATTTATCAAACCAAAAAAATAAAAGCACCTATACTTAATGGAAAGTTCAATCTGAAGAATCTAACAAAAAAGCAAAAAAATAAAATTGTTACTATATTAAAGAGCTTACCATCTTATGATTTACAAGTAGAATTATATGAAGGAATAACGAGTTGCAATACTGAAAAAATTGATAAAGCATTAGAAAAAGGAGCGCAATTAATAGATGGAGGTTATAAAGAAGGTGCAACTAATTATAGAGATGTTATTTATAATTTATTTCGAGATAAGAATTCTAAATATAAAAAGTATTCTAAAACTATAAAACATTTATTAAAGAGAGGTTTTACACCTAATTCTAAGAATATTCAACAAGCTATTGTTTTTGAAGACATCGTTTATGTACGAAATTTTTTTATGTCTGAAAAGAATATGAAAAAAAGGCAAAAAATGCTGAATAAATATGCTTGGAATTCAGTTAGTAACGGTTCTTTAAAAGTATTTAAATTAATAGAAGATTTAGGATTAGTTTTAAAAGAAAAAAGGAAAAAAAGTTTATTAATGAAAGCAGTTAAAGAACGACGCGCTGAAATGGTAAACTATTTTTTATCTAAAAAGTACCCTTATACTGCTGCTGATTTACTAGTATACCTTTCAATTTACATGGATATTAAAATCTTTGATGCTATTGTAACAGAATATAACCTAGATATTAATTCTTTAACTAAAGAAAGTAATTCGAATGTAGCACAACAATTAGTGATACTATATAATAAAGGGAAGTTTTTTGATAATGAATTGTTTTTAAAAATAATACCTAAATTAATAGAAAGAGGTTTAAAAGTTAATACTAAAAATAAATTAGGAAGCACTATTTTACATGAAGTATCAACATCATTAAAATATATTTTAAACTATAGATCTGCTTATCACGAACAATATAACCCTATCAGAGAAGCTAAAGAGTTAATTAACTTTATAGAGTTAATGAAATCTGAGGGGGTTACCATAAATGCTAAAGATGTAAAAGGATTTACTGCTTATGATTATGCTTTAAAAGATATGAATAGATTTAAAGTAAAATCTGAAACAGTACAAAAAGTACTTAACACATTAAAATAACTATATAGAAAGAAGTTTCTATACATGTTGAATATAAATAAAAAACAAATGAAATTTTTTACTATTTTCTTTCTATTCGTAACATTTTTAGGGAATTCACAAACCAAAATTAAATTAGCAAAGAATCCTTATTCAGAAAATAATCATAAGATAGTCTTATTGAAAAATGACTACTATAAGGGAGATACAAAGTTTTATGATGTAAAGAGTAGAAAAGTAAAATATGCTTGGAAAGAGTTACAAATAGATGTTTCAGAGTTTAAATCTTTAGATATAAAAGGTAGAGGAAATAGTTATGATATAACAGTTCAATTAGATGCTGATGGAATTCTTCAATTAGATAAACATACAACTGAGTATAGAGATGAGTTTTTAGCTTTTGTATTTAATGATACAATCTATCAAACTCAAAAAATAGGAGATCCTATACTTAATGGAAGATTTAAGATAAAGAATTTAACAAAAAAGCAGAAAAACAAGATGGTAACTACTTATAGAAGCTTTCCATCATATGATTTACAAAAACAATTATATAGCGCTATAGGTTCAAATAAAACAGAAAAAATTGATTCTTTATTAGCTCAAGGAGCACAATTAATAGGTGGAGGAAGTGTGTTTTATAGTTTATTTCGAAGCAAAAATTCGAAATATAAAAAATATATTAAAACGATTAATCATTTATTAAAAAGAGGATTTGTACCAAAACCAAAAACAATTTCGCAAGCCATTGTTTTTGAAGACATACCCTATGTGCGAAACTTTTTTATGTCTGAAAAAAATGCAGAAAAGAGAAAAAAACTTTTGATAAAATATGTAGATGATATTATAGATAATGGTTCTTTAGATTTGTTAAAACTAGTAGAAGAATTAGGAGTAAAATTAGAAAAAGTAACCATAAAAAAAGAAAGTGTTTTAACAGAGGCTGTTTTAAAAGGAGACGGAGAAATAATTAATTATTTATTAGCAAAGAAAATTCCTAGAGATGATTCAACATCACTCGTTTATGCCTGTTCATATAGAACTATTAAAACAGTAGATGTTCTGTTAGATTATGGTATTGATATTAATATGTTAAATGAAGAGAAGGATAACTTGGCGCAAGTTTTGTTAGATTTTGAATTTCAACATGATTATTATAAAGATAATTTTTCTTTAAGAAAGATGCCTGAGTTAATAAAAAGAGGTTTAAAAGTAGCTACTAAAAATAATAAAGGACAAACAGTTTTACATACTTTAGGAATTCATGTAAAAGATTTTTTTAATTATAGAGACGGGCAGAGTTCTGGTTATAGTTCTGTTAAGGCAGCTGAAAAAATTATAGCTTTGGTACAACTTCTAAAATCAAAAGGAGTAGCTATTAAAACGAAAGATAATAAAGGACTTTCAGCATATGATTATGTTTCTAAAGATGTTGAAGTTTTTAAAGAAAGACTATGGAAAAAATCAATGGTAAAAGAATTACTAGATGCATTTAAATAATCTTATTCTCTTTTAATAGGTAGCTTAATAGATCTAGAAATTTTAACTTCCTCTTTAAATGTTATTTTATCAATGTATTTAACTTGATCATTAAAATAGAGTTGATAACTTCTAGAATCTTCATTGTTTAATAAATTAGTAAATAGAAAATAGTTTTTAGTTAAAAAATCTGTTTTTAAGAAAGGTATTTTTTCTTTAATATTAGAAGAGAAGTTATTTAGTTTAATTTTAGAAACAGGAATTTCTTTTTTATTAGCATTATAAAAAGAATAAAAACCGCCCATATATTTAAGTTCAATTTCTTTGATATTAGAATTCCATTGTACGATATTATTTTTTGAAGTATTGTCTTGAGTTATAGGAATGGTTTTTATATCTCCATAAGCTCCAGAAAATTCAGTGTCAACCTTAAAATAAGCAATAGGAAGTTCACAAAACTTATATCCTAAAGGAAACTCTATAGGATGCTCATAATCAATTAATGTAAAATCTGTATCTAAGTTTTGTTCAACAAGTAATTTGTCCGAAATGCTATATCCTTTAATGTTTTTAACTTTTATAGAAATTGGTGTTTTAGAAGAAGCAATATCAATAGAGAGATTTACACATTTTCTACGAATATTTATTTTAAAAGGATTTGCGTTTTTTAAAGCATTTTTTGCTGTTGTTTTTGAATTAAAAAAGAATTTTTTATAAGCTGTTTTTAAAGAGTCTTTATTTGGTGTTTTGTAATATTTAGGTATTTCAATAGTAGTATGATTAATTCTATTATTAGTTATACCAGTAAAATTTTTAATTTGTATGTAAGGCTGCCCTTTTAAATGTTGTGATATTAATTGAGTCGTATTTTTATTATGAAAAAGCATTCTCATTTGTAAAGGCATTCCATCTAATTTGTTAATTACTAAAACAGCGTCTATTTGATTTAACTCTTTACCAGTAATTTCTCTTCTTCTATTTCTAATAGGAGTATAGAATTCAGTTTGTAATTTAAAAATAGCTTTGTTTTCTATTACTGCTATTAATTGACCAGTAAGTTTATTTGTATTGTTTAAAAAAGGAGTTTCAGAAGCATTTATAACAAAAGGGTCATTTATCTTAAATGTTTTTCCAGAGAAAAAATTAAGAACATTAAAGTTTAAATTATCAGTATATTCTTTTAATAGTTTTTTATCTCTAGGTCTAAGATAATTGTTGTTTTCTAAAAAAGTATATTTTATGTTTTTCACTAAGTTTCCTTTCGTATCTAAATAAAAGAAATTGTTTTTTTGAGTGAGAAACTTTTGAAGAATATGAATTTTATAATTTTCGGTAGAATCTACTTGTTGATTTAAATAGAAAAATAGTTTGTTTTTTTTGCTAAACTCAACATTTGTAAACTCTTGTAATACTTTATAACCGTTATTTTTTTTATGAAAATTAAGAGTAGTAGAAGCATTAGAACTTAGCTTATTATAACCGTCATTTATAAAAAACTGAGTAATATATTCATAATTAGTATCTAATTTTGGTTTAAAATCTATGCTAATTTTTTGTTGGCAGCACACAGAAATAGTGAAAAGTGAAATACAGGTAAAAATGAAACTTCTAATCATAATTTAAACTTGGAGTAACCTTGTTCGTTTTTTGAATTGAATAAAATGATTCAAAACTTTTATACTCTTGTTACCAAACAAATATATGATAGAATTTGATATTGTAATGCAAAAAGAGATTACCGTAAAGTAATCCCTTTTGTTTTATTAATATTTTGCTATAAATTAAGCTGTTACAGAAGCTTTCTTAGATTTTCTATAGATGAATGAATTGAAAATATTTCTTTTTCCGAAATTATTGATAGATCTAGCGTTAACAAATTTTCCGAAGAGTATTTTACTAACACCAAAGTACTCATATGTATTACCATCTGTAAAAGTAACTTCTAATAACATGCTTTTATGATGCCAATCTGCTACTTTAAATTCTGTAATTGTTTTTTGGTAAGCTTCTAAATTTGCTTCTTTAGTTTCAGGAGCAATACTTACTAAAAAATGATAACCATCTATAATTTTAGTACTTACAACTTCTGCTTCCGCTTTTTTTTCTTCATCCTGAAATTTATCTGGATGCCATTCTTTAACTAAACCTCTGTAAGTAGTTTTTAATTCTTTCAAATTAATAGCTCCTTCAACTTTAAATAGTTTTTTATATTCTTTTATACGTTTCATTCCTGAATTTTCAAATTGCGTGCAAAAGTACTGATATTAAATTAATTATAATACAATAAAGTGTTTAAAAAAATATTATTTCTGATAGATATATTTTAAGAAAAAAATTATCTAACTATAAAAAGAAGTTAGTTATAAATAACAATGAAAAAACAATAACTTTATAAAGAGATAATGAGAATATTAAAAAATAAAAAAAACAATTTGTAACGTTTTTAAAAAAGATGAGTTTACCATTTTAGAAACTAACTAATACCTAATAAAAACTTGAACAATCTGTCAGATAGCGCTTTAATGCTAAAAGTAAAATCAGGAGAAAGTCATACACTGGGCTTGCTTTATGAACGGTATAAAAAAAGATTATTTGGCTTTTTTTATCAGATGAATAAGAATGCTAGTTTAAGTGAAGATTTAGTGCAAAATGTATTCATAAGGGTTTTAAAATACAAGAATACATATACAGAGGAAAGTAATTTTGTGTCTTGGCTTTTTAAAATAGCAAGAAATGAAAATTATGATTATTTCAGGAAACAAAAAAAATACAATTATGACGTTATAGATACTATTTCATATGCTTTAAATGGAGCAGATTCAATTGAAAAGGATATAGAATTATTAGAACGTAAAAGAAATTTAAAAATAGCAATAGCAAAATTGCCTATAGAAAAGAAAGAACTCATAGTATTAAGTAAGTTAAAAGAATTGAAATATAAAGAAATAGGAGAAATAATAGGTTGTACAGAAGGAAATGCAAGAACTAAAGTTCATAGAGCATTAAATGATTTAAGGGAAGTTTATTTAAAAATAGAAAAGAGTTAATGATGGATTATAAAGAGTTTAAAAATAATAGTATAGATTATTTGTCTGGAAATCTATCAATAACAGAAAGACAAAAATTTGAAGCATTTTTAAAAGAGAACCCTCAGTATCATAAAAAGTTTGATGAAGAGAAATTGTTTTGGAACGATTTAACAGAAGAAACTCCTGAGGCTACAACAGCAATGGATGTGAATTTTTATACAATGTTGAATTCACATAAAAAGGAACATAATAAAGAGTCTTTTTTAACAAAAACAACGCTTTTTTTTTCAAGTAATTTATTGAAGAGGTTAGCATATACATTTGCAATTTTAACAGTAGGTTTTTTCTTAGGAAAAGGATTAAATACAGAAAGAGAAACAACAGAAGAAACAATTCAATTTGCAAAAAAAGAAACAGAGAATGTGCGATCACAATTAGTATTAACATTATTAGAACAACCCTCTGCGAATAAAAGATTACAAGCAGTAAGTGAGGTAACTAAATTAAATTCAGTAACAGAAACAATTATTAAAGCATTGTTTTCAACCTTAAATAATGATAGTAGTGTTAATGTTCGATTATCAGCAGTTGAAGCGCTATCTAATTATACAAATATTCCATTGGTAAGAGAGGGGTTAATTGCTTCAATTTTAAAACAAAAATCACCTTTGGTTCAAATTACATTAGCAGATTTAATGGTTGTATTACAAGAAAAAAAGGCAGTAGAATCATTTAAGCAATTAATAGAGGAAGAAGATGTTAATGAAAGCGCAAAACAAAAAATGGAGGAGAGTATAAATAGAATTATTTAAATCGCAGGGCAATAGTCAAGAGTTTAATTCACCGATGTTTTACATCGAAAAGTAAAAAAATATTTGATGTAAATGGCAAGTTCTAGGTCGCTTTTTACTGATATAAATAGTCATTCATCAAAAAAGTAGAATCATGAAAATTTTAAAATTAATTTTATTAGTTAATATATTATGCTTAACAGCAGTTAAGGCACAAGAGAAATATTTTGATAAAAAGCATAAAAAATCTTCCGTTATAAAAAAGGAATTGAGTTTTAATACAAGTACATCAGAAAATATTTTAGTGGTAGATAATGTTTACGGGTCAATTAATGTTGAAGGGTATGAAGGATCAAAAATATTAATTGAGGCAACAAAAACAATTTATGCCGATAAAAAAGAAGATCTAGAAAAAGGAGTACAAGAGATTGGCGTAAAAACAGCTCAAAAAACAGGAGCCATTTATGTGTATTTAGATTCTCCTTATTCAAAGTTTGATATAGAAACAGGAAGTTTTGAACATAGCGAGTTTAATTTTAGAAACAGACGTAATTACAAACATAGAAACAAACGTATGTATAAATATTCTTTACACTATACAATTAAAGTACCTAAAACAACTAGTATAGATCTTAAAGCTATAAATAATGGAGATATTTATGTAGAGAATGTGCATGGTAAGTTATTAATAGTAAAGAATATTAATGGAGCAATTGATTTAAAAAATGTTTCAGGAAAAACAGATGTAAATGCTTTAAATAAAGATATAAATATTACATATGCTAAAAATCCTACAGAAGAGAGTTGGTATAATTCTTTAAATGGAGATATAAATATTAAGTTTAAAAACAAATTGAATGCTCTAATTAATTATAAAACAATGAATGGTAAGTTTTATACGAATTTTGATGTTGAAAAAACTGAACCTAAAGTATTAAAAACTAAAGCGCACAGAAAAAAGGGAAAAGGAGTGAAGTATAAAATAGACTCTAACAGTCATTTTAGAATAGGAAATGGAACTGTTCAGTTACATTTTAATCAATTAAACGGAGACGCAATCGTAAAAAAATAAAAGATGAGAAACAATCATATAAAAATACTGATGCTAGGTTTTTTGTTATTTTTAGTAGGAAGTATTAAGGCACAAGAAACAATAACAATACCTCTAACGAACTCAAATAAAGAAGGTTTTTTAAAAATAGGAATTATTAACGGATCTATTTCAGTTAAAGGATATGAAGGAAAAGAAGTAGTTATAAAAGGAATAAAACGACAAGGAAAAAAGAAACATTATAAAATAAAGAAGAGTAATAGAGCTGGGCTAAAAAGAATATCTAATAACTCACTAGAATTTACGGCAGAAGAATATGAAAATACAGTTCGTATTACTAGTTCGCCACAAGGAACTACTGATTTTGAAATAAAAGTACCTAAAAATTTTTCATTAAAAGTTTCAACAATTAATAGAGGAGAAGTATATGTAGAAAATGTAAACGGAGCTATTGATGTAAGTAATATTAATGGAAAAATAACACTTAAAGATATTAGCGGTTCTGTAAGTGCAGATGCTTTAAATAAAGATATTGTTGTAAATTTTTTAAAAGTAACTTCTGGTGTACCTATGGCTTTTAGTAGTTTAAACGGAGACATAGATGTTACTTTTCCGAAAACATTTAAAGGAGATATTAAAGTAAAAACAGATAGAGGTGAAATATATACAGATTTCGACTTAAAACCGAAACCATCAAAAGCTAAAATAACTAAAGGAGATGAAAAAGGAAATGCATATAGGGTTAAAGTAGAAAGATGGATAACAGGCTCTATAAATGGAGGAGGTCCAGAAATTTTATTTAAAAATTTTAATGGAGATGTTATTATACGATCTAATTAAAATAACTTATTAAATTTGAAAAAAAGAGATTACTAAGCAGTAGTAATCTCTTTTTTTTAGAATAAACAATTTTTAATGCTTTAAAAAAAATATTAAATACCAGGATCGTCTTTTGTTTGTTTTTCCAAATATTTTATTTTCAGATTTAAGAATTTAATAAACCTGAATACTAAATAAAAGGCTCCCAAAACTAATACTATGGCTGTTATTTGTTAAAGTAATATTGTGCTGTGTTAAAGTTTTCGATTATAATTTTTAGGGCTATTCTTCTTGTTAAAAATATAATGGAATCAGTATTCTTCGTTTAGAAGAATTATATCGTATTTATTATCAAATCTTTTTTTTTGCTTAGAATTAAGTTTTTTATACTTTAAATTAAATAATAGTTTTGCTTTATCGTTTTTAAATGATTCGATTAATTTTTCAATATTCGACAAAACTTTCAAGTACTTACCATATTCTAAATTTTTAGACACTTTTAAAAGTATTAAGCTAGCTCGCTCTTTCCTATGCGTTAAAAAAATACTTAAAGCATTATGAATTTGAATACTTTCATTTTTTTTGCCTTTATAAATTAACTCACCTTCATTATTTATTTTTATTATAAAGGGATCGGTTATGTGAGAAAAATCTTTGCGTGATAATTCACCATAAGATAAAATAAAAACTAACTCAGTGTTTAATAAAACTCTTTGCTTATAATAGTCTAGCTCTAAGTCTTTTATGTTTATTGTGTTAGCAGCGTTTTTAATTCCTTCCCAGAAGTCATTTTTTTTATTAAAACTCTTTGCTGTTTTTTCTTTAAAAAGGCTATAATCTTTATGTTTTTTCACCTTTTTTAAACATTTTCGGTTTGCAGAAATAATTTCTTCTTCTTTAACATAGAAAGCTAAAGAGTCTAAATTATATTCAAGTCTATTTAAAAATGTTTTGTTTTTATTTAACGATTTTAACAGTTTATAATAGCTATTTGGTGAATTATTTTTTAAAATATTTTTTTCTATTAAATCGTTTTCAAAATTTTTGAATTGGTTTCTATATCCTATACTTTTTTCTCCAATAGAGTAATAAAAACATTTTTGAAATATTGTTTCTATTTTATTGTTCTGAGAAAATAAATTTTGAGTTATAAAAAAAATAATTAATATAATTTGAATATTTTTTTTCATAATCTTAAATAGGTTTCATAGGTATTAAATGTCCTGTATGGTATTTAATAATTTTATGTTTTACTAAAATATCACAAAATTCTTTAGAAATAATAATTCGTTTAAATCCTCCATCAAATTCTTCCTGAGTATAACAAATATGAAAATCGAATGCAGTTTTAAAAGGAGGGAAAAAATCTAAATACTGCCTGGCATATTGCTTAACACCACAACGAGGTTCATAAATATCATAAGCAGAATTCTCTAAAGATATTTTACTCTCCGCTATTGGTATATCTAACTGAATAACATCTTCTAAAGGTTTATCTGTACTATGATCTATAACATCAATAAATTTTAAACCAAGAGGTGCTAACACCTCTTGATAAAATTCTTTTTTAAAAAACATGAAATCCCATTCCAATTCTAAACTAAAGTTTTTTTGATTTTTTTTCCATATCGGTTTTTTTATACGAAATGAAGCTTTTTGTTTTTTATTTATTCTTATGTAATCACATTCTTCATAGCTTAATACAATGTTTTTATAGTCATTTTTAGGTAGTGGGTATCCTTTAGGTTCTCCTGATGTGCATAACATATAATAACTTGCATTATTTAACTCTTCTTTAGAAAATCTTACAAAAACCATTGTTACTTTAAATTCTGGAGGTTGATCTATTTTAGAAAAAAGAGAATTCTTTTTCGAAAATTTTTCAAAAATCTTTTCATAGGTTTCTCCTTCTTCTACCCAAAATCCATCATACCCTTCTGTAATAGTTTTCATTAACTTAAAACTATTTAAAAATTCTACATCTTGTTTTCGCCATTTAGCGAAAAATGAATAGTGTTTTTTCATGCGAATTGATTTCTATACTCTATACTTTTTTCTCCAATAGAGTGATAAAAACATTTTTGAAATATTATTTCTATTTTATTATTCTGAGAAAATAAATTTTGAG
>CAKZVD010000097.1 GCA_937922085.1 uncultured Tenacibaculum sp. | reverse complement strand
ATATCAATTATATTTTAAAATGAGCTTAATTTTTTGTATTTTTAATATATGGGAATGGTTTCAAAATTTAAAATACAAGAGAGTGAAGAATTTTTATTATCGGCTTTTAAGTCTAATAAAAATTTCAAGATTCGTTTGCGTATTCAGAGTCTACTTTTATTAAAACAAAAAAAGTTCAAGCGCCAAGTTGATTTAGCAGAATATTTAGGTGTTAACCACTCATCATTAAAACGGTGGATAAGAAAATATAAAGATTCGGGCTATGATTCTTTAGTTCGTTTGGAAAGTGGAGGTAACTACAAAGGGGTAATAAGTACTTCTCTTCATAAAGCACTTGAAGCAAAAGTTAACGACTCCAATGAACCTTTATTAGGGTATTGGCATGCTGTAGATTGGGTTAAAGAAAATTTTAATCAAGAGATAAACTACCAAACATTGAGAAGTTATTTAATACGTCATTTTCACACTAAGAAAAAACACCCTAGAAAATCACATTACAAAAAAGATCAACAAGCCCTCGAGGTCTTCAAAAAAACTTCCTGATACCCTAGAGCAATTAAGATTAAGTCTTAATAAGAATTACAAATCTGTCAATTTATATTTTCAAGATGAAAGTCGCTTTGGCTTGATGACTCATGTAGGCACTGCTTTGACAGCAAAAGGGGTAAAGCCAATAGTTAATTACCAACAAGCTTTTAAAAATACTTATTTATATGGAAGTTATTCACCCATTGATGGGAGTCATTTTACTTGGGAAGTAGAAGGCGTTGATACCCTTATTTTTGAAGCATACCTCAAAGCATTTTCATTATATAAACCAGAAGAGTTGAAAGTTGTTGTTATTGACAATGCTGGGTTCCATTCAACTAAAAATATAACTATCCCCGATAATATTAAGCTTATTAGAATACCACCCTATACTCCCGAATTAAACCCTTGTGAGAAGGTATGGCAATATTTAAAAGAACGATTTAAAAATAAAACGTTCAAAAATATTGATGAGCTTAAAGAATGGCTGCATAAAATAGTGAAAGACCAAATCAACGAAGAAAATATAATGAGCATCGTGAAATCTGAATTTTACATCAAAACATTTAAAGCTTGTTTTAATTTATAATTGGTATTAGATATATGTCTGGAGCTCCTACGTCATTAGAAGCTTACATCAATTTATCAAAAATATTTAGCAATACTAGTTTCTCTGTTGGTGAGCAACATTTAATAATGTTAGCTGTAAGTGTTGTAAATAAATGTGATTATTGTACAGCTGCACATACAAGAGCTTCAAAAGCGAATGGTATTTCTTCTACCATTTTAAATGCCATTAGAAAACAACAAAAAATTAAAGATGCACGATTAGCTGCATTGGTTGAAATTACACAAAAAATAACAGTTACTCGTGGTAATATTGAAACTGAAGATTTAAAACTGTTCTACCAACAAGGATTTACACCAGAAAATGTAATGGAATTAATTACTGGAATCTCCATAAAAACAATTAGTAACTATATTAATCATATAACAGAAAATGTTATTAATAATGAATTACAACCATTTGCTGTTGGAAAAAACATTGAAGATTGAATAGTTCAATGAACTACCTCGACCCAAAGGTACGAGGTATCTATAAGAATTTTACTTTTTCTATTTCTAGGCAAGCCTCGGGGAATTAAACCCTTGGCTATCGCCTTGCAATTAAATCTCTTTTTTATAGTTTTTCTAAGTTTGTACCTACTTATATTGTTTGCTTAAACGTATTCATTTATTTTTAAATCATAAATAAACGAATACGTTTTTAAATTCAATGATTTACCTAATAATTTTCGTTAATTAGGTCTCTATATTAAGCTTAACTCAATCGTAAAAAAAGTTATGGGTAAACTATTAAAAAGGAACTTATTTATTATAAGTCTTATTCTACTCTTTTCATACTTCTATCTTAAAAGAGATTTTAAAAGAACCTTACCTACATTATATAAAAATGGGAACTTAATAACCTTAAATGAAAACCAACCATTTGCAGAAGCTATGTATGTAGTAGATGGAAAAATTATAGAAATTGGAACAAATAAACAATTAGAAAAGAACACACCAGAAAATGCTACAGTTGTAGATTTAAAAAAAGCTACAGTATTACCAGGTTTTATAGATCCTCACACACATTTTTCTATTAGTTTATTTTTATCGGAAATGCACGATTTATCCGGTTTTAAATATACTACCAACAAAGAAGTATGGACTGCATTTGAAAAAATAGTTAAAAATGCAGGTAAAGGAGAATGGATTATCTGTAAAGGTATTGACCCTTTATTAATAAAAGATTTCGTTTTTCCTCCAATAGCATACTTAGATAAAATTGCTCCAGAAAACCCAGTTCT
Organism: uncultured Tenacibaculum sp.; assembly: GCA_937922085.1. Taxonomy (GTDB): domain Bacteria; phylum Bacteroidota; class Bacteroidia; order Flavobacteriales; family Flavobacteriaceae; genus Polaribacter. The sequence continues at coordinate 4,954 of CAKZVD010000097.1, read as the reverse complement.
TTTTTTTAGTCAAAGTTTGCATAATTATTGGGCTAACACTAAAGCATTTGAAGCTGTAAACATACATAAAACAACTGTTAATCCATCAATTCATAGTTATTATGGAAAAGATGAAAACGGAGAATTAAATGGTTTAATTGTGGAACAAGAAGCTGTAAAACCTTTTTTTGATATTTTAAAATCAGAAGTATTCACACCAAAAAAATTAAGCAATGCAGCATCTAAAGTAATGTCTGATTATGCAAAAAACGGAAATACAACTATTGTATCTACTGGTATTACAATTCAAGATAAAAAGCCATTAATGCTTTTTAAACATCTATCAAATAACACATCTACACTTTTAAGCAATTTTTTAGAAAAGATTAATTACCTCCCTAAAAGAAAACAAAACCCTAGACATTTCATTTATATGCGTCATGATATGGAACATCTAATGACGGAAAAAGAACAAACCAAAAATGATTTTTATGATATTTTAGGTGTAAAACATTGGTATGATGGCTCTCCTTATATTGGAACTATGTATTTAAATGAACCTTACTTGAATTCAGATCTTACAAATAATAAATTACATATTCCTGAAAATTCTAAAGGAGAAGCCTTAATTGAAAAACAAAACCTGAAAACATTTATACGAAATTGCCATAAAAAAGATTGGCAAATTGCTATACATACACAAGGTGATGCTGCTGTTAACGAAGTTATCGATGCTTTTGAAGAACTTGAAAATGAACTTGACTTTTCAAAATCAAGACATCGATTAGAACATTGCCTTTTTTTACCTAAAGAAAATGTTCAACGAATGAAAAAACTCAACCTTACTCCTAGTTTTCATATTAATCATTTACATTATTATGGAGACGCCTTAAAATCTAGTATTATTGGTAAAAATAGAGCTGAAAATATACTCCCTGTAAAATCGATAAAAGATAATGACATTATATATTCTTTACACGCAGATCAGCCTATGTTTAATAGTAATCCATTTAAATTAATTCAAACTGCTGTTGAAAGAAAAACACTTACTGGCGATATATTAGGTAAAAATGAATCTATAACCACACTTGAAGCTATAAAATCGTTAACAATAAACGCTGCTTGGCAAATTAATATGGAAAATAAAATAGGCTCTTTAGAAAAAGGAAAATATGCCGATTTTATTGTTTTAGATAAAAATCCTTTAACCATTAAAGTAAATGAATTAAGTACCATAAGGTGTTTAAAAACATTTATAAATGGAAATTTAGTTAAACTATTGTAAATGCTTATGAGAAAAACATTAACACACACTTTTATTATTACCTGTAGTATTACTTATAGTAAATCCTTTTATTAAATTTTAATTGAGAATATTTTTTATACGATTTTAAGATAAAAAATTTCGTATTAAAACCTTAACAAGGGGTTTAAACCCCTTGATTTTATTTGTAGTATAATTATTTTACAATAATAATTAATAGTAAACCGTATTATTTCAATTTTATTAAATTATAATGATATTTTTTTCATTTTTCTAAACGTTAAACTCATACGACCATTCTCTGTATTTGACTTCGGAATAGCATGTTGCCATTTTTCTTGTACTTCATTAGTCATGTAAAAAAATGATCCCGATGAAAGTTTAAAATCCTTTATCAATTCTTTATTTTCAATATTTCTGAATCTTAAAATTCGTGTTTCTCCAATCGACACAATTCCAACACCTGTTCCTTCTTCTAATATATCTGTTTGATCTGAGTGAAACCCCATTTTAGATTTTCCATTTACATAATAATTAATCAAACAATTATTCGGTTTAAAATTAAGAGCCTTATCAATAAGTTCTACTATTATTTTTAATTCTGTAGTAAACTCTTGAAAAGGATAATTAATTTGTGAGTAATTATATGCTTTTCCAAAACTAGCTGTTTTTCTTGCAGACATTCTTTCATCCCATTTAACACCTTCCTTTAGTTTGCTAAACAAGTCATTAGGGGTATTTACAAAATTTTCAATCAATGTTACTCCTTCCATTCTTTTTCATTTTACAATGAATACAAAGATAAACTTAAAACTAGTTCTCTCTCTTTTTCTTATTTTCGTACCTGAAAAATGATGGAACTATGAAGGTGTGTATTGCCGAAAAGCCAAGTGTAGCAAGAGAAATCGCTAGTATTTTAGGTGCCAAAACCAAACATGATGGATACTTTGAAGGAAACGGTTATGCAGTTACCTATACTTTTGGACATTTATGTACGCTTTTAGAGCCTAAAGATTATAAACCACATTGGAAAAGCTGGGATTTAAATAACCTTCCCATGCTTCCTGAAAAATTTAATACGAAAGTTACAGAAGATAGCGGAATTCAAAAGCAATTTAGAATTGTAAAATCATTATTCGAAAAGGCAGATGTAGTCATAAACTGTGGGGATGCCGGGCAAGAAGGAGAATTAATTCAACGTTGGGTTATCAATCAGGCAGAATACACAGGAAAAGTACAACGTTTATGGATTTCTTCTCTTACAGAAGAAGCTATAAAAGAAGGGTTTAAAAACTTAAAAGACGAAGAGGATTATGATAACTTATATTATGCTGGTTTTTCTCGTGCTATTGGAGATTGGCTATTAGGTTTAAATGCGACTCGTTTGTATACTGTAAAATTTGGAGGCTACAAACAAGTGCTTTCCATTGGGCGTGTACAAACCCCTTCTCTAGCAATGTTAGTAAACCGATACCTTGAAATTCAAAACTTTAAACCTCAAACATATTGGGAATTACAAACTACCTATAGAAATACTCTTTTTAATTGTGAAGAAGGTCGTTTTCTAAAAAAAGAAGAGGGACAAGCTTTTGCCGATAAAGTAAAAGCTTCTGATTTCGAAATTGTTTCTGTAACTAAAAAGAAAGGAAAAGATTACGCCCCAAAATTATTTGATTTAACAGGTTTACAAGTTTATTGTAATAATAAATTTGGTTTTTCTGCAGATGAAACACTGAAATTAGTTCAGAAATTATATGAAATGAAAGTAGTTACTTACCCTAGAGTAGATACTACTTTCTTACCAAATGATGTATATCCTAAAGTAGCAGGAATTTTACAAAAGTTAACTGATTATAGTGAAGTTACTACTCCCCTACTAGGAAAAAAGATAAAGAAATCATCGCGTGTTTTTAACGATAAAAAAGTAACCGATCACCACGCTATCATTCCAACAGGAATTCAAACAAACTTACAATACAATCAACAATTGGTATACGATATTATTGTGCGACGCTTTATTGCTGTTTTTTATCCCGATAGCGATATTTCGAATACAGCAGTAGTTGGTAAAGCCGATAGCGTTTCTTTTAAAACAACTGGTAAAGAAATTATAACAAAAGGATGGCGTGTTGTTTTTGAATATAATGAAGCTCCTAAAAAAGCAAACACCGAACAAAGTTTACTACCCAATTTTGAAAAAGGAGAAAAAGGAGAACATCAACCTAGTTTTTTAGAAAAAGAGACGAAACCTCCACGAAATTATACCGAAGCTAGTTTACTACGAGCTATGGAAACTGCAGGAAAGCAAGTAGATGATGATGAAATGCGCGATTTAATGAAAGAAAACGGAATTGGAAGACCGTCTACTCGTGCAAGTATTATTGAAACTTTATTTAAACGAAAATATATAGAACGTCAAAAAAAATTACTTATTCCTACTAAAACAGGTATTGATTTAATTGGTTTAATAGATAATGATCTTTTAAAATCTGCTGAACTAACTGGTTTATGGGAAAAACGGTTGAAAGAAATTGAACGAGGAGATTATCATGCTGCTACTTTTATCAATCAGATGAAAAAAATGGTAGATCAATTGGTATATGAAGTTCGATCTAATAAAAAAACAGTGCGTCTTTCTGCTGAAAACAATACTGTAAAAACAACCGCAAAAGCTCCTAAAAAGAAAACAGCTTCTAAAACTGTTATAGGAAAAGAATGTCCTAAATGTAAACAAGGTAAATTATTAAAAGGTAGCTCCGCTTTTGGTTGTTCTAACTATAAAAATGGATGTGATTTTAAATTGCCTTTTTCTTTTTTAGATAAAAAGATTTCTGAAAATCAATTAATCCGTTTGTTAGATAAAGGAAGTACTACGAATTTAAAAGGCTGGAAAACAGATATCGGAAAAATTGAAGGATTAATTCGTTTTGATGACAATTTCAATTTAAAGTTAGAACCAAAAATGTCGGCTCAAACACCATCTAAAACTAATTCTGATAAAATTTCATGTCCGAAATGTAAAAAAGGAACTGTTTTAAAAGGAAAATCTGCTTATGGTTGTTCTGAACATAAAAATGGTTGTTCTTTTGTTTTCCCTTTTGCTAAAATTAAAGAAGTAGCCAATGGTAAAACTTTAACAAAAGAATTGGTATTACAAATTTTAACCAACCATCACTAAACATAAAACGTTGTAATAAATGAACTACCTCTCCCCAAGGGTACGAGGTGTTTATAAGAATTTTATTTTTCCCATTTCAAGACAAGCTTCGGGGAATTGAACCTTTGACTATCGCCCTACGATTAAATATTTTTAAGTACTTTACATAAAAAACTATAGTTATGAAAATACTATTATCTGTAATCTTACTTTCAATAGTATCTTTTTCAATAAAAATTAGATATACAAAACCTACTTTATCAAAAAATCACCAAATAATAACCTCTGATTCAATTAACTCTTCTACACCCATTAAAACTGAAAAAATTTCAGGAATAATAAATATACTCGGAAAAAGAATATACAAAGACAAAAAAATAACCAATAGTAACTTTGTAGTTTCATTTACTGGCATCCCTTCTAATCTTACATTTTCAAAACAAATAGATAAAGATGTTTTAATAAATAAAAATCAGTTTGTAATATTAAAAGATTCTTCCAAATACGATTATTTGAATACTGCTATTATAAAAAAAATAGAATTTGATTTTATA
>CAKZVD010000096.1 GCA_937922085.1 uncultured Tenacibaculum sp. | reverse complement strand
GGAATTCCGTTTTTCATGGCATTACCAAAAGCGAAACTATCAATTAAACGTTTTAATACAGTGGTTATAGTTGCTACTAATTCTTTGAATTTTGTTCGATCTGCAAACTCCACATCTTCACCAGAAAAATCCAATTCTAATTCAATTAAAGCAGCAAAATCTAGTAATTGTCCGCGTAGTTCTTTCAATTCATTCGTAATACCACCACGCATTTGTTGGATAGCCATTTGATGAGAGGCTTCTGAATTAGAAGCAATAAGATCGGCAACAGCTTCTGCCTGACTTAAATCCATTTTACCATTTAAAAAAGCACGCATGGTAAATTCACCATTATCGGCCATTCTACAACCATTTTTTAAAAATAGTTGAATGATTTCTTGCTGAATAAAAATAGAACCATGACAAGATATTTCAACTACATTTTCACCAGTATATGAATTCGGGTTTTTAAAAATAGAAACTAAAACTTCATCTATAATTCGATCATTTTCTGTGATATGACCTAAATGTAGTGTATGTGTTTTTTGATTTAAAAGAGATTTGTTTTTTCGTATCGAAATAAAAAAATCATTTACAATTTGAATAGCATTTTCACCAGAAAGTCTAATAACAGCAATAGCTCCAACACCACCAGGAGTTGCTAATGCAATAATCGTATCATTTTGAATCATACTGCAAAAATAAATATTAAGAAGTATAAAACACTTTTTTTGTTATGATATAATTTTTTGTAAATAATAATACCGAATTCAGAGTTTAAAAAAGAGACTAAACTCATTGATATCCTTAGAGAAAGACACAATTTTATATAAGAGCTGTTTCTTGGATATTTAAAAACTAGAGCTCCTTTCTTTGTTTTAAGTATTTGTTTGTTAGTTGTTTGTGTTTTTTTTTACTGTTCGAAATGCTTATTATCTAGTTTACTGCGTTAATGGTTAATTTTTCCACGTTTAAGGAATATAAAAAAAATGACAGGCTGAGTGTTTATAGTTTTGAAGCAAATAATCAAGTCCCCAATATTATTATTTAAACTAAAACAAATAAAAGGGGGATTTAATGAAAACAAGAACTACAACTAACTTAAAACTATTACTGTCCATATTTCTATTAGGAAGTAATGTATTAAAAGCACAAATTAAAAAACAATTTTCACCGAGATTTTCAGAAGGAATTCATGGTAATGTAACCATGATAGCAAATAATGTTTTATCTAGATCGGCAACAGGAAGTTATATAGGAGAAGCAGGGAATCATGATTTCAATAATAATGTATTTGTAGATATAGATTCAGATGTTACAACTTTTAATTCGAGTAGTGCTAATCTAATTAATCCAGAGCCATCAATAAGTTGTTTAACGATTAAAAAGGCGTATTTATATTGGGCAGCGGCAGATTTAAAAGAGAAAGATCCAAGAGATGAACCAAATTGGAACTACAATATGGTGAAATTAATGTTGCCTGGTAGTTCAAACTATCAAAACTTTATTGCAGATGAAGTGATCTTTAGGGGAAGAGATGAGGTAAATAATTTTGTAAATGACCCTTATGTTTGTTTTAAAGATATTACAAAAGAGGTGGAAAATTTATCAAACCCGTATGGTAAATATCAAATAGCAAATGTAAAAGCCAAACAAGGAGAGTTAATATCACACCTTGGTAATAATACAGGAACATCAGGTGGATGGCAAATACTTTTTATTTATGAGAATCCTAAATTACCGTCTAAAAATATTTCAATCTTTGACGGATATGCAAATGTGACTAAGTATGTAAATAACTTTGATATTCAATTTGATGGTTTTTTAACGGTTCCTAACGGAGATGTAAATGCAGAGGTTGTTTTAGGAGCGTTGGAAGGAGATAGAGATTTAACAGGGGATAAATTACAGATTAAAGATGTAAATAATAACTGGGTAAATTTAGCATACGGATTACGAGATGAAAACAATTTCTTTAATAGTAGAATCTCAAAAAACGGAAGTGATTTTATAGATAGAAACCCTGCAAGTACCAATACTTTGGGTTTTGATGCTGATATTTTCACACTAAATAATACGAACAATACTATTATTAAAAACAATCAAACCGCTACTACGATTCGATTAACTTCAAATCAAGAAACTTATGGTTTGTTCTTATTAGGTTTTTCTGTTGATGTATGGAAACCAGATTTAGCACCTTTACTTCTTACAATAGATAAACCAATTAATACAGCGGTTACTGTTAATGATGAAATAACTTTTTCTGCGGAGGTAAAAAATCTGGGAAATGATGATGTTAAAGATTTGGAAATGGTAGCTGAAATACCAAAAGGAACCACTTTAGTTGAACCAATAATAGGGCTTCCTACTGGTATTTCATACAGGTATAATTCAGGGAATAGAAAATTAACTTTTATAGCAGAAAAAGGAATAACCGATGTTAAAGATACTGCCTACGTAATATCTTTTAAAGTAAAGGTTAAAGATCAATGTTATTTTTTAGAAGCATTACGAGCAATTAATTTGGAGGTACAATTAGTAGCTACTTATAATGGAGTTTTAAATAATAGCATACAAATAACAAAAAGTTCAAGTTCTAATAATGATTGTGGAATAGGAAATGAAAAACCAACTGTTTTTTCAATAAGTAAGCCAGATAAAGCAAAATGGATTACAGATAAAAATTTTTTAAATAGAACGATTTCTTGTGATGATGATGAGGCTTTAGTAAATGCACAAGCTTTAACGCCAGAAGCAAGTTGTAATTTAAAAAAGAAAAAAATAACAGGAGTTTTTACTTCTTCAGCGGAATGCTCAACAAACGGTACCTATGTAAATACTTGGACATTTGTAGATTCTTATGGGAGAGTAAGTGAAGTTTATGAGCAAACAATTACGATAATTGATGAAAAAGCACCTGTTTTCAATGAAAATTTACCAGAAACCGAAATAGCAGTGAATTGCGATGCTGTTCCTGAAGCAGCAGTTTTAACCGCGACAGATAATTGTGATACAAGTGTAACCGTAAATTATTCAGAAGAAATAAAGAACCAAAACGCTAGTTGCGCTTCAAATTATACAATTGTAAGAACTTGGACAGTTTCAGATTGCTCAGGAAACAGTACTACGCATTCACAAACAGTAAAAGTAAGCGATACTACGGCGCCCGTTTTTACAGAAAGTTTACCAGAAACGGAAATAGCAGTGAGTTGCGATGCTGTTCCTGAAGCAGCGGTTTTAACTGCGACAGATAATTGTGATACAAGTGTAGTAGTAAATTATACAGAAGAAATAAAGAATCAAAACGCTAGTTGTACTTCAAACTATACAATTATAAGAAATTGGACAGTTTCAGATTGCTCAGGAAACAGCACTGCGCATTCACAAACAGTAAAAGTAAGCGATACTACGGCACCTGTTTTTACTGAAGGTTTACCAGAAATTGAAATAGCAGTGAGTTGTGATACTATTCCAGTAGCAGCAGTTTTAACTGCGAAAGATAATTGTGATTTAGAGGTAACCGTAAATTATTCAGAAGAAATAAAGAATCAAAACGCTAGTTGTACTTCAAACTATACGATTGTAAGAAATTGGACAATATCAGATTGTTCAGGAAACAGTACTACACATTCACAAATAGTAAAAGTAAGCGATACTATTGCACCTGTTTTCAATGAAAGTTTACCAGAAGCTGAAATAGCAACGAGTTGTGATGCTGTTCCTGAAGCAGCAGTTTTAACTGCGACAGATAATTGTGATTCAAGTGTAGTAGTAAATTATTCAGAAGAAATACAGGATCAAAACGCTAGTTGTATTTCAAACTATACAATTATAAGAAATTGGACAGTTTCAGATTGTTCAGGAAACAGTACTACACATTCACAAACGGTAAAAGTAAACGATACTACTGCACCAGTTTTTACAGAAAGTTTACCAGAATCTGAAATAACAGCGAGTTGTGATGCTGTTCCTGAAGCCACCATTTTAACCGCGACAGATAATTGTGATACAGAGGTAACCGTAAATTATTCAGAAGAAATAAAGAATCAAGATGCTAGTTGTACTTCAAACTATACAATTATAAGAAATTGGACAGTTTCAGATTGTTCAGGAAACAGTACTACACATTCACAAACGGTAAAAGTAAGCGATACTACGGCACCAGTTTTTACAGAAAGTTTACCAGAAATTGAAATAGCAATGAGTTGTGATGCTGTTCCAGTAGCAGCAGTTTTAACTGCGACAGATAATTGTGATTCAAATGTAACTGTAAATTATACAGAAGAAACAAAGGATCAAGATACTAATTGTGCTTCAAACTATACAATTATAAGAACTTGGACAGTTTCAGATTGTTCAGGAAACAGTACTACACATTCACAAACAGTAAAAGTAAGCGATACTACTGCGCCTGTTTTTACAGAAAGTTTACCAGAAACCGAAATAGAAGCGAGTTGTGATACTATTCCTGAAGCGGCTGTTTTAACTGCGACAGATAATTGTGATACAAGTGTAACTGTAAATTATTCAGAAGAAATAAAGGATCAAAATGCTAGTTGTATTTCAAATTATACGATTGTAAGAAATTGGACAATATCAGATTGTTCAGGAAACAGTACTACACATTCACAAACAGTAAAAGTAAGTGATACTACTGCGCCTGTTTTTACAGAAAGTTTACCAGAAGCTGAAATAATAGCGAGTTGTGATGCTATTCCAGTAGCAGCAGTTTTAACTGCGACAGATAATTGTGATACAAGTGTAATAGTAAATTATTCAGAAGAAATAAAGGATCAAAATGCTAGTTGTACTTCAAACTATACGATTATAAGAAATTGGACAGTTTCAGATTGTTCAGGAAACAGTACTACACATTCACAAACGGTAAAAGTAAGTGATACTACTGCACCAGTTTTTACAGAAAGTTTACCAGAAGCTGAAATAACAGCGAGTTGTAATGCTGTTCCAGAAGCAGCGGTTTTAACTGCGACAGATAATTGTGATACAAGTGTAATAGTAAATTATACAGAAGAAATACAGCATCAAAATGCTAGTTGTACTTCAAATTATACGATTATAAGAAATTGGATAGTTTCAGATTGCTCAGGAAATAGTACTACACATTCACAAACGGTAAAAGTAAGTGATACTAATGCGCCAGTTTTTACAGAAAGTTTACCAAAAATTGAAATAGTAGTGAGTTGTGATGCTGTTCCTGAAGCCGCAATTTTAACCGCAACAGATAATTGTGATTTAGAGGTAACCGTAAATTATTCAGAAGAAATAAAGGATCAAAATGCTAGTTGTATTTCAAATTATACGATTGTAAGAAATTGGACAATATCAGATTGTTCAGGAAACAGTACTACACATTCACAAACGGTAAAAGTAAGCGATATTATTGCGCCTGTTTTTACTGAAATTTTACCAGAAGCTGAAATAACTGCGAGTTGCGATGATATTCCAATAGCTGCCATTTTAACCGCGACAGATAATTGTGATTCAGAAGTAACCGTAAATTATTCAGAAGAAATCAAAGATCAAGATGCTAGTTGTACTTCAAATTATATAATTATAAGAAATTGGACAGTTTCAGATTGTTCAGGAAACAGTACTACACATTCACAAACAGTGAAAGTAAGCGATACTATTGCATCAGAATTATTATCAACTTTAGAAGATATCACAGTAATGTGTAATGAAATTCCTGATATTCCTGAATTGGAATTTCAAGATAATTGCTCTGAAAATGTAACTCAAATAGATTTTACAGAAACAAATACTTTCGATGGAACCAATAATGATTATGAAATTATAAGAGAGTGGTTAGTTGGCGATAGTTGTGGTAACAACGCAACATTTACACAAATAATAACCGTAATAATAGAGAATAATGAAGTAGAAGAAAATGAAACTGTTTTTAAATGTATCGATGACGGAGACATCAATTTGAATGATTATTTAACCAATCAAAACAACGATGGAACATGGGAAGTAACTTCAGGAGAAGCAGTTATTAATGATGGAATATTTAATCCGTTAAACAGTGATTTAGGAGATTATGTTTTTACCTATAGTGTTTTAAATGAAGGTTGTTTATCATCAATAAAAGTAAGAATTAATATAAATGAAGATTGTAGTGTATTACCATGTGGGAGAAAAGATATTAAAATTTCAAAAGTAGTTACTCCAAACCATGATGCATGGAATGAATATTTTAAAGTTACAGATGAATGTAGTTTTATAACAGGGGTACAGTTGTTTAATAGATGGGGGACAAAAATATATAAGTCTAGTAATTATAAAAATGATTGGAACGGTTTAGCAATGAATTCTTCTTTTGGAGGAGATAAATACTTACCTGCAGGAACTTACTATTACATTGTAGTTTTAAAAGATAGTGGATTGAAACCATTTACGGGTGCAATTTATTTAGGAACCAAATAAACAGAAAATCATGAAACTTTATAAAAACATAATAGCAATACTACTATTTATTAATGTTAATTCATACGCACAACAATTTCCTCAGTTTACACAGTATATGTATAACACTATTTCTATAAACCCGGCATATGCAGGAAGTAGAGATGTATTAAGTGTGGTTGGTGTACACAGAAGTCAATGGATAGGATTTAATGACGGTCCCGAGACACAAACATTATCAATTCATAGTCCTTTAAGAAATGACAATTTAGGAGTTGGTTTTTCATTTATTAACGATAAATTAGGTTACGAAAACTTTACTTATTTGTACGGAGATTTTTCTTATACAATAAATCTTAATTCAGAAGTAAAATTAGCTTTTGGTTTAAAAGCAGGGCTTACCCAATATAATTTAGATGATGAATTGCTGATTTCTGAGGGAATGGATCCTTTAATTTCTGGTTTTAATAATGGTTGGGAACCTAATTTAGGAGCCGGTGTATTAGCACATACTGATAAATGGTATGTAGGCTTTTCTGCTCCAAGATTAATTAATGTAGATCGTAACCAATTTAAAATAGGAGAAATAGATTATGCGGTTGTTGATAGGTTGGTTTATTTTTTAACAGGAGGCTATGTTTTTGATTTGAATTATACCGTTAAGTTTAAGCCTTCTTTTTTAGTAAAAGCAACTAACGGAGCACCTCTTTCATATGATATAACAGGGAATTTTTTATTTAATGAAAAGTTTTGGTTAGGAGGTTCTTATAGAATTAATAATAATACAGCAGCATTAGGAGCATTAATAGATTTTCAAACTACAAAGCAAATGCGAATAGGGTATTCATATGAGCATCCTTTATCTGATATAAATAGTTATTCTAACGGAACTCATGAGATATTGTTAATGTTTGAATTTAACAAAGCAAATAGAGTTAAATCACCAAGATACTTTTAACGATGAAAACAAAGATTTTTTTTTTAATAGCTTTTTTTTCAGTGACTAGTTTTTATAGTCAAAAAAGAGTTGCTGAAATTTTTTATAAAGCATATTCCTATGATAAAGCTGCCGAATTATATAAAGTAGTTTTAAAGAGAGGAGATAGTAGTATTTCAGTACTTACAAAATTAGGGGATTGTTATTATAATAACTCAAGAGTTAAAGAAGCACTTTATTGGTACAATTTAGCGTCTAAAAAAGAGAACGATTTTACAGATGAATATATGTATAAATATATACAAGTATTAAGAAGTACCGGTAAATATAAAGAGGCAGATACCTGGTTTTTAAAACTAAATAGAAAATTTAAAAAAGATTATAAAAATGAAATTAATTATTATAAGAGGTTGAAGTTATTGAATAAAGATTCAATTAAAATTACAAACCTTACTATAAATACAAAATACTCAGATTTTGGAGCGTATGTGCATAAAAATCATTTTTATTTTTCATCAACAATGAATGAAAATGGTAAGAAATACGATTGGAATAATCAACCTTATTTAGATGTATACCAGGCAAAAATCATTAAAAAAGAAGATGAAATAAGTATAGAAAATACAATTCCAATTATATCAACTAAAATAAATACGAACTTCCATGAATCTAATATTGCAATTACTAAGGATGGTAAAACAATGTACTTTACCAGGAATAATTTAACCAAAAAAAATAACTTAGATTATGATAAAGAAGGAACCTCACATTTAAAAATTTTTAAAGCAACCTTGATTAATGGAATATGGGAGGCTGTGGAAGAACTTCCTTTTAATGATGAGGTTTTTTCAACAGGTCACCCAGCTTTAAGTCCAGATGAGAAAACACTATATTTTGCTTCTAATAGACCTGGAGGTTATGGATTAACCGATTTATATAAGGTTGCTATATATAAAGATGGTACTTATGGTTTACCAATTAATTTAGGAAAACATATTAATACAAAACAAAGAGAAATGTTTCCTTATGTAACTAAAGACTCTACATTTTATTTTTCTTCTGACGGACATAAAAACTTAGGACTGTTAGATGTCTTTAAATCAAATTTTTTAAGAGATTCATTAGCTCAGGCACTAAATTTAGGGGCTCCTTTTAATAGTGGAGCTGATGATTTTTCTTTCTTTATTGATTCGGAAAATAAAACAGGATATTTTTCATCAAACAGAAAAGGAGGGAAAGGTGAAGACGATATTTATAGTTTTTCTTCTCTAAAAAAGAAACAATTTCTTAGAGGAAAAATATTTGATAAAAAAACGAAAGAAGTTCTATCAAAAGCTTTAGTACAGTTAATAGATGCTAAAGGGAAAATATTAGATACTTTAAGAACCAAAGAAGATGGTAGTTATATGTTTGAGGTTAAATACAGACAAAAATATGTGATAAGAGGAAGTAAGAATAATTATAAAGAAAGTATAGAAAAAGTACAAGTATTAACGAAAGAAGATATAGAACAAGATTTGTATTTAATTCCTTTAATTATTGATAAAGAGATTGTTGTTAAACCTATATTTTTTGATTTTAATAAATCGAATATAAGGCCAGATGCAGCTTTTGAATTAGAAAAAGTAGTAGATGTACTTAGAAATAATCCTAAAATGATTATTAAAATAGAGGCTCATACAGATAGTAGAGGTAATGATACATATAATAGAATACTTTCTGATAGACGCGTTAAATCTACTAGAGATTATATTTTATCGCGAGAAATAAAAACAAATAGAATAGTAAGTGCTATAGGGTATGGAGAAAGCATGTTGATTAATAAATGCATTAATAATGTTGAATGTACAGAAGAAGAACATCAAGAAAATAGGAGATCTAGATTTATAATATTAAGTAAGTAATTAGAAGCGAATATTTTTAATAAATATTCGCTTCTAATTTTGATGAAATTTAAAATTATTTTTTAATAAAAATATTGGTGAAATACCATTTTCCTTCTGAGTTAATTTCAGCAGATACATTAAAACAATTAAAATCGCCTTCTATGTTTTTTTTATGTTCATCACTTTTTAGCCAAGCATTTACAACAGATTGAGCAGATGAATACCCATAAGCAACATTTTCTCCAACAGAAATAGCTTCTGCATTATTCGTTAAAAACTCTTTTCTTTTGTAAAAATAATCATGAGAAAGAATATTTTTATCTACCATATAATTCGTATGCTCTTGAGTTTGAATTTTTATAATGCTTAATTGATTTAATTTAGAAAAACCTTTTTCTAATCTATATGCATTAATAAGTTGTAAAATATTTTGTTCAATTGGTTTATCATTAATTACTGTTTCTAATGGCATACTAACTATTGTATCATCAGATGATGAACAAGAATTCAATATTAGCGCACAAACAATTATCAATAACTTATTGGGGAAGTTATTCATCATTATTGGGGATATATTATTATAGGATATAAAAATAGATAAATTTTCTTTGTTTTAATTTAGTAAAAACACTGTTTTTTTAATAAACAAACTCTTTTTTATACTGTGTTAATAAATTTTATATGATTTATGAAATTTAGGGGTTAGTTGATTTTTGTAACAAAATGAGAATTAAATCGTCTTTATAGTACATAAACAACAAAAAAATGCAAGAAAACAGACAATTATTAGCTTTAACACATTTGAGTCAATTATTAGATTTAGTAACTGGAATTTGTGGATTTATTGTTCCATTAATTCTATGGGTAGTAAAGAAAGATGAAGTACAAGGAATGGATGAACATGGAAAAGCGATTTTAAACTTTAGAATAACCATGTTTTTATATGTATTGCTATGTATTCCATTAATATTATTTTTTGGATTAGGATTAATAGGATTTGTTGTATTAGGAATCTCTTATATTATTTATCCAGTTATTAATGCTATAAAAGCGAGTAATAACGAAGAGCCTAATTATCCATTTAGCATAACGTTTTTATAAAAATATTTGAACTTAGTATAATTATTTGATTGCTGAAACCGTGCAACTAATTTTATATAGTTTTATTTAATTGGTTTTCCCCCGATTATAATACAAACTCTATTTTAAAATTATTACACGGTTTCTTTATTTATAGCCATTAAGATTTTATAATTCTTTCATAGGCAATAGCAAAAGCTTTAATTCCTTTTTTAGTGAGTGATGAACTTATCATAGAAAACAATAACTGAATGTAATATTTTGTATGGTCTGTTTTAATACCAGAAGTTAACATAGAGAAAACAGTTTTATCTATAACCCAAGAATTAAAAATGATTAGTAACCCATGAATTTTTAATTTTAATTGTTTTTCATTTACCTCATGCATATATCCATTTTCGATTAAGAAAAGAGAAATTTTTAAAATTATATTGCTGTAAACTTTTGAACGTTCAATGGTTTTTTTCTTTATGTCGTTGTATTTTAGTGTTATATCATAGCCGTTCAAAAGTAAAAAACGATATTTATAGGTTAAATTCATCATGTTTTCTAAACTACCAAGCATAAAATCAAACTCAAAAATCTCTCCTTTAAGGTTTAATAAAGTTTGATCTAATTCATCCATGAAGTTTTGATGTAAACGAATTACAATATCTTCTTTTTTAGGGAAGTGATAACACAAATTTCCATAACTAATACCTATAGATTCGCTTATTGTTTTACTTGATGTGTTAGCATAACCATCATTGTTAAACAATTGCAAAGAAGTATCTAATATTTTTTGTTTTGTAGTCATAAAAATCAAATTTAGGCTTTTTTGCCTATTGTTGAAATTTTTTTCATACTTTTGAATTAGGCATTTTTACCTAATTAATCTTAAAACCTGTTATAATGAAAGATGTAATGTTAAAAAAACAAGGAGGAACCTTTCTAATTAATGATACTGATTTAGCTACATTTTATATTTCTGAGTTAATTTCTGAGGAAACTAAAATGATGCAAGAAGCTGGAGAATCTTTTTTAGCTAATGAAATAGAAAATCGTTTAGAATTTATGGAGACTAAAGAAGCGATCGCTATTACTCCAGATTTAATTAAAAAGTGTGGAGAATTAGGTTTTTTAGGATTAGAAGTTTCAGAAAAGTATGGAGGTATTGACCTTTCTTTTAAAGATGTCCTTCATTTTTCTGTAACGATAAGTAAAGGGTACTCATTTACAGGTGCTTTAGGAGTACAAACAAGCATCGGTATTGCTCCTGTTTATTTATATGGAAGTGATTATTTAAAAGAAAAGTATTTGTCTAAAATGATAAGTGGTGAGTTATTATCTGCTTTTGCATTAACAGAACCTAATGCAGGAAGTGATGCTAATGCAGGCAAAACCAAGGCAATTATAGATAATAATGGAAATTATATAATTAATGGTCAAAAAGCATGGATATCAAACGCAGGAATAGCAGATATGTTTATTGTTTTTGCTAAAATAGAAAATGATAAAAACCTTTCTGCTTTTGTTATAGAAAAAGATTTTGGAGGAATTACAATTGGACCGGAAGAAAAGAAGATGGGATTATTTGGATGGAGTACTTGTCAAGTATTTTTTGAGAATGTAAAAGTGCCTAAAGAACAGCTTTTAGGAGAAAGAAATAAAGGGTTAAAAATAGCATTGAATACATTAAATACAGGTAGAATAAAATTAGGAGCATCTTGTATTGGCGTTGGTAAAAAAGCAATTAATCATGCTGTAAATTATGCAAAACAGAGAGAACAATTTGGAAAGGCTATTAGTAATTTTGGAGCTATTCAAGATAAAATAGGAAGAATGGAAGCCTATGTTTTTGCAAATGAATCTACAGTTTTTAGACTAGGAAATGATATAGATTTACTTAGAAAAGAGTTACAAAATCAAGGAGAACCTTTTTCAAAAGCTAAAATAAATTCATTAAAAGAGTTTAGTATAGAAAGTGCAATTGTAAAAGTTTACGGATCAGAAATTCAAGATCATATTGTAGATCAAGCTGTTCAAATATACGGAGGCATGGGGTTTTCTGCAGAATCACCAGTAGAAGGTCTATACAGAGGCGTGAGAATAAGTAGAATTTATGAAGGAACAAATGAAATAAACAGGTTAGTAATTATAAAGGAGTTTGTAAAGAAAGGTATGAAGGGAGAATTAGATATCTTTTCTTTATTTACACAAATTTCTTCTGAATTAACAAAGGTAACAGAACCATATTCTGAAGAAACAATTACTCAATACGAACAGTTTGTTCAAAATTTAAAATCTCTTTCAATTTTAGTATCAGGTACTTGTTTACAGAGATTTATGACACAACTAGAGGATGAGCAAGAAATATCAATGCACATATCTGATTTATTAATCAATTTGTATGTAATAGAGAGTACATTGTTAAGAATAAAAAAGTTAAAAGCTGAAAGTTTATTAAATGAAGATATACACTTTCCTTTATTAAAATCAATTTCATTCGATATATATACCAAAGTATCTAATACTATAACCGAATTAATAGGAGCTTTTGATTCTAAAAAAGAAGCTTCAGCTATTCTATTAGCTAAAGATAAATTTCTTAAAATACCTCATTATAATATTAAAGAAGAGAGAAGGAAAGTAGCAAAACATATAATTGATAAAGTAACTATTTAAAAAAATCTGATGAAAAAAATTGGAGTTGTACTTTCAGGAGGAGGAGCATTAGCAACCGCTCATTTAGGATTGTTAAAAGTGTTAGAAGAGCAAAATATAAAACCAACACATTTATCAGGTAATAGTGCAGGAGCCTGTGTTGCTGCTTTGTATAATAATGGATATTCAATAGAAGAAATTTTATCTATTATGAAAAAAGAAGACTGGTTAACGGTTCCTTTTCAAAAATTAAAAGAACAAAAAATTTTATCAGTTGAAGATATGTTTGGAAGCTTTAAAGACTATTTACCTAAAAACTTTACATCAAATTCATTGTATATCGCAGTGACTGATATTAATACAGGAAAAACAGTAAGCTATAATAAAGGAGAATTAAGAACTATTTTGAAAGCATCTGCGGCATTATCTACTTTTTTTAAACCCGTTAATTATGATAGGAAAAATTTAGTAGATAGTGCTTTATTAGATAACTTTCATGTTGAACCATTAATAAATAAATGTGATGTTATTTATGGAAGTTATGCAATTCCTATGACATCATATTCCCCAATGCATGAAGAAAATGTACAAGGCCTTCTAAACAGATTATTTGCTATTAATGGATATCAAAGAGCTAAACTAAAGTTTGATAAATGTAATTATATGATTGATCATCAATATTTAAAAGATTTTAAAGTTTTAGATAGACATAAAATTGATGTAATTTATCAAAAAAGTTATGAGTATTGTAAAAAGGAATTATCTAAAATAGAAGTGTAATTAATTGGTGTTATACTCAATAGTATAATTATTAGGGTTTAACAATTTTTATAGTTAAACCCTAATTTCAATCTTTTTTGTTTTTCTAAGGAAAAAAGAGATTTTTAAATGGTATTATAGATTTATTTTATGATAAATATATTGGTATAAAACCAAGTACCATTATTGTCTTGTTTTGCAGTAACATTGAAATGTGTGTAATCACCTTCCATATTTTTTCTATGTCCGTCACTACTTATCCAACCATCAACTACAGCTTTAGCGGTAGCATAACCAAAGGCTACATTTTCTGCCATTCTTTTAGAGTTGTCATTTTCTTTTAAATAATCTGAACGTTTATTAAAACCATCATGAGAAATTTGGCCTTTAGAAATCATATAATTTGTATGATCATCCGTTTGTGTTTTTATGATCTTAGAAACTTCTAATTTGGTTAAGCTCTTACTAACTCTATAGTTATTTATTAACTGTAAAATATCTGCTTCTACGTTTTGAGAAGGAGTACCAGTATTACCATCTATTTGTTCCGTATCATCACTGTTAGAACAAGAAGTTAAAATAATTAGTACTACTAAAACTAGGGATTTTTTTAAAAAATTAGTCATGTTTGTTTTTATATTGCTTGTTTAATAAAATCTTCATATTCGTAAAAGAAAAACTCAAATTGAGTCATTTTTTCTACGAAAAACTCATAACAATCTCGCCAAGTATCTTTATTATAAATACTAAATTTTTTGTCGTGCATTACGTAAATTCTACGAATCACTTTTCCACTATCTAATAGAAAATCATCATCAAAAATTACTTCAGGTAAATATTCACTCTCTAATAATTTACGTAATGACAGTAACTGATCGTATAATAATTCGTTTGCTACTTCATCAGGATGTTCAAAATCGAGACAAATAAATGCTTTTTTCCTCTCTGCCTGAAACTTAAACGAAAACCCTTTTATTTTCGTATTGTATAATAACCATTTTTTTGGAAAAGATTTTCCGAAGCTAGTCCAAAACTCCTTTCGTATACGTGCCGATTCCTCTTTACTAAACATATTTTTTATCAGTTATCAGTTATCAGTTATCAATTATCAATGAACAGTGATAAAAAAAGATCATTGATAATTGTTCATTGGTAATTGAAAAAACTACCCATGTATTCTTGCAGTTCCACCTCTTTCTTTCATCATATCAGCTTCAAAAGCTAATAAACCTTCCCATTTTTCATTTACGATAGTTTTATCCATATACTTTCGAGCATATCCTAAAAACAAGGTGTAGTGGTTGGCTTCAGAAATCATTAAATCTTTATAAAAATCAGATAGTTCTTTATCTTCCATATGATCTGCAAATACTTTAAAACGTTCGCAGCTTCTAGCTTCAATTAAGGCTGCTACTAATAGGCGATGTACTAAAGCTTCATCTCGTTGTTTCGTTTTAGGAAAGAATTTTTGTAGTTTCAAAGCATAATCATTTTTTGAAGCTTGCCCTAATACCATTCCTCTTTCAACCATTAAATTATGAACCATTTTAAAATGCTCCATTTCTTCAATAGCAATATCAATCATATCTTTTACTAAAGCTGTTTCTTCAGAATAATTAATGGTAATAGACATGGCATTTGCAGCTGCTTTTTGTTCAGCAAAAGCATGATCTATTAATAATTGTTGTAATCCGTCTTTAGCAACATTAACCCAAGAAGTTTCTGTTTCAAATTTTAAACCTAGCATAATTAAAAAGTTAGATAACTAATAAAAAGGCAAATTTAGTAAAAGGATACACGAATACTCGATAAGATGTAACGAATTTAAATAAATAGCGTGTTAATAACTTAGATTTAGCTAGTTTTGAAAGGATTAAAACATCTAATTTACGAGACTATTCCTATGATTTATAAAATTTTAACCCGCTTATTAATACTTCTATCTATCAATTCTTGTGCTCAAGAATATAAAAAAGAATATTATGATAATGGACAGATAAAGGAAACAGGTAAATTTTCAAACGGAAAAAAAGAGGAGTTGTGGAAAGAATTTTATGAAACAGGTAAGGTTAAAGCAACTATAAACTATAAGGGAGGTATTCGTTCTGGAGACTTTACAGTTTATCATGAAAATGGAGTAGTAGCAAAAAAAGGAAAACTAATTAAGGATACAATTGCTATTGGTAAGTGGAAGTGGTTTTATGAAAGTAAGCAACTTAAAAAGGAAGGTTTTTTTGATGATGAAGGAAATCAGATAGGAAAATGGAAAGTGCACCATAAAAATGGAAAATTAATGATTATTGGTAATTTTCCGACAGGAAAACAATTAAGATATTTTGATGATGGTATTACGATAGAGGAAAAAGGTTTTTTTAAAGAAGGTTTGAAAGATGGTGTCTGGGAAAAATATTTAAGAATTGGTAACTTAATTGAAAAAATATCATATAAAGATGGGAAATTAAATGGTAAATACGAAGAATATTACAAAAATGGACAAATTGAATTAACAGGTTTTTGTATAAATGACAATGAAATTGGAGAATGGAAAGAATTTGATTCTAAAGGAAAAATAACTAAAAATCATTTTTATAATGAAACTGGAAAAAAATGGAGCAATGAGTTTAATAATAAAGGAAATATTGTATTAAGCCAAAAGTTTATTAGGCTTTCAAATGACTCAATTGTTGAAACTTTTAAAAGTTTTTATCATAGTGGAAAATTATTAGCTGAAAAAGGATATAATAAAGAAGAGTATTTATTTTATAAAGAATTTTATGAAAATGGAAAAGAAAAAATAGTTGCAAATCAAATGAAAAATGGAAATTTTAATCATATAGCATACCATAAAAACGGTCAACTTAAATCGAGTTTTATATATGAGGAATACAAAGAGGGATTTACTAATAGTGATGAGTACTTTAATAAACTGATAGATGGAAATTGGAAAGAGTTTTATGAAAATGGTAATATAGCCGAAGAATTTTCAACTAAAAACGGTATAATAGTTGGCACACATAAAATTTATTTTATTAGTAATAAACAACTAGAAGAGGTAGTTAACTATAATGAAAAAGGTGAAGAAATTGGAGAAAAAAAAGTGTACTATGAAAATGGAAACTTAGCAAATTATACTATTTATGATGAGCAAAGGAAAAAAAAGAAAACAAAAACTTTTCATGAAAATGGGAATATTGCTGAGGAATTTGTAACTAAAAACAGGGTAGTTATAATCTCTAAAGAATATACTAATAATAAGAGTAATCATTTAAAATCAATTAGTTATTTTGATGGAAATGGTAAATATCAGCGTACAGATTATTACAAAGAAGATGGGACTAAATTAAATGAATAGGCTTACGAACCTTAATTTTTTTTTAAGTATTCTTATGGAAAATAAAAAATTATAGTAATACTGTTATAAATAGAAAGATACACAAATTATAATAGTATTATGATTTAAACCTCTAAATGTATCATGAATAAATAATTTACTTTATAAGTTTATTATACACTTGATGAAACATTTTTTTTAAATAAGAACTGAGATAAGTATACTATTGATTAAAGAGTTACTTCAAAAAAAACAAAAATAATAGAAACAGCGTTACTTATCGTTTTCTGTTCAGTAAAAGCATAGTTATTAATAGTTTTGTATACTTATTAATAATAATAGTCTAAGAGGCCTCATCCTCAATTTTTTGAAACTTAGGATAATGAATAGACTCATAAAAAAGCAAATTTAGTAAAAGGATATACGAATACTAGATAAGACGTAACGAATTTAAATAAACTGAGAATTAATAGCTTAGATTTTATTAGTTTTGAAATAGTTAAATTATCTAGAAATTACAAACCATGAAAATGAATAAGTTTTTATACGTAGCTTTTTTATGTATTACAACTATAATTGTAAGTTGTAAAAAAAGTGTTAATACAGAAAGTAATGTAAATGACTTTACAGAATATATAGGAGTTTATCCTAATAAAGTAATTTCTTCTGTACCAAATTTACGATTTTATTTAAATAAAAAAGTAGCAGTTACTGATATAAAAGAGGATGTAATTACTATAAAACCAAAGGTGAAAGGTAAAATAGCTTTAGATAATAATGTGCTATTATTTGTGCCAGATGAAAAATTAGAAAACAATAAAGAATATCAAGTAGTTTTACATTTAGATAAGTTATATGCAGATATACCAACTAACTTAAAAGACTTTACTGTAAATGTAAAAACAAAACCATTACATTTTAATGTAGCTATAAAATCTCCATCTATTTATAACAAGAATTTATATTATGTTGAAGGAAAGATTGAAGCTAGTGATGTTCTTGATAATTCAACATTATCTAACATAATTACAGCGAATTATAATGGGAAAGCTAAAAAAATAACATTCGATACAGTAGATAAATATGCAAAAGTAGTTTCATTTAAAGTAGATAGTATTCAACGACTTAATGATGATAAAGTATTAAATGTTACTTGGAAAGGAGCATCTTTAAAATCTTCTTCAAAAGGAGAAAGGGAAGTAACAATTACTGGAAAATCTAATTTTAAAGTATTATCAGTAGATGTTTTTAATGATGCAAAACAACGTATAGAAATTAGTTTTTCAGATCCTATTAAATCATCTCAAAATTTAAAAGGATTAATTCAATTTTTAGATACACAAAAAAGAGGTTTTACACATAGAATTGATAAAAATGTAGTTACAATATATCCAGCATCTTCACATAGAGAAAAAGTAGATTTAGAAATTTTTAAAGAAATTAAAAATTCGGAAGGTAGAACGTTAAAAGAAAATACGATACATACGTTATATTTTGAGCAATTAAAACCAGAAGTGAATTTTATAAAAAGTGGAACTATTTTACCAAACTCAGAAAACTTAAAAATTAACTTTAAAGCGGTTAGTTTAAAAGCGGTAGATGTTACTGTTTATAAAATATATAAAGACAATGTATTACAATTTCTTCAAAATAATAATTTAAGTAATCAAGCGAATTTAAGGTATGTTGGAAGACCAGAAGTAAAATATACCATGAACCTATCTAATCAAGGATTAGATATAAGCGTTCCGAATGCTTTTTCGGTTGATTTAAAAGATTTAGTTACTATAGAAGATGGGGCTATGTATCGCGTTGAGTTTACATTTAATAAAGAATACGCAGTATATAATTGTGAAGAAAGTGATAGTAACAATACAACAACGATTGTATATGGTAAGAAAGAAATTGAAGATAAGAGTTATGATAATACAAGATATTATAGAGGTTATCCAAATGAGTATCGTTGGAGAGACAGAGAGAATCCTTGTACAATTTCATATTATCACAACAAAAAAATAAGCACAAATATTTTAGCTTCTAATTTAGGAGTAATTGTTAAAAAAGGAAATAACGATAATATGTTTGTTGCAGTAACAGATATAATTACCACGCAACCTGTAGAAGGAGCAATTGTTACGTTATTAAATTTGCAACAACAGGCAATTATAACTTCAAAAGCGAATGCAGAAGGGGTAGCAGAATTTCAAAAAGTAAAAGGAGCTTTCTTTGCTTCAGTAGCACATGATGGCAATACTACCTATGTGAAATTAAATGACGGAAATGCGTTGTCGATGAGTAAGTTTGATGTTTCTGGAGCAAAACTTCAAAAAGGAATCAAAGGGTATATTTATGGAGAACGTGGAGTTTGGAGACCAGGAGATCAATTGTTTTTAACATTTGTATTAAATGATAAAGAAAACCCGATACCACAAGAGCATCCCATAAAATTTGAGTTGGTAAATCCTCAAGGAAAAATTATAAATAGAGCAGTAAGACAAAAAAATGCCGAAAATATATACAATTATGCTCCAAAAACAGATCAAGATGATTTAACGGGTAATTGGAATGTAAATGTACAAGTAGGAGCAGCTAGATTTAATAAAACATTAAAAATTGAAACCATTAAACCCAATCGATTGAAAATGAAATTCAATTCGAATGCTGATTTGGTTAAGTATGGAGAATCAATATCTGGTAACTTAGAAGTAAAATGGTTACATGGAGCAATAGCAAGAAACTTAGGATATGATATTAATGGAAGATTTTCATCGACAATCACAAAATTTCCAAGCTTTTTAAATTATCATTTCGATGATATTACAAGAAGAACATTATCAGAAACATTTACAATTGCAGAAGGAAAATTAAATGGAGAAGGAAAAACAGATTATAGATTACCTATAAGTAAAGGAATGAAAACTCCTGGAATGTTAAAAGCTACTTTAATAACTAAGGTATATGAAAACGGAGGAGATTTTAGTACTGATGTGTTTTCTACAAAAATATCACCTTATGGTTCGTATGTAGGTATTAATATGCCAGAAGAGCAACAATCTAAAAACTTTCTATTTACCGACCAAGAATATGCTTTTAATGTAGCTTCTGTAGATCAAGAAGGAAAAGGCTTTGCTTCTAATTTAGAAGTGAAGGTATATAAACTTTCTTGGAGATGGTGGTGGAATTCTTCTAATGATGGTGTTTCAAATTATGATGGTAGTACTTACCATTCTACTTATAAAGAAATGGGAGTAAGTACAACAAATAATGGAAAAGGTTCTTTTAAATTAAAGATTGATAAAAATGATTGGGGTCGATTTTTAGTAAAGGTAAAAGATAAAAATAGTGGTCATGTTACTTCTTCAATAGTATATTTTGATTGGCCATCTTGGTATGGTAAAAAAAGAGGAAGTCAAGACAAAACAAATGCAACCATGTTATCTTTTTCTAGTGATAAGAGTGCCTATAATGTAGATGAAAATGTAACTATTAAATTCCCTTCTTCTCAAGGAGGTAGAGCGCTAATTACGATTGAGAATGGAACAGAGGTTTTAGATTATTTTTGGTCAAATACAAAAGAAAAATCAACGGAGTTTAGTTTCCCAGTATTAGAAAATTACACACCAAATATTTTTGTGAACGTTTCTTTATTACAAAAGCATGCACAAACAGAAAATGATTTGCCTATAAGATTGTATGGATCTATACCGATTTTAGTGAGTGATCCAAAAACAAAATTGCAACCAGAAATTCAGCTTGCTGAAGAAATTAAACCAGAAACTACTGCTACTATTAAAGTAAATGAGAAAGATGGAAAACCAATGACGTATACGATTGCTTTGGTAGATGAAGGATTGTTAGATTTAACACGATTTAAAACACCAAATCCTTGGAATACATTTTATACACGTCAATCTTTAGGAGTAAAAACTTGGGATATTTTTGATGATGTAATTGGTGCATACGGAGGAAAAGCAAATCAGATTTTAAGTATTGGAGGAGATGAGGCAGAGGCTGGAAGTAAAAACAAAAAAGCGAATCGTTTTAAACCAATGGTAACCTATATGGGACCTTTTAAATTGGCTTCTGGAGAAACAAAAGCACATCAAATTAAAATACCTAATTATGTAGGTTCGGTAAGAGCAATGGTCGTTGCTTCTGATACCAATAACGAAGCATATGGAAGTGCAGAAAAAACAGCTTTCGTTCGTAAACCAATTATGGTATTGGCATCTTTACCGCGTAAAATAACGCCGCAAGAAACAGTAACCTTACCGATCACTGTTTTTGCAATGAAAAAAAATATTAAAAATGTAAAGGTTATTGTAAAACCAAATGAGTCGTATACGATTCAAGGAAATGAGTCGCAAACCATCTCTTTTGATCAACCAGATGAAAAAATGGCATATTTCACTTTAAAAGTGAATGATTATAAAGGGATAGGAAAGGTACGAATAGAAGCAAGTTCTGGATCTGAAAAAGCATTTTATGAAGTGGAGATAGACGTCTTAAATCCGAACCCTGTAACCACAGAAGTAAAAGATTTAGTTTTAAAGTCGAATGAACAAAGTGAAATTAACTTTGCTACTTTCGGAACTTTAGGCACAAATACTGCAAGTATAGAGTTGTCTACATTACCTCCAATGAATTTTACAAAACGTATGGAGTATTTAATAAGATACCCACATGGTTGTGTAGAACAAACAACTTCAAGTGCTTTTCCGCAATTGTTTTTATCTCAATTATTTGAATTAACTCAAGATAAGAAAAGCTCTATAGAAAGAAATATTAAAGCAACTATACAACGTTTATCTAACTTTCAGATATCTAACGGAGGATTAAGTTATTGGCAAGGTGGTAATAGAGCGAACGCTTGGGGAACTTCATATGCAGGGCATTTTATGATAGAAGCATCTAAAAAAGGATATTCATTGCCTATCGGATTTAAATCTAAATGGATTGCGTATCAAAAGCAACAAGCAAGAACATGGCGTAATACGTCTCAATATTCGAATAATGCGCTTACACAAGCATATCGCTTGTACACACTAAGTTTAGTTAATAAACCAGATTTAGCATCGATGAATCGTTTACGAGAAATGAATAATTTATCAGATGAAGTGAAAAAACGTTTGGCTAGTGCGTATGCGTTAATTGGTAAAAAGTCGATAGCAAAATCAATATTAAATAGTTTAGGAGCAGAAACCTATACAAAAAGAAGGTATTATTATAATTATGGATCTGTAATTAGAGATAAAGCAATGTCTTTAGAAACCTACACATTATTAGATGAAGAGGTAAAAGCAATTAAACTAGCAAAAGAAATTGCAGAAAGATTATCTAGTAAAGAATGGATGAGCACACAAACTACTTCTTATGGTTTGTTAGCAATGGCTAAATATTCAATTAAAAACGGTGAAAATTCAGGAATTAAAGCTAGTTACGCATTAAATAAATCGAAAGGAGAAGCAAATACTTCTAAATCATTATTTATTAGTGATTTATCAAATGTATATAAACAAAATACTTTTACTATAAACAACACTTCTAATGGTGTATTGTATGTACGTTTATTTAATAAAGGAATTTTACCAGTAGGTGAAGAAAAAACGATACAAAAAAACTTAGAAGTGTATGTGAATTATTTTACAAAAGAAGGTAAGAAGCTAGATCCAAAAACGTTATCTCAAGGAACTAATTTTGTAGCAGAAATAACTATTGGAAATACTACTAGTGAAGATGTAGAAAATATAGCGTTAACTCAATTTATACCTTCTGGTTGGGAAATTGTAAATACACGATTTACTGATTTTGGAAGTAGTACTACATCATCTAATGTAGATTATACAGATATAAGAGATGCAAGTATTAGTAACTATTTTACATTAAAAGAATACAAAAATAAAAAATTCAGAGTTTTATTAAATGCTTCTTATTTAGGAGATTATTATTTACCAGGAGTACAAGCAGAAGCGATGTATGATAACGATTATATAGCAAGAACAAAGGGAGAATGGATTAAAGTGGTTAAGTAAGATCTTATGATAATATTTATTGCGATTCTTTTAATTTTATAATTGGTAATTAAATTCGGTAAAAAAAAATGAAAAAAGTAATTTTATTTATATTAATTGTTTTCATGATCATTAGTTGTGAAAAAAAGAAACTTAATGAGATTAAATATGTAAGTGCAGAGTCTGGACTTAATTATAGAGATAAGCCTAACGGAAAAAAACTAGGTAAATTTGATTTCAATGATAAATGTACTGTAGATACTATTACTGGTGTTTTTCAAACAGTAAAAGATAATTATAGTACTATTAAAGGACAGTGGGTAGGGACTAAAGTAAATAATCAAAGAGTTTTTGTTTTTGATGGTTTTTTAGCAGATACAATAACAAAATCGAGTGTAGAAATAGATGCAATTACTGAGTCTAAAATAAAAGAATTTTTAGATAAAAAACAACGTAAACCTTATTCAGAAGTTGAAAAAGAAAATGATTCATTAAAGAAATTAATGACTACTACCTATGCAAAAGAGTATGATTATATTGATCAAGATAAATGGGTAGAGCATATTAATGAAGGAATAAAATCTGTTAAAGATACTGTTGTTATTACAAGTGAGGTAGATTTAGTAGAGAAACTGAAATCAAATAGAGTTTTTTTAATAGATACTCCTATTTTAGATTTCTATGATTTAGAGTTGTATTATAGAAGTGTATATCTTAATAATCATTTTTATCGAAGTTCAGTTGGAGATATATATTTCCGTTACCTAAAAAATGTTGAATTTATAGGTAGAAAGCAACGAGTTTACATTATAGCTCCAAATTATGATGGAAATTCTTTGTTTAGAATTGAATCATTTGAAAATTTTGTATTTAAAAACTTTTGTTTTTACTATCCTACAATTGAAGATGAACGTGAAAAACAAAAAGAAAATTTATATAATGAGGATAAGTTCTTTTATGCACTTCGAATAGTTAATTCAAAAAAAGGGAAATTTGTTAATTGTAATATTAGTGGTATTGGTTTTTCTGGTGTTGATATTCTCAGCCATTCTAGTAACATAACTTTTGATGGAGGCACTTTTACAAATATTCAAAAAAACGTGATGTATTTAAATAATGCTACTAACATTGTTTTAAATAATATTACCATTGAAAATAATAATTGCGAATCCATTATTCAAATGAAAAAAGAAAAAGGAGAAGGGCCTTATTTTCGAGGTTCTTATTCAAGTGAAAAAATAAACATGCTAAATTGTAAAATCAGGAGTAACAAAGTGAAAAAAATATTTGGTTTTGGTAAAAGTGATGATTACAATAGTACGTTAAGTAGTGATATAATTTTAAAAAAATGTGAAATAACTAATAATAGTTTTCGAAATACTTTTTTAGATTTTGGCTATCAAATAAGCAAAAGTGCAAAGTTTTATAATTGTAAAATAAATGATAATAAAATTTATAATGCGTATGGTTCTCCTTATTTCGTTACAAATGGAGGGGGCGAAGATTATCCTTTAGTGATGTTTACAAAGACTAAATTTAAAAATAACGACTGGAAAATCACTAATAAAGAACGTAAGTGGTATTTTAAATAAATTCATAGTTAATAAAAAATGAAATATACTTATTTATTATGTCTTTTTATATTAACATCTTGTAGTGTACAAAAAGGGCTTGCTTTTAAAGTATCTAAAGTTGAAGAAGTAGAGTTTTTTCAAGAGTATTCTGGAGAAAAGTTTAAAATGAATGATACTACAAAGAAAATGTTTTTAAGAGATTTAAATAATGCTATAGAAACAGATTCAATAGCCTATTTAAAAACCTATAAGATATTTATTCATTATAAAAATGGAAAAATAGATACATTGTTTACTAATGGATATGTGTATAGAAATAAAAAAGGATTTATAACAAAAGAAAATTTAATAGAAAAATACATACCTGAACATGATTCATCTTTGTCAGAGAGAACTCAAGGTATATTAAAAACATTTAGAAAATTAAGGTTGTTTTTAAAGGAAGAAAAGTATGACGAAGTAATTAGTTGTTTTTCAAACGAAATTCAATGGTCTTTGAAAGAGATTCGAAAAAATGAACCAAGATTTAAACAATGGTGTTTGGCTTGGACAATGGAGGATGAGGAATATGATAAATATGTAAAAGAAATAAAAGAAAAAGGAGGGCAAAATGAAAATAGAGGTAGCTTTGTTTTTGAAGAAAATGAATGGAAAATAGATCAAAAATAAGAAAGAGATGAATTTTATAAAAAAGTTATTTAGTAAAAAAAAGGTTCAAAATATAAATAAAGAAAAGCCTATTAGTATTGAAGAAAAATTACAACATAAAGTTTATCCTAGAATAAAAAATATAAATTCAATAAACACAGAATTTATTTATCATGAATATTTAGGAGGAGACTTAGTATTAATTTTTATTCAAGATATTAATGACGAAATGTCTTATGTTTTAAAAACAGAAGAAGTTAAATTAAATGAGAATATTAAGAATTGGAGAAATAATATCAAAGAAATCTCATTTAATTTATTTACTTCAGATACTTGGAATGGATATGTTTTTTTTAATGAATCTAATGATTATTCTAACGAAAAAATATTTGACCCTTTATTTATTGAAAATGCGTGTCAAAAATTAAATACAGATAAAATTATTATTTCTATTTCAAGAAGGTATAAAATGCAGGTTACTGATTTTTACAATGAGTTTGAAAAATTAGAACTTTTTTTCTATAATCATTTTGTATATGGAGAAATCAAAAGGATGAAGATGAAGTTATAACAGAATCTATTTTAATTGCGGAAAAAGACAAAGGAGTAACAAATATTGTTAATATGGGGTTTAGAATGAATCTGTATGAAAAAGACGGAAAAACAAAATTAAGTTATTCAACATTTGAAGATTTTGAAGATTTGAACTTTAGTAAAATAATAGAAAAAAGAAAGGAGCCTTTTCAGTTAGTAAAAAGGTAATCTGGTTCTATTAAAATAGAAAACATACATGAAATATATTTTTATAGTATTTCACTGCCGTCCGAAAGTTTTAAAGATCTCCTATATTTAGGTTGTTACCTATTGTAAACAGGTGTTTTTTTTAAGTTTTCACAGAAAATAAGTCTTGTTTAAAGTCTATTTTTGTTTGTGGTTTTCCTCTGATTTTT
>CAKZVD010000095.1 GCA_937922085.1 uncultured Tenacibaculum sp. | reverse complement strand
AAGAAACAGTACTTTTTATATCTTTTACTTTAAAAGCATAATGAAATTTTGAACTCATAGTTTAATATCCTTTGGTTAATGATACGGTGTGTAATAATTCTTTATTTTGTGTAAATAAGGTATAGTTTTTAGTAATTTGATGAATGGCACTATCAATATTTGTTAAACTAGCGATATGTGGTGTAATTTGAATTTTAGGATGTATCCAAAATGGATGCTCTTTGGGTAAAGGTTCTTTTACAAAAACATCCAATAAAGCACCAGAAAGAATAGAGGAGTTTAAAAGTTCAATTAAATCATCTTCTACAAGATGTTCGCCTCTACCAACATTAATTAAAAAAGGGCTAGAAGTTAATGTACCTAATGTCTGTTTATTTAAAATACCAGAAGTTTCTTTTGTTAAAGGAAGTAAGTTTATTAAAAAATCGCTGTCTTGTATTGCGGTAGTAAGGTTTTCATTTCCTGTAAAAGAGACAACATTTTCTATGTTTTTTTTAGAAGCACTCCAACCTTTTACTGTAAAGCCTAAAAGC
Organism: uncultured Tenacibaculum sp.; assembly: GCA_937922085.1. Lineage (GTDB taxonomy): Bacteria > Bacteroidota > Bacteroidia > Flavobacteriales > Flavobacteriaceae > Polaribacter. The sequence continues at coordinate 4,920 of CAKZVD010000095.1, read as the reverse complement.
GCAAATTTTTTGGCTACATGGCTCCCAATTTTACCTAAACCCAAAATTGTGATAGTTGTATTTGCTATGGATTTATAATTATGTTGCTCCCAGGATTTTGTAAGCTGTTGTAAATTGTAAATAGTACTGTTTTTAAGCTGGTTTAGAACAATAGTTAATAAAAACTCCCACATATCATTAGATAGTTTATTATCTACAATTCTGGATATAATATATTGTTTGTGGAGGGTTTGCGTATTTGTAATGTGATCTATTGAAGCACCAACAGATTGTATTACTTTAATATTCGGAAATTGTTTGAAAATTTCTTTTTGAGGTTTCCAACAAATAATAAAATCTACTTTGTTTTTATCTTGAACATCTGGAAAAATTTCAATAGAAGTATTTGGTAATTTTTTTTCTAAAGCTTCTTTCCAAGGAATTGGGTTTTTATTTTCAAAAATTAATAAAACACTCATAATTATTTTTTTAAACAAAGATAAAAGGTGTTTTAAGTATTTTTAATATAAAATCAACGGATATTTTTATAATAACCATTGAAACAATTGTTTTTTTAATTTTTTATAACGTAATCAACTAAAGTTGTTTAAATGGCCATTTCATTTTTAAAAACAAGGTTGTGTATTTTTCTTTGGTTTTTATGTTCTTCTTTAGGTATAGGTATATATGTTTCTTTTATTACAGGATGGTCTTCTCCACTAATTATTTCCTCTTTAAAGTAGAGGTGTTTTTGATCTAATTTTTTTTCAATAGAAAAAGAAGTTCTAATATTTTCTTTGTTTCCCTTAAAAGGTTTTAGTAAATAGTAATTGCTTTTAATAACAATACATTCTTTATAAAAATGAATTTCACGCATAGTTTCATGAAGACTATCTTGCAATGGTTTTATGGTATACATGTAGTATGAGATAGCTATTAGAATAGTGCCACTAAGACATAATAAGAAAAAGAAAAATAATATATCTTCTTTAGGATATATAATGCCTGAAATGTAGAAGATAATGGTTACAAAAAGTAGTATTGAAACATATTTTATAGTTCTTGTTTTTTTATTTTTAATCAAAATATTTATAAAAGGAATCCATTCTTCTTCACTATACTTAAATATTAAATAACTTTCATATTGTTTATTTTTTACATCTTTTTTTAAAGCAATAAATCCACTTTCAAATAAACTTTTAATTATATAAATAAAAGGAACCCCCAATATAATTACTAATGGAAAGTAAGCAAAAGATAGCTTATTCATTGCTATAGCTATATTAATTAATGCTAAAGAGCCTAATAAAAATATAGTAATACATATATAAATGAAAATTTCAAAAATACCAGTTCGATAATTGGAGTTCATTTATTCTTCTAAAATAGTTTTTATAATACCACCAAACATTTGTATTCCTGTAGAAATGATTTCATTAGGGAAATCAAAAGAAGGATTGTGTAAAGGAGGTGTTTGTAAACCAGAACCTAAACCAAACATACCTGTTTTATATTCTTTAGAAAACCATCCGAAATCTTCACCAAATTTAAAAGGATAAGGTCTTTCTAGTATTTTAAAATTATGTGATTTAGCAGTTTCTTTAATAATTGCATTACAAGTTGTGTCATTTTCACTAGCAGGAAAATGTTCTAACCATGTTAGGCTAAAAGAAAGCTTATTTTCAATACTTATATTTTCTATAATCTCTTTAATATTTTCTTTTAAGATTTGCATGTTTTTACTATTCCAAGTTCTAATAGTGTAGTGTAATTCACCAAAAGCAGGAGAAATACCATATGCTTTTTCTCCCATTTTTAAATGAACTGGAGTTAAAACTGAAAAATTTTCATTTAATGGATCGCTTATAATAAGTGTATTTAGTTGCTGTATTATTTTAGAAATAGCAATAGAAGGATTTATACCGTTTTCTGGTTCTGCAGCATGAGATTCTATTCCTTCTAGGTTTATAATTAAGCTTTCTACTTCAGCAGAAAACCCTTTATTCATAGTTATAACGGTATGTAAATCTACACCAGGAATATTATGTAGCGCAAAAAGATAATCCACTTTTAAGGCTTTAAATTTAGGATGTTTTAAAACTTCATAAGCCCCTTTTCCTGTTTCTTCAGCAGACTGAAAAAGAAGTACTACTGTACCTGTTTTAAATTCTTGTTTTTGTAGCCAAAAAATTAAACCACTTACAATAGCCATATGTCCATCATGTCCACATTTATGAGAAACTCCTTTGTTTAAAGATTTGTATTCAAAATCATTTTTTTCTTCAATAGGTAGCGCATCTAATTCACATCGAATGCCAATGGTGTTTCCTGTTGTACTATATTGATAAACAATAGAAAAACTAGGTCCGCCAATAGCTTCTATAACTTCACCAGGGTACTCCTTTTGAATAAAATCTTGAACACGTTTTGCGGTATTAATCTCAACACCAGATAGTTCAGGGTATCTGTGTAATTCTTCTCGCAATGTGATAATTTCAGTATTCATTTTTATTCAATTTATAAGTAGGTTTAAAGATACTGTTTTCTGTTTTTTAGAGTAATTATCTATATCCGTATATTTTTAAGCCTTCTTCTAAAATTTCATATTTATATTTCTTTCCTGTTAAAAATTCTTTTTCCAATAATTGAATAGGTTGAATTACAATTTTAGAAGACAAAATTTCCTCACGATTTTTTCTTGTATACGTTATTTTTAAGGGAATAAAAATCCATTCTATTTCACGTAATTCAAAAGTACCCCAATACTCTTCAAGTGGTTGCTTGTTTATAATAGAATGAAGCGTGTTATATATGTTGAATTTTTTTTCTTCTTTAGTTAATAAAAACTTCACTTTCGATATATAAGTGTGTTCTAAATTATTTATCAAAGAGAAAAGAGAGATCCATTTAGAGGTACTCATAAAACTAGTTTTGGTACTAATTTCTTTTTCTAGTTTTGCAACGTATTTAGAATTCATATATGATTATTTATTTCTTACATTCAAATACTTTTCAGGAAATAAAATACGAGGAGTCTTTATATACTCAGGATCGTAAAAGAAGGAAGATTGACCCTTAGAAATACTAATTATTTTATAAGTTCTTTCATAGTGAAATAATTCAGGATATATTTCTAATGAATACTTAGTATCAGTTTTATTATTAATAACATACTTTCTTCCGTCTCTAGCAACATAATATGGTAATTTATTAGAAAAACCAACTTTATGTAAATCTAAGTCCCAAGAATTATCCCAAACACTTTCGCAATTTGCACATCCTGTTTTTGCACTTTCTGTCTTGTAAATTTCTGGAAGTTTTTTTGCTGCTTCTTTTGTTAGCATATCGTAATATCCAGTTCTTTTCGGAGCTTTTAATTTTTTTATATTCTCTAGATGATGATCGTAAAAAAGAAACTGACTGTTACTATTAACAATAAAACCAATTACTTTATCTCCATATTTCTCTACATATTCTATTTTTTCTGAATCGATTTTTTGAGGTAAAAGAGGTGTTAAGTTATTGTCACTTTTAAGAATCATAACGGTATCATAATCTAAATACGCTTTTATAAATAATTGTGCTTTTTGATTCTTATTATTATACAATTGAGTAACCTCTAAACGATTATATTTATGAGGTAATTTAAAAGTGCTTTTTTTCTTAAAATTAACTAGATATGAATTTTTATCACTTGTAAATACATGATAATTTTCTTTTTGAATAGTTATAGAAGAAATATACTTTCCGAGTGCTTTTTGCTTTTCTCCTGTTTGTAAATTATACAAATCTTTACCATCAAACTCTGCATATAAAAAATCGTTAAAAATGTTTACCGATTTATAGATTGGTTTTACAATTTCTTTAGCAAGAGAATCTACAATTCCCCATTTATTTTGATATTCAAAAGGAACTATTTTTCTATATTTTTGCGCTTGTATGTTTATAGCATAAATAGTAATGAATAGTATGAATGTTTTTTTCATTTTTTAAGCGTTTAATTTAAGGGTGATTATTGTATAAATATTAGGTTGTGAGTATGATTAGAAACTATAAGATTTGTTTTACTTTGCTATAAATTTGTCCTTTCCAAAAGAGTTTTTCATTAGGTTCTAAAGTATTTTTAAATTGAAAATCAAATATTGCTTTTACAATTCCTTTTTTAAATAATGTTTTGTCTATTTTAATTGTACCTGTTTTTAAAGGAAAAATATGTTCACCTAAATCTCTAATACTATTAAAATCTACCCAAGCAGTACAAGAATCGTTTTGCAATTCTATAATTAAGCGACTGTGTGTTGAAACATTATCGAATGATTTTCCTTTGATAGTTCCGTTTTTGAGTTTTTTAAATTCGATAAAGTGAGTACCAGAATATTCATACATTCTATTCTTAGATTTTAGAGAATGAAATATATGAGTTGTATCTATAATCTTATAAAAAGCTTTTAAAGAATCTTTATAAATTTTACCATTGGCATCCTTCATGCGATCAATTTCATTAGGACAACTGCCATCGCAACTTAATTGCCCAAAACTATTTTTATAAATGAATTCTGGATAGTTCCATTTTTCTTTAAAAGAAAAATCTCCTTCTAGATTTTTAACCCATTCAATTTTAATAACAGGAGAGCCTGTTTTTTCAATAGAAAGAAAAGAAGTTCCTATGAAGAGAATAGATGCTATGATTATAAATTTAATTTTCATTTAGAAACACTATTTTATTTTTTCTCCTTTGTGGTTAAACTTTCCTTTATTACGGGTACTGTATTTAGCTTTTTTAGCATCATGCTTACTTGTGTAACTATATACATATTCAGGAAATGTAAAAATTATTTTATTTTGATTGTTAATTAAGGCTGTTTTATACTTCCCTTTTTTATCAGTATAATTAACCATGGCAGAGCCTCCAATAAAATGATTAGCAGATTCATAGATTGT
>CAKZVD010000094.1 GCA_937922085.1 uncultured Tenacibaculum sp. | reverse complement strand
TTAAAATGATTAGTAATCAGTAATCAGTAATCAGTAATCAGTAATCAGTAATCAGTAATCAGTAATCAGTAATCAGTAATCAGTAATCAGTAATCAGTAATCAGTAATCAGTAATCAGTAATCAGTAATTTAATTTTTCTGCTTACTCTGTAAAATCTAAAAGTGATTCTTTTTACAAACTTACCAACATAAAGAATTTTTCTGAAATTTTACATCTATAAAAACAACGCAAAATTGATCTCTGATAATTGTTTATTGATAATTGAATAAGAAAATTGTTCATAACCATTCTTAATAGTTAAAAACTTGTTTGTTGAGTTTAAAAAAATCTTTAAGATTTCGTTATTTTTGCTCACTGAAATAACAACACAACTCAATTCAATGAATACAAATTCGTTTCAATTACGACATATTGGTCCTAGAGATAATGAAAAGGACACTATGCTAAAAACTATCGGTGTTGATAGTTTAGATCAGTTAATTTACGAAACTATTCCAGATGACATTCGTTTACAAAATAATTTAGATTTATCTGATGCTTTAAGTGAATATGAATATTTAAATCATATTAATGAATTAGGAGCCAAAAACAAGGTTTTTAAAAGTTACATTGGTTTAGGATATCATGAAGCTATTTTACCGAGTGTTATTCAACGAAATATTTTAGAAAACCCAGGTTGGTATACAGCGTATACTCCTTATCAAGCAGAAATTGCGCAAGGAAGACTAGAAGCTTTGTTAAATTACCAAACAATGGTATGTGATTTAACAGGAATGGAATTAGCGAATGCTTCTTTATTAGATGAAGCTACTGCAGCAGCAGAAGCTATGGCTTTATTATTTGATGTTAGAGAACGTTCAAAGAAAAAAGCAGGAGCTAATAAATTCTTTGTTTCTGAGGAAATATTACCGCAAACGTTATCGGTATTACAAACACGTGCAATTCCTATTGGTATTGAGTTAATACTAGGTAATCATGCTAAATTTAAGTTTGAAGATGATTTTTTTGGAGCTATTTTACAATACCCAGGAAAACACGGAGAAGTACATGATTATGCAGATTTTGTTACAAAAGCAAATGCAAATAATATTAAAGTTGCTGTAGCTGCTGATATTTTATCACTTGCAATGCTTAAAGCTCCTGGTGAATTTGGAGTAGATGTAGTAGTAGGTACTACACAACGTTTTGGTATTCCTTTAGGATATGGAGGACCTCATGCTGGTTACTTTGCTACTAAAGATGCTTATAAACGTAGTATTCCTGGTCGTATTATTGGTGTTACTAAAGACAAAGACGGTAAACGTGCTTTACGTATGGCATTACAAACACGTGAACAACACATTAAACGCGAACGTGCTACTTCTAATATTTGTACAGCTCAAGTTTTATTAGCTGTAATGGCTGGTATGTATGCTGTATATCATGGTAAAGAAGGTATTCAATACATTGCCAACCGTGTACATAATGCTGCTAATACATTAACTGCTGCACTTAATAGATTAGGTTTTAAACAAAAAAACACTGCTTATTTTGATACTATTGTTGTTGAAGTTGAAGCAGATCAATTAATAAAAACTGCAGAAGGAAATGCTGTTAACTTTAATTACATTGATAAAAACCATGTTTCTATTTCTTTAAATGAAACTGTAGGTTTAGATGAAATTAATAAAATTGTTGATTGTTTCGAACAAGCTTTTAACATTCAAGATATTACTATTACAGAATTTACTTCTAGTGAAGTAATTCCTGAAAACGTAAAAAGAAGTACTACTTTCTTAGAAAATGATGTTTTTAACACATATCATTCAGAAACTGATATGATGCGTTATATAAAGAAATTAGAGCGTAAAGATTTAGCTTTAAATCATTCTATGATTTCTCTAGGATCTTGTACTATGAAGCTAAATGCTGCTTCAGAAATGTTACCTCTAAGTAATCCACAATGGGGAAACATACACCCATTTGTTCCTTTAAATCAAGCTGAAGGGTACCAAACAGTACTTAAAAACTTAGAACAACAATTAAATGTAATTACAGGTTTTGCAGCTACTTCTTTACAACCAAATTCTGGTGCACAAGGAGAATTTGCTGGTTTAATGGTTATTAGAGCGTATCATTTAGCAAACGGAGATGCACATAGAAACATTTGTTTAATTCCTGCTTCTGCACACGGTACCAATCCTGCTTCTGCTGTAATGGCCGGTATGAAAGTTGTGGTTACTAAAACAGATGAAAGAGGAAATATAGATGTAGAAGATTTAAAAGCAAAAGCTGACTTGCATAAAGATAACTTAGCTGCTTTAATGGTTACTTACCCTTCTACTCATGGAGTATTTGAAAAAGCAATTAAGGAAATTACGCAAATTATTCATGATAATGGCGGACAAGTATACATGGATGGTGCAAATATGAATGCACAAGTAGGATTAACAAATCCTGCAACTATTGGTGCCGATGTTTGTCATTTAAACTTACACAAAACATTTGCCATTCCACATGGTGGTGGTGGTCCTGGTGTAGGTCCTATTTGTGTTGCTCCACAATTGGTTCCGTTTTTACCAACAAATCCAATCGTAAGTACTGGTGGCAAAAATGCTATTACAGCTATTTCTGCTGCTCCTTGGGGTTCTGCATTGGCTTGTTTAATATCTTACGGTTATATAACCATGTTAGGGGCTAAAGGGTTAACAGATTCTACTAAAATTGCCATTTTAAACGCTAATTATATGAAAGAGCGTTTACGAGGACATTTTAGTACTTTATATACTGGTGAAATGGGACGTGCTGCACACGAAATGATCTTAGATTGTCGTGAGTTTAAACAAAACGGTATTGAAGTAGTAGATATCGCTAAACGTTTAATGGATTATGGTTTTCATGCTCCTACAGTTTCTTTCCCTGTTGCGGGTACCATTATGGTAGAACCTACAGAAAGTGAAAGTATTATTGAATTAGATCGTTTTTGTGATGCATTAATTGCCATTCGTAAAGAAATAGCAGCAGCAACAAAAGAGGATACGAATAATGTATTAAAAAATGCACCACATACTCAAGAAATGTTAACTTCTGATGAGTGGACTTTACCTTACACACGTAAAGAAGCCGCTTTTCCTTTACCTTATATTGCCGAAAATAAATTTTGGCCTTCAGTAAGAAGAGTTGATGATGCTTATGGAGATCGTAATTTAATTTGTTCTTGCAGTCCTATTGAAGATTATATGGACTAACATATTCTATTATGAATTTTAAATTACGAATTATCAATTTTCATAATTCTATTTAAAATATATATTTATAACTTAAAACCTCACTAAAAGTGAGGTTTTTGTTTTTTAAACTCTTCCTCTTCTAATTCAAAAAAAGAGAAAGATTTTATTCTAAAATAAATTTTGTGTAAAATCGTTTTAACTTAATCTTGTTATTAAAAATCGTGTGAAAATTCTTTTTAAAATATTTATAAAAATTGCCTTATTTATAATACTCACAATTGCTACACAAATTGGTGGACTTGTATATATTATTAGCAGTTTACTATCTAAAAAAATAAAATGGAATTTTAAATTTAAAAACAGCGTTGCTTTTGTAATACTGTATCTTATTGCTACTTTTTTAATTGTTCCTTATACTGCTCCTATTTTTGGTCGTGAAAAAGTAAAACATACCAAAAACATACAACCTACAAATTATTTTACGGTATTATTAAACAGAAATTATGTAACACCTAAACTCAATAAACTGCTGCTTGCTACTGCAAAAAAGTTAGAGAAAACAACTATTGAAATTCATTACTTAGATGCTAATTTTCCTTTTATAAATAAGTTTCCATTACTCCCACATTTAAGTCATAATGATGGAAAGAAAATTGATTTAAGTTTAATATATGAAACTGTATCTGGAACAATAACAAACAAACAAAAATCTATTAGCGGATATGGTGTTTTTGAAAACCCTAAATCAAATGAATACAATCAAATAAACAAATGTCTAAAAAAAGGATATTTTCAATATGACTTTCCTAAATATATTACACTAGGTAGCATTCATAAAGATTTGAAATTTTCGAACAAAGGAAACAAACAACTTATTAAAGCTTTATTGAATCAAAAAGAATTAGGAAAAATTTTTATTGAACCTCATCTTAAATACAGATTACAACTAAATCATAAAAAAATTCGCTATCATGGCTGTCAAGCTGTACGACATGACGATCATATACATTTGCAGTTGTAATTTTTTTAGTTTTTCATTAAGGTAAATAGATGTATTAAGCACATTTTTATACGAGTAACTGTATTATACTTACTTGTAGGTATAATACAATCAATCTTATAAAGTTATTTTTACATAACTAATCTAACTGCAAAAATGAGATCTAAAATTACTTTTTTATTACTCTTTTCAATTGTTTTAACTTTATTTTCTCAAAATAAAACGATTATTAACTTTACCAATACAGATGACTTAATTACGGTTAATTACTCCATAACTGATAATAACAATAGTATTGTGAATAAAACTAGTTATTACTATAAGAACATTAAAAATGAAAAAGATTTAAAACTAGCCATCGAAAATAATTATTTTTTTGAAAAAAATTTTCATGTAAAAAACAAGAAAGGTAAAAAAACAATAGAGGTAAAAAATAGAATGTTTAATAATGCAATGTTAAATATTCTGTTTGCCGAAGAAGTATCCAGCTATATTGGAAATTCAAAAGATTTATCTTTAAAAAAATCATATGCAGTAATTTCTACCGCAGATAAAACACTTTTCTTAGGGAAATCTTTCGTGTTTGGTAGGCAAAAAGAAACACAAAAATTAACTCACCTTTTTACTGCTGGTATAAAAGCCAAACTTAATGAAGAATTCGCTTCTTTTTTTAATAGAAAAGACAAAAATTTAGAAAATGAAATAGGTTTAAATTTTAAGTATACAAATATTGGAAATGGAATTATAAACTTCACTAACTTTAGTAATGAATTAAACAATTTAAATGAAAAAGTAATAATTCCTGGGCTTTCACAAAAAACAGAAACAAATGTAAAAAATAATATTTATATAGATGAGTTAAAATATTATGAAAATATATATGGAATTAATTCTAATAAATACAAAAATAAATTAAAAAAATATTATAAAGAAAAATACGAAGAGTTATATTTAGAATTAGCTAAAAATGAGCTATTAGCAATTAAAAAAGAAAAATTATACAATTTTATTTGGGATTACTATTTTACTGTTGAATTTTTTGCTCCATTATCTCGTTCTTTTTATAATGTTGTTCCTGAAATAACTGCTAACCTTACCAATAAAGATTTTAATAAAACAGGTTTTTATCCTTGGAAAATAAATCTTGGGTATACCAATTTTTGGAAAACAAGTTCACAAAAAACAATATATTTAAGTAGTTTCTTTTCTCTTTTTAACAATAATAACATAGAAACCTCAAATTTAAAGTCTAAAACACTACAAGCTTTTAACTCTAACAATACAAATGTATTAGAAAACACAACTTCTTTTCACCATGGTAATTATAAAAGGTTTACAACTGGTAATATTAAATTAGAAGCAATATCCTACTTTATTAAAAAAGGAACATTAGGGATTTCTGCTGCTATAGAAAAAAATATAGGTCGTAATTATAATGCTTTAAACTGGAAATTAGGAATTCCTATATCACTTAAAGATAAAGAAGGAAAACCAACTGTAAATTTCGAACTTCAATGGAAAGAAGTAAATAATGATCGTTTTCTTGGTATAGGTGTAGGTTTTGCTTTTGGTAAATTTATAAAGTAAGCAGATAAAAAAGTACCCCTATTTTCAAAGCTTTAATTCAATAACCTTATTTATAAAAAGTTACATATTAAAACAACTTATTTCATTTCTCTTATAACTATTAATTAACACTATGCATTACAATAAAAACAGCATCCTCATCAATAGTTATTACATTGTTGTTTGTGGCTACTAAAACACCTTCTTTAATAGTTTCATTATTTATATAAACCGATCCTTTAACAAGGTAAACTAAACTATTTTTAGGTGTTTCATATGTTTTTCCAACAGTTAAATGCCCTACTATAATTTGTGTGCTATTACCATCTTGAGATCCGTAAACATTAGTTACTGTTCCTTTGGTTGCTTTATGCACTCTAAATTTGCAGTTGCTTCTTGTTGCTCTGGTAACAACCATAATTGTAGCATTCGCGTAGTTGGCTGTTCTTTGTTTATTTCGTTATGTAAAAAACCTTCTTTTCCCGATTTTTGAACTTGAAAATCTAATGCTTGCAAAGTTGTTCCGTGCTCTAAAGATCCTTCATGATCTAAAGTTCCTTCTACTACAAAAGTTAATACATCTATAAACTTATGAGGATGCAAACCTGTGGCCACGCCATTACCAAACCAAGAATCTGCTAAATACACTAAATTACCAACACCTTCCCAAGTGCCTTTCTTTACTCCCATTCGGGGTCCGTACTGTGAGTTTACAATCAATCGTTTTTGTTCAATTCCATGAAAACCTCCAGTTTCTATTGTATTTCTATCTAGTTTTTGAAGTATTTCTGCCATTTTTTTCTTTATAAAGATGTAATCATAGTCTCTATTTTAAACAAAAACTTACTTATTCAAAAAGTTTTCTCCAAACTCTTTAATTTGATCTATTATTGGTAGCACTTTCCTTCCTTCTTCAGTTAAAGAATATTCTACTTTTGGTGGAATCTCTTTATATGCTTTTCGATGTACTATATCTAAATTATTAAGTGCTTTTAATTCTTGAATTAACATTTTCTCACTAATATCTGGAATTAAGCGTTTTAATTCTCCAAACCTTTTTTTGCCATCTCTCATTTGAAAAATTATAAGTAACCTCCATTTTCCTCCAAAAATTTTTAAGGCTACATTAACAGGGCAACTTGATTTTATATTTATAGCTTCTGACATTTTAATCATTTAATTTTTAACAAAAGTAACTTTTAATTTAGTACTTTCTTTTTAACCAGTACTATTATAATAAAAAATGAACTGCCTTGCCCCAAGTGTACGAAGTATCTATAAGTTTTTTTTTTCATTTCGATGCAAGCTTCAGTGAATTGAATTCTTGGCTATCGCCCTACAATTAATAATAATTTATTCATTTAAAAAAAGCAAACCGCAACCAAAGAATGGTTACGGTTTTAAACCGAATTAGACATATACTAGTGCGTAATCATCTTCCCCAAGATCACTAGTAACAACAAAATAGTAGTAGTTAGCTTTATTCGTCCTCGGTTTTATTGTTTGTATATTTAAATACTATATTCTTTCTACATTTTTAGATTTCTATAAACTATAATTACTGCTTAATTTACTTAATTTAGCAACAGATTTATCGGTTTTTAAAAAGTATAGCAATTTGCTTTCATAGCTAACGCTAATTAAAGAATTATTAAGCAATTAAATACAATTCCTTTTGTTAAAAAATTCTAAAGAATTTGTTTTATTTTAATCTCTATCATTGTATTTAAATTGTATTTTAGTGTGATTATTCACAGGTTTTATACGTGGCATTAATGCATTGACTAAGTTGTGAATTGATTTCAAATTGTATTTTAGTGTGATTATTCACAGGGAAGAATTGGTAAAAATATAGCATCAGCTAGTTGTGAATTGATTTCAAATTGTATTTTAGTGTGATTATTCACAGGTTAAAATAATCATTAGAGTAGTCAATAAATGTTGTGAATTGATTTCAAATTGTATTTTAGTGTGATTATTCACAGGGTAAATCGCTACAACTCTTATAAAACAAGAGAGGTAGCGATTTTTTAGAATTAAAAAACTAGAACAATTCTAGCTGTTGTACTGGTTTTGGCATCGGAATTTCTTTTCTACCATAAAAAATTTCCATCATTCCAAATTGTTTATCGGTAATTTCAAATACACATACTTTACCATATTTAGGCAACATACTTTTTACTCTTTTGGTGTGTACTTTCGCATTTTCTCTACTAGGACAATGCCGCATATAAATGGAAAATTGAAACATAGTAAAACCGTCTGCAATTAGCTTTTTTCTAAAAGTACTTGCTGCTTTACGCGCTGCTTTCGTTTCGGTTGGCAAATCAAATAATACAAATATCCATATAATTCTATAGGAGTAAATAGGTAGTGTATCTTTTCAGTATTTTATCTAACTGTTAAGTTAAAACAAATCTAAAAGATTAAATTTTATGGAGATTGAGCCAAGTCGAAATCAGAAGAAAATTTGTATCGAGAACCTTATCTCTGTTCTGTAATTGTTACTTATCAATACAATTTTCTATCGAAAATAACTACCATTAACACCTTTAACAACAGTTTGTTTTTTAAAAACTTACAAAACTCATAATCCTCCTCTTCTTTGCCTTGATGCAAAGAAGCAAAAAATTAAGACAGATGATAAAAATTTAAAAAATACTACGGAACTACCAGCCACAGATAAAAAGAACTCGCTGTGCTCAAACAGCTTTTTATCTCTAAGCTAACGCTGCTTCCTTGATTTTCAAAATTTTTATTAATAAGTCGAATTATAAAGCTCATTTTTGTCATTACATTCGTTTCACAAAGTTTTTGTTGCGTATCTCGAACTGACAATTATAAGATTGTAACAAATAATAAATCGATATATTATATTTAAAAAACCTTCTGACCTCCCCTTTATTTAAATCTCTTGATATTCTTTAAAGGGAAATTTTAATGCAAAAAAATATTCTTAAATCGTATTATTAAAACCTCACAGGTTTTAAAAACCTGTGAGGTTTTAAAAGCAGGTTAAAATGACTTTCATTTTGACTTCGCTCAATGACCTCATAATAATAACCTACATAATAAAACTTTAATAACTAAGCAAAAACATGGTAACTGAGCAGGGTCGAAGTTAATACTCTCCTACTTGTACAATATCTCCTACATGATTAATTCTTACTTTAACAATTCCTTCCAATCCAGAAAGTCCTTCTCGTTTCCATGTAACATTTTTAAGTGTTTTATTGGTTTCTACAGTTGTTTCTAAATGATGTCTAAAAAAATAATCTTTAGTGGCTATTTTCTGAACTCTAAATAAATGAGCGCTAATAATACTTGCCTTTTTAGGGTCTTTTAAATCGATACTTGTTGGATTAAAGTTTTCTGACGGAAACACAAACATTTCATTCTGTTTCATGGTAAATAAAAACTCCCATCCTAACTCTTTATTAAATGCTTTATCTATAATTGGTATTCCTTTATTTGCTCTAGTTACCACTTCAAAAAATGAAATTGTTTTTTCTTGTAACTTCCCTTTCTCATCTCTAAAAATAGCTACATGATGGTTGTTTCCTGTACTTACAAAATCTACTCCTTGTTTTTCTCCTTTACTATTTAATACTTCGTTGCCTAAATGATCCTTCTTAGTATGTAATGGCTCTGCATTACTTACTCCTGTTATTGTTACTCGTTTTATAGCAATTCCTTTCGTTTTATTTAACCAAATAGGGTTCGTCTTTAAATCTGAAAATGCTTTTTTTCTGTCATTATTAAAAGCAGCCAATCGATCGTATAAAATTTCACGTATTTTAGTATCTATTACCTTTTCTATTTTTAAATCTGAATTTATTTCCTTTCTAATGGTATAAATAGTTTCAAAACAAAATACTGCTGTTAGTGGAGTTTTTTTATAAAGTATTGGGTGTTTTTTAATGGTTTTGGTATTAAAAGCAACAGTTCCATTATTATCATATGCTTTTAAATGTGCTAATATTATCTTTTGTTCTTCCTTATTAACAATTAGTTGTGCTTGCTCTAAAGTAAATTGCTTATTTAATTTTGTAGGTTTTTGCTGTATACGTTTAGCAGTACCATAAATAGTTTCTTTATGTAATTGTCCTCTTGGCGTATCTTGTATTTTTCTATTTTCTCTTGTTGCTGTTTTATAGATATTCCCATTTTTAGTAACTACTTTATTTTTATTTTTTATAGAAATTAAAATAGCTTCTATTTCTTTTTTTGCTTCGGTTCTAAAATTAGGCATGGGTACTATAAACACTCCTTTTTTAAGCAACTTTTTTTCTATACTTATAATACTGTTGTATCTTTTGTGAGTTTCATCTTTTCTAGCATTTAAAAAATTCAAATACTGTATATGATTATGCGTAGTATAAGCTACAGTTAAAGCATCCATAGCATGATGGCGATGATCATTCCGTTTTGTCCAATCTTTAATTACTGCTACTTTCTTTAATTCTCCTGTTCCTTTATTTAAACGTTCTTCAAACTCGGTAAGCCCTAATGCTTTATATTTTGAAAAATTTAATTCTTTCATCATATTAATTAATCCCCAATCTTCTCGTAATTTATCGGTAATACTTCCAGAAGTAACAATTACCTCTTTAAACATGGTGCTTAATAATTCTTTTGCTTTTTTAGCAATGTACTGTGTGTTTTGTAAATCTCTATGTATAAAACCATCTGGCAAATCTTTTTGAGCAAGTAATAATTTATTTCGCTTCGCTTTAGAAAACGCTCCCTTACCTTTATTATATAAACCTTCTACTCGTGCTTTATAATTAGTTACATCGGCATTAAAATCTTGGGTAATAAAATCGATTGCTGTTCTATTCGATTTTTGTTTATTTATAGTACTAAAGGCTAATGTTTTGTTAGAAAATGAATCGTCGAACACTACCGTTTTGGGTATAATATGTTCTATTTCTATGTTTTTAGAAAAAATATCTTTATCATCAATCTTTTTTCCTGTAAATACTTCTTTATATCCATTTACTGCTAACTCTTGCCAAAGGCGATAACGTACTACATCACTTTTAGTGGGGTTGGGAATGCCAAAGTTTTTACGAATTGTATTTCGTATATCTTCATTTCTTCTGGTGGCTTCCGCAATACTTTTGGTCATTAATTCTCGCTGTTTGGCATTCTTTTTTAACTCTCTAGCCAACTCTATACGAACTTCATAATAATCTTTATAGTTTTCAGGTTCAATATTCTGAGTTTTTAAATAAGGGTATACATACGCTTCAGTTACTGCATTGGTTACATTTACTAATTGATTTAAAATTTTTTCTACAACCGGGTTTCGTAATTCGTTTTTTCGTAGTAATTTTAATTCTTTTGCATACTCTTTATTTTCTTTATCTTCTCTAGTTTCACTTTTAGAGGCATTATAACCAGCCAATTCACAAGCACCAATACCTGTACCTTCATTATCTTTTTTCGAATATTGATGTCCTGCTTGTAAATACGGAATCATTTTTCGAATGGCTTTACTAGATACATTACCATATTCTTGTTGTAATGAAACTGTGGCTAATAATTTGGCATACGGTGGTGTAAACCCAAATTTTTCAACCAACTTCTTTTTTAATATAACAGATGTATTCCCATATATTAATTTATCTTCTGCTGTTATTTTTTCATCATCTTCTGTAGCATATAATAAATGCCACAACGCATAAGCGGGTTGTTTATCGAAATTTTCTCCTGCTTCATTGGCATTAAAATTTAATATTTCTGAAGTAATTCCTATATCAGAAAAAACAGCCGTAAGTTCTTCTTTTATTTCTTTAGATGATTTTTTAGCCCAATCGTTTCCATACCCTTCATTTTCTGCTATTTTTTGATAGGCATTGTATAGTGATTTGTTGGTTCTATTACCTTCTAATCCTTCCGGAAAATTGGTTTTCCATTCTTTTGATGATAAGCCTATTATTTTTAAAATTTGTGTTTCTTTTAAAGCGCCACGTATATTTAACTCTTCAAACAATAGTTTTCTATTTGCTTCTTCTAAATGACATATTTCTTCAGTATCTTTTTGAATGAATTGTATATTATTAAGTTGTTGCCATATCTTAAATTCTTGAAACAATGGTGAAGATTTAGAAATAACCTTTCGCCCTACTCTTCTTGTTTTTTCTTTTTTAGTTTCTTTGTCGATATAAGTTTCTTGCCAACTTTCAAACGAACAAAAATCTAATGCTCCTTTTTGTGATTTTAATTTGCGTTGATAAAAAATAATAACATCGCGTATTTCTTCTTTTAGCTTACTGGTTAACTGCGGATAAAATGCTGCTTGTGTTTGCCAAATGGTTTCAAATTCATCTAAATAATCTTGCCTATAAACACTTGATTTCTTAATGAAATATGTTGATTTTTGACTATTTGATTCCATAAGTATTCCCCTACCGTTAGTTTATTAAAATACAATTCTTTGCTTCTGTCTGAAATAGCTCCTAAATATCCACTCGATTTGTTTAAGTTGTTATTAATTTCAACTAACACATAAGCTACTTCTTCTATTTTTAATTGTTCTTTTATGGCTTTTGCCCTCCAAGTATAGTGCTGTAATTTTGTTTGGTCTCTTTTTCCTTTATTTTCTGCGGTATAGATTCCTTTAATGGCTAAAAAACGTTTTCTAGAATTTTGTTGTCCTTGGTTTTTTAGCCCTTGATATAAATTTGCATCTAAAATATTGGGATAAAATTGTTGTTGATACTTCCAAACTAAATCGAATTCTTCTTGCAAATCTGATTGGTAAAAATCGGGAACAAACTTTTTTCCTTCTGTTAAGCTGTTGTATACATATTGCCCCGGTGTTTGTTTGTTTTCGTATAATTCTTTGGCAATAGCCATTCCGTCTATCGCTTGTCCGTCTTCTTCATTGTGTACCTTTCTACTACTTTTATAACCTCTTTTTTTATTTATTGCAAAAAATATTCTAGCTAAATCTTCTAAGTCTACTTTTTCTTTTGCTGCTTTTGCTCTTAATTGTAAAGTTACATGCGTAGTTCCTTTTCCTATTTCTGTTAATGGTGTTTGGTTAGTTATCCATTTATTCTCTAATAAAATATCTAGTAAGTTTTGCCTACGTAATTTAAAACGTTGTAGGTTTCTTCTGGCACTTCGTTTTTGAGTTCTGTCTGCATTGGTTGTTAATGGTCTTCCTTTTTCAAAATTAGTTTTCTCATCTACCGTTAATGGATTTACGCGTACGCCTAGCTTTATAATTTCAGTGGTTCCATCTTTTTTATACATAATTAATGCCCAACCAATACTAGCAACCCCTACATCGAGTCCTAAAACCATTTTTTCTATTTCTTTCATATTTTATAAGGTGGTTAATTTGTTCTAAATATAGTTTTATTTGGTTTGTTTCTATCTATAATTATGCAATGGGTTAAAACCCTTTGTTTTCCTACTATTACAAATACCTATATGTTGTATAAATATTCTTCAATTGTACTAAGGCAATGGGTTAAAACCCATTGATTTTTTTCTTCCTCATAGTTCTAATAGAGTTTATCTTCTTAGTTGTTACTTCTACCTCGCTTAGCCACCAAAATTTTACTCGACTATTAAATTGTTCTTTATTATATTATTAGATCCTTTTATTTTTATATTTTTAAATGTAAAGAACCATTTTGTTTTAGAAATACGGGTCTCTGTAAATCAATTATAAAAAAATAAGTATCTTAGTACCACAATTTTGAAATCAATTCACAATAAGGATTATTCCGTTGTGAAAACATTTAAGGTGGCGTAAGTCGCCTTTTTTTTTATTAAAAACGATATTTAATGAACTCTCTCTACCCAAAGGTACGAGGCATCTATAATATTTTTATTTTTCCAATTTCAAGGCAAGCCTCTGATAATTAAATTCTTGGCTATCGCCCTGCGATTAAATTGCTAATACTATGAATACACCTAGTAAATCACTTACAGAAAAAGATCGTATTGCTTTAAAAGAAGCCAAACAATTATTGGAGAACCCAGGAATGGCTATTAAAATGAGTAATCTAATTGGTAACCCTATACAAAAAGGATTAGAGATGTTACCAGACAATTGGAACCAGAAATTAAGTGAGGTAACACAATCTTCTTTATTAAAAGCTGCGGATGCTGCTATTTTTACAATGAAAGATATTGCTGAAGAGAAACCTAATAATATGTTTCACAAAATAGCTGCCGGTACTGTAGGAACCATAGGTGGTTTATTTGGTTTAGCAGGGTTAGCTGTTGAACTTCCTATTACCACTACCATTATTTTACGCTCTATTGCAGATATTGCTCGTTCGCAAGGCGAATCTATTAATGATACGGCTACCAAATTAGCTTGTTTAGAAGTCTTTGCTTTGGGAGGAAATAGTATGGAAGATGATAATTTAGAATCTACTTATTATGTTACCAAAGCTTTTTTATCTAACTCTATGGCCCAAGCAAGTAAATATGTTACCGAACAAGGTATTGCTCACGAGGGGGCTCCTATATTTTTAACTATTATTAGTAAAATTGCTGAACGTTTTGGTGTACAGGTAACTGAAAAATCTATTGCGCAATCGGTGCCTATTATCGGAGCTGCTGGTGGTGCTATAATTAACACCTTGTTTATTAGTCATTTTCAAGATATGGCAAAAGGGCATTTTACCATTAGAAAACTAGAACGCACCTATGGTAGTGAGTTTATTAAAAGCATGTATTTAAGTGCATAATATTCTTTTTAAATTCTAATCATAAACTTTTTAGAAACTTTATTTTTTTCAACAAAACAGATAGTAAAATTAATAGTTTGTATGCGTTATGAAGAGTCAATGTTAATTAACATTTATTTAGATTCATTTGGTATACACAGGAATAATAATTGATGGTTTACAATCTAATTTAAAAACCATTAAATTATTTATTATGAAAAAACTATTACTTATTACAACTTTGTTAGCTACTGTTTTTGCTAACTCTCAAGAAAAAAACGAAAAACTGATTATTAAAAAAGGAACTTGGAGCATTTCTGGTAATTTTTCTTTAGATTTTAATGATACTAAAAGAAGTGAATCTACTAGTTCACACTCTAGCGAAAGTAAAGATTTCGGTTATAATTTATTTCCTAAAACAAGTTATTTTATAGACAATAACTTATCTGTTGGTTTAGGACTTGGCTATGGGTATCATAAAAATGAACATAAAGATAATAATGACGCTTTCGATCTTTTAAATTCTAGAAAAGAATACTCTATTTTTCCATATATTAAAAAACACATTCCTGTTGGAAAAAAAGTAAGTATTTCAATTCAAGGTGAAGGAAGATATACTCGAAATGTTTATGACAGAGTATACTCATCAGATTACGAACAATCTTCTAATATTTACTTTATTGGTATACGACCTGGTATTACATTATTCATATCTAAAAAACTAGCTTTAGAAACTTATTTAGGTTCCTTAGGCTATACTGATACAAAAAACAGCATAAAAGATTCTCGAGAAACTACTTACAGTACTAATCGTTTTTCTTTTAATTTGAATAGCTCTAACTTACACTTCGGATTATCTTATTATTTATAATAAAATAATCCTTTATAAATATGAATTGTACCACTAAAATTTATAATTATTTTAGTGGTACTTTTTTATGCAAATCTAAAATATATGAGCACTACTAATAACACCAATGAACAGCAAAAATATTGGTCGGAAAGATATCATGAAAATAGAACAGGTTGGGATATTGGAGCCCCTTCTCTTCCTCTAATTACCTATATAAACCAAATAAAAGACACTTCTATTAAAATATTAATTCCTGGAGCAGGAAATGCATATGAAGCAGAATACTTATTTAATAAAGGATTTACAAATGTGTATGTATTAGATATAGCTGCAGAACCTTTAGAAATATTTAAGAATCGTATCCCTAAATTTCCATCTGATCAAATTATACTTGGTAACTTTTTTAATCATAACAAAACTTATGATTTAGTGTTAGAACAAACTTTTTTCTGCTCTTTCCCTCCAACTTTAACAAACAGAAAGTCTTATGCTAAAAAAATGAATGAGCTTTTAAATACCAATGGTAAATTAGTGGGTTTATGGTTTGACATTCCTTTAAAAGGAGACATGGAAAAACGTCCTTTTGGAGGTACAAAAGAAGAATATCTTAACTATTTAAATCCATACTTTAAAACTAAAATATTTGAAAAATGTTACAACTCAATAGCTCCCAGAGAAGGAAGTGAATTGTTTGGTGTTTTTGAAAAAAGCTGATTTTATAGTTGTATCTGATTATTTTTGACTTTCTGATAATAGTTTCAAAACTTGAATTGCTTTATTCGCATCTTTTCTATCAACAAAAATATGGTCATGATAATATCCTGCAACTACATTACAACTAATATCATTTTTTGCTAATTCTGTTGAAAATTTTGCTGTTAAACCTACGGCTTCTAAAGATGAATGCACCATAAGAGTTATCCAAGAAGCAATATACTCATAATGTAATTTTAACTCATCTGCTTTTTCTTTTTTCACAACTACAGTCGTACCCTCTTCTTCTTGAAATTCACAAATAGTATCTTTTCTGTCAATCTTATAGATATCTTTTACTGTAGAAAACACATATTCACCCTCATTCAATTTTGGTGTCATCTCTTTTATTAAATTTGAGATATTTGTTTCTCCTGCCATTTAATTAGTTTTGTTTTTTTAGTAATATTAAAATTATTCTTTTGAGAATCTTATTGTTGATATTTCTTTTTTTAAACCTATTCAACTTCATAAAACATAATGATAAGTGCTCTATTTTAGATAGGCCATATTTCCCATTTGTCTAAATTAAGCATACCTAATTCATATTTTAAATTTACATTATATAAAATATTGAGTTCTTTTTTAGTTTCAAAATTACACACATAAAAACCCTAGAAGTAATCAATTTCTAGGGCATAATTCAATTCAAATAATTTTCTTCTTTTCTAAGCTACACTTACTATTCTTTGTAATGGTATTAATGTAGACTGTTTTAGTATTACAGATTTATCTGTAATACCCCAGATTGTAGTTTCTACTCTTTTAAAACCATTTTCATCAGCAAATACAATCTTTACTTTTTGATGCTCTAAATTACCTAAAACAAGGGCTCTTCGTAGCTCTATAGATCTATTAACTTGATCTTTTTTAATATTTAATACTTCATTTTTAGGGAATTTAAGAAACTTAATTTGTTCTTTCTCTACATTTTGAATGTTAGAATTTAACTTCATATATACGGGATTAGGGATTAAAACTGTACTATTATTTGTAATTTTTACACTTTATGAACTACAATATAGTAAAATTTTAATTTTATTTTACATTTTTTACATCTAATAAGTCTAAAAAAAGTAAAAAACCTAACAAAAACATGCGGTTTTTACATAAAAATTAACATTTACATGTTTTAATTAAAAATAAAATAACCGTAAAATATCTTGATTTAAAATGATTTACATTCATAAACGACAAATTTATCATTTGTAGCAATAACAACTATTTCCTTAAATAGTTTTGATAAATATGTTTTATAATTCAAATGCTTATTTGCTACTAAAACAAAACGCCCTTCCTTTTTTAAACACCTCTTTACACCTGAAAATAAATACTGACTAATTTCAATATTATTTTCATGTTCAAAATGAAAAGGAGGATTAGAAACTACCAAATCAAAAGTAGCATCATTAAGAGTATCTAAATTATCATCGCAAATAAAAGTAGTTTTTTGCGGTAGGTTTAATTTAGAAGATGCTATTGCTAGGTTAAAATCATCTAGTAAAGTTGGTTGTATTTCTGAGTTTTGAGCTACTATTTCTTTTGCTATAATTCCATTACCAGAAGCCACATCCAATATTTTAGTTTCATGTGGTGCTACATGTATGTTTTCTAAAAGAAACTGTGTACCTATATCTATTTTATTAGATGAAAAAACACCGTAATACTGCTTCAGTATTGTATTGTTAAATGAGATGGTATTTAAAAACGTTCTTTCTTCAACTATTTCTTTGGGTGATTTTAAAAGAAGCAATCTAGATTTTTTCCATGCTTTACTTTGTGATACTTCATTAAAATATCGCTTTGCAATTTCTAAATAAGAAACACTAAAATACTTTGTCATAAAACCACAAACAACTTCCGTGTTTTTAGAAGAAGAAGTATGTATTTGATTTAAAAACAACTCAAATAATTCTAACGATTTAGGAATTTTAATCAATGCCAACTCTACATCCTTTAAATCTTCTAAAGGTGTTTTGTATGCTACTTCTGTTTGTAGGTTATTTCGCTTTAAATTCTGGTGAATTGCTTTTTTCTGACTCGCATAAGTCCAAACCGTAGTTATATTTTTAGTATTCAATAAAGAATTCCAAACTCCAAAACGATCATTATAAATATGAATTTTGTTTGTTTCTTTTTCCTTTATATAATCTAATACTAATAATTCAGCATTACTCCACGCTTGTAACGATGTAGCCGTGGTTTTAGGATATCTATGTAACTCATAATTCTTAGAATTATGGACTAATTTTGTTTGCAATACATTAATTTTAAGAAAGTACTTTCTTTTTAAAGTAAACTTCTTCTAGTGATACAATATCTCCTGCTTTATTTCTTCTAAAAACATCTTTAGATTTCACATCTGTTATTGCATGTTTTCCCATAGCTGCAACAACTTCTTTTACAGCTTCAATTGTTTTAGAATGGTAATTTTTTACTCTAATATTTTTATCTTCTACTACTAAAGCTTCTACCAAATCTTCATTTTGAGTAGCAACTCCAACAGGACAGCTATCTAAATTACACTCACGAGCTTGAATACAACCTAAGCTAAGCATAAAACTTCTTGCCATACCAACTGCATCGGCACCAATAGCCATCAATTTAACAACATCAAAAGCATCAATTGCTTTACCACTAGCTATAATTTTTATTTGATCTTTTAATTTATATTTTACCAATGTTTTATACACAAAAGCAAGTCCATCTAATAAAGGGGTTCCTACATAATTAGAAAACTCTAAAGGTGCAGATCCTGTTCCTCCTTCTCCTCCATCTACAGAAATAAAATCAGGGTAATTATTTGCTTCTGCAAAAGCTTTAATCATTTGTTCTATCTCTTCATTGTTTCCTACACAAAATTTAATTCCAATAGGTTTACCTCCACTTAGCTCTCTTACTTTTTGTAAAAAAGGAATCATTTCATCAAAATTAGAAAAGGCAGAATGACTTGGAGGAGAATCTACACGCGTAAAAGGTTCTACCGAACGTATTTTAGAAATTTCTTCAGTATTCTTTTTTGCAGGTAAAATTCCACCATGGCCAGGTTTAGCTCCTTGAGATAATTTAATCTCAATCATTTTAACCTCTGGTCTTATTGCATTCTCTTTAAAAATAGCATCATCAAAATGACGTTTTCCTTCTACAGTTTTTCCGGCTCCGAAATACCCTGTTCCTACTTGAAAAATTAAATCTCCTCCTTGTAAATGATAAGGAGAAACGCCACCTTCTCCGGTATTATGTGCAAATGCCCCCATTTTTGCTCCTTGGTTTAATGCTTTTATCGCATTTTTACTTAAAGAACCAAAAGACATTGCCGATATATTTATAATAGAGCTTTCATATTTTTTTTCACATTTATCTGAACCAAAAGTTAATAAATCTCCTTTAATATGATGATGATCTGTTGGAAACAAAGAATGCTTTACAAATTCATATCCTTTTTCATATAAATTATGTTGCGTACCAAATGGCACTGTTTCTGTTTCTTTTTTCGCTCTTTGGTATACAATACTCCTTTTTTCTCTATTAATAGGAGTTCCGTTTAAATCATCTTCAATAAAATATTGTTGAATTTTTTCTCTTTCCTCTTCAAAGAACCAACGTAAACGAGCAATTACAGGAAAAGCACGTAGTAAAGAATGATTTTTTTGTATAAATGCATCATAGATAGCTAACAACGTAATACAAAAGGAAATGGCTAAAAGAATAAAGTTTCCTACATCTGGAACAAAATACACTAATACTCCACAAAGAACTGTTATAGTGACTGTTATTGCTAAAATGGTATCTCTCATAATTGAAATCGAAATAAATTTGAGTGTTAAAAATACAGATTTCATCCATAAAAAAAGCTCTAACTATAGTTAGAGCTTTCTAATTTATAATAAATATAAATTATTTTTTGAACTTTGAATATTTTGTTTTGAACTTATCAATACGTCCAGCTGTATCTACTAATTTAGACTTACCTGTGTAAAATGGGTGAGAAGTTCTAGAAATTTCTAATTTTATTAATGGATACTCTACTCCGTCAACTTCTAAATTTTCTTTAGTGTTTGCAGTAGATCTAGTTAAAAAAACATCTCCGTTAGACATGTCTTTAAACGCTACCATTCTATAATTTTCTGGGTGTATACCTTTTTTCATGTTGTAAAACTTTTAATTTTGCGTGAAATTGTTTAAAATTGGTAAAGTTTTAAACATGTTCAATAAAATTCAAAAACCAATAGTGGTTATTTGAGGATGCAAATTTAATTCTTTTTTTTAAATTCCAAACAAATAATTTGTTTTATTTGTATTGAAAATATATTCAACCAAAGAAATATGAAACTTAATCATTATTATCTAATTTTTATTATCCTTCTTTTAACCTTAAATTCTTGTAGTGAAACTAGTTATAAGTTTAAAATAAAAACAGATAAGAAAACAAAATTAGGAGAGAAAATTACAATTCAATTAGAACAAATTAGCGGTACTAAACCAGATAGTGTTCACTTTTATGTTAATGAGCGTCGTTTACAATTGAATGATAATAAAACAACTTTAAACACCACTGATTTCGGAATAGGAAAACATCGTCTTACCGCATTGGCTTTTATACCAGGAAAAGTAAAAAAAGCCACAAGTTCTGTAGAAGTTTTCTCTAACAAGAAACCTAACTTATATAATTATAAAATTGTGAATGAATACCCACATGATAAAAAAGCATACACGCAAGGGTTAGAATATTATAACGGACATTTATACGAAACTACAGGAAGAAATGGAGAATCTTGGCTACGTAAAGTTGAAATTACTACTGGTGAAGTACTACAACAATATGATTTAAGTGACAAGTTTTTTGGTGAAGGAATGACTATTTTTAACAACAAAGTTTTTTGGTTGACTTGGCAAGCTAAAAAAGGTTTTATTTTCGATTTAGAAACTTTTAAACTTCAAAAAGAATTTAAATACAACGAAAGTTTAGAAGGTTGGGGATTAACACATTCTGATACTGAATTAATAAAATCGGATGGTACTAATAAAATTTGGTTTTTAAATCCTAATAACCAAAAAGAAAAAAGAAGTATACAAGCTTATACAGACAAAACTTCACTTGAAAAATTAAATGAACTTGAATTTATTAACGGAAAAATTTATGCGAATTATTGGCAAAAACCGTTAATTGCTATTATAGACCCAAGTAATGGTGTTGTTGATGGTATTGTTAATCTTACAGATTTAGTTAAAGAAATTTCAAAATCTCAAAAAATAGCGTCACAAGATGATGTTTTAAATGGTATTGCATTTGATGCTGAAAACAATCGCATTTTTGTAACTGGAAAGCATTGGGGAAAATTATTTGAAATAGAACTTATAAAACAATAATGAATATGAAATGGAAGTGGATACAGCCTGTTATTATCATTGCTTTAATTATTGCTTTTAGTTCTTGTAGAAAAGATTTTAGCACTGTTGACAGCTTTGGTGAATTAGAATTTTCTAAAGACACCGTTTTTTTAGATACTATTTTTAGTAATATAGGTTCTGCTACCTATAATTTAAAAGTTTATAATCGTAGTAATAATGCTATAAAGATTCCTAAAATACAGTTAGAAAATGGTATTACTTCCAATTATCGTTTAAATGTAGATGGTATTGCTGGGCAAGTTTTTCAGGATATTGAAATTTTAGCTAAAGACAGCATGTTTGTTTTTGTTGAAACAACCATCGATTTTAATACGATTACCAACCCTTTGTATACTGATAAAATTTTATTTGATAATGGTGATAAACAACAAGATGTTGATTTAGTTACCCTGGTACAAGATGCTATTTTTATTTTCCCTGATAGAGATCCTATTTCTATGGAAATAGATAACTTAACAATTGATGGGCAACCAACAACTATTAAAGGTCGTTTTTTAGAAGATTCAGAACTTACTTTTACAAAAGACAAACCCTATGTTATTTATGGATATGCTGCTGTATCTAATAACAAAACACTCACAATAGAACCAGGAGCTAGAATACATTTTCATAACGACTCTGGACTTATTATTGATAAAGAAGCTAGCTTAAAAGTAAATGGTACTTTAGATGAAAAAGTTATTTTTGAAGGCGATAGATTAGAAGATTCTTTTAGTAGAATACCTGGGCAATGGGGTGCTATTTTAATGAGAGATGGTAGTAAAAACAATGAATTAAATCATACTCAAATAAAAAATGGTGTTATAGGAATATTGGTTGAAGGAAATACAGGAGCCACTCCTACTCTTCAATTAAAAAACGTAGAAATATACAACCATGCTAACTTTGGTATTTTAGCTAGAGACACTAGTGTTAATGGTGAAAATGTAGTTATTGGTAGTGCTGGTCAGGTTTCTTTTGCAGGTACTGGTGGTGGTAGTTATAACTTTACACATAGTACGTTTGCTAATTATTGGAATAATAGTTTACGTACATCTCCTAGCGGACCATTACCTACTGTTTTAATTAATAATTTCTTCATTTTTAATGATGAAAACGGGCAACAAGTTGTTGAATTACACGATTTAAATAATGCTTCTTTTACAAACTGTATTATTGATGGAAATAATAATGTAGAATTTATTTTAGATAAAGTTGATGGAAGTTTATTTAATTATAACATAACAAATTGTCTAATTAAATTTGATGATTTTAATAATTCTTTTGAAAACAATAATGAATTAGATTTTAATGACACTACACATTACAATAACATTGTTTTAAATGGTACTGTTGATTTTAGAGATTCCTTTAGCGAAGATTTTATAATTGGAGAAAAAAGTGATGCTATAAATAAAGCATTACCAAGTTCTGTTGCAATAGATATTTTAGGAGTAGTTAGGACAAACCCTGATATAGGTGCATACCAACATATTTCATTTAACTAACCTATTTTTTTAGTTAATCTGTACAAAGCCTTCCATTCATCGAAATAAAAAAAGATGAAGGAACAATTCCAGTAACTTTATATCAAAGTTTCATTATAGATTATATATAGTTAATTTGGTTTGTATAAAAAGAACTATTTGTTTTTAACAAGTAGTTCTTTTTTCATTAATAACAATCTGATGTTACCCTTCTAAAATAGATAAAAACTCTGATTTATTATCTATAATTAATGCCAGTGCTAATGTTTCTTTTTTCATTCCATAAAAGAATTCATACTCAATTGGTTCTTTAAAATGTATAACAGTATTATGTCCACTTAAAGTTCCTAAAAAAGAAAAGTGATTGCTATTTTCATCTTCTAAATCTTTAGATGTTAATTCTATTTTTTTTATGTTTTCCATATTTATGGTTGCAAAACCAACAAAACCAAATCTTAGAATTATTTTTTGACTTTCTTTATCAAAATATATAGGTCTTTTACGAATAGATTTAAGCAACGCAATTACTTGTAATAATGTATAGGCACTTAAAATAGTTGTTATCCAAGCTATGTATACATTCCATTTTTCTAATAACACATGTAAAACAAAAGTTTCTATTATTACAATTAATATGATTCCTAAAAAGACACCATTGTAAGTTCCTTCTTTATGATAACTATAATCTGTTGATTTTAATTTTGTTCCTTTCCAACTAAAAAAAGCATAATATAGTACTGCAATTTCTGTAGCTAAAAAATGTGAAATTTTTGGAGGTAAAATTTCTTTACATGCTATCTTTATTGAATCGAAAAAATCTTGATTAGACCTTTCTTTCTTAAATTCTAAATAAATATGTCTTGCTTTATAAAAAAGTACACTAACCACTCCTATTTCTAATATTGGTAAAATATAGTTTTTAGCAAATGAAACTACTTCTTGATGCTCTTTAGGTATCAATAAACTTGATAAAACAAGGCCCAATACAAATACCGATACTATGGTGATTTTATTAATATTTGTTTTTCTTATCAATAAAAAATAGGTTAAAGGAATAATTGCTAAAAAATCTAATGCTATATAATTAGCTAAGAAAGGAGAATAATGACTTGATTTTAACAAGTAAATTAATACTAAGATCATGAAAGCAGGTACAATTATGAAATTATGCCTACTAAAAAATACATTTAATTTGTACATAATAATTTAACTTTTATATCTTATTCTATTAGTACTTCTTAAAGCTATTTTGTTACAAATAATTTACTTTAAATTATAGAAAAATAACCGAAAATTATTTTTTTCAAGATGTATCTATAACTGAAAGATAAAATACTGATAAACATTTCGCACAACAATCCCTACACCAAAGTAAATCAACACATTACCTAAAGGGAGTTGGAAGATTTATTTTCTATTTCTTCTTCTATACGAACCCATTTTATTTTCCAGTCCTTCTCTAAATGTTCACCAGTTGTAAAAAAAAGATATTTATTATCTGGTGTTATATACGGATTTCCTTGTCCGTTTTTATTAATTTTATTATTCAACCTTTTTGTGTTTACCCAATTTCTTTTTCCGTCATTATAAGTAATCATTAAATCCAATTCTTTTCCTATTGCCGCAAAAATCAAATAATCTTCTTTCGGAGAAACATAAGGGGTACATTTCCCTATTTCTAAATTGGTTGAAATTGAAACTTTTTCAGCGTCTTTAAATTTTCATTTATTTTTTCTGAGTGATAAATATCCATTTCACTAAAATCTAAATTACTCGACTGAAAATATAACACTCCTGAATTGGTAATTGTTGGATGAGAAACTAATTTCGTTCTCAAATTTGGAATATCTACAAAAACAGGTTCGCTCCACTTCCCATTATGTTTATCTGATTTCCAAATGTGCCATGTAGAAAGAACTCCTTCAATTTCAACAGGTCTTGTTGAACTAAAATAAAGTGTATCTCCATTTGGTGAAAAACTCATTCCATGCTCATCGTATTCACTGTTAAAGAATGCTTTTTGGGGTTGAGACCAATTTTCTGCATTTCTTTTAATTACAAAAACTTCAAAATTTGTAAAGTCTTTATTCGAAATAGTATAATAATATTCTTTTAATTCTGAACTAAATATTCCTTTATGAATTAGTTTATCTTTAGGTATTAAGTCTTCTTTAAAATTAATAGGAATACTACCTGGTACTTCTTCGTTTAAAAACTCCATTTCAATATATTTTTTTTGTTTTTACAACTCAATTTCAAGTAAAAAACTGATTATTATATTTTTAAACTTAGACCTCACAGGTTTTAAAAACCTGTGAGGTCTTTAAAATCAAGTTATTGAAAAATATAAACTAATTTTTGTCACACACTTAAGTAAATTACTAACTAACAATAACTTTTGTTACCTCTTGATCTTTATTAAAACTAGATAAATTAGACAATGCTAAAAGTCCACCAACAGCTAATATTGCACCACCTACAAAAGGAAACCCAGCACCAATTAAATCAGCAATATTCGAAGAAAACAGAAATGGTAAACAAAATAACATTCCAAATACTCCTGCTATTATAGCAGTAAAAGCTCCAAATTTAGTAATACTTTTCATATCAAATATTCTTTTTTGTTCAAACTCAGATTTTAACAACTCTTTTCTTAATTCGTTTAAATTTCGATTTGCGTGCTTTTCAATTGTCCACTTCGAAATACAAATAGTTTTTCTTCCTTTTTTAAAATCTGAATAAAAAGTTAGCCATAAATCAGGAAGTAAAATAGCACCAAAAACTAAAATAGCAAAAGAAGGAACTGAGTAATTTCCGTTTCCAATCATAAAAGCCTGCATTCTAATTTCATCCTCTGGTGTCATCTTATAATCTAGTAAAACATGTTTTAAATCATGGCTTTCAAACTTAGGCACTAAAGTTAAATTATGCATATCTAAACAATTTGCTATTTCTTTTCCTAAAGTTCCGTTTTTAAGTTTTCTTAATTCTGAAACCTTTGTTTTATAAGGTTCCATTTTGCTAAAGAATTCAATTAACGAAACAGAAATATCAAATGATTTTTTTATTATTCTTCTAGCTGTTTTTTGTAGTATATTCATTTTTTATTTTTATCTTATCAAGAATTGTTCTCCCATAAAAACTCAATTATTTCATCTACTGAATATTCAAAATAATTTCCTTTTTCATCTTTATTTCTAATAAAGTATTTGAAATCATACTTTTTAAAATTCACTTCTAAAAGTGCTCTATAATATTCTGATTTATTCCCCCAAAGTAACATCAAAAACTCCTCATTTTCATCTTCAATAGTAGGCTCTTCAAAAACATTTATTTTTATCAAAACTTCTTTTAATTCTTCTTTTTTGAAATCTGAAATTTTAATAGGATTAGGAAGAGAGATTCTAAATGCTAGATTTTCTAAACCATCGGCTTCCCAATACTCCCATAAATCAAATTTAGAGATATCTTTTCCTGTTAGTTTATGTAACTCTTCTTCTAATTCTTTATGTCTTGAAATTGCATGATCTGGACTATTATCCCAAAAATCAGTGAAATCAAGTATTTTCTTTTTTATTACAGGATACAGTTTTCGAGCAATTTCTATATTGGGTGTTAACTCTTTTCTTAATTTCATTTAAGTTTTATTCAACAGTAATTTCAGGATCTATTTTTCTCCCTCTTTTATTTTTACTTTGATAATCTCTTCGTTGTTTAGTTATTTCATAGAGGACTATTCCTGTACTTGTTGCTAGATTCATGCTTTCTATTATTCCTGCCATTTGTATTTGAACACATGCAACAGCATTTTTAACAGCTAATTCACTAATACCACGAGATTCATTTCCAAACCAAACAGCTAATCTTTTTTGAGTGTAATTACCATTATGAAGAAAAGTGTTTTTTTGCCCTTTAATATGTGGTGAAGTTACAATGGAGATGAATCTATTTTTGTTTAAATGCTCAAAACATTTTTCAGTACTCTTAAAAGTCTTAACAAAACTCCATTTTATAGCAGAAACAGATGTTTTCAATAACGATTTCCGTTCTCGCATTTCTTCCCACTCTTATGGTAATCTTTTTTTACTATCTATAATATATAACTTTTCAACTCCAAGAGCATTTATATTTCTTACAACTGTTGCTATATTTTTTACGTCAGTTGGCTCCTCTAATACTGCTATCAAATTTTCACATCTCAAATCCTTCACTTTATCTGCTTTTTTTCTTAAGTCGGATTTAGAATTTGTATTTTCTCTATTTGATTTTTCTATAGTCATCTTTAATGATGCTTAACTATTGTTATGTAATTAATCCTTATAAACCACTCCATTTTTCATTACAAAAACAACATTTTCTAATGTTTTTACATTTTTAGTAGGATCTTCATCTACTGCAATAATATCTGCATAAAAACCTTTTGCAATCTGCCCTACTTCTTTTTCCATTTTTAAAATCTTAGCATTAGTTATGGTTGCCGATTGTATTGCTTCAATTGCAGGCATTCCTGCTTCCACCATAAACCCAAACTCTTTGGCATTATCTCCATGTCTATAAACACCTGCATCGGTACCAAAAGCAATTCCTACTCCTCTTTTATATGCTTTTGCAAAAGTTCCTTGAATTTGTGGCCCCACAGCTAATGCCTTTGGAACTACAATTGCAGGATAATATCCTGCTACCTTTGCTTTTTCTTCTACCTCTTTACCTGCGGTAATTGTTGGTACTAAATACGCATTATGTTTCTTCATTAAATCCATAGTACCTTCACTCATATAAGTACCATGTTCAATTGTTTTTACACCACCTAAAACAGCTCTTTGCATTCCATCATCTCCATGTGCATGTGCGGCAACATGCATTCCATAATCTTTTGCCATATCACAAATTGCTTTTACTTCTTCAATAGTAAATTGAGGATTATCACCACTTTTAGCAACACATAACACGCCACCCGTTGCAGTAATCTTAATACAATCTGCTCCGTTTTTATAACGTTGACGTACTGCTTTTTTAGCATCTTCAATACTATTTACTACCCCTTCTTTTGGCCCAGGGTTTCCTCTTAAAATTCTACTACTCCCGTTTGTAGGATCTGCGTGTCCTCCAGTACTCGCTAATGCTTTACCTGCCGTAAAAACTCTTGGTCCTGGTATTTTACCTGCATCAATCGCTTTTCTTATAGATATATTCACTCCCGTTCCTCCTAAATCTCTTACAGTAGTAAATCCTTTTAATAAAGTAGTTTTAGCAAACCCAACAGAGTTAAAAGCAATATCAGCTTCATCTAAAATATATCCATTCAACCTTGTTCTAGGTCCAAATTCTTGCTCAATATGTACATGCATATCTATTAACCCAGGCAATACTACTTTCGATTTTAAATCAATTACTTTATCTGATTTATTTTTAGGCATTTTGTAGCCATCCATCACTTTATAAACCTCGTTATTTACAATAACAATTGTTTGTTCACTTTTTAATTCACCCGATTTAGTATCTAATAATTTACCACATAAAATATGAGAAATTTGTGCTACTAATCCCTGAACTGTAAATAGCAATACATAAAAAATATATTGTTTTTTCATTATAAGTTTGTTTTTTTAGAAATCTAAAAGTATTAAATTTCATGTTAAAAGAAAGGAAAAGTTGTAAAAGATAAAATAAAACAAGACATTTGAGTTCATTATATTGAATACATTACCATGCAGGCTATATCTAGTTTACTTAGCGATAAAAAGCGTTTTAATTATTTTGGAAAAGGAAATGAATTTGTTTTAATATTTTTCAAAAACATTGCTTTAACTATATTAACTTTAGG
The DNA here is from genome assembly GCA_937922085.1 of uncultured Tenacibaculum sp. Classification (GTDB taxonomy): domain Bacteria; phylum Bacteroidota; class Bacteroidia; order Flavobacteriales; family Flavobacteriaceae; genus Polaribacter. Next base: position 46,191 of record CAKZVD010000094.1, on the reverse strand, counting down.
AATTTATTATCCTTGGGCTAAGGTTGAAATCTTAAAATATCATTATAAATCTACAGAATTAGATAATCATCGTTTTGATTTTTTGGGAACAGGAAAAGAAGTTTTTAAAGGTTTTATTAAAGTCTATGTTCTTTTTGTTTTCATTTATGCTTTTCTAATTTATAGTTTTGCTCAAGAAAACGCTCTTCTTTCAAGTATTTCTTTAGGGCTTTTATATTTATTTACTTTTTTAGTAATTCCTTTTGCCATTCATGGAGCCGTAAAATACAGAGCTTCTAAAAGTACTTGGAAAAATATTCGGTTTACTTATTTAGGAAACAAAATGGAATTGTTTTGGAAATCTATGATAGGTACTATATTAACAATACTTACTTTAGGACTTTATGGTGCTTGGTATAGCATTGATATTCGTCAGTATGTAATTAGTCATTTACGTTTTGGAAATTTATCTTTTGACTTTAAAGGTAAAGGAGAAACTTTGTTTTGGATGAACTTAAGATTCTTTTTTCTTTTCTTTTTAACCTTAGGTATCTATTCTTTCTGGTACTTTAAAGAGGTATGGTCTTTTTATGCAGAGAATACAGAAATTACTCAAAATGGTCATAAAGTAAACTTTAAATTCAATGCTAAAACGGGTGATATTTTTGAGTTAGCAATTGTGAATTTTCTTTTAATTGTATTTACTTTAGGTATTGCTACACCATGGGTAACTTTAAGAACTTTTAATTTTATGTTTCGTTTTATAGAAATTGAAGAAGGTTTACATACAAATCAAATTCAAAAAGTAAATTACGAAGATTATAACGACACTACTGGTGAAGCTTTTTTAAGCTTTTTAGATATAGATCTTTTATAAAGTCTGTGTCCATAATTATGATATTTCGATCATTTAAAGTTTTACTTTTTATTATAAGTTTACAACTTAGTTCTTGTTCTAACGAACTAAAAGTAAAATCCTTTTATTTAAAAACGCCTCTTATAGAAAAAGAAACTTTAACTTTTATCTCTAAAAACAAAAAGAATATACAATTGTGGGAGATTTCAAAAAATAAAGCAACTGATTTTATAAAAACAAGGAGATTAAATTCAAAAAATGAATTTATAGATGAAATAATAGAAAAAGTAACTCAAACTGGATCTGAATTAATTTCTTATAAATTTATAGAAAAAACTGGAGAATTTCCTTTTATAATAGATTTATATCCTCAAGAAAAAAATCTAATTAAATGGAACCTACAAGAACCTAGCATTTATACCGGTGAATACATAAATAATGGCATAATTTTTAAAGTTGAACGTAAAAGAGAATTTTTAAAAAAAGAAAACAAGACTCTTATTTTTAAAGACTTTTTTGAATCTAAACCTATAAAAGGGCAACTAAATCATATCATGAATAAATCTTATTTAATAACATTTTCACAAACATCTTATTTTGAAAAGAATAAAGGTTTAGTGAAGTATGAAAGAATTTATTCTAATGGAAAAAATGAAGTATTTGAATTACAAGAACAAAACAATGAATAAAAATATTATTATAACTGGAACTAGTAGAGGAATTGGTTTTGAGTTAGCTCAGTTATTTGCAAATCAAGGCCATAATGTATTGGCATTATCTAGAAACACCACTTCTATAGAAAATTTAAATCATTCAAATATCACTGCACTCTCTTTAGATTTAGCTAAAGAAGATACCATAAAAGAAGTTGTTAATTTTGTGAATGCAACATGGAATAAAGTAGATGTTTTAATTCATAATGCTGGTTTTTTAATAAATAAACCGTTTACAGAATTAACCTCTACTGATTTTTCACAGGTTTATCAAGTAAATGTATTTGGTGTTGCTAGCTTAACTAGAAATTTAATTCCTTATTTAAAACCAGGTAGTCATGTAGTTACAATTAGTAGCATGGGTGGTATTCAAGGAAGCTCTAAATTTCCTGGTTTAGCTGCTTATAGCTCTGCAAAAGGTGCGGTAATTACACTTTCTGAATTACTTGCTGAAGAATATAAAGAGCAGCAAATAGCATTTAACGTATTAGCACTTGGAGCTGTACAAACTGAAATGTTAGAAGAAGCTTTTCCTGGTTATAAAGCACCTTTATCTGCTAAAGAAATGGCTGACTATATTTTTAATTTTGCACTAACGGGCAATAAATTTTATAATGGTAAGGTTTTACAAGTAGCTAATTCTACTCCGTAGTTTGGCGTAAATTTATAGTATTTTCAAATTCAATTTCATGAAAACTCATTTTATACTTTTAAAGAATTTCACCTTCTTTTTATTTCTAATAGTTATCATATCATGTAAAGGTCAGGTTTATGATGAAGATATTGTAGATTTAAAATCTTTTAGTTTAAACTCTAATATTTCAAAGTTTTATGCTAACTCTCTAAATCGAGAGAACATCAAATTCACAAGTAACAAGCAATATGTTCAAAAAGATACTATTAATGAGTATGATATAAATTGGAAAGGTGATAGAAACAAAGTGTTTGGAGTACATTACCGTGTAGTATCACATAGTGAAAATGATACTGTAGCCAAATACAATAGTTTACGTTTTTCTCTTGTAGAATCTATGGTTGATGAACATAATGATTTAATGATTATAAATGCTGTTACCAAATCATCTTCTAACCAAATAAATCAATTTATATCAGAATTAAATACAGAATTTAATGAAAAACCAAAGGTTAGTAAAAATGATGCTGGTTTTTTTAGATATAGAATATTGACTTGGAAAAACAAGAACAAACTTATTAAACTAGTTACTGAAGTTAAACTTGATTTTTCTAACATTATAATTGATGAAGAAAGTAAGAAAGCAATATCTAGTATAGAAGAAGATGATCTAGACAACTCAACCCTGTTTATATGTAATCCTAAATATGAAAAAAAATTATTGAATAAAGTGGGGACTGGAAATTGGTCTAAATTCAAATAATTAACCAACTCAAATACTTCCAAAATAAAAATTTAAAAGTATCTGTTTTGCCACATAAGCATTTACAGCCCCTTTAGTTTAACATAGATTTACGACTCTATTACTCCCCCATTCTTATCTTTAGAGTGTTTTTAAAATAAAGCATAATGTACCCAAAAGCAATTTGGAAATACTTTTTAGATATTAATTTCTTTAATCTTGTTTTTTCTTTAACAATAGGTTTTGTTTTAGACTTTTTTTGGTTTTTTATTCTATTTTGTTCTTTCGGAATTTTAATTGGTTTTTTAGTTTATAACTTATTCAAAAAACATGAATATTATACCTATTATAACCTGGGCTACACTAAAAGTGTTTTAATTAAAAAAGTTTGGACTTTAAACTTCTTAATTTCTGCTCCTTTCTTTTTAATATATATACTTATTGTAAAAACTTAATAAATCTATTTTAAACTCTCTTCAAGTTTAATTTTATTAATTATTGTAGTTGCTGCTGCCAAATCTTGTACTCCTAAACCTATTAATTTAGCCAAAGTAATTTTATTTTGATTGTTTGAATAATCATCATTTTTAAATGCTGTTCCGAATTCTATTGTTTTTTTAATAAAATTAATATCCGATTTTATTACATGTGAATATTCACCATATTTTTTATTCAGTTCAAGGCTATCTACAAATATTGCATCCGCTTTTTTAAAACAATCTAAATCTATTTCCTTTTTTAAAGTATCATCTGCTCCAATAGCAGTAATATGCTGTCCTTTCTTTAACCATTCTCCTTTTATTAAAGGTATTTTACTAGAGGTTGTTGTAATTATTATTTCCGTTTTTTTTACAGCTTCTTCAACAGAGTCAACAATAGTAATTACCGCTTCCGAAAGTGTTTTTTTAAGTCTATTTTTTAATAAAGCAGCATTGTCTTTATTCCTCCCATATATAATTAAGCTTGAAATGGTTCTTAATTTACTTAAGGCTATCACCTGATTGTATGCCTGTATGCCTGTTCCTATGACAGATGCAGAATCAGCATTTTTAGAAGCTATAAAATCGGTAATAATAGCACCTGCTGCAGCTGTACGCAAATCAGTTAAAATACCTTTATCATTTAAAACTACTTCTGGCACACCTGTATTTGCATTAAAAAGAAGAATAGTTCCATTATAGGGTTCTAATTTTTTCTTTTTATTTTCAGGAAACATTGTGGCTACTTTTATAGAAAAATACTCGTACCCTTCTATCGCAGCTACTTTTATATGCGCATCTGAATTATTTTTAAAATGAAGTAGATTAACGGGAATGCCTATTAAATTTGTAGAATTATAATCTATAAAAGCTTTTTTAACCGGCTCAAATAAATCTTCTACTTGTGCTATTTCTTTAATTTTTTTAAACGGTATAATTTTCAAACCTTAACTAAATTTTGTTTCACAAATATTTCAAATTGACGAAGTGCTTCAGGCATTATTGTTCTACCAAAACCTATTCTAAAATAACCTTCGTAATCATAAATACCTCCTGGAAGTAATAATACTTTTTGCTCTTCTAACACTTTTTTAGCAAATGCCATATCGTCTTTATCAAAATTCATTTTCACAAAAGCAATAGGTCCTGAATTAGGTTTATACCATGTAAAAAATTCCTTATATTTATTAAAGAACTCTTCATATAATGATAAATTACTTTTTATAATTCCTAGGTTACGTTTTAAAATTGTTTGTCTATTTCTAAGAGCAACACCTGCTAAAAATTCACTTGGTCCTGCATTACAAATTGTAGTATATTCTTTTAATATAGCTACATTATTAAGAATAGATTTATTTTTAGTGATAATCCAACCAATTCTTAATCCTGGTAACCCATAAGCTTTAGACATTACACTAACGGAAACTCCATTTTCATAAACATCTGCAAAAGCAGGAATAGTATACTCTGGGCTATGCTCTATTTCTCGATAAACTTCATCACAAAATATGATAATATTATGCTTTCTTGCAATTTTTATGATCGATTCTTGTTCCTTTATAGAAAAATGAAAACCAGTTGGGTTATGAGGTGTGTTCAAATAAATAACCTTTGTTTTATTCGTAATCAACTTCTCCAATTCTTCAATATCAAATACAGGAATATCTTTTTCATATTTCACATCCCAATTCAAAACCTTACAACCAATACTTTCAGGAACTGACTGTACAGACTGGTAACAAGGAGTTTGAACTATTACTTCATCTTCCTCTTTAAGATTTGCTTTTGAAAATAAATATATAGGTTCTTGAGCGCCAGTACATATTAAGATATCGTCTGCCTTAATATTTGTGTAAATATCAGCTACATTTTGCCTTAATTCAGGGTGTCCTTTTGTTTCCGTATAACCAAGCCAAAGATTCTCAAATTTTTCACTTGCTCCTTTTTCTAACGCAAGTAAATCTTTTATCGTCATTGCTTCACAATCTGAATTACAAAGCGAATATTTTGCTGAAAATTCATTTATGGTATAATATCTCTCAAGTTTAAATGGCTTTATTTTCATAATTAATATTTAAAATATCGCTTAATAATCATGAATGTATCTAAAAATTGACAAACACAATTATATGTTTTTTTGAAGTATAAATATAATTTTAATTTTATGTTAATTTCTATTATCCTTTTAAATATTTCAAGTACTTTAACTCATCTTATTTTTATAATTTTTAAGTTATTATTCTAAAATGGATGTATTAGAAGTAGATCAATTATCTAAACTATACCGTAATAAGGTTGTTTTAAACAACATTAACCTTAAATGCTCTACTGGGGAAATTATTGGTGTTTTTGGCAGAAATGGTTCTGGTAAATCAACGCTTCTAAAAATACTTTTTGGTACTTTAAAAGCCAATGCTATAACTCTAAAAATAAATTCAAAAATTACACTTCAAAAGGAAATAATTTCTTCTAAAAACATAGGATATTTACCTCAACATTCTTTTTTACCTAAAGAATTAAAAGTTCGTGAAGCCATTTCTCTATTCTTCGAAAATGGAGATAAGCAAGATGTTATTTTTTATGCTCCTAGAGTATCTAGTTTTGAAAGCAGAAAAATAAGTGCCTTATCTCTTGGAGAGTTACGCTATTTAGAATTATTACTTATCGGGCATTTAAATCACTCTTTTTTATTGCTTGACGAACCTTTTTCTATGATAGAACCTCTTTACAAAGAAATTATTGCTAATTTATTAATGCAACTTAAAAAAGATAAAGGAATTATTATTACCGATCATTATTATGAAGATGTATTAAAAATAACTGATCGAAATTTTTTAATTAAGAACGGAAATAAAATTGAGATTAATGAAACTAATGATTTGGTGAAAAATGGGTATTTAACCTCGTTATAATTTAAGATTTTTAGTTATGTTTACTTCATAAAAAGTAACATTTGCACAAAACATTAGAAAAATACATTCCTCAAAAAGCTGTTTCATTAGTAATTTATTTAATTAAAGAGCACAAGATCAATTTAAAAATTGTGAATCAACGTCAAACTAAGCACGGTGATTTTAGAACTTTTCCTAATGGACAAACACAAATAACTGTAAACAATAATTTAAATGAATATCAATTTCTACTTACATTAGTACATGAAATTGCACATCATGTTACTCATAAAAAATTTGGTAGAGTTCAGCCTCATGGTAAAGAATGGAAAATGATTTTTCAGCATTTAATGCTTCCTTTCTTACAGCCAGAAATTTACCCAAGAGAAATACTTCCTTATTTAGCTAATTATTTTAAAAATCCTAAAGCAAGTACAGATACCGATGCTAAATTATCATTAGCTTTACGTGGCGGTATGGCTGAAAACGGAAAGAGTTTTATATTTGAAATTCCTAATGGTAGTATTTTTAGTTTTAAAAACACTGTATATAAACGAGGAAACAAACGACGAACTCGTTATGAATGCTTAAATTTAAGTAACAAACAAGTGTATTTATTTAACCAAAACGCTGAAGTTTTACCTTTAAAAGAATCTTAAAACCCCACTTATCATGAAAAAAAATTATTACGCAATTATAATGGCAGGAGGGGTTGGCTCTCGTTTTTGGCCAGTTAGTACTCAAAAGTTTCCTAAACAATTTCATGATATGTTAGGTACTGGTCAATCTTTAATTCAACGTACTTTTGAAAGAATTAATGAACTTGTTCCATCAAATAATATTTTAATAGCTACGAATGCTAATTACGAAAAATTAGTACTACAACAATTACCTCAATTAAATAATAGACAGCTTTTATTAGAGCCTGTAATGAGAAATACAGCTCCTTGTGTTTTATATGCAGCTTTAAAAATTTATGCTCAAAATCCAGATGCTGTTATTTTAGTTGCTCCTTCAGATCATTGGATAAAAGATGAAGGGGAATTTTTAAGAAATATTCAAACTTCTTTTAAAGCATGTTCTGAGAAAGATATATTAATGACACTCGGTATTCAACCAGATCATCCAAATACTGGCTATGGATATATACAATATGAAAAAGACACCACTGAAATAAAAAAAGTAAAAAACTTTACAGAAAAGCCAAATTTAGAAACTGCAAAAGAGTTTATAGATAGTGGTGATTATTTATGGAATGCTGGTATTTTTATTTGGTCTGCAAAAAGTATTATTGCCGCTTTTAAACAACATCTTCCTGAAATGGTTGCCATTTTAGATGATGGGAATAATGTTTACAATTCTGATTTTGAAGATGATTTTATAAAGAATAATTATCAAAAGTGTGAAAATATATCTATTGATTTTGCCATTATGGAACAAGCACAAAATGTACATGTTTTACCTGTAGATTTTGGCTGGAATGATTTAGGTACTTGGGGATCCTTATATAGCAAGTTAAAGAAAGACGAAGCAGAAAATGCTGTAGTAGGTGCCAATGTTATTTTTAGAGATGCTAAAGGTAATATGATTAAAACTGAAAGTGGTAAACGAGTAGTTATACAGGGTTTAGAAGATTTTATTGTTGTAGAAAAAAAGGATGTTATTATGATTTGCCCTAGAAAAGATGATCAAGATATTAAACAAATAATGCGCGAAGCTAAAGAGCTTTTTGGTAAAAAATATGTTTAAAATTATTCTAATAATTGGGATTGTTATTTTCATACTTTTTTCAATTTGGTATGCAAAAAAAAAGGGACTAACATCTAGTTATAAATCTAACTATAAACCTATTAAGATTTTAAAAAAACTAGATAATCCTTTTGATTTTGGATATAAAATTGTTTGGATCGCTGTAAAAACAAATAAAAAACAGCATTAGCCAATTTACTTAAATTAAAAAATATACAACCTTCTAATTGGGAAAATGGAATTCAAAAAGCATATAAGAATAGTATTTTTATAACTCCTCAAATTGGAGAATGGACGATTGCCGTTGGTATGGGGTTACCAACAAGTGATACCCTAGAAAGTATAGAGATACTTGAAAACCTACTCAATAATTTAAGCTCTAAATATGGAGAAGCTCATTTTTTTGGAACTCACAGAGTTGTAGAATACCATAATTGGATGAAATCTATAAATGGTAAAATTGAAAGAGTTTATGCATATATTGGAGAAAGTAACCAAAACATTAAAGTTTCAGGACAATTAACACTACCTGAAAAAAAGTTAACTTTATTTAATTCTTTATCTAAAGAAGCTAAATCAAATACATATTGGGATAGAGAAGATTTAGATTATCCTGACGAAGAACTTGTTATGAAAATAGCAGAAAATTGGAGTATCAATCCTGTAAAACTTAGCCAACGAACAGATATAAAGCAAGAGCTAGGTTTAATTGGTAAATAAAATATAAAGCTCCATTTTTTCTCATTTAAGCATCAACAATACCTCTCTACACTTCAACACCCCTCCTTTAAAAACCACCCTTACTTACTCATAAACAAAACAATACCCTTACTTTTTAAAGATTTTTTAAATATTAATACAATATTTACTACACTCTTTCCGTTAGTTTTGCAATTGATTTTCAATTATTGGGGTAAATAAATCAAAACACAGTCTTAGATCATTGATCGTAAGGCAAGGGGAAAAATGAAAACAAAACTAATACTACTATTTGTATTTGCTTTTTTAACAATAGCAAATGCACAAGAATACACATATGGAATTTATTTTCCTGATGGAGACAGAGAAACTAAATGTGATGCTTTCACTAAAGTTTTTAATCAAAAACCTAAAGAAGTTCGTCTTGGACTAAGAATAGAAGGTGATGATCTTTATTTTGAAACAAACAATCGAGGTTGGTATTATGCTTTATTTAAAGAGCCTGGCGATGGAATTGCGGTAGATATTGTCTTAAAGAAAAGATATTCATGTAATAAAGAGATTACTCCTAAACAGGTAAGAGGGGTTCTTTTACCTCCTGTATATGGTCTTAATGCTCCAGGAAAATTAAAACGTATTAAAAGAAGTAAATTTAAAGTATACATAGGTAAAGTTCCTTCAAATTTAAGAGAACAAGAAATAGAATTCAACCTTCTTTTTTTACACAATAAAACTTTCTGTAAATATTACACCATATATAATTTAGAAAAATACCCAAGAGGTTTGCTTGATATGGGGGTTTATTTAGATACTATAACTTACAAAAACAAAAGAATTACATCTAGTAAAAGAAATCCTGTAACTAAACATAAAAAACTTACTTTTTCTATTCCTTTTGAAAAAGACAAATCTGAATACAAACCTAAAGATATTAAACCTCTGTATGATTCTTTAAAACTTACTGATTATAATATCAAAAAAATTGATATAAAAGCGTATGCTTCTGTAGAAGGTACTTTAGAAAGAAATATTACTTTACAGAAAATGCGTGCTAGAAGTATTGCTGGTTCCTTACAATCTTTTCAACAACCAGATATTAAAACGCATATAACTACTTCTGAAAATTGGGTAGAATTTTTAAATGATGTTCAAAAAACTAAGCATAAAAAACTAGTAACACTTCCTAAAGAAGAAGTGAAAGCCAAATTGGTTAGTAATTACGCTAAAAAATTAGAGCCTATTTTAAAAAAACACAGAAAAGCTGTAATTGTACTTTCGTTAGAGAAAAAAGATAAGTATAAGGAAACACATGTAGACGAACTTATTCTTCTTTTTAATGAAGCCATACGCTCTAATAATTTAAAAGAAGCATCTACTATTCAAAACTCAATCCTTGATAGAGCTAGTTATAAATTTTCAACGAAGTTACTTAAGAAAATGATAATTCCTGAAGAGAAGAAGTTTTTACAGTTATTAGCAAAGAACTGCATTATTAAATATTTTATAGATATTAGACACACTTTAGAAGTTGAAAAAAAGCTTCTAGAACTTCAAAAACTAGCACCAAAAGACAAACGTATTAAATATAATTTAACTGTTTTAAAATTTGTTATTTGGAAAAATAGAGCTCGAAAAATAGATAGAAATAAATTTAAAACCGAAATTTTAAATTTAAAAAACTTTGATGTTTCTCAAGGTTTAATTGACAAAATGATGGTGAATTTCCATATTATAAAAGCAGAAGAAGATGCTCGTAAAAATGATCTTAAAGGAAAAGACAGTTCTGTACAATTAGTTCTAAAATCTTATAAAAAATTACCTTTATCTGATTTTGATTATTTAAACCTAGCTCAATTTTTAATTTATAATGGAACTGTTTATGATGCTATAGATATTATAGAAGATAAAGTGAAAGAAGTAACTGTAGATGAAGACTTATTGTTTTACTATTTAAATTTAACTATTACTAAAAAAGAACTCACAAAAACAGATAGTTATCGAACAATCATGTTAAACGCAATTAACATGAACAATAAACGCTTTTGTAAATTGTACAATTCTGCTCTTAATAAAGGAGTTACATTTCAATTATTAGAAAATGAATATTTAAGAAGTATGTATTGTGAAAATTGTAATAAATAATACATCAACAAAATACATATTCTTGCTAAAAGAATTTATTAAGCTTTCATATTATAAACATCAAAATCATTTTTGTCCCACTTATTTACTTCTATCAATTTAAATTGAGGTAATTCTATTAATCGTTCTTCTCTCATATCTTGACCTTGAACAAGTCCCAAGTTATTTGAAGATGCTATTTTAAAAAACCTAATAACATTTTCTAAATACTCTAAATCTTCATTACAATAATAATCTTTTGAGAAAAAATCTTCTTCACAGCTCCCTAGTATTTCTGTATCTTCATTTGAAATCCAATTAATTATTCCTCCATCTAAATTAAATACATTATCAGAATCTCCAAGGTTATATAAAATTTCACTTCCTATTGAATTATCTTTAGAATCTAAAACACTTACCAAACCTCTTTTACCACAAATTATATAAGGAAAAAAATCTGCACAATATTTAAAAAGATAATATTCAAAAAATTTACAAAATTCATAATAATTATACTTATTTAAATAATCTAGTTGATCTTGATAAGATTCTAAATAGTTATAAACTTCGTGCTTTTTAAAATTAAGATCTAGTTGATTTACTATTTCTTTTACTCGCTGTATTGATTCATTTAGTATTTCATCTAATTCATTATCCGATAAATTAGCTATACCTCCAGTTCTATATGATTTATAAAATTCTAAATAATCCTCTTTAAAACAGTTTTCATCTCCACGTAAACATGGTACTACTTCATTATAAAACTTATTATTATCAAATAAATGTACTGTATTCCAAACCCCCATTTCTGTAGTTATTTAACTTAAAAATAGTGTTAAAAAAAGCTATCTATTTTCACTTACTATTTTTTTAAAAAACGAATAATAATATTCAGTCATATATTTACCGTTTTTTCTTCCTAAAACATCTCCTTTTTCGTTTATAAATAATACGGTAGGAAAAGAAGATTGATTGTATTTTTTTCTTAACTCGTTGTTTATTTTTCTATTTTCAACGCTTACTAAACTTTTATCTCTAGGAAAGTCAGCTACATATAAAACCAAATTCTCATTAGAGAACTTTTCAAACTTTTCTGTGTGAAATAAGTTTTCATCAAGTTGAATACAAGGACCACACCAATCAGATCCTGTAAAATAAATTAGAATAGGTTTTTGCTCATTAGTTGCTTTTTCTATAGCACTTTGTAAAGTAGCTTCCCATTTAACATGAATTTCTGGCGCGTCTACAGTTTCTTCTATAATTGTTTCTTCCACAACATCTTCTTGAGAATATGAATTCCATAAAAAAGAAAATAAAAAAACTAATACTACTCCTATTCTTTTCATTATACTATTATTTTACATCATATTTATTGACAAAAACAATGCCAATATACTAATTTTTAATATCTATAACATTTAAAATAGTTGCTTTAAAGGGTTTTTCCCCTTCTAAAAATTTAGTTTCAATTTCTAAATAATATAATTTTTCAAGCTTTCCTTTTAACCGAACATAGTCTTTTTCTGTAGTTAAAATAATGGTATCTGATTCGTTACTTTTTGTTAACTCTTGTTTAATTTCCTCTATTTCATTTAAAGAAAAATTATGGTGGTCTGGAAATTTTATATGTTTATATTCAATTTCTTTAGATTCTAAAAAACGTAATAATGGATTTGGATTTGCAATACCAGTAACTAAAATCACTTTCTTTTTCTTAAAAGTACTTAACGCTACTTCATTGGTTCCTTTTAAGGTAGTGTTATATACTATTTTAGTAAAATACAATTTTTGATTCGGTTGTATTTTTAATCGTTCTTTAATACGCTGTTTTTCTTTTTCCAATAAAATTTCTGGACATTTAGTTACAATAACAATTTCAGCTCTTTTTGCACCTCTTCTACTCTCTCTTAAGTTACCTGTTGGTAATAAAAAATCGTTTGCATATAAGTTATCATACTTCGTTAATAAAATATATAGATCTGCCTTTACTTTTCTATGTTGAAAAGCATCATCTAATAATACTACTTCTGGCTGTATTAATTCTTGTAATTTTTTAATTCCTTGTGTTCTATTTGCATCAACCGCTACTGTAATTTCTTTAAACTTTAAAAAAAATTGTAACGGCTCATCCCCTACATCTTCAGCAGTATGCGTCTCTTTTAATATTTGAAATCCTTTTGTTTTTCTTTTATAACCTCTACTTAATGTTGCTATTTTATAAGAGTCCTTTAACAACCGAATTAAATATTCTATCTGAGGAGTTTTTCCTGTACCACCAACACTTAAATTACCTACAGCTATTACTGGTATCTCAAAAGATTTAGATTTAAATATTCCTGTACTAAAAAATAAATTTCTGATAGAAGTTATTAAATCATATAAAACTGCAAATGGAAATAATAAAAAACGAATTAGTTTCATAAATTCAAAAGTAGTAAAGATTTAGTTGCTACTTTTGAATTTATGAAAAATTAAACATCTTAAGAACAGATTAAAATTAACTAAGGGATTTAAACCTCTGTTCATAATATTTGTAAATTTAGATGTTCTTATAAACTTATAAAATGACTATAAAAGACATTACAAATCATATTGAACAATTAGCACCGCTTGCTTATGCAGAAGATTTTGATAATGTAGGTTTACTAGTTGGTAATTACAATACCAAAGTTACAGGTGTTTTAGTTACTTTAGATACCTTAGAAGAAACTGTAGAAGAAGCGATACAGAAGAACTGCAATTTAATTGTTAGTTTTCATCCAATTATTTTTAGCGGATTAAAAAAATTAAATGGTAATAATTATGTTGAGCGTACCGTTTTAAAAGCTATAAAAAACAATATTGCTATTTATGCAACACATACAGCTTTAGACAACTCTAACAATGGCGTTTCTGCAAAGATGTGTGAAGTTCTTGGTTTACAAAACACGAATATATTAATTCCTAAAAAAGGAATTATAAAAAAACTAACAACCTATGTTCCTTATTCAGATGCAAATACTCTAAGAGATGCACTGTTTAAAGTTGGAGCGGGTACTATTGGTAATTACGACCATTGTTCTTTTAATGTTGAAGGAAAAGGAAGTTATAGAGGTAATGAAAACTCAAACCCTACCATAGGAAATAAAGGAGAACTTCAATTTGAAGAAGAAACTTGTATTACCGTAACTTTTAATAGTTTTTTAGAAGGAAAAATACTAAAAACATTGTTTAATACACATCCTTATGAAGAAGTTGCCTATGAAATAATCACTTTAGAAAATAGTAATCAGCATATTGGAATGGGTATGATTGGTGAATTTCCTGAAGAAATGAATGAGGTAAAGTTTTTAGAATTCATAAAAAAAACCTTTAAAACAGGTTGTGTTCGTCATTCTAAATTATTAGATAAAAAGATCAAAAAAGTAGCTGTTTTAGGTGGTTCAGGTAGTTTTGCTATTAAAAATGCTATTAGATCTGGAGCAGATGCATACATTAGTTCTGATTTTAAATATCATGAATTTTATAAAGCAGAAGAGCGAATTTTATTGGCAGATGTTGGACATTATGAAAGTGAACAGTTTACAAAAAATCTTTTAGTAGACTATCTTACAAAAAAATTCATTAATTTTGCGATTATTTTAAGCGAAAAAAGTACGAATCCAATACATTATATTTAACATAAGATGGCAAAAAAAGAAGTAACGGTAGAGCAAAAATTAAGAGCGTTATATGATTTACAATTAATCGATTCTAGAATTGATCAAATTAGAAACGTTCGTGGTGAATTGCCTTTAGAAGTAGAGGACTTAGAAGATGATGTTGCCGGATTAAATACTAGACTTTCAAATTTAGCTCAAGATATTGCTAATTTAGATACTGAAATCAGTAATAAAAAGCTTTCTATTGAAGAATCTAAAGCTTTAATGAAGAAATATGAAGAACAACAACAAAATGTTCGTAACAATCGTGAATTTGATTCTTTAAGTAAAGAAACTGAATTTCAAGAATTAGAAATTCAATTAGCTGAAAAAAGAATTAAAGAATTTAAAGCTAAAATCGCGCAAAAAAAGCAAGTTGTTGATGGTACTAAAGATAAATTAAAGCAACAAGACAAGCATTTAAAAGCTAAAAAATCTGAATTAGATGCTATCTTAAAAGAAACAGAAAAAGAAGAGAAGTTATTACAAGAAAAATCTATAGAATATTCTCAATCTATCGATAAACACTTATTAACAGCTTATAATAGAATTCGTAATAAAGTTAAAAACGGATTAGCTGTTGTTTCTATAGAACGTGGTGCTGCTGGTGGTTCTTTCTTTACAATTCCTCCTCAAATTCAATTAGAGATAGCTAACAGAAAGAAAATCACTATTGATGAGCATAGTGGTCGTATTTTAGTTGATGCTGCTTTAGCTGCTGAAGAAAAAGAAAAAATAGACAACTTATTTGTATAAAAACATAATCTAATAATATAAAAAGCCTCAAAATTAATAGTTTGAGGCTTTTTTATTTTTAATCTAATTCTTAATTTTCATTCTTCAGCATATATAAAAACAACACTACAAAGTAAATTTATAAATTTATATAGAATAGTCGAAAATTAAAATGGGTTACTTTTAGGTTTACCTCTTAACTATTCTTCTATACATTATTATACAAAATATTATTCATTAACTATTTTAAAATAAGTACCACTTTTTATTAAAATTCCTTTTTCACTAATAAGTGGATGTTTTGTTCCCCACCAATTAAATTGTAAGTAACATAAATTATGATTACTCGGTAAGCTAATTTCAAATTCAACTGTCATTCCGTTTTCTGACCAATTTAGATTATTATCAAGACTATTTAAATCTATAAATTTTCTTATTTTTTTTCCATTCTGTAAAATGGTTGTTATTGTATCACTCTTTTTCATTCTTTCTGAAAATGTAATAGCAACTTTAGTTTTCTCAGAGAAGTTAATTGATATCGAGTCTTTTGGTGAAATTATTTTTGGCTTTGATAAACTTTTCTGAATCTCAGAAGTCCAGTCTAATATATTAGGATATAAGTCTTTTAAGGTTTCTCCATCTTTTTTTTGATTATAAAGAGTCAAAAGTTGTTGCGTAAAGAGTTGAGAATATTCAAAACCTCTACTATCATTTTGAAAACTCCAATTAAGTCCAACCTCATCTACAATATTAGGAAAATACTTTTGTAAAAAAATATCATAAACAGCCCAAGTCATATATTCGTTAAAGGTAGCATTCCCTGAATCATCATAACCTTCTCCTTCATTATAACCACTTTTATTATCCCATAACTGCGCATTAAATTTTTTTGTAACCAAATTTTGCCATTGACTAGTTGTTGGATTTACATAACCGTGATCCATTTCTGTAAACAAATTGTGAATTGAAGTAGCAATGTCTTTTTTATTTGTTACAATAGTATCAGATAATACATAATTTGGAATTGTTATAAAATCTGCTACTGTTGTTGAATCAATATCCCTATGACAATTCATTCTATAAACAAAAGGAGAAAGAACAATATTGTATTTCTCATCATCTGAATACTGTTCTCCAAATTCATCTATTAAGAATTCTCGCATTTCGTTTAAATATTGTGTTTTCTTGTACTTATCTGATACCGAAATGTAATAATCCTTATTTTGTTCAAAAAAAACTCTAAAATTTGATTTTTGAATAAAATCATTTATCAAATCTAAATGGTTATCAAAAGGATGAAAACCTCTATTTGTGTAAAAATTGAATTTTCTTTTTAACCGATTATTCTCGTTAAACATAAATGCATATGAATCTGTTCTAAAGCTTAAATATTCTTCCCATCTTTCTCTTGAATAGTTTACAGAATCTAGCAAAGGATGTTTATTTACTGATTTGAAATATTCTTGAACTTTATCATAATAATCAAATCCCTGTCTTACTTCCCATTTATCTGTTTTTCCATATTCGGTAAGAGCCAAAATAATATTGGCCAACTCATAACTTTCAGGATATTCAATTTGTATAATGTTTTTGTTTTTAGCATTAGTAGTTTTCCCTTTTTCGCAAGAGAATGTAAAAAGTACGGTAATAACAAGACTAACAATTATTTTAATATTCATTTTTGATTATTTATGTTATATACTTATTTTTTTTAAAAAAGTTACATTATTTAATTCTATTTTACCTTATTAGAAATGTAAAAAAACACTAGAAAGCATTATATGAAAGGTACTAGTGATATCTTTATTCTTTTCCTTTTCTCTTTTTTATTTCTCACATTTTTTTTGTAAATGATTATTTTAATTAGCCCACTTTACTTTATCTACTAAATTGTTATCAATAATATTATTTCACTCTTCTACATCCATCATTACTTAAACCTACAAATATATGTTCGTCTAAAACGTATATATATTTCTGAATACTTCTCATAAATAAAATCAATACTTTTAATTCATTCTTTTAAATATTGAAGAAAAATTTTGCACTATGAAAGTAACATTATTCACTTTTTTAATTTTTATATTCATTCATTCTGGATATGGACAACGATTTTTAGTTGATTCTAAAGAGAGCGATAGTTTATCTATTAAGGAAATAAAATCACATACTTCTATTATTGGTAATTTAGGTATCACAAAATATACTATTGAAGTTTTTAATCATTCTACAAGACAATTATCTGGGGAATTACAATTTCCTTTATCTGATCATCAAACCATTATCGGTTATGCCTTAGATATTAACGGGAAACTACGAAATGCTGTTGCAGTAGATAAAGTTAAAGGAAGAGCAGCTTTTGAAAATATTGTGAGTCGTAGTATTGACCCTGCATTATTAGAAAAAACGGATGGAAATAATTTTAAAACAAGAATATACCCTATTCCACCTAAAAGAAGTAGAATTATTCAATTAGAAATTCTAGATAACTTAATTTGGAAAGACGGTACTTTAAATTTTAAGCTCTCTCTAAATTTTAAAGAAAAAGTACAAAAAAAAGAAGTCCAGATAAATTTTATTGGTTTTACAAATGAATTAAAATTAAGTGGCACTAGTTCTTTTACCAAAAAGAAAGAAAAAGGAATTACCTCAATTATGTCCACCTCTTCTAAGAAAGTTCATATTACCATACTCCCAAAACGAAAAAAATTTGCCTACTATCAGAAACAAAAAAATGATTTCTTTTATTATTATAACTCTCCTATTCCTAAATCGAATAAAATAAATAGTATTCCAAAAAGTATGACCATACTTTGGGATCAATCCTTATCTAGAAAAGGATTAGTTCACAAAGAAATTGAGTTTATAAAATCATTCTGCAAACAAGTTAAAAAATTAAATATCACTCTTGTTTTATTTAACACAGGTATCACTACTATCAAAAAAATAAAAATTAGAAGAGGAAATACTAAAAAAATCGAAAAAATATTGACTACTATTTCTTATGATGGAGCTACTCAATATGGAAAAATTCAGGAATTCCCTGTATCAGATATTAATATTTTATGTAGCGATGGAATCTCTAATTTTGGTGACACAACTTTTAAGTCTAACAAAGCAAAAATCTTTACTGTCACCTCTCAAACAGCAAATAACCCAGCAAAACTTAAAGTAATTGCTAAAGAAAATGGAGGAGCTTATATAAATCTAAACAATCAATCAACAGCATCAACTATAGCCCTACTCATAAAAAACGCAACAATATTTTATGGTTACAAAGAAAAAGAGATACAAGAGTCTTACCCAAAATCAAACTCTCGAATTTCAACACCTTACTTTTCAGCTATTGCTAAAGGAAATAAACTATCAACTATTTCCCCTGTCTTTAATCTTAATAATAATGAGTTAAAAGAAATACAGCCTGTTGAAATTAAACAGAGTTTAATAAATTTAAAACGTTTATTAGCAATAGAAAAAATAAAAGAATTAAGTCTTAATCCTAAAGAAAATAAAGAACAATTATTAAGATTAGGACTCACCCATAATTTAATAACCGACTATACTTCGTTAATTGTACTAGAAAC
This sequence comes from uncultured Tenacibaculum sp., assembly GCA_937922085.1. Classification (GTDB taxonomy): domain Bacteria; phylum Bacteroidota; class Bacteroidia; order Flavobacteriales; family Flavobacteriaceae; genus Polaribacter. Next base: position 27,329 of record CAKZVD010000094.1, on the reverse strand, counting down.
TTTAGAAGATTATATAGAAAATGAAATAGTACCACCAAATCCAGATTGGAAAAAACAGTATTATAGTAATTATAAATTGGCAAAACTTAAAAAACAAGAAAATAAATTGAGGTTTATTAATCATCAACTAGATGATTTATCAGAACTTCTTATCTGGGCATATCCTGAACAAGAAAAAAGGATAGATACTCTTTTTGAAAAAAGAGAAGATGAGTTAGATTTAAAAGAAGAAAAAATAGATGATGAGTTTGATGTAATTGAAGAACGCTTAGATTCTTTAAACGCACTACACATTCCTAAACAAATAGATCCTATTATTGATGAAAATTATAAAGAGCCAACACCATCAGATCTTAAAATTAAAATAAAAGTTACTAAACAAGGTGATCTTTATTTAATAACAGGAGTTGCCAAAGAAGATGGAATTAGATTTCCAGGAGTAGACATACTAATAGTTGGTACTACTAAAGGTACCTACTCTGATTTTGATGGAAATTTCTCTTTAAAAGTTCCTTTAAGTAGTAAGATCTCTTTTCGTTTTCTTGGTTTTGACAGTGCTGAACAAAAAATAACTACCCCAGGAGAATATTCAATAACTATGCCTGTGGATTCTCAACTTGAAGAAGTTGTAATAACAAGTTCTTTTTCTGGAAGCACTTATAAAAATGGAAATGATTTTTTAAAAAACACACCAAATATTGACGAGTATCAAATTTTTAAAGGTAAAAATCAACTTTACATAAAGAAAAAAGATCATCATGTTATTTTAGGAAAACAACCGCTTGTTTTTATAGATTATGAAGCCAAAGAATTTTCAGATATAGATTGGGAGAATGGAGAAGATAAATTGGGGTATATTGATTGGAACGAAATATTTTCTTTAGAAATTATACCGAAAGAAGCTTCCTTAAAATTAGTTGGTTCTTTAGCTAAAGACGGAGTCATATTTGCTTACACCAAAGATTTTGTAGAAGATGATGCTATTAGTATTCCTATAAAATTTAATAAACATATTAAACATGTTTTATCAAAAAAAGTATGGACAAACATACCTTCATCCTTAAAAAACATAGCGAAATACCGACCTAAAAAAAGATATCAAAAGTACTTAGAACTAGTAAATAGAGATAAAAAGTCTATCGGGTTTTATATGGCAGCAGGGAATCTGTTTACAAAAGACGCTCCTAAAATAGCTGTCAAAATATGGTCTAATATTGCAGAAATACAATTAGAAAATCATGAAAACATAAGAACTCTTGCATACCTGCTACGCTCTATAAAACAATATAAAGAAGCAATTCCTTTATTTGAAAAAATTTTAGAATTAAGGCCTGATGAACCTATAACACATAGAGATTTAGCAATCACCTATGGTTTAAACGGCAACTATAAAAAAGCTATTAAAATTTTAAAAGAAGCATTAGAAGGCTCTTGGATAGAAAGAAATAGAGATCCTTATAATTATACGGAAGTAATGAACACGATATACAATGATTATAATTCCATTTTACAGAAACAAAAAACATCTAAAAAAGAGTTTATGATTTCTGGTGATCTTAGAATTGTATTAACATGGACTTCTAGTGATACTGATATTGATTTACACTTAATAACTCCATCTGGTAAAGATTTTTACTATAGAAATGATGAATCAGATACAATACGATACAACACCGATATTAGAAATGGTTATGGGCCTGAAGAAATATTAGTAAAAAAAGCAGAGAAAGGAACCTATTCAATATTAGTTGACTTTTTTGCTGATAGACAACAAACCATACATGGGCCAGTTGGATTATCTATAGAAATATATAAATATTTTGGCACAGATAAAGAAGTTAGAACTGAAAGAGTACTTACTCTTACCAAAGAGGCAAAAAATGTATTAGGAGCTACTATAAAATTTTAAAAACAAAAAACCAGTAAAATTAATTTTACTGGTTTTTATAAGTTTTATGATTTAAATAAAGTCTTTACTTTTTTTCTTTGTCTTTAATATCCTTTACAAATTTCTGCAAACGTTTTCCATAATTAGAACTTTTTACTCTATCTGTTAAACTGTTATTAATAGTATCTAACAAATAAATATTGGCATCAAAAAGTTCTGATAAAGCAATATAAGGAGAAGCTTCTGAATCTTTATGCGCAATTGCAAAATTGGTAGTAAACAAAAACCTTTTTCTTACCATTCTTTTATATGCTTTCTCTAAACTATCTACTCCTATAGTATCTTTTTTGGCTCTTGCTTCTATGTCTTTTGCTATAAAATCTAAACGCTTCATTTTAAACTGATGGTTTATTTTTTGAAACTCATCCATCACTTCTTGATTTTTAGATCCTTCTATTGTAGGTTTAAAACCAAATTCTTCTATATTATCATTAATTGTTATTTCTCCTTTTTCTCCAAAAAACATTAACTTTTTAGGTTTAACATCTCCGTTAAAAGTTAAGTAATACATTGTTGGAGAATCTACATCATCTACTAATCTATAAGTATCCTTACCAAACAATTGAACAGAATCTACAGATATCAAAGTAGTATCTTTCATTTTCTGTAGGTATAAAGTTCCTTTTTTAAGACCTTTAATTTGTCCTTTAACAACCATGTTTCCTGTTTTTTCTTTACTACAAGAAAAAATCAAAATTGATACGATAATTACTGCTATAAATCTTCTCATAAATTCTTAATTTCCGAATGCAAATATGCAGATTTCTATGCAACTTTAGCCGCTATTTCCATTAAAATTGTACATAAAATTGCTCCGTAGGTTCCAACTACATAACCAAATACTGCTAATAAAACTCCTACACTCGCTAATGACGGATGAAAAGCAGCCGCTATTACTGGTGCACTTGCTGCGCCTCCTACATTTGCTTGACTTCCTACTGCCAAGAAAAAATAAGGTGCTCTTATTAATTTTGCTACTAAAATTAACAAACCTGCATGTATTGCCATCCATACAAACCCTATCGCTATTAACCCTGGGTTTTCTACAATCTTAGATAAATCCATTTTCATTCCTATAGTAGCTACTAAAACGTAAATAAAAATACTTCCTATTTTACTTGCTCCTGCCCCTTCATAATTTTTAGCTTTCGTGTAAGACAATAAAATTCCAATTAACGTTGCTATAGTTATCATCCAAAAAAACTTTGATGAGAAAGAAGACAATGCTGATGACTTATCTGCAATGGCCGATACATTTTCTTTTAAGAAAGTTGAAATAGACTCAGCACCAAAATGTGCCACTCCAACAGCACCAAAAGCTAAGGCAAGAATAATCATAAAATCGGTTAGTGTTGGATTTCTTGTTACACTTTCTGCAAAAGAGCTTACTTTCTCTTTTAATTTTTCTATTGCAGAGTTATCTGCTTTTAACCAATTATCTATTTTATCAGTTTTCCCTATTCCTATTAATAATAAAGCCATCCAAACATTCGCTACTACGATATCTACTAGTACCATACCTCCATATTTTTCTGGGTTATACTCGTAAATTTCTAACATTGCTGCTTGATTTGCTCCACCACCAATCCAACTTCCTGCTAAAGTAGACAAGCCTCTCCAAACGGCATCAAATCCTAAACCTCCAACTGTTTCTGGTGAAAAGAATGATATTAATAAAATAGCTAACGGGCCACCAATTATAATACCTATCGTACCTGTAAAAAATATAATTAAAGCTTTAGGTCCTAAATTAAAAATGGCTTTTAAATCAATACTCAAAGTCATTAAAACTAATGAAGCCGGTAATAAAAATCGACTTGCTATATAATATGTTTTAGATGTATCCGCAGAAATTATGCCTAACGAATTAAAAATTGCAGGTACTAAATAACACATTAATATTCCTGGTACAATTTTATAAAATTTAGGCCAAAAACCTTTTCTAATACTTTCTGTATAAAAAACAAATCCTAATGAAATCATTAATATTCCAAAAACAATTGCATCATTTGTAAATAAAGGTTGGTTTTCCATGATTTATAAATTAGTTTTTTTATATATTTTTTAAATTAATTATTCTTAAAAAAGGTTTCTTATATTTAAGAGATAGTATTTCTGAACCCTATTTTATCCAAAAATTCATTTCCTTTTTTAGTTAAGCGTGCTGAAGTATTATTACGATTATCTTTATAAAATTTAATTTCATCAGCAGTATCTACTTTAGGGTCTAAACGAATAAAACTCTTTTTCTGTAACTCTATTAAATAGGATGTTTTAGTTTTCCATGAACTACTTGAAATAATACCCTCTCCCATTTCAATTAAAATAGCTAAAGAAATTGGGTGAATCCCTTGTAACTTCTGTGTTGTATCTTTTATCTCATTAATTAAGAAGTTAACCTCTTTAGATTCTGATTTCTCAATTATTTTATCCATTTGAGATTCTACATAACCAAAAGAAGTAGAAAAATTATCAAATTCCCATTTATCATTTTCTACACTATTCGTTATTTTTCTTTTCTCTATTAGATTAGAAATATCTTTTTTGAAGATAATAGCCAATATAATTGTTGTTACAGGCCAAACAAAAGTAGTAAGGAAATTGAAAAAACTCATTTTAATTCAGTTAACTTTATAAGGTACTATTACTTATCTTTCTTTCTGTGATCTGTACTTATAGCTATACCAACTTGTATTTTATCAAAATTTTGACTATTTGCTGTGTTTATACTCATATAACCTAATTGTAGTTTTACTACTTTAGAAAGTTGATATTTAAATCCTGCTCCTAACCAATTCTGATTGTACGATTCGCCTGTAAAATCAAAAAAGATTTCATCGTATAAATAAGTAGACCATTTTTTTGACAAAGGGTAACTTAAACCTAATTGATATCGTATAAAATGACCTGTTTGTGATTCAAAAAAACGTTGCTCTGCTCTTAATCGATGTGCTATACCTAACTTTGATATTTTGTGTTTTACATTTAAATCTTCGTAAATACGATGATCGCTAAAATCTCCTTTTGAAACTTCAAATGTACGGTCGGTACCTAAATATGCATAACCAAGTGTTGCACTAAAATTCTTATTAATTTTATAATTTGCACCTAAACGTCCTATAAACTGTTGCATATCATCACCAACTTCAAAAAACCGGAAATGCGCCATTGTTTTTAAACTAAATTTTTCAGATACTTTATGTGAACCATTATACATATACCAAACCCCTAATTCTTTTTCTGGATTCTCTTGAGCTATTATTTGTTGCGTAATTAACAACAATAGTATGAGTGTCGCTTTTTTCATATAAAATTTAATCATTATTATTTTCTTTGGCTTTATAGTTTTCTTTAGTTTTATAATATAATTTTGAGCATTTTTCTGAATAGCCATAATAAACACTATCATCAAATGACTCTAGGTTTATTTTATTGAAATGCATTTTCTTTTTTATAGACGGTAGTTTTACAAGTTTATCTTTATTAAGATCATAATGATTCCAATTTCCAATATAATCGCCTGTCAATAAATTAACACTCGATTCTCCACTTCCATCATTAGCTGCGTTTCCAAATTCATACCTACTCATTCCTATGAGTCTTATCTTTTTTGTTCTTTTATCATATCTAAATTGATTAGAATATCCAGCTCGCATCCAATCATTATTAAACTTAAATCCATTTTTTGCATCAATAATACCAGATCGTTCATTTAATAACCCAATAGGTAAGCTTTCTATTTTTTTATTGTTTTTAGACGATAGTATACATACAATAGTTGACTTTTCATTATCTACATAAATAGTATCTTTTATAGTATCAAAATCAATGTCTTTAATTAGTTTTTGACTAAAAAGAGAAATTGGTAATAAAACAAATAAGAAAATACATTTAAACATGCTTCAAAATTAACAAAAAAGAAACTTACCCTAAGCACTAGGATAAGTTTCTTTTTTTATTATAGTTTAGTGTTAATTAACACTAAAGGTCTTAGTTTCTTTAAAAGGTGAGAATTTAACTTTTTCAACCTCTTCTTTATATGATTTCCAATCTTTATTAAAGAAAGCATTTGTTTTTTCTAATGCTTCTTTTAAAGCTTCTTTAAATTGATTTGCTAAACGACTTTCTGTAGCTGTTTGATTTCCAAACCTACTTCCTGTATACCAACTTGCAGTTCCTAAACGTTGTCCTACATTTACCTCTGGGCTACGAACAATTCCTTGACGTTTATCTACTTTTCCTAAATAAACATCTAGTAACTTATTAATTCTTTTTACAATATCTTCACTAGAGACAATTTCAAACTTATATTTTTCTTTATCTTCAGATTTAAATCTCTTATGGTAATTGTTTGCTATTTTCTTACTTTCTACTAATTGTTTTACCGCATCAGTGAATATTTTTTGATCTTTTTCTAAAGCTTTTGATGCATTGTACTTTTGATCAATAGCTTGTTTAGATATTTGTAATCTTGGATCAAATTCAACTTTAATGTTCTGTTCAGAAACCTGATCTCCAAAAGTTGTTTTAATTCTATATACTCCTGGTTTTACTTCCACTCCACTAGGTTCTCTTTTTGATTTTCTTATTGTTCTTGAAGGTCTTGCTATTCCTTTTTCACTTAAGTACCAATATTGCTTATGAATTCCGTTTTTCTTTGGTGTTTTTCTTTTTAAGGTTCTAATTAATCGAGTACCATCAAAAATCTCAAACTTAATAGAGTCCCATTTTACAACATTCTCTTCTTTCTTTTTTACATCCTCTTTAGATTTCTTTTCTTTAGATTGTTCTTCTTTTTTACTTTCTTTCTTTTCCTCTTTAGGTTTATTAATGTAAAAATGAATTAAACCTCCTCGTGATCTATTTTCTCCGTTAAATAAAGCATCGGCTCCAAACCTACTTCCTGTTGGTTGCTGGTAACTTGCTTGATAAGCTGTAGGTGGTTCAAATAATTGTATCTTCTTTCTAAGAATTGAACTATTTTTTGCGATAGCTCTTAACGGGCGAATATCATCTAACACCCATGCAGCTCTTCCAAAAGTACCAATAACTAAGTCATGTTCTCTTGGTTGTATTACTAAATCTTTTACCGGCACTGTAGGAAAACCTGCTGTCCATTTTGTCCACTTTACTCCTGCATTTACTGAAACATACAACCCATCATCTGTTCCTAAAAATAATAAATTAGACTCTACAGGATCTTCAACAATACTTAATGTGTATCCTTTTACATCATTAGTATCTACAATTCGTTCCCATGTTTTACCATAATTTTTGGTTCTATACGCATAAGGAGTGTAATTAAAACGACGATAATCATTTGCTATTAATAAAGCTTCTCCTTTATTCTTGTTTGATGCTTTTATTTGAACAATCCAACTATTAGCTGGTAACCCTTTTATATTTTTTGAAACATTTGTCCATGTTGCTCCTCCGTTTTTTGTGTAATGTACTTGACCATCATCTGTTGCTGCCCATAACATATCTTTCTCTAAAGGCGAAGGTTCAATTACCAAAACTGTACAATGATTTTCAGCTCCTGTAGCATCTAGAGTTAAACCACCACTTTCAGCTTGCTTTTGTTTACTCTTATCATTCGTAGTTAAATCCGAAGAAATAACTTTCCAAGTTAATCCTTTGTCTGTTGATTTATGTACAAACTGACTTCCAAAATATAATGTAGAATTATCAAAAGGATCTATATTTATAGCTGCATTCCAGTTAAATCGTAATTTAACTTTAGGATCTGGATGTGTTGGTTTTACCGTATAGTTATTTCCAGTTTTATAATCATAACGAGAAACAAATCCTTGTTGACTCATAGACCATCCGTAACGAGAATCATCTTTATCTGGTACCACATCAAAACCATCTCCAAAACTTATTTCTTGCCAATATGAATTTCTAATTCCTTGGGCTTTCCATACATATGCTGGCCCTCTCCATGATCCGTTATCTTGCATTCCTCCATAAACATTGTACGGATATTCGTTATCTACATTAATATGATAAAACTGTGCTACTGGCAAATTACCTATAAAACGCCATGTTTTTCCTCCGTCTCTTGTAATATTTAACCCTCCATCATTTCCATCAATCATAAATTTACCATTTTCTGGATGAATCCACCACGCATGATGATCTGGATGTACTCCATTATTAGCTCCATAAGCTGGCATTAATTGCGAAAAGTTTTTACCTCCATCTTGTGAAACATTTACATAAGTAAAAACACTGTATAATCTATTTTCATTTTGTGGGTCTACATAAATTTCAGAATAATAAAAAGGTCTATTTCCAATACCTGGTTTATCATTTACTTTTTTCCATTTAAACCCACCATCTTCACTCTTATATAATGCATTCTTTTTAGCCTCTACTAATGCATATATTGTATTTGGGTTACTTCTAGAAATAGCAACTCCTATTCTTCCTAAATCTCCTTTTGGAAAACCTTCTTTATCTGTAACTTTTTTCCAGTTATCACCTCCATCATGTGTTATGTACAATCCACTTCCTGTTCCTCCAGATTTAAAAAACCAAGGATCACGCTTATGCTCCCACATGGCTACAATTAATTTATTAGGATTTGAAGGATCTATAATTAAATCTGCTGCTCCTGTTTTATTATTATTGAATAATATTTGCTTCCATGTTTTTCCTCCATCCATAGTTCTGTATACTCCTCTTTCTTTATGTTCTCCCCAAGGTGAACCAATTGCAGCTACATAAACTATATTAGGGTTGTTAGGGTGTATAACAACACGGTGAATATGACGTGTGTTTTCTAACCCCATAGACTTCCATGTTTTACCGGCATCTAAAGATTTATAAATACCATATCCTCCATTTAAACTATTACGAGGGTTTCCTTCTCCTGTACCTGCCCAAATAACACTTGGGTTTGATTGTTGAATTGCTATTGCTCCAATAGAAGCCGTAACTTCTTTTTCAAAAATAGGGTCCCATTTTATTCCACCAGAAGTAGATTTCCAGACTCCTCCTGAAGCGGTTCCTACATATATAATATCTGGATTTGTTTGAACTACATCTATAGATGTTACTCTTCCGCTCATTCCTCCCGGACCTATATTTCTTGGTTTCATGTTTTTAACCATGTCCATAGAAAATTCCTGAGCAAATACTATTAAACTTAAGAATGTTAATAGTAGTGTAATCGTTTTTTTCATGTGTTTAGATTCTGTAAATTATTCCAATTGCATACATATTAAGTTGAATTGTATTATTTGTAATGCTTTTTATGAAATAATGAATTAGTTGGTTGATTGAAGCAATAAAAATACAGTTAATTCGTTTTTTATTTCTTAAAAAAGTGTTAACGCTATTATACTTTTCATAAAAAAGAATACTTTAGAGACTGCTAAAATCAAATTATGAAAATCAAATTCACTTTAATTTTATCTCTTCTTTTATTAACTATTAATTTATTTTCTCAAAGTAAAGATTCTTCAAGTGTAACAATTGATTTTTATAAAAAAATAGAATTATCAGATGGAACTAAATTATCTGCTAATATTTATAAACCTAATAATCTTCAAAATAAAAAACTACCTACTATCTTAATTATAACACCTTATGTTTCTGATGAAAACCATAAACGAGGTATGTTTTTTGCAAGAAATGGTTATACATTTATTACTGTTGATTGCAGAGGCAGAGGAAATTCTGATGGTGAGTTTATTCCTTTCGAAAACGATAGCAAAGACGGAAAAGAAGTGGTGGATTGGATAGGAAAACAATCTTGGAATAACGGAAAAGTTGGAATGCTTGGTGGTTCTTATAGAGGAATGAATCAATGGTTTATTTTAAAAGAGTTTCCTAAAAATTTAAAAACAATTATCCCTATTGCCTCAGTAGGGCCCGGACTAGATTTCCCAAAATACAATAACATTTTTTATCCATATATGTTACGTTGGTTAATGCTTACCAGCGGAAAAACAATGAATCCTAATTTAATGAGGTCTGATTTTTGGGATAAAAAACAAGAACAATTATACACCCAAAATATTCCTTTTAATAAATACGATAGTTTAGTTGGTTTTCCAAACAAAGCTTTTCAATCTTGGCTTTCTCATCCCAGTCATGATGTTTTTTGGCAACGTTTTTATTTTTCAAAAAAAGAAAGCAAACAAATTAACATTCCTATTTTATCTATTACTGGCCATTTTGATAGTGACCAACCAGGAGCCTTAAAATATTACAATGATCATATGAAATATGGAAATGATAAAGCTATTAAAAATCATTATTTAATTATAGGACCATGGAATCATGGAGGAACTAGACGCCCTAAAAAAGAATTAGGAGGTTTAAATTTTAAAGAAAATGCTGTTTTAAATATGCCCCAATTATATTTAGATTGGTTTAATTGGACTTTAAAGGATGGCAAAAAACCTTCTTTATTGAAAAATAGAGTAATGTATTACCCAATGGGAGAAAATAAATGGAAATATACCTCTGATTTAAAAGCTCTTTCAAACTCTACAAAAGAATTGTATTTAAGCTCTATTTACAATAACGCTGATGATCTTTTTTCTTCTGGACATCTTTTAAACAAACCTTTGAAACAAGACAAAACTCCAGATATTACACACTATAACCCAGTAGCCAACAAAGCTATTAATTATTCAAGCTATAAAAGTAAGAATAAAGAGTATCATAAAGATCAAAGTTACGTAAATGATGGAGGAGTTTTAATCTATCATTCTAGCCCTTTAAAAGAAGCTATCGAAGTAAACGGTAAAATATCTTTTGAAGGATATATTTCTATGAATGTTGTTGATGCTGATTTTGAAATATCTGTATATGAAATAACAACCTCTAACGAATCTATTTTTTTACAAACAGATCAATTAAGAGCTCGTTATAGAAAAAATTTAGTAACTCCTAGATTAGTAGAAAAAAATAAAATTGAGAAATATACTTTTGAAGGAGAAAATATGTTTAGTAGAAAACTAAATAAAGGGAGTAGAATACGATTTGTTTTTTCTTTAATTGATAACCCTAAAGTTCAAAAAAATTATACTACTGTTAAAGATCCGTCTACTCAACAAGCAAAAGGTGTTGTTGAAAAAGTAACCATTAAACTATACCATAACACAAAATACCCTAGTAAAATAAGCATCCCTATTCTTAAATAAAGCTAATAAAATCAAGAAATTAAACTACTCTTCTTCTTTCTTTTTAGGTTCTCTTTTTGCATTTTTTAAAGATTGCATTAACATCCATTCAATTTGTCCATTTGTTGAACGAAATTCATCTGCAGCCCACTTTTCAATTGCTTTGAGCATTTCTTCATTTATTCTTAATGCAAAAGCTTTCTTTTTTGCCATAATTATTTATTAATAAATAAAACAATTCTTTTAATCAACTCTTGTGATATTGGAAAATCTTTTGAATAATACGATTTTAAATTATCTTCATTTTTATGAATTTCTTTTACTACATGATTCATGTTTTTTATAATAGAAATCTCTGATGTTGGTTTTGCTTTCTTTAATATTTCAGCATCACTTATTTTTACTTGTAAATCTTTATCTCCATTTAAAATTAGAGTAGGAACAACTACTTTTTTAATCTCTTCCGAAGGATCAAATGTCATCCATTCTTTAAAAAATGGTTGGTTTTGAGGAGCAAATAGCATCATTAAATTCGGGTTTACCTCCTCTATAGTTCCTTTTTCTTTTAGTTCTTTTAAATGTTTTTTTGCTATTTCTGCTATTTCTAAACTCTGCTTTTTCAATTGCTTTATTAATGTTTTATCAATTGTTTCTCCAGCACCTGCTAAAGAAATATATTTATCTATATTTTGTGATGCTAACATAGCAATTAATGATCCTTGACTATGACCTATCAAAATTATTTCTGAAAATTGCTTTTTTTTCTTAAAATAATCAATTACTTTTTTAGCATCGGAAACAAAATCACTAAACAATACGCCTTCTTTTAAAAAAACAATGTTTTTCGGATTCACAGTTCTTTTATCGTAGCTAAAAAAAGCTATTCCTTGTTTAACAATCTCTTTTCTAAATTGTTCAATATATTCAGGTACACCTCCTTTTCTATCTACAGTTCCAGATCCATGAATCCATATAATTAAAGGACTCTTTTCTTTAGTATAAGTTAAAGTCCCTGGTAATTCAACCCCTTCATTATTTATTATTATTTCTTCTGTATTAGTTTGCGAATAAGTCATTAAAACAGTTAATAAATATATCCACAAATAAAACATAAAACGTATCATACTTATTTCTTTAAATAATGATTAATTGTATTAACTACTTCACTTTCTTTTTGAGTACCTATTAAAATCTTTTTTTTATTTTTTAATATTAATTGAACTCCTATATTCCCACTTACGTTATATGCATTTCCTTTTTTCTTATTCCATAACGCAACTCCTTTTAATCCCCAACCACCATATTCTAAGATTGGTTCATATTTACGAACATAAATAGTTTCTATTTCATTCCACGCTTTAGTTCTATATTTTAAATGAAAAGGAAAGAATTTATAATGTACTCCTCTTTCATCAATTCTAGTTTTTAATTTAAAACGAAAAACAAGAACTCCACTCATCAAAAACACAAAAATCATCATCAAGTATTTAGTTATTGACACTTCTTCTTTTATATATCTTTGAGTAAGCATAATTATAGATATTATCACACTTATTGTGACAAGTCCTATAACCCATAATTGTTTAAACCCTTGTTCTTCTTTAAAAACTCTCATATTAAAAATTTATCTATTTTTATTTCTTTCAAAAACAACAGTTCCTGTTTGTGAAATATGATTCACTACCCAACCTTCTCTAGCATATTGATTTAAAAGATCTTCCAAATTTTTATTTCTATTTCTGAACCCTAACTTGGGTAAAATCACTTTATATTCTTTCTTTTTTAATGGTTTAATGTTCCTGTATTTAATACAGGAGACGCTTCTTTATCTCCACATAAAATAATTAATAAATTACTAACCATTGCTGCTTTACGTTCTTCATCAAGCTCTACAATTTGTTTTTTATTTAATTGTTCTAATGCCATTTCTACCATATCTACAGCACCTTGTACTATTTTATGTCTTGCTGCTATAATAGCTGTTGCTTGTTGTCTTTTTAGCATCGCACTTGCTATTTCTTGAGCATATGCCAAATAACCAATCCTTGCTTCTAACACTTCAATTCCTGCAATAGATAAACGCTCTTCTAATTCTTTTTCTAATGTTTCACTTACTTCATTTACACTAGATCGTAAAGTAATATCTTCATCATGTCCTTCATCAGCAAAATTATCATAAGGGTACATACTTGCTAGCTTTCTTACTGCTGCATCTGTTTGTACTCTAACAAAATTCTCGTAATTATCAACGTCGAAAGCAGCCTTATAAGTATCAGTAACCCTCCATACCAAAATAGTACTAATCATTACCGGATTTCCTAATTTGTCATTTACTTTTAATCGTTCACTATCAAAATTACTAGCTCTTAATGATACCGTTTTCTTTTTATAAAAAGGATTTGCCCAATATAGCCCGTTTTGTTTAATAGTACCTATGTACTTACCAAAAAGCAAAACTACCTTAGAAGTATTAGGGTTTACCAATATAAAACCGAAAGACATAATTATTGACAATATTGTAATAATTACAAAAAAGCCACTCTTGTATTTTGCAATAGCTATTATACTACCGAAGAATGAAATTAAAAAAACGAATAACATTAAATACCCGTTTGCTGGTTTGATTATTTTTTCTGTTTTCATATGTTTAAAATTATTATGATATTATTTTGATATCACAAATATATCAAAAATTTTACTTATTAAACAAATATTTTGAATGAATATTTATTATTTTAGCACCAAATCTGAAGGGAATGAAATTAAAAACACTAGTACTATTGACATTTTTATTTGTGTCGACTTCTATATTTTCTATAACCGATACATGGGGACCAACGGGACATAGAGTAACAGGAAAAATAGCAGAGAAATATTTAAGCAGAAAAGCAAAAAGAAAAATTAAAAAGCTACTTGAAGGCCAAAGTTTAGCTTTTGTTTCTACGTATGCTGATGAAATAAAATCTGATAAAAAATATAACAAATATTATTCTTGGCATTATGTAAACATGCCTTTAGATGGCGATTATGTAACCGCTAAAAAAAATCCGAAAGGAGATTTAGTTACAGGAATTAACTACTGTATAAAAACATTAAAAGATGAGAATGCTAGTACAGAAGACAAGCAATTTTCTTTAAAAATGTTAGTTCATTTATTAGGTGATTTACACCAACCTTTACACATAGGAAGAAAAGAAGATAAAGGAGGTAATTCAATACAAGTACAATGGCATGGTAGAGGTTCTAATCTGCATAGGGTTTGGGATGAGAGTCTTATTAGCCAATGGAATATGAGCTATATTGAATTAGCTTCTAACGCAAAAGAATTAACAAAAGATGAAGTAAAAAAATTACAATCTGGATCTGTATTAGATTGGGTTAAGGACACTCATAAACTTACCAAAGAAGTATATACTTATACTAAAAAAGGAGATAAATTAAGATATAAATATTCTTATCGTTTTTTCCCTGTTGTTAGACAACAACTTCAAAAAGGAGGTTTGCGATTAGCCAAACTTTTAAACGAGGTTTTTGATTAAAACCGAGCAATTCAAAAATATTTCTTATTTAATAAATAAAAACCGAGCCTTTAAATACATGTATTTAAAGGCTCGGTTTTTATAGTTAATCCAAATTAAGACTTCGTCTAAAACTCTTATTATAAATATAATAATTTTTAAGATCAATTTATTTTCTTGTACAATTAATAAACATTTATCTTTAATTCTTAAATAAACCAATAGATTTTAATCACTATTGAGTTTTAACCAAAAAAATTACTATTTAAAGTCTCTATGTATTTTTTTTACTTTTTTTAAGAATAATTCTTTTTTAAATTACGTACTTTTATGAATATGATAAATAAAATATTTCACACACTGTTTATTGTTGTTTTTTTTATATCCTGTAATCAAAACTCTAAAAAAACATCTGAAATCACAAAAAAACAAACCAGTGCTTTTTTGAATAAAGAAGCAACCAAAATAGTGAAAGAAAATACAGTTCCTATTTTAAACTACAAGCAATTATCTCCATTTCTAAACAAAAACGATAATAAAACATATATTATAAATTTTTGGGCTACTTGGTGTAAACCATGTGTTGAAGAGCTACCTGCTTTTGAAAAACTAAACAATGATTACAAAGACAAAAACATTGAAATTTTATTAGTGAGTTTAGATTTTCCTAATCAAATAGAAAGTCATTTAATTCCATTTATAAAAAAACGTGATTTAAAACCGAAAGTTGTTGTTTTAGATGATCCAGATCAAAATAAATGGATCAATGGAATTGATAAAAACTGGTCAGGTTCTATTCCTGCCACCTTAATTTACAATAAAAATAAAA
This sequence comes from uncultured Tenacibaculum sp., assembly GCA_937922085.1. GTDB lineage: Bacteria > Bacteroidota > Bacteroidia > Flavobacteriales > Flavobacteriaceae > Polaribacter. Next base: position 11,894 of record CAKZVD010000094.1, on the reverse strand, counting down.
GATCGTTTTATGAACAGTCTTTCGATTATAATTTATTAACTGAAGAATTACAAAAATTTATTAATTAATAACTCATGAAAATTTTACAATCATTATTAATACTAACAATAGCTTTTGCTAGTATTGCTTTTACAACTGATAAGAAGAATGGATATAAAATTGGTGATAAAGTAGAAAATTTCACTTTAAAAAACATTGATGGAAAAATGATTTCATTAAATGACTACAAGAATAAAAAAGGAGTCATTGTTGTTTTCACCTGTAATCATTGTCCGTATTCTAAAATGTATGAAGACAGAATTATCGCATTAGATAAAAAATTTAAAAACATTGGCTACCCAGTAGTTGCTATTAACCCAAATGACCCATCTGTATCTTTAGGAGATGATTTTGATTCGATGAAGGATAGAGCAGAAAGTAAAGGTTTTACTTTTCCTTACTTATTTGATAAAGATCAAAAAATATATCCAAAATTTGGAGCTACTAAAACACCGCATGTTTTTATTTTAAATAAAAATCATGACAACAATTTTATATTATCATATATTGGTGCTGTAGATGATAATGCTAGAGATGCTAGTAATGTAAAAGATCGTTATGTAGAAAGAGCTATTAGTGATTTACTAGAAGGAACAGCTCCTATGGTTACAGAAACTAAAGCAATAGGTTGCTCTATTAAAACAAAGAAATAATTCTATATAGAGAATTTCTCAAAAATAAAAAAAGTTCTTTATTTACAAATAAAGAACTTTTCTATTAATAATGTATTTTATTAATTATCTCTGGTGACCACCAGCTCCTTGAATCCAAGGTTGTTCTCCACCAACACAAATAAAACCACCACTAGCTCCTCCTTGATTTTGACAAGCATGATCTTGAACTGCTTGGCTACCATTAGGGGCATTTTCTATATTAACACCGCTATTACATTTTATAGTACAGTTTCCTCTACCTCCAAATAAAACTTTCTGCTGTATTTTATTTAATTCTTGTACCCCGTTTAACTTTAAAATATTATTTAACATAATTATAAATTTATGGTTAATGAATATTTAATAAGACTATCTTATTATAATATAATCCACAATTAACATAATCATTCTGATTTATAATATACTATATTAATAACTGTTTTTAAATATAACATATCTGAAAGTATCCTTTTCAAATATGTTTTTAATTACTTCACAAAATATAGAATTACTCTGTGACTTTCAATCGTGCTTTAGCTGGTACAGAGATATCTGTATAACTATTATTAAGATAACTTAAATAACCCGCAATGGCAATCATGGCCGCATTATCAGTTGTATATTCAAATTTAGGAATATAAGTAGTCCATTTCCATTGTTTTTCTGCTAGTAACAATCGCTTTCTAATTTCTGAATTAGCAGATACCCCTCCGGCAATTGCTATTTGCTTTATTCCAGTATGTTTAACTGCATTTTTTAACTTTTTAATTAAAATTTCTACAATCGTATATTGAATTGAAGCACATATATCATTTAAATTTTCCTCTATAAAAGTAGAATCCTCTTTTACTTTCTTTTGAATAAAATACAATATTTGGGTTTTTAAACCACTAAAACTAAACTCTAAATCTCCTACTTTAGGTTGCGTAAATGGAAAAGCCTTAGGATTTCCTAACTGCGCATATTTATCTATTAAAGGTCCTCCTGGATATGGCAATCCTAAAATTTTTGCAGATTTATCAAAAGCTTCTCCTACAGCATCATCTTTTGTTTCTCCTAACACTTCCATTTCAAAATGATCTGTTACTTTTACAATCTGTGTATGTCCTCCACTTATTGTTAAACAAATAAAAGGAAACTCTGGAATTTTACTTCCCTCCTCTTTTATAAAATGTGCTAGAATATGTGCTTGCATATGATTTACAGCTATTAAAGGAATCTTTAAACCTATAGATAGTGATTTTGCAAAAGAAGTTCCCACCAACAGTGACCCCATTAAACCAGGTCCTCTAGTAAACGCTATTGCTTTTAAATCTTTTTTAGTAATTCCTGCCTGCGCTATTGCTTGTTGCACTACTGGCACAATATTTTGTTGATGAGCTCTAGAAGCTAATTCTGGTACAACTCCTCCGTACTTTGAATGTACTTCTTGATTAGCAACGACATTACTTAATACTTCTCCATTTAAAATAACAGAAGCACTAGTATCATCACATGAGCTTTCTATTCCTAATATGTAAATATCTTTAGTACTCAAAAATCTTATAATTTATCGCTACAAAAATATCTATAATACGTTAGATATTCGTTAAAATTGCTGTTTCTTTGTGGTTAGGCAAAATTTTTGCACCTTATTGTACTTCAATTAAGTTTAGAGCCATAAAAAAAATACGCAAAATAATATTTAGAATTATAGGAATCATTTTGATTCTCTTATTGCTTTTGATGTTAATCCTTTCTATTCCTCAAGTTCAAAGTAGATTAGCTAAAATAGCAACGAATAAGGTTAATGAAAAGTTTAACACAAATATTGTTGTTAAAAAAATAGACTTATCTATTCTTGGTAATGTACAGCTTAAAGGTATTGAAATTAGAGATCATCATAGTGATACGCTTATTTTTATACAGAGCTTAAAAACTTCATTACAGAATGCAAAAAAAATCATAGATAGTAAAGTAAATTTAGGAGATGTAACTTTACATGGTGTTCATTTTTATATGACAAAATATAAAAATGAAGATGATGATAATCTTTCTATATTTATTGATCGTTTTGACGATAATGATTCTAAGAAAAGTGAGAATCCTTTTATTTTAAATGCTAAAAATATTTATGTAGATAATTTAACCTATAAACTTGTAGATAATAACAGGAAAAACAGATTGCAGTATGCCGCATATAACGCAGGTGGTAGTATTCAAGACTTTAAAATTATAGGCCCAAATATATCAGCTAAAATTAGAGGTTTGTATTTAAAAGATAATCACCAATTAAATGTTACTAGTTTATCTACTGATTTTTCCTATACAAGAACAAAAATGTTGTTTGAGAAAACATCTTTAAAAACAAATTACGGTTCTAATGTATTTGGTGATATTACTTTTAATTACAACAGAAAAGATTTTGCTAATTTTACAGATAGAGTAAAATTAAAAGCAAATTTTAAAAGAAGCACTGTCGCTGTTAAGGATATTAATAATTTTTACGGCGAACTTAAAGGTAATGATAAATTAATTTTTAATGGAAAAATTAATGGTACTTTAAATAACTTTAGTACTACTAATTTAAACATGTATTCTAAAAACGGAATGATTATTAAAGGCGATATGGGATTTGTAAATGCCTTTAATACTGACAGAGGTTTTGTTTTTGATGCAAATATGAAAAAAGTTTCTGCTAATTATAATCAACTAAAAAGTATACTTCCGAATGTTTTAGGTAAAACCTTACCTAGTAATTTTAAAAAAATAGGTAACTTTTCTATCTCTGGGCTTTTAAAATTAACTCCAGATCAAATGGATGCTACTTTAAGTTTAGATTCGGCAATAGGTAGTACAATTTCTGATTTACAATTTACAAACATTGACAATATTGACAATGCTTCATATAGTGGTGTTATTGAATTTATTGATTTTAATTTAGGTAAATTCACAGAAAATGATGATTTAAAAAATGTTTCTTTAAAAGCAGATGTTCAAGGTAGTGGTTTTAATGTAGATAATATTAACTCTGCTATTATTGGAAAAATATACAGTATCGATTTTAAAGGATACTCTTACAAAGACTTAACTGTAAACGGGCAATTTCAAAATAAAAAATTTGATGGTTTTCTACAATCAAATGACGATAATTTTAAACTAAATTTTAAAGGTTTAGCAGATTTTTCATCAGAAATTAACAAATTTGATTTTACTGCAGATATTGATAAATTAGATTTAAAAAAGACACATTTATTTTCTCGTGATAGTATTTCAGAAATAAAAGGTCTTATTAAATTAGATATATTAGGTAATAATCTTGATAATATCATTGGTAAAGCTACCTTTAAAAACCTTGTTTATAAAAACAATAGTAAAACATTTTCATTCAAAGATTTTAATATCAACTCATCTGTAAAAGATAGTATCAAAACAATTGAAGTAAACTCTAAAGATATTGTTAAAGGTAAATTAGAAGGTAAATTTATTTTTAAAGATATCATTCCTGTTTTTCAGAATGCATTAGGTAGTGTGTACTCTAATTATGAACCCATTACTATAAATTCAAATCAATTTATAAATTTTGATTTTACTATTTATAATCAAATTGTTGCCATTTTCTTACCTCAAGTATCCATAGGAAAAAATACTCGAATTAAAGGAAAAGTAAATTCGAATAAAAATTCAGTAAAACTTACCTTCTCATCTCCAAATGCAAATGTGTATGATAACATTTTAGATGATGTTATTTTAAGGGTTGATAATAAAAACAAATTGTATAATACACATTTAACTGCAGGAAAGGTAAAAACGAAATATTATGATATTGGAAAATTAAACTTGATAAATAGAACTGTTAATGATACTTTATTTTTCAAGTCTACTTTTAAAGGAGGAAAAAAACAAACTGAAAGTTTTAATTTAAACTTTTTTTACACCATAAATCAAGATCATAGATCAGTATTAGGATTACAAAAATCGAGTTTTAATCATAATAACTTTGACTGGATTATAAATTCTAAAGAAGACAGAGAAAATAAAGTTACTTTCGATATAAAGAACAATTACTTTAATTTCAGCCCTTTTGAATTAATTTCTGATAATCAGAAAATAGAATTTGAAGGGAATTTAGAAAATCAGAACAAAGATTTAAAAGCTAATTTTACAGATGTTGAATTATTAAGTTTCTTACCCGAATTTGAAAACCTAACATTAACCGGACTTTTAAATGGAAAAGTTGAACTCAAAGAAAAAGATGGTATTATTCAACCTCTTGCTAACATTACAATAAATGATGTAATTGTGAATGATTTTTCACAAGGTACTCTTGCTATGAAAGTAGAAGGTGAAAATTCTCTAAATAAATATAAAGTAGACATTTCTTTAAGAGATTATAATTTTGACAATGTTAAAATTACTGGAGGTCTAGATTTCTCTGAAAAAACACCAATGGTAGATTTAGCTATTAATTTTAAAGAGTATGAATTAAATGGTTTCAATGATTTTGCTGATGATGTAATTTCAAACATAAGAGGAAGATTATCTGGTAATTTCACAGCTAAAGGCATTGCTTACAATCCAAAATTTAAAGGAAAACTCCAACTCGATGATGCTGGTTTAACTTTTCCTTATTTAAATATCGATTTTGACTTAATAGAAAATGCAAATATTACATTAGAAGATCAATCTTTTTTATTAGGAAACGTAGTTTTACAGGATACTAAATATGATACTAAAGGTTATTTATCTGGTAGTATTACGCATGAAAATTTTGAAAAGTGGTATTTAAAATTAAACATTGACACTCCTAATTTACTGGTATTAGACACAAAAGAAGCTGAAGAAATTCCATATTATGGAAAAGGCTTAATAAGAGGTAATGCACAAATAAGGGGTTTAACTAGCAATTTAAGTATTGATGTAAATGCTAGAACACAACCAGGAACTATTTTTGTAATTCCTTTAAATGATATTACTACGGTAAATAACTATAAATTAATCCGTTTTAAAACAGGAAATAAAGAAGACACCAAAGATATTCGTATTGAAAAAATTAAAGGCCTTAATTTAAAGTTCAACTTAGATGTAACAAAAGATGCTATTGCTCAAGTTGTTATAGATAAAGTATCTGGTAGTGATCTAAAGGGAAGTGGAAATGGAAATCTTCGTATAGAAATAGATACTAGGGGAAAATTTATTATGGATGGTGGTATTACGATTGATAATGGAGTTTACAATTTTAAATATGGTGGAATTATAAGCAAACCTTTTAATGTACAAAAAGGAGGTACTATTTCTTGGAATGGAGATCCTTTAAAAGCACAATTAGATTTAACTGCCGTATATCAAACCAAAGCAAATCCTGCTCAGTTATTAGATAATATAAATTCTACGAGAAAAATACCGATTGACTTATATACCAAAATATCTGGTGGTTTGTTTGACTCTAAGCAAGATTTTGATATTAAAATTCCGAATGCTAATTCTACAGTTGCTTCTGAATTAGAATTTAAGCTCAATGAAAATGATTTAAATACCAAAATGCAACATTTTACTTTTTTAATGGCTTTTGGTACATTTTACAACGAAGAAACTATAGGTAGTAGTGCTTCTGCTGGTTTAACAGGAACTGCTGCACAGGTAGCTTCTAATATATTATCGAGTGTAATAAATAAAGAAGGAAGTAAATTTAGAGTTGGTGTAGGATATACTCAAGGAGACAGAACTAATGTAGAACAATTACAAAATGCCATAGATGATCAAGTAGATGTATCTGTCTCTACTCAAATATCAGATAGAGTTCTAGTAAATGGTAGAGTTGGTGTTCCTGTTGGTGCTAATACACAAACAAATGTAGTAGGTGAAGTTAAAGTTGAAGTTTTATTAAATGAAGAAGGAACCTTAAGAGGTACCTTTTTTAACAAGCCAAATGACATACAATTTGATATTGACAATGAAGGTTATACGCAAGGTTTAGGACTTTCTTATCAAGTTAATTTTAATACATTATCTGAGTTAAAAGAAAAATTAGGATTAAAAAAGAAAAAGAAGAAGAAAGAAGAAAAAAAAGATAGTATTATTGTAAAGAAAAGGAAGTTTATTAACTTCAAAACCAAACAAGACACTACAAAAATCAAAAAATGAGTCGAACTACCAAGAACTATCTTGTTTTAGCTTTAAAAGGAATGGCTATGGGAGCTGCAGATGTTGTACCGGGAGTCTCTGGAGGTACTATTGCTTTTATCTCTGGTATTTATGAAGAACTTTTACAATCTATTAGTAATATTAATCTAAGTTTATTTAAAACACTTAAAAAAGAAGGTTTTGCTAAAGCTTGGAAACAACTTAATGGAAGTTTTTTACTAGCGCTATTTTCAGGTATTTTTATTAGTATACTTTCATTAGCAAAAATGATTTCATGGTTACTAGAGAAACACCCCATTTTATTATGGTCTTTCTTTTTTGGATTAGTTTTAGCTAGTATTATTTATGTAGGTAAACAAATTAAAAAATGGAATTTAACAGCCATTTCATTACTAATAGTGGCTGCTGTTTCTGCTTATATCATCACCTCTTTACCTCCTCTTGTTTCTGAAAGTTCATCAACTTTATTTTTGTTTTTAGCTGGTGCTATTGCCATTTGTGCTATGATTTTACCTGGTATTTCTGGTTCCTTCATTTTAGTCCTATTAGGAGCATACAAACCTGTTTTAGCTGCAGTTAGCAATAGAAATTTTTTAACGATCGGAATTTTTATTTTAGGTTGCTTTACGGGTTTATTAACTTTTTCTAGAATTTTAAAATGGTTATTTGCAAATTACAAAAACTATACATTAGCTGCTTTAACTGGGTTTATAATAGGGTCATTGAATAAAATATGGCCTTGGAAAGAAGTTATAAACTATAGAACAAATTCTCATGGAGAGCAAATTCCTTTTAATGAACTATCTGTATCTCCTTTTTCTTTTCAAGGTGAACCACAATTATTATATGCAATCCTACTAGCAATTGTAGGTTTTAGTTTAATTTTAGTATTGGAAAAACTTGCCGTAAAAGAATAATTATTTAAGCAGGAATCTAAAATGCATAAAACCAGAACACTTTCACAAAAAATAACACTTTTTTTTAAAGGGTTAACTATGGGAGGGGCTAATAAAGTTCCTGGTATTTCTGGAGGTATGGTTGCCTTTGTAATGGGGTTTTATGAAGAATTAATATTCTCTTTTCAACGAATAAATAAAAATGCTTTTAAACTTTTATTCAAAGGGAAATTTAAAGAATTTAGTCAATACACTAATTTTCAATTTTTGGTTTGGATACTGTTAGGAAGTATGTTCAGCTATTTCAGTATTTCTTTAGTATTAGATTACTTTTTAACCAATTTTGAATTATATGTTTGGGCTTGTTTTTTTGGAATGATTATCGGTTCTATATTTTATATTTCTAAAGATTTTGGAAAATGGAACTTAAAAAATATTCTTCCTTTACTCTTTGGTATTTCTATTGGCTTATTAATAAGCTTTATGACACCAGCTAAAGAAAATGATAATCTTTGGTTTGTTTTTTTATGCGGAATTATAGGGGTCTCTGGAATGACTCTACCAGGCCTTTCTGGTTCTTTTATTTTAATTTTATTAGGTAATTATGTTCTATTGTTAGTTGATAGCGTAAATGTTTTAGGCAGTGTTGTTTCAGATTTTTTTTCTGGCGATTTCTCTGCTTTTAACGATCCTATTAAAACTAGATATTTAAAAATAATTAGTGTTTTTACATTAGGTTCTGCATTTGGTTTAGTTTCTATATCTCATATTTTAGGATATGTATTAAAACGTTGGCGCCAACAAGTAACTGCCATAATTATTGGCTTTATAGGTGGTTCTTTAGGAATTGTTTGGCCTTGGAAAAAAACAGTTTATAAGGTAGAAAATGAAATTTTTCTTTTAGATAAAAAAGGTAATAAAATAATAGAAAATTATCAACGTTTTTTACCTGACATACAACAATATGAAACTTGGACTACTATTGGATTTATTTTAATAGGCATCTTATTAATTTTAATAATCGATTATTATGGTAAAAGAAGAACATAAACACTTATTTGGCTTATTAGGTAAAAATATTTCTTACTCTTTTTCTAAAGGTTATTTTACAGAAAAATTTGATTTATTAAATTTTTCAAATTATGAATACACCAATTTTGATCTTCAAGAAATCTCTGAATTAAAGATTATTTTAGAAGAAAACAAACTTACTTTAAAAGGAATGAATGTTACAATTCCTTATAAAGAATCTATTTTCGAATACTTAAATAAAATAAATAAAAAAGCGCTTAAAATAGGAGCTGTAAATACTATAAAGATTACTAAAAAAGGAAAAATGATTGGCTTTAATACCGATTATTACGGATTTAAAAATTCTATAGAACCTTTATTAAAAAAGCATCATAAAAAGGCCTTAATTTTAGGAACAGGTGGTGCTTCAAAAGCAATAGCCTATGCACTTAAGAAACTAAATATTAAATATAAATTTGTTTCAAGAAATGGAGATGGAAATGATATATTAACCTATGAAAGTTTAAGCAAAAAAACAATAGAAAAACATACTATAATTATTAATTGTACACCTTTAGGTACACACCCAAACATTCATGATTCGCCTAATATTCCTTATCATTTTATAACTAATAAACATATTTTGTATGATTTAATATACAATCCGGCAGAAACACAATTCTTAAACAAAGGAAAAAAACAAGGTGCTACTATAAAAAATGGCCTAGAAATGCTGGAACTTCAAGCTGAAAAAGCGTGGGATATTTGGCAAAAATAAGTTAAAGAATCATACTCTTATAAAATCGATTTACTATTTAGGTAAACCATTATGCAATAATCATTATCTTTATAAACGAAATTAACGGAACTTAAACATTATTAACATGTTAGAAAACAAAAACAACAATGTAGATGAAAACGCAGAAAATGCGTTACAAAATCCAATTTCTCAAGAAACAGAAGCAACTAAAAGTGAAGTTGAAAATGTGGTAGCTGAAGATGCTATTTCTGAAGAAACTAAAACAGCTACAGAGGAAGTTGAAAGCGTTGTAGTTGTAAAAGAGGAAGAAAGTACAGAAAAGGTGTTAGAAAATCTTATCTCTGAAGAAACTAAAACGGCTGTAGATGAAATTGAAAATGTTGTCGCTGAAAACTCTGAAAAAAAGGAAGAGGAAGTAAAAATTCCTATGTTAGATTATGACTCTATGGAGTTAGAATCGTTAGTTTCTGAATTACAAAAACTAATTAAAAACAATCCTGTACAACTTATAAAAAATAATTCCGATGCTATTAAAAATGCTTTTAATATAAAATTCGGTAAATTATTATCAGAGAAAAAAGAAGAGTTTTTAGCAGAAGGAGGAAATTCTATCGACTTTCAATTCTCTAGTCCGATTAAATCGGAATACAATCAATTATTAAAAGAATATAAAACAAAGCGTGACGCTTATTATTCTCAATTAGAGAATCAATTAAAAGACAATTTAGAGAAAAGAAATTCAGTTATTAATGAATTAAAAGTTCTAATTGAAAATGCAGATCCGAAAACAATGTACAATGAATTTCAAAAAATTCAAGGTCGTTGGAAAACAATTGGAGCTGTACCTAGAACACGTTATAATGATACTTGGAAAACCTACCATCATCATGTAGAACGTTTTTATGATCTACTTCATTTAAATCAAGATTTTAGAGAGCTAGATTTTAAACATAATCTTGAAGAAAAACAAAAATTAATTGTTAGAGCAGAAGCCTTATCTGAAGTAGAAGATGTAAATGTAGCTTTTAAAGAACTACAAGAATTACACCGTTTGTGGAAAGAAGATATTGGCCCTGTAGGTAGAGAATTTAGAGATGATGTTTGGAATCGTTTTAGTGATGCTACTAAAAAGTTACATGATAAAAGACATGATTATTATAGAGATATGAAGTCGAAGCATCAAGAAATTATTGATGCAAAATTGGTTGTAATTGAAAAAATAAACGCATACGATTATACAAAAAATGCAAATCATAAAGATTGGCAAAAAAGCATAAAAGATATCGAAGCATTTCGCCAAGAGTATTTTAATGTAGGTAAACTCCCTTATAATAAAAGTGAGGCTGTTTGGCAAAAATTAAAAGAAGCTACTAAGCGATTTAATAGTGCCAAAAATGTTTTCTATAAGATTGAAAAGTCTTCTCAAACTGAGAATCTAAAAAAGAAAATGGAATTGGTTGAGTTAGCAGAAAGCATGCAAACTAGCGAAGATTGGGAAAACGCAACGAATACAATGAAACGTATTCAATCTGATTGGAAAAAAATTGGACATGTTCCAAGAAAATTTTCAGATGATATTTGGAAACGTTTTAAAACAGCTTGTAACGGCTATTTTGATAGATTGAACGCTCATAGGAATGGATTAAATAAGGAATCTGAAGCTGTTGTAGTTGCTAAAAAAGAATTCATCGAAGAATTTAAAGCCTCTGAAAGTTTAACTATTGAACAAATACAGGAAACTATTGAAAAATGGAGAAATCTAGGCGCTTTACCTAGAAATGCTCGCCATTTAGATGGTAAATTCAATAAAGCTGTTGATGCACATTTAATGAATTTAAACTTAGGTCGTGAAGAAATAGAAATGATGAAGTTTAAAAATGTTATAGATAATTACCTAGTTCAAGAAGACTATAGAAAACTAGACAGTGAACAATTTTTTATTCGTAAGAAAATTAGTGAATCTGTTAGAGATATGCAGCAACTTGAAAATAACTTAAGTTTTATTTCTAATGCAACTGAAGACAATCCTTTAGTACAAAATGTACGTAAAGGAATACAAGGATTTAAAGATGAATTAGATATTTGGCAACTAAAACTAGATTATCTTAAAAAATTGGATTACTAGTTTTATCCATCTAAATAAATAGATAAAATACAAAGAAGTGGCTTTATGTCACTTCTTCTTGTTTTACAACTGTTTTTTTATTTAAAACACAAAAAACCCATCAAAATTTGATGGGTTTTTACGTTTCTTAAAAAATTGAAAGTTATTATATATTATAAAACTCTAACGTTAACAGCGTTAACTCCTTTTTTTCCTTGTTTAAGTTCGAACTCTACTTTGTCGTTCTCTCTGATATCATCGATTAAACCAGAAATGTGTACAAAATGTTCATTGTTTGTTCCTTCTTC
>CAKZVD010000093.1 GCA_937922085.1 uncultured Tenacibaculum sp. | reverse complement strand
CCATCCAGAGGGCTATGTAAAGCCTGATAATACTGGGAAATTTGATTACGTATATCAATACAAAGATCATTTAGGAAATGTTCGACTGTCTTATACAGATAATGACAAAGATGGTGTAATTGATGCTGCAACAGAAATTATTGAGGAAAGTAATTATTATCCTTTTGGTCTCAAACATAAAGGGTATAATACTGTAAAAAATACGGGGATTGGAAATGCTTATGCACAAAAACTTGGTTTTAGTGGAAAAGAACATCAAGATGAATTAGAGATACAATGGTACGACTTCGGAGCTAGAAACTATGATGCAGCTTTAGGAAGATGGATGAATCTTGATCAATTGGCTAATAAATATTATAACTTATCTCCCTATAATTATACAGCTAATAACCCTGTTTACTTTACAGATCCTGATGGTAATTATATTGATATATCAGGTTTAAGTGTTAGACATCAGCAAGCATTTAAAAAATTTTTAGGAACAAATGAAGGTCAGAGGTTCTTACTATTATATGGAAGTGCAGGTCAAGATGTTTTAGGTTATAAAGTAAAAAAAGATGGTAAATATTCTAGACATACGATTTGGTACACTACTAGAGACAACCAATTTGGAACAAATAAAGGAGGGATTACTGTACCTTATTTAGTTTCAAAAACAGGAAAACCAACAAGGTCACCTAGTAGTCGAAGCCTTACAGGCAACCTTGCTTTTCATGTTCTTATAGGTACAAAAGAATCGGCAGATGAAGCTTTGGTTACTATAGGACATGAGAGTTTTGTTCATATTGAAAAAAGAAGTGAAAAATTTGATTCTATTATAGAAAAGCAGAAAAATGGAGAATATAAGAAAGAAGCTAAAAAGAAAGGGAGTAGTGCTTCTCTTTTATTGGTTCTTGATATAACCGAATTACTTAATAGTGACGAAGAAAACAAAGAAGAACATAAGTTTTTTGTAAATGGAAAAAATGTTTCATATGAAAAGTTTATTGGTGAATTAAATGCATTACACAAGAAAAAGTCTGATAAAGATAAAAAAAACACTAAAAAAAATGAAGGCCTTTAAAAATGTATTAGTTGGAGTTATTGTGTTTTTTACACTTAGCTCTTGTTTTACAGAAAAAAATAAAGATCATAATGTTACTATTTCTAAAGGATATTATAAAAATGGAAAATTAGAATATATATACTGGAATACTAATAATAATGAAGGTAAATCATATTTGTTTAAAAAAAATGGAGAAAAATTTGCTGAAATAGATTTAAAGAATGGAGTAAAAGAAGGTAAGTCAATAACTTATTATAAGAATACTATTTTAAGTATAGAAAATTACCATAATGATAAATTAGATGGAGAAGCGAAATATTATAATAATGGGAAACTAGAAATAGAAGGATATTTTAAGGATGATTTAAAGGTAGGGCTTTGGAATTGTTACCATAGGAATAAATTGATATTATCAGAACTTTATTCTAATGGAAAGTTGCAAAAAATAATTTATAAAGAAGAAAAACACTTCAATGAAGTAAATAGAATAGCCCCAGATAGCGCGAAAATGTCAAAGTAACGGTTAACGAAACCAGTATTCTATGATTACCCCCAGATGGCGCTAGAATGTCCGATTAAGGCTACCGCATTCTATGGATAAAAACAAATAAAAAAACAATAAATTTTAGGCAGCAAAATTATGTGTATTTTACATAAGGTTGCTGTCTTTTAATAACGGCAAAAACACGATGCCCCGCTGGGTCATAGAATGTCTGAGTAAGCCTACTGCTAGTTTTTAACTAGTAGCGATAAAGAGTAAGCAAATACAGTAAAATAAAATATATAAAGCCACCTTTCGAGGTGGTTTTTATTTTTTTAGGAATATGCTTTTTTAGCATTAGTATCCCCGATCGATCGGATTTAATAGCGCAGAAATTTTTTCTGTGCCGAGTATGAGTAAGAAATAAAGATTATAAACACAATAAATTAAAATAGCTAAAGCCACCTTTTACGAAGTGGTTTTTGTTGTTTTAAGAAATAGTTTATCTTGTTTTGAAGTTTTGTATTACGTCATGGCACTCTCTATATAAAAATCTGATCGTATTTATTTTCAATCAATGCTCTAGTGAGTAAGAAGAATGAATATGTAAAGAATCTACTTAAAAAATTGAAATAGGTTTTTTATTTTTGGAATAGTATTATCGATATTGTGTGTGTGGGCACGGATTGCAAATCCGCGCTATCTGTCAAAAAAAGTTAAAGATTAAACAGTAAGAAAATATGGTTATCAAAAATAAATTTATAAAACTTATATTATTATTACTTTTATTTTGTTCTATTACAATATTTGTTCTATTACAATAAGTGTTAATATCATTTTTTCTATTTTAAAAACCGAAGAAATAACTAAGATAAATATACTTTTATCTGGAGGTTTTGGATTAATACTATGGTTTTTTTTCTTAATAACTAAGAGAATTGGGTAATGTAATTTCCCGATATGGCAGAAATATTTTCCTTGCCTAGTATGAGTAAGTATAAAACGTAAATAGATAAAAAATCTAATTACGTTAACTTGCAACCGGGCATACGAATAATTAAAGATTAGATAGTATGAAAAAAATAACAGCATTTTTATTAATATGTATTTCATTATTTATAGGATGCAAGAAAGATGAGAAACATATATATACTACTCCTTTCAACATAGAGAATTTAAATAATATAAAAGTTAAATCTTTTAATAATATTAACTTGTATAATCAAGGTTATAATAGGATAGTTGCTGATTTACTTATTTATGAAAAAACAGTAAAAGATACTTTAGTTCAATTAGAGTTTGATGGACGTAGCGGAATAGTAAAAAAGAAAAGTTGGAAGTTAAAATTAGCTAAAGATGAATTGGAACTTAAAAATTATATTCAGAAAAAATATGGTGTAATAAGTTATGATAGTTACACTAAAAGAGATTATAAAAATAACGTATTTTACTTCCCTGTAATTAGTCTTCAAAACAACTCTGTTTTTTTATGTTATACAAATAAAAACAACAATCAATATTATCTTAATATTGATTATTATAATGAACAAAAAAAACGGTAGCAAAGCAATATCTCTCGTGTCTAGCATGAATAAATAAAAAACCGAATTGATTTACAATCAGTGCAAAAACAATAAACATGTAAAGAACTTACTTTAAAAAATTGAAATAAGTTTTTATTCTTGAGACAGTATTATCGATATTGTGTGTGGACACGGATTGTAAATCCGCGTTATCTGCTTTACAACATGCTTTTACAATTCTAAGAAATCAAATCAAAGACTATAGGAATAACAACACCAAGTATAGTATAAGTAACAAGCCCTATTATAGAATACACATAATATTCTTTTATTTTTCTTAAAAACAGAAATCGTTTAAACCTTTCAATATTCTCATCGTCTGTATCTGAAAATGAATTTACAAAACCAAAAGGAAAAAATAAATAGAAAAGAACCAATTCTAGTTCTAAAGGTTCATTTATTCTTTTATAGGCTATCGCTATTTTATTTAGTAACTCTTCTTGTTCAGAAAGAACAATAGTACTTTTCATTATCTTATTAGCAATAAACTCTTTTTCGTAGTTATTAGAACTAATGTGCTCTATCAATTCTTCAATGGTATACTTTTTTAATCTATTAATAAATGTCATAAGTAAAGCTAATCAGAATCATCAGAACCAAAATGATCAGGATCTGAACCTGAATTAGAATCATCAAAATGGTTGAAATGATCAAAGTCATCAGAATCTGAACTTGAATCTATTTTATTTTCTCTCTTATATTTAAGAAATATAAGTAACGAAACAATGGCGATTAAAAATGTTATTATTTGATCTTGATTCATAAAACTTAGGCTTGTTTGTAAAAACAACAAAAATCAATCCTTCACTAACTCTGTTAAGTTCTGATCTTGGTCTATTTGCCAAACATTTAAAACACCATCTCCATCAAAATCAGTTACTGCAACTGCCTTTGCTTTAAAAGAATTATTAGTAGCTTCTATAATTTGATAACTATAATTAGACTTTCCGTTTTCCTTAACACTGGTAGGCGCTATAAAATCGATCGAGTTAAAATCATTCGCATATTTAGAATGCATAAAAAAGTGATTTCTTTGTAAACTATACACATGTTTTAATTGTGTTTGCGCCTCTAAACTTTTTGCTTTTGCAATCATTGGCATTAAGTTAGGCAAAGCAATCAGAATTAGAATTCCGATAATTACCAATACAACTAACAACTCTTGTAGATTAAATGCTGCTACTCTTTTAGTTAAAAACCTTTTCTTAAAATTCATAGTTTGTATTTAGATACCCCAAAAGTAAAATATTTATACTACTTTTGCAGATAAATTTTATACATTTATAAGTATATATGAGAAAATTGCTATTCTTTTTGTGCATACTCGTTTTTATGTCGTGTAGCACTTTGCCACAAAAACACGATTATTACACTCCGTTATCCTATACAG
The DNA here is from genome assembly GCA_937922085.1 of uncultured Tenacibaculum sp. Lineage (GTDB taxonomy): Bacteria > Bacteroidota > Bacteroidia > Flavobacteriales > Flavobacteriaceae > Polaribacter. The sequence goes on along the minus strand of CAKZVD010000093.1, from coordinate 6,283 downwards.
AGTTAGGTGTTGTTGGTAAAAAACAAAAATCGGTGCATAAAACAGATTTTACAACAATAGGTATTCCTAAATATGAAGACAAGGTTCGTTTAAGAGTTATTGAAAAAGTTTTTACTAAATCGATTTTCAATAAATATAAAAAAGCGAATCATCATAAAAAAACAACTACTAACATTGTTTATAATGATAGTATTCAACCAAAACCTACCTATTTAAATATTGAAATAGAAGATAAAGTTAGTGTTGTAGAAACATTAAACAAACAAACTTCTATTTTTAATTATTTAAAAAGAAGCCCAAGAGCTACGTTAGTTGCTGGTTTACAAATAATACCAAGTGCTACTTTTACTCGTAGTTTTAAAAAAGCAGATGCTGTTTATTTACAAACAGATGCGCATACAAAACAATGGTTTGTGTTTTATAAAAAAGGGAAAATGGTAGATCGATTAGATTTAACAAAATCGACACTTTTTGGTTATAAACTAGCTTCTTTTTGTTGGGAGGCTAGCTCTAGAAGAAAAATACGAATTGCGACTCTTGTAGATGAAGGAAGTGTTTGTACGTCTATGACCAAAAGGAATCCTGAAAAATTAGAACAAGAACTTACTAAAAGTAGTTTTGAATTTTAGTCCTATGAAAAAGATCTTATTTTTGATGCTACCCCTACTCGCTTGCTTTTCTTGTGAAGCTATATTTGTGGATGATATTTCTAATGAAGAAATGACCATTAATACGCCTACTGACCGAAGTGAAATTCCTGAAGGAACTGTTACTTTTACATGGGATGCTATAGAAAGTGCTGACGAATATCATGTACAAGTGGTTACACCTAGCTTTTTTAATACACCACAAATAGTTTTAGATACACTTGTAGCAACCACTACTCTTAAGAAAGAATTTTCTAAAGGAAGCTATCAATGGCAAATAAATGCCAGAAACTCTGAATATGAAACCATCTCTACTACTTTAAGTTTTACGGTAAATTAAAATAAAATGCTAAAAAAATATTTTTTATTATCCTTATTTCTATGGTTTGTAGGAAATTTAACAACCTATTCACAAGAAAATAACGGAAAAGAAAAAGAACGAATAGAAAAACTGCAAGAGCAATTACAAAAGTTACAACAATCGATTGTAGGATTATCGCAAACTGTTGATTTTAATGTAAGCGACACACAACTTTCTACTTTTGTTAGAGCCGTTGGTAAAGCAAAAAAAGTAAACCTAAGTGTTACTTCAGATATTCAGAACATTACTTTAACCCATAACTTTTCGAACGCTAAAGTAAAAGATATTATTTTGTATTTATGTAAAGAACATCGTTTAACTTTTGAAGTTACAGGTAATATTATCTCTTTAAAAAAATACAATCCTGTTGTTGTTCCTAAAAGAAAAACAAGCAGATCTATTGCTATAGAGTATGATAATTTAAATGATTTATTTTCTATAGAATTACAAAACGATACACTTGCTGTTGCTTTTAAGAAAATAACAGATATTACGGGTAAAAACCTAGTTTTTTCTCCGGGTTTAGGAAACAAAACAATTTCTGGATACATTAAAAATAAGTCTTTTAAAAGTGCCATGGATAAGTTGGCTTTTTCTAATAACTTAACTGTTATTACCACAAAAGATGATTATTATTTATTTGAAGGAGAGTTTAACCCTGTAGCACAGTCGAACAATTCAAACAGCAATAGAAATAGCAGAAACGGACAACGTAATCAAAACGGAGGTATTACAAAACCTAGGCGTTATAATGATGCTAATTTCTTTTTTAAAGTGATTGATAGTACCAAACAATTGGTAGAAGTTGATTTTGAAAACACACCTATTAATTCTATTATAAAAGATATCGGTAATCAGTTAAACATAAACATGTTTACCAATGCTCCTTTAACGAATATTGGTACTGCTTCTGTTAAGGCAAAACGTATTACCTATGAGAATTTATTAGTTAAAATTTTAGAAGATTCAGAGTTTACTTATAAGAAAAAAAATGACATCTATTATTTCGGAAAACAACAACAAGCCTCTTTAAGGAGTTCTGTTATCATCCCTTTAATGCATCGTTCTATAGAAATTATGAATCAGCCTTTACAAACTGGTAGTAACAGAGGTGGCGGTTTTTCTGGTGGTGGAAATTTTGGTGGTATTAATTCTGGCTTTAATTCTTCTTCTAACGGTCTAAATAATAACTCCAACATAAATTCTAATGGAAACAGAAACTTAGGAGGAAATAGAAATTCAAACTTTAACAGTCAGCAACGAATAAATACTAGAAGTAGTCAAACTTTTGGAGATTACAGTTCTAAATCAGAAGCTTTAGTAAATATCTTACCTAAAGAAATTACACAAGATTTAGAAATTAAAACAGATATAGAGCACAATACTTTTATTGTAAGTGGCGATGCTCAGAAAATTGAACGTTTTAAAGAATTCATAACTAAAATAGACAAACCTGTACCTGTTGTTTTAATAGAGGTAATGATTCTAGAGGTAAGTAATTCCTCTACTATTTCTACAGGAATAGATTTAGGATTAGGTGAGAGTCCTATAAAAGATAGTGGTGCCATATTTCCTACAGAAGGCGTAACTTTAGGTTCTTCTACTATTAATAAAATTATTGGCGGATTTGATGGTTTTGGTTCTTTAAATGTAGGTAAAGTACTCCCTAATTTCTTTGCTAAAATTAAATTATTAGAAACAAACGGAGATGTAAAAGTACGTTCTACACCTAAACTTTCTACATTAAACGGGCATCAAGCTACTTTATCTAACGGTGAACGTTCTTATTACAGAGTAGAAAGAACTGATGTAATCGGATCTCAAAATCCGCAAACCATACAAACCAATAATTACATCCCAATTGATGCTGATTTAACCATTTCAATTCGCCCAATTGTTTCTGGAGATGAACAAATAACATTAAGTGTTAATGTAATGCAATCTGCTTTTAATGACGGAGCAAGAATCGCTCCCGATGCGCCTCCTGGTTTAAATACACGTGAGTTCAATTCAACCATTCGTGTAGGCGATCAAGATGTTGTAATATTAGGTGGTTTAGAAGAAAATAAGAAAAATAATACAGGTTCTGGAATTCCTTTCTTAGCAAGAATTCCTGTTATAAAATGGTTTTTTAGTAAACGTACAAGAACTGCTTCTAAAAGTAAACTTTCAGTATTAATTAAACCTACAATTATTCGTTAGTGTTTCCTCGTAAATTCACATATGGTTCTGTATATAGTGCTGCTGAGCATACTGTACGCAATGGTAAAGACCAAATTAACTTCTTGCAATTAGAAAAAAAGAAGAAAGAGTTGGTGGTAAAAAACAATTCACAATTTACCACCCTAAATGAATTCTCTAAAGATATTGTAAAGCATTTATTTTTAGTTATTAATAACAAACAAGTACTTACAAAAAAGGTTTCATTTACTAATGAAAGTAATTTGATATTGGTACAGGAAGCTTTTCCTAACATTACAATTTCTGATTTTTATTTTGATACTTATAGTAATGATGAAGAGTCTTTTGTAGCTATTGCAAGAAAAGAGTATGTAGATGCAGTTATAAAAACATATACAGATAAAGAGATTGCAATTATAGGAATTGGTTTAGGTAACTTAACTATTAAAAACCTACTAAATTACATACAACCCAATAGTACTATTACTACAACAAATAGCACTATTATTTTAAATGAAACCCAAATAGATCGTATTGAAAAACGCGATTCGGAAAAGCAATACTTTTCTATTAATGGTTTAGAAATCTCTAATTATGATGTTTTATCGTTAAGCGGTATTCTATCCTATTATACAAACACTTTTTTAGGCCTTGAAGATGTAAACAATCAATTAACAGCTATATATGAGAAAAAGAAATTCTTCTCTAACAGCTTAAGTTTGGCTTTAGGTTTTTTATTATTAATTCTGTTAGTTAATTTTTTTGTTTTTAATAATTACTTCTCAAAATCGGATCGATTATCTGCCGAGCTTTCTTTAAATAAAACTTACAAAGACCAGCTTCTTTCATTACAAAAAGAAGTAAAAACAAAAGAAATGGTTTTAGAAAGTTTACAATCTGCTTCTCAATCTAAAGTTGCTGTATATTTAGATAAAATTGGCCAGTTGGTACCTAATAGTATCTTATTAACAGCTATTAATTATCAGCCAATTATTAGTCGATTTAAAAAAGGAAAAGAAATAAAAGTCGATTTTCAAAAAATATTTGTGGGAGGTATTGTAAAAGATAATCCTGATTTTACATTATTTATAGATGCTTTAGAAAAGGAAAAATGGGTAGATACGGTTACTATTTTAGATTTTAGTAAAAAAGGGACTACTAGGAGTTCTTTTGAATTATTAATAAGTAGAAACCATGAATAGTAAACAAAAAAACATAGGTTTATTAATAGGGTTTCTTTTATCTTTATTTCTAGTGTACCAATTCGCTATTAAGAAAACGATTACTTATAAAAACAAATATAAACAAGAATTAAAAGAAAAGGAATTACTGGATAATGCAGGTACTAAAATTAACTTTTTACAACGAAAAAACAGACATATTGATTCTATTTTAACGTCTCGAAATATTTCTATACAAAATTCTTTTCAGCAAACTATCTTACAAAATGTAACTAACTTTTCTATAGAAGAAAAACTACAAATTGTAGATTTTAATGCTCCTCATTTATTTACAGAGAACCAAACAACAACAGAAACATTAATCTTTGAGGTAAAAGGAAATTACCATCCTCTTTTAAAATTGATTAATTACCTAGAGCAAGAGCAAATGGGTAAATTATTATCAGTTCATTTTGAAAAGAAAAAAAACTACAAAACCAATAGACAGTATTTAACTGCTAAAATTTACTTACAGAAAATAAGTAAGAATTAAAGCTATATTCTGTTTAAAAACAAATACTACTTAAACAAAAGTACATATACAACACTCAACATAAATCATTTGTCTTTTTAATCTTGCATTTAGGCTTTTAATATTAAATTTGGATAAAACAAACATCCATGAAAAACATAGTAGGTATAATATTGTTCTTTTTTTTATACAAAATCAGTTTTTCTCAATCTGACTCATTAAAATACGGATTAAAAGGAAAAATAATAAGATCTATTGGGGGCTCTCCTACCAATTCTTCTGAATTATATGCGGGTTTAAAAGGAAAAAAACTGAATACTGGAACTATTCATAAAAGTACAGACTTTGGAAAAACGTGGAAACCACTTAATAATGGAAGTTCTATAAGTCCTTATACTTCCGATATACAAGCTATTGCTGTTGCATCCGATCTAACAAACACTATATACGCAGGTACTTGGAAAGATGGTTTATATAAAAGTAAGGATCAAGGAAAAACATGGAAAAGAGATGTAAATTTTCCTTCTTCAGATATTAGGAGTATAAAAACTGGAATTCAAAACCCTTTACTTGTATATGCAGCAACTTCTTCTTTTGGTGTAATTAAAAGTATAGATGGAGGAAGTACTTGGATTAGATGTACACCTGAAGTTATTAATACTAGTTTTCAATTTGCTTGGTCTATAGAATTAGACACAAAAAATGATCGTATTGTTTATGCACAAACTTATAGTAAAGGAGTTTGGAAATCTATTGATCAAGGAAATACATGGAAACAAGTTTTAGATACTAAAGGGAAAACGTGTTGGGACATGAAAATATCTGAAGATTCTAAAAATATTTGGGTTGCAACAAGTAAAAGTGGAGCAAATTTAAGCGCTATATATCATAGTAAGGATGGAGGAAATAACTGGAAAGAACTTCCTAATACCCCTCAAATTGGTCTCAGTCAGATTAACATGATTGATAATAAAACATTAATTATTGGTAGTTGGAAACAAGGTGTTTTTATATTAAAAAATGATAAATGGATAAAGATAGATAGTGTGGACTTTGACACAATTTCTGAAATAATAACTGACAAAAATCAAATAGTTATTGGATCATGGGGTAATGGAATTTATAGAGTTGCTATTGATTAGGTATAAAACGCTACTTCTATACAAAAAACAGAATTCTTTTCCTTTTTATTTATTAAATAGCTGTGAAAATTTCACAAAACAAACATGAAAAAAAACACTCTCTTTATTTTATTGAATATTATCTAAGTACATGACAAAAATTTATAGATATTTATATTATTTTGATTTTTAGCGTTTAAAAATATATTAGCAATGAAATTCAATCCATATTTGAATATACTTTTAGCTCTTCTATGATGTTTTTTAATTTTAATAGGCTT